>JADBYA010000023.1 GCA_020403245.1 Flavobacterium sp. | reverse complement strand
TAAAACTTAGTGTAACATTGTGCTATTAAATGTATCACAATGTAAAGCACAAAGTCACACAAAGAAAGAAAATAAAACATTGCTAAACATAGTGTAAAACTTAGTGTAACATTGTGCTACAAAATAAAAAGATACTGAAATAAATTCAGCATAAATGAAAGACGAAGAAGACGATATCATCCCGAACGAAGACGAAACTCACGACGAGTTGAACGACTCTACAAATGAAGAAACTACCGAAGAAGGTTTTGAAGACCTCAAATCTTCAGGGAATCATTTCTACGAAAACGACGAAAATCCAGAAGATACCATTACCAAAGTTACAGGAATGTACAAAGATTGGTTTTTGGATTATGCTTCCTATGTAATTCTCGAACGTGCCGTTCCAGCTATTGAAGATGGTTTTAAACCCGTGCAACGTCGTATCATGCATTCCATGAAAGAGTTGGATGATGGTCGATATAATAAAGTAGCAAATATCGTTGGACACACGATGCAGTATCATCCTCACGGAGATGCGAGTATTGGTGATGCGATGGTGCAAATAGGGCAGAAGGATTTGATCATCGACATGCAAGGAAACTGGGGAAATATCCTGACTGGAGATAGTGCTGCGGCTTCCCGTTATATTGAAGCGCGTATTTCAAAATTTGGTCACGATGTGTTGTATTCTCCAAAAATCACCGAATGGGGAATGTCTTATGATGGTCGTCGAGCGGAACCAATTAATCTTCCGGTTAAGTTTCCGTTGTTGTTAGCTCAAGGTGCGGAAGGTATTGCAGTAGGTTTGTCAACCAAAATATTGCCACACAATTTCAATGAATTAATCGATTGTTCGATTAAAGTCTTAAAAGGAAAACCATTTACATTGTTACCCGATTTTCCAACGGCAGGTATTGCGGATGTTTCCAATTACAACGATGGAGTGCGTGGCGGACGTGTGCGTGTGCGTGCTAAAATAGCTCAATTAGACAAACAGACTTTAGTGATTACCCAAATTCCGTTTTCAACCAATACGTCAACACTGATTGATAGTATATTGAAAGCCAACGAAAAAGGAAAAATAAAATTAAAAAAAATAGAAGACAATACCGCTGCCGAAGTGGAGATTCTTATCCATCTTCCTCCAGGAGTTTCTCCGGATAAAACGATTGATGCGTTGTATGCGTTTACCGCTTGCGAAACGTCGGTTGCTCCTTTGGGTTGTGTTATCGAAAACCACAAACCGTTGTTTATTGGTGTTTCTGAAATGTTGAAAATTTCAACCCATAGAACCGTTGATTTGTTGAAACGCGAATTGGAAATTCAGTTGGATGAATTGGAAAACAAATGGCATTTTGCAACTTTGGAAAAAATCTTTATTCGTGAAGAAATGTACATCGATTTCAAATTGTATTCCGATAGAGAATCGCTTTACGTTTATATGTACGACAGTTTTAAACCGTTTTCTAAATCATTTGTTCGAGAAATCAACGATGACGATTTGCAAAAACTGACACAAATACCAATGATACGTATCACGCGTTTCGACTCCGATAAAGCAGATGATGCGATTGCCAAATTGGAAGCCGAAATGGAAGAAGTAAAACATCATTTGGATCATATCATTGATTTTGCCATTGACTTTTTCCAAAAGTTAAAAGACAAATATGGAAAGGGGAGAGACCGCCAAACAGAACTTCGTAGTTTTGATAATATTGAAGCTACAAAAGTAGCTTTGCGCAATACAAAATTATATGTCAACCGTGAAGAAGGTTTTTTTGGAACGGGTTTGAAGAAAGACGAATACGTTGCCGATTGTTCCGATATTGATGATGTTATTATTTTCCTTAGAGACGGAAAGATAATGATATCCAAAGTCGATGATAAAAAATTCGTAGGCAAAGACATTATTCACATTGCCGTTTTTGATAAAAATGACAAACGAACCATTTACAATATGATATATCGTGATGGTAAAAATGGTTCCACGTTTATCAAACGTTTCAATGTTTCTGGAGTTACACGTGATAAATTTTACGATTTAACACAAGAAAAAGCAGGTTCACAAGTGTTGTATTTCTCTGCCAATCCAAATGGAGAAGCGGAAGTCGTTACCGTTTTATTGCGTCAAGTGGGAAGCATAAAGAAACTGAAATGGGATTTAGATTTTACCGATATAGCCATCAAAGGAAGAGCTTCTAGAGGAAACACGGTTACTAAATATCCTATCAAGAAAATTGAATTGAAAGAAAAAGGAATATCCACTTTGCGTCCAAGAAAGGTTTGGTTTGATGATACGGTGCAACGGTTAAATGTAGATGGAAGAGGGGAGTTGTTAGGTGAATTTAGACCCAATGACCGATTGTTGCTTATCAATCAATCGGGGAAATTAAAAACGATTATTCCTGAATTAACTACCCATTTTGATGATGATATTGTAGTGATGGAAAAATGGCAACCCAACAAACCAATTTCTGCGATTTATTATGATGGTGAAAAAGAACGTTATTTTATCAAACGTTTCTTAGTGGAGAATGAAAACAAAGAAGAAATTTTTATCAGCGAACATGAAAAATCTCAATTGGAAATTGTTTCTACCGATTGGCGACCAATGGCCGAAATTGTATTTGCTAAAGTAAAAGGAATTCAAAAAGACACAATCACAGTTGATTTGGAACAATTTATAGCGGTAAAAGGGATCAAAGCTATAGGAAATCAATTGACGACAGATAAACTAAAACAAGTTAATTTATTAGAGCCATTGCCTTTTTCGGCACCTGAGGAAGAACAACCAGAAGAAATGGAAGTTTCTGATGAAATCAATGTTTCTGATGATATTCAAACGGAAACCGATGAAGATGGTCAGATAACATTGTCTTTAGAATAAATAAAAAATCCCGCTTTTAAACGGGATTTTTTAAAACTATTTAATTCGTAACATCAGTATCTGTTAATTTTTTATCGGTAATTTGATTGTTGTGTAATTTAACAGTATTTCTAGATTTCTTCATTCTCAAATTCAAGAATTCTACAAACAAGGAGAAGAAAATAGAGAAATATAAATATCCTTTTGGAATACTAGTTACTTCTACATCATTACCAAAACGGAAATGAGCCAAATGGGAACCTTCGGCTAAAAGCATTACACCAATTAAGATTAAAAATGACAAACCAAGAATTTGAATTGTTGGATGTTCATTGACAAATTTTGAAACTGGTCCGGCAAAAATCATCATGATTACAATGGAAATGACAACCGATAAAATCATAATAAATAAAGCGCCTTCATAGCCAAACCCTCCAGCGATAGGTTCTTTCATACTAACCATTCCTACTGCAGTCAGAATACTATCAAAAGAGAAAACAATATTTAACAAGGCAATTTGAACAATCGCTTGTGATAAACTATTACTCGCTTTTCCTCTAGTTCCTTCTTCTTCGCCTTCTAGTTTATGGTGAATTTCGGACACCGATTTATACAAAAGAAATAAACCTCCACCAAAAATAATCAAACTTTGTCCTGTAATATGAGCTTCAAAAAATCCCCATTCAATACTTAAAATGGTGTCCTGCAAACTCAAAACCCAAGTAATTCCGAACAATAATATTATTCTAAATAGCATTGCCAGTAATAAACCAATTCTTCTCGCTTTGGGTTGGTCTTCAGCTTTTAATTTCCCTGAAACTATAGATAAAAAAACGATGTTATCAATTCCGAGAATGATTTCTAAAAAAGTAAGTGTAAGAAGTGCAATTAAGGCATTTGGTGTAAATAAAATTTCCATCATTATAGGGTAGAGTTTAGCGATTAAAAGTAGTTATTATTTTTTTGTTACAATACCACGTTGTTTTATGGCATCTCCCACAAATGAATACTCAAAAGTATAACTATTCTTGTCTGTTGCCAAAATTGTCATACTAATAGCTTTTTGTTCGTTCATGGTTTTCGGATGTAGTTTTTGCAATATAAATTCGCAATCGTTTACCCAGCGAACAGAAGCCGAATCAGTTTTTCCGTTAAATGTTTCTATTTGCAAGTTTTCAGTTCTTATAAATGTCGACGTTTGTTTTTTGCCTTCAATTTCTTGCGTAAATTCAAAAGTTCCAGTTTTGAAATCTTGGCATTTTCTTTCTTTTTCAGAACATGAAATAAGGAAAATAAAAAGTAGGAGTAGTGTTGTTTTCATTATTTTATTTCTTTAAATAGGTACTATCTTTCATTATTAAAAAATGAGTCAGTTACATTTTTTATTCCTTTAAATAAAAAATATACTGCAAAAAAACACAGAAAAACACCAACAGCTAAAACCAAATAATGCCACACATTTTTCTTATTGATGAACGCATTATAAATTACACTTGGCCCAATAAACATTAATGGTAATGCATATAACATGTATTTAATTCCTTTGTTGAGCAGTTCTTTTTTAGCGGACATTTTAATTATTTGTTGTAATTATCAACGGCTTTTCTAACACTTCCATTTTTTTTTAATAAAGTAGCAGCTTCTTCATAGTTAACTGAAATTTCACTCATTATCATTTTTATGCCACGGTCAACAAGTTTGTCATTACTCAATTGCATATCGACCATTTTGTTGCCTTTCACTTTTCCGAGTTGAATCATCGTTGTAGTCGAAATCATATTCAATACCAACTTTTGAGCTGTCCCAGCTTTCATTCTCGAACTTCCGGTTACGAATTCGGGGCCAACTACTACAACCACAGGAAATTGAGCAGTTGATGCTAAGGGACTTCCTTCGTTACATGTTATGCAACCTGTGATGATATTATTGTTATTACATTTTTCTATACCACCAATCACATAAGGCGTTGTTCCTGAAGCGGCAATACCAATCACGACATCATTTGCTGTAATGTTGTTTTCTTGTAAATCTATCCAAGCTTGTTTTGTATTGTCTTCGGCATTTTCAACAGCACGACGAATGGCTTTGTCACCGCCAGCAATAATTCCATTGACTAAATCAAATGAAACACCAAATGTCGGCGGACATTCCGAAGCATCTACAATACCTAATCTTCCTGAAGTTCCAGCGCCAATATAAAATAATCTTCCACCAAGTTTCATTTTCTCAACTATTTTACTAACCAAAGTTTCAATTTGAGGCAATGCTTTTTCTACAGCAAACGGAACGGTTTTATCTTCGTTATTGATATTGGTTAACAAATCAAATACCGACATTTGTTCTAAATGTTCGTAGTGTGAGGATTGTTCGGTGGTTTTGGTGAAGTTCATTGAGTTGATTTTGCTACTGAGCCAAAAGGGCGCAAAGCGATTTTTGATATGTCACAAATTTAGGAAATATAATTTTATGAAAAAGTATTTAATTGTAATAAACTTGGTGACTTTGTGTCTTCGTAACTATAAATAACACGCCAATAAAATACCTAAAATTATAACCGAAATTTTGGCAATATTAAACTTGTGACCTTCGCTACTTTCAAAGATTATGGTAGAGGAAATATGAAACAGAATTCCAATAACGATAGCGGTAATCTGTGTATAGTATTGATTAAGAATAGGAAAATAGTCAGAAATAAATGTGCCTAAAGGTGTCATGATAGCAAAAGAAACCATAAATAAAAACAAAGCGGTTTTATTCAACTGAGCGTTCAAAAAAAAGGTCGTTAGGATAATGGCAATGGGTAAGTGGTGAATGGCAATTCCGTATGCCAAATCGTGATGATGCCCAACTGGAAAACCTTCTAAAAAAGCATGAATACACAAACTAATAAACAATAGCCAAGGCATTTGTGTCATTTTATCATGTCCGTGAACGTGACCGTGTTCTGCGCCTTTGGAGAAAAACTCTAAAACAATTTGAAATAATATTCCAAGCATAATAAAAATTCCAACGGAGAGATTATGACTTTCATATACTTCTGGCAACAAATGCATTACCGTTATAGACAGTAAAAACGAACCACTGAATGCTAATAATAGTTTGAGATTGTTTTTCTTTTTTGGTTTAATAAACAATGCAATTGCATAGCCCAAAATAACTGATAATAAAGGAAGTATGTAATTCATTTTTAAAATTATAGTTTTATGTTTGAAAGTTCATTTACGAAATTCTTCCATCTTCCATTATCCCTCTCCCAGCTTCCATCCCATGCCTGACGGCAGGCAGGTTCCATCTTCTCTCTTCCTACTTAAATATCATTATTAATCTTTCACTCGTATTCTTATGGAATTTCTTTAGCTTGTAATCTCCAAAAGTGTCTAGTAAATATATTCCAGCTTCATTCATCATCGATTGAAAATCTTCTAATGTATAAGCTCTCACTTTTTCGGTAAAATGGAATTTTTTTCCTTCGGTTTCAAAATCAATTTCTTTAGTAACAAAACCATCTAAAAGGTAGCGTTTAATATGAAATGTGATGCCATCAACTTCTTTAATTTCATTTGGAATTAGATTTTCAAGAACCGTATAAACATTCATAAAGTCGATTACAGCGAAACCGTATTCCGAAAGACTATCTTTGATAGCTATGAGTGTTTTTATATTGTCTTTCTCCTTTTCAAAGTAGCCAAAACTGGTGAACAGATTAAAAATAGCATCAAACTTTTCTTGAAAGGGTTCGCGTTTATCGTGTACCACAAAATGTAATGTTTCATTAGCATTTTTATTGGCTTCTGCTATGCTATTTTCAGATAAATCAGCACCAATAACGTTGTACCCTAATTGATTTAAATAAATGGAGTGACGGCCTTTTCCACAAGCTAGATCAAGGACTTTGGCTTTTTCGGGTAAATTTAAATAATGGGTAAGATTGTCCATGAAGATTTGCGCTTCACGATAGTTTCTGTCTTTGTAAAGGATATGATAATATGGTGTGTCAAACCATGAGGCATACCAAGTTGATTTGAGATTGTTGATTTGAGATTGTTGATTTAAGATTTTTGACATTTAATCTTTTCTAATGAATTCTTCAACCGCAAAATTAATGTATTTTTACCGAAGAATATCCAAGTTTGAAATTTGAAATTTATGTTTTGAAATTTGGAATTTTATATTGGCCCTCCGACTTCTCTTAGGGTGATAAAATGTATTTTATGGAGAATTTTAAAATGGTAGCCAAAACCTTTTTTGGTTTTGAAGAAATATTAGGTAAAGAATTGCAGCAACTTGGCGCACAAGAAGTCGAAATTGGCACGCGTGCTGTTAGTTTCAAAGGTGATAAAGGATTTATGTATAAAGCTAATTTGTCCCTGCGTACAGCGCTGAAAATCCTAAAACCAATTTATTATTTCCGTGCTACAAATGATTTGAATTTATACAAAGGCATTCAAGGGATTGATTGGAGAAAGTATATGAATGCAAATCAGTCTTTTGTGATTGATACTACCATTCACTCTGATAATTTTAAGCACTCACAATTTGTTTCTCAAAAAGCCAAAGATGCAATTGTTGACCAATTCAGAGATAAAGCTGGACAGCGTCCAAGTGTTGATAAAGATTTCCCCGATTTAAGAATTAATATTCATATCGATAGAGACCAAGTTTCGGTAGCATTGGATACTTCTGGGGCTTCATTGCATCATAGAGGATATAGAACTGCCACGAATATTGCTCCAATTAACGAAGTTTTGGCAGCAGGAATGTTATTGCTTTCGGGTTGGGATGGAAGTTCTGATTTTCTTGATCCAATGTGTGGTTCAGGAACTATTTTGGCGGAAGCCGCTATGATTGCTTGTAACATTCCGGCCAATATTAATAGAAAAGAATTTGCTTTTGAAAAATGGAACGATTGGGATAACGATTTGTTTGACCAAATTATTGATGCATTAATGAAACGCACTAAAGAATTCCATCATACTATCGTTGGCTACGACAAAGCACCAAGTGCCGTTCAGAAAGCCAAAGACAACATACAAAATGCCAATCTTGATGAATACGTAACTATCTCACAAGCTAATTTCTTTGATACCAAAAAGGAAATTGTTGGACCATTGCACATGGTATTCAATCCACCTTATGGAGAACGATTGGATATTGAATTGGAACGTTTTTATAGAGAAATAGGCGATACATTAAAGAATAACTATTCCAATACCAATGCCTGGTTTATTACTGGTAATTTAGAAGCACTCAAGTTTGTTGGGCTTCGTCCTTCACGAAAAATCAAACTCTTCAACGGAAGCATTGAAGCACGATTAGTAAAATATGAAATGTATGAAGGCAGTAAACGAACTAAGTTTCAAACAACAAAAAAAGAGTAAATTACTTTTTGGTTTCGGTTTCAATTGCTTTTATAATTGTGGTAACTTTATCCGCGTCAATACGTTTGGCTTTAATCACTTTATTTTTATCTAAAATATAAATTACTGGAGTAGAATAGACGTCATATTTTTCGATGGAATTGTTGTAATGCGCACCATCATAAACGTTTATCCAAGGAAGTTTATGTTCTGCAATGTATTTTAGATATTTTTCACCTTCATGTTGCATGTATACACTGAAGACTTTTACATTTACTTTCTCTTTTAGCAATTCGTTATAAGCATCCAAAAGTTTTGGAATTTCTTTTTGACAATGACCACAATCCACATCCCAAAAAACGAGAATGGTATAATCTGCTTTGACATCGCTTAGCTTTACCCACAATTTATTAACTTCATTCACGTTGGCATAAAAAACCTTGGTCATTTCTTCGCTATTCTTTGCGTTTTCAAAACCCATTGCTTTCATTTTGCTAAAGTCTTCTGCCTTAATCATGAATAAATCTTGAGCAGTTGCGCCAACCAATAGTGGTTTAAGTTTATCAGCACGTTTAATAATTTTTTGTACGACCTCTTCGTTATCATAAATACCATTGGCTTTGCCGGTTTTAAAATATTTGTCGGAGATGTGAACAAATACTTTATCAAAACTCATAATTTTGGAGGTTTCATAAGTATAGGTAAAGTGAGCCAACATCAATTTGTAGAGTAAACTTCCTTGAACTGTTTTGGCCATCAATCGATCTATTTCCACACAGATAGAGTCTGGATGCTTAACTACTACTTTGTCAAAATACTTATTTAACTTATTGGAAAAGAAAGGATTTCTCATGATAGCATCATCTTTAAAATCAACATTATCCCAATAATGTGTTTTGTAATAGTTGTAAACCATTAAACTATCGGGTCTGCCATTTGAAGCTTTAGGCACGTTTTTCAAAACCTTTTCAGTTTTTAAATTTAACACATCGGCAATGAGAGAACCTTTGTTTCTGTTAATAAAATCTTCTTCATAATCCATTATACGTCTTTCGAATTCATTTTGTTTTTCAACAAGTGCAAGGGTATCTTTTTTATTTTTTACTACCGTTTTTTGTTTTAAATCTAAAAAATCCTTGTTTTGCTGTGCTATATAATTAAGATATGAAAAAAAATCATTTTCTCTTTTGGAGTTAATTGCTTTCAGTTCTTTGGTAATGTTAACTCCTAGTTCGGTTGATAATTCGAGTTTTTGAGTATCATCATCAATAAAGAAATCGAAGAGAATTGCTTTCTGTTGGCTTACCAATGAATAAATTCCTTTATCTAGTTTTTCTTTGCCTTTAAAAACTATTTTTCCATTTTTAATGGTGGTACAAGTGTCTTTAATTAACGTTTTATCAAAACGATAATAGGTAAGATAAGCTAGACTATCATTACAATTTTTTAAATTGATGGTGATTTCATAACCCGATTGGGCCATGGTATGAAATGAAACGAAACAAAGAACTAAAGCAATTAGTATTTTCTTCATAAACAATTTATTTTTTAATAGTTTTTCAAAAAATCAAAAATAATCTATTTTAGAAATATACAAATACTCTAATTTTTTAAAGTTTTCTTAAAATAGAAAAGCACTCCATAAAGGCGATGCTTTCAAATTTAGCAGGAACTATTCTGAACTAAAAACAAGAAACCTTAACTGTCAAAGAGAATTATACCTTTTTTTTCTAAATCTAATCTAATTTTCTTTTGGGGATAATTGTATTCTTTGGATAAATCTTCTAACGAAATACCAGAAAGAAACAAGCTCACCATGGTATCAAGAATTGGAGCTTCTATATCATTGGCTACCGTTAAAGACTCTTTTGTAAGGTGTAGTAAACTTATTACAGTGTCGATATTTTCAATAGGAAACTTAAAAAGTTTCGTTTGGCCATTTTTTTTAAATATTTTTTTTAGCACTACGAATGTTGTGTCTGTATCTTCATTTTCAAGAATAATTTTGTAATCAAATCCATTATCCATAAATAACATTTAAATTTATTAGTAAACTTGGGTATTCAAAAATATTAATTGTTTTGTGTAAAAAAATTATAATTAACATTTTTTGGTTGTTTTTTCGATGAAATACATCTTTTGTTAAGAAGTTTCAAGCTTTTTATACTTTTCATTATAAATATTAAAGCGTATTTTTACATCATAATATACTATTCATCTAATTATTGTTATGTCAAACAAAACAAAAGCGTTGCTGTATAATCTTTTTTCTTTTGCTCTTATCTTTGTACTGGTTCGGGTACTTTTGGGGGTATATTCAGGTTTGTACGGATTTTGGTTACCGCTAACGGCATTTATTCTAAGCACTATTTTAGCACCAAAATTTCAAGCAGTTACCACAAGAGATGGTGAGAAGATTTTTATGAGATGGATGTTTATTAAAGGAACAAAACAGTTCTAGATAAACTTCCTATTGTTTCTTTTTTTCTTTTTTTGCTTTTTCCTCTGATTTTGCCTTGGCATTAACCGTTGACTTATACAAAGGAATAAAGTAGGATATCGTATAGTTGAAGCCAACACCAAATTTACCATCATAAGTTCGATTGAAACCTGGAATGTATAAATTATCGAAACTATCAGGTACTTTTTGCGATACCAAATATTTTAGCGAAAAGTTAAAACCAACAAATACATTATTTATTACTTTGACTTTGGTTCCTGCAATGACTTCTATCCATTGGGCTGTTAATCCATCATATTTTTCTCCTGGTAAAAGGAGTATTTCCTCAAAATAGTTATTAGGATTGTATATTTCAAAATTATTCAAAGTTTGACTAAAACTACTCACGCCATAACGCAGTCCGATGGAAACAATATTTTCCATATTGAGCCAGTTTTCATAAGTATTGTAATCAAAACCTACTTTCAGATAGGTGCCGTTTGTAGTAAAGTTGAGTTGATCATCGTCGACGGTTTTTTCTTCATTTCCTATTTCTGCTGCTAAATAATGTTTTCGTGTCAATCGGTAATCGCCCACGAGTTCTATACCACGATAATCTTCCTCATACAACATGCGAGTTAGTTTAAACAAGTCAACACCCAAACGTAAGCCATAACGTTCCTTTTTTAAAGGAATACTGTCTTTTTTTGTTTCGGTTACTTTTTGTGCATTGCCTATTAATGAAAGCAATATCATGCATATACTAAAAGAAAACTTTGATATGTACTTCATTTTCGGTGGTGATGTTTGTAGTTTGTATGTTTATATTTTGCATCCAAAATAGATCAGGTGTTGCGTTATCTGTTCTAGTAACTCCGATCGGAGAGTTCAAAGTGAAAATGGTTTTATAGCCACAAGCACGGGATACATATACGTTTTGACGTGTGTAATTAAATTGAAGTATGTCAGTGTTTGGTGTGACACTCGTGCTGGTGCTGTTTAAAATCAAACTGTATTTGGTAACATCTTCTGTAATTCGCAGCGGTAATTCAATCTTATTTACAGCATTAAACGTTGCTAATGTAATTGGATTTAGCACAGTATCAGAAATATAACCTGTTACTTTTAAACTGGTTACATTTTTTTTAACCGTTGGATTGGTTACGTCATAAAACTCCAATACCAATCGAGGTGTGGTTTCCTCAGCACAAATATCATCTTTTTCGCAACTGGAGAAGCATATTGTAATTAGTAGGAGAGCAAGTATTCTTTTCATAGTGTTCAGGGTTCAGTTTTTAGTGTTCAGGATTTAATAATAAGTGTTCAGTTTATAATTCTTTCTGAACACTAATTTCTGCAAACTGATCACTTCTTTTTTCCAAAAGTACAACATTTTCTACATGATGCGTTTGCGGAAACATATCTACAGGTCGCACGCGGATTACTTTGTAATTCTCATCCATCAAAGCTAAATCTCTGGCTTGTGTTGCCGAGTTGCAACTAACATATACTATCTTTTCGGCACCAATTTTTAGCAATTGTTCCACCACATCCTTATGCATTCCATCTCTTGGTGGGTCGGTGATAATCACATCGGGTTTGCCGTGTTGTAAAATGAAATCGTCATTGAATACGTTTTTCATATCGCCTACATAAAATTCACAATTGGTGATGTTATTGCGTTTGGCATTTTCTTTAGCATCAACAATAGCTTCGGGAACAGCTTCTACACCAATAACTTTTTTGGCTAGTTTAGCTACGAATTGCGCAATCGTTCCAGTACCCGTATATAAATCATAAACAATTTCATTTCCGGTTAGACCTGCAAATTCTCTGGTAATTTTGTAGAGTTCATAAGCTTGTTCCGAGTTGGTTTGATAAAACGATTTGGCATTAATGCTAAAATGCAATCCTTCCATTTCTTCCAAGATATACTCTCTGCCTTTATACAATTTAATATCTTGATCGTACAATGTGTCATTGGCTTTGCTATTGATTACGTATTGAAGCGAAGTAATTTCTGGAAAAGTTGCATGAATATAATCCAACAACAACTCACGCTGTTTTTTATCTTCCTTAAAGAACTGGATAAGCACCATGATTTCTCCGGTAGATGCCGTTCTAATCATGAGCGTACGCAATAAGCCCTCGTGGTTTCGGGCATTGAAAAACGTCATATTATTATGAACCGCAAATTCGCGAATGGCATTGCGGATTTCATTCGATGGATCTTCCTGCAGATGGCATTTCTCAATGTCTAAAATCTTATCCCACATTCTCGGAATATGGAAACCCAAAGCCGGTTTTTTGCTCAATGATTGGTCTTCTGATTTGATTTCGGTTTCGTTTAACCAACGGGTATCCGAAAAACCAAATTCCATTTTGTTTCTATAAAAAAACTGCTTAGCGGAACCCAATATCGGTTCAAATGCTGGCAATTCAATTTTACCAATACGTTTTAAGTTATTATAGACTTCTTGATTTTTGTAAAACAACTGTTGGGCGTATTTCATATTCTGCCATTTGCAACCGCCACAAGCGCCAAAATGTTGACACACCGGCTCAATTCTATTTTCTGAATAGGAGTGGAATTTTATGGCTTTGCCTTCAAAATAAGACTTTCTCTTTTTTAAAGTTTGCACATCTACCACGTCACCCGGTACGACATTAGGTATAAAAATGACTTGGCCTTCGGGTGCTTTGGCTACCGATACGCCTTTGGCACCAGCATCAAGAATGGTTATATTTTCAAAAATGACTTTGTTGGTTTGTTTTCTTCCCATGAGGCAAAAATAAACTATTGATTAAAACTTGGTAATTATTTAAGAAAAAAATATAAATTAGAGGAAAATTTATAAGTGTATACTCATTTAGCATTATTAAGAGGCATCAACGTCTCCGGTCACAAAATGATTAACATGGTCGCTTTGAAAAAAGCACTGGAAGGCATTGGGTTTACCAATGTGGTGACGTATATCCAATCGGGGAATGTGTTTGTAGATACCGATGAAGACAGTCCGGCTAAGGTTGGTTTTTTGATTAAGCAGGAAATTTTTAAACAGTTTGGACATGATGTGCCCGTGATTGTTATTGGCAAAGAGGATTTGCAGGCGTGTTTAGACCGAAACTTATTTTTGAATGAAACTGAAATCGATTTAAAGAAATTATACGTTTCGTTTATTTCTTCCGAGTTACCCAATAATATGATAACCCAACTCAATTTGAACTTTATCAAACCCGACGAAATTCAATTGGACGGCAAACGAATATACTTAAAATACGACACTTCACCAGCCAAAACCAGGTTGGACAACAAATGGATAGAAAAAAGTATGAATGTAGTTTCTACCACACGCAATTGGAATACAGTGAATACTTTGTTAAAAATGTTTCAAGAGCGAAAATTGTTATAAATTAGCAGTAAATACTCATTTATGAATCGGCCAAATAAGTTAAAGCGTTTTTGGAAAATACTTGGTCCTGGTTTAATAACGGGTGCTAGTGATGATGATCCATCGGGAATTGCTACCTACTCACAAGCTGGAGCTGCATTTGGTTTGTCTACTTTATGGACAGCTTTGATAGCTTTTCCGCTGATGGCAGCTATTCAACAAATGTGTGCCAAGATAGGATTAGTTACTTCCCAAGGTTTGACTGGTGCGCTAAAATCACATTATCCAAAACCTATTTTGTATCTCATGTTGCTGTTTAGTTTTCCAGCTATCATAATGAATATAGGCGCTGATATTGCCGGAATGGGGGCTGTTGGAAACTTACTTTTCCCGTCTATTCACGCTTCTTTCTTTAGCGTATTTTTTACTGTCTTACTTTTAGGACTAATTATCTATTTACCCTATGTTAAGATAGCTTCGGTACTTAAATATTTATGCATAGTAATGTTAGTTTACTTTATTGTTCCGTTTTTATACAAGCAAGATTTTGGTGCTATTGCCAAAGCTACTTTTATCCCCACCATAACATTTGATAAAGAATTTATGGCTATTTTGGTTGGAATATTAGGAACAACAATTTCACCTTATCTTTTCTTTTGGCAAGCTTCAGTCGAAGTAGAAGAGATGAAAAACAAGAAACGGCATTTAGTAGTCAACAAAAAAATCATCCACGACATGAAGCAAGATGTCGATTTTGGGATGTCGTTCTCGGGTTTTGTCATGTATTTTATTATTTTGACTACTGGAACCGTACTGTATAACGGAGGCGTTCATCAAATAGACACCGTAGAACAAGCTGCAGCCGCTTTAAAACCTTTAGCAGGGAATTTTGCCTACCTACTTTTTGCTATTGGAATTATTGGTACTGGGCTGATAGCCATTCCTGTATTAAGTGGCTCTATATCGTATATTATTACCGAAACTTTTGGATGGGAGCAGGGCTTAGACAAAAAATTCCATGAAGCTAAAGCTTTTTATATTGTAATTGCTATCTCCTTACTATTGGGTTTATTATTAAATTATATTGGAATCTCTCCCGTGAAAGCACTACTATACACTGCCATTCTTTACGGACTAACAGCACCTGTTTTAATTGCCATAATTCTACACATATCCAATAACAAAAAAGTTATGGGTGATTTTACGAATAGTAGGTTTTCTAATATTTTAGGATTTGGAGCTTTACTTATAATGACTGTGGCTGCAGTGACTTTATTGTATCTTCAGTTTTGATTTAGGATTAAGGATTTGAATAGATAGTAATTGATTTTTTTCTATACTTCTTATTTTATAGCTCGTAATTCGTAATTTCTAATTCGTAATTCATAATTTAATTATACTTTTGTTCAACTTATGGATGATTTCTCTCCAAAAAGAAGGAAACTTGCCTGTCAAAAGTCAGGTTGATAGTAAAAAATTTAAATTACAATAAAATGTCAGTCTTAGAAAAATTAACTTCTCCAGATGCTATCGCTTTGGAAGACAAATATGGCGCACACAATTATCATCCATTGCCTGTTGTGTTGAATAGAGGAGAAGGCGTATATGTTTGGGATGTAGAAGGAAAAAAGTATTATGATTTTCTTTCGGCATATTCTGCAGTCAACCAAGGTCATTGTCACCCAAAGATAATTGGCGCTATGATAGAACAAGCGCAAACGTTAACCCTTACCTCGAGAGCTTTTTACAATGATAAATTAGGAGTTTACGAAGAATACATCACTAAGTATTTTGGTTTTGATAAAGTGTTACCCATGAATACAGGTGCCGAAGCGGTTGAAACTGCTTTAAAATTGTGTAGAAAATGGGCTTATGAAAAAAAAGGAATTCATGAAAATGAAGCACAAATTATTGTATGTGACGGAAACTTTCACGGTAGAACAACCACTATTATTTCGTTTTCAAACGACGAAAACGCACGTAAAAACTTTGGTCCCTATACCGCAGGATTTATCAAAATTCCATACGACGACGTTGATGCACTTGAAAAAGCGATTGCCTCATCAAAAAACATTGCCGGTTTCTTAGTAGAACCTATTCAAGGGGAAGCGGGTGTTTATGTTCCAGCAGCTGATTACTTGGCGAAAGCCAAAGCATTGTGTAAAGCTAATAATGTGTTATTTATTGCCGATGAAGTGCAAACCGGAATTGCTCGAACAGGTTCTATACTGGCAGTTTGCGGAAATTGCACCTGTGAAAACAGTTGTGAAAAGCAAGCTACTTATGTTGCCCCAGATATTTTAATCTTAGGAAAAGCCATTTCTGGTGGTGCCTATCCTGTATCGGCAGTTTTAGCTAATGATGCTATCATGAATGTTATTAAACCTGGACAACATGGTTCCACTTTTGGCGGAAACCCTATTGCTGCTGTAGTAGCAATGGCTGCTTTAGATGTTGTTAACGAGGAGCATTTAATTCAAAATGCTCGTCG
This sequence comes from Flavobacterium sp., assembly GCA_020403245.1. GTDB lineage: Bacteria > Bacteroidota > Bacteroidia > Flavobacteriales > Flavobacteriaceae > Flavobacterium. The sequence continues at coordinate 125,720 of JADBYA010000023.1, read as the reverse complement.
TTTAGGGAAAATATTCAGACAGAAAATAGGCGAATATGTTAAGACATCAAATATTGCCTCTTTGGTTCGTGGGAAAGGACTGTTGAACGCTATTGTAATCAACGATACTGAAGAAAGTGATACGGCATGGAATATTTGTATGAAATTAGCAGAAAATGGATTGTTAGCCAAGCCAACACATGGTAATATTATTCGTTTTGCGCCTCCATTAGTGATGGATGAGGAGCAATTGTTAGATTGTGTATCCATTATTATAAGGACCTTAAAACAATTTGAAAAATAGAAAATTAATTCACTAACCAACAAAACTTTACTTATTATGGAAAACCAAAACAACGGAATGCAATTAGAAGAAGTAGCCAAAGATTATTTAAGAGAAAGTGCTAAATGGTCCATGTTCTTAGCTATTTTGGGATTTATTGGCATTGGCTTTTTAGCTTTATTAGCCATTATAATGACTTCAGTTATGTCGATGGCACCTGAAACCCCTAGTCCATTTGGTGCGATTAAAGGATTTGTATCAATTATTTATTTAGTATTTGCTATCATTTATCTATTTCCTATTTATTATTTATACAAATATGCCGATAGCACAAAGAAAGCACTCAATTCTGGCAATACACAATTGTTAACCAACGCTTTTAGTAATTTGAAGTCTCATCATAAATTTTTGGGAATTGCTGCTATAATTATTATTGCTTTATATATTTTAGGAGCAATAGTTATGGTCATTGGATTTAGCGCAATGCATTAATGCAAAACCCAATTAATTGAATGAAAAGCATCTTCAATAGAAGGTGTTTTTTTTTATTCGGTTTGCCAATAGAGTTTATTATTTTTGAAGTAAATTATATACCATGAAAAAAATAATTTTACCAGTTATGATTGTGGCCATCATAGTTGGTTTATATGAACAAACAAAAGAAAAACCCAATGTTTTTATTCTTGCAATTGCCGTTGTCATTTTTATATACGGAATGATACATTTAAGTGCTAAAACTCCAAGTAAATATTCTGAAACCGAAGAAGAACAAGACAATGATAACTAAAGGCGATAAAGTTTCCGTTTTGGATGATGCTATTGATGGAGTTGTACTTGATATAAATGGCAACGAAATTACTATCGAAACTAGTGATGGTTTTACTTTAACTTTTAAAAGCAGTGAGTTAATCAAAATGGGGAGTTCCAATGACATGAATTTTAGTTTCAATAAAAGTCAGGTGATTAGCGAAAAAGAAGTTGCTAAGCCCAATTATCAGAATAAAGAAAGGAAATCAAAAAAAGAAATTCCTCCGCCGGAGTTTGATTTGCACATTGAAAAATTAGTGAAAAATTATAAAGCAATGAGCAACTATGATATTTTAACATTGCAAATAGAAACTGCCAAAAGGCATATTGAATTTGCGATTAGAAACAGAATTCCTAAAATTGTTTTTATTCATGGAGTTGGAGAAGGAGTTTTAAAATCGGAACTCGACTTTATGTTAGGGCGATACGATAATATTAGTTTTCAAGATGCCAATTATCAGAAGTACGGTCTGGGTGCTACCGAAATTTATTTCAAACAAAACATAAAATAAGAAATCCCGATACTAACATCGGGATTTCTCTTTTTAAAACTAACCAAATTATTTATAAAACTTTATTTTTATTATGCTACATCGTTTCCTTGATAGCTAACTTTTTTCAAAATGGATCTAATTAAAACATTATTTGTATTCACACCAGAATTGATTAATTGTTTTTTGCTAAAACCGCTATTTGATTGATTATCAGATTTTGTGTTTTTTGTTCCTGTAAACCATACTGCAAAATCCATTGATGTTGAAGCAATAGTGTTATCAGTTGTAGTAACAATTGTAGCATCTTTAGAAACTATAACCTCTGTTGCAGTAGTCAATGTTAAAACTTCTGATTTGTTTTGACCAAAAACCCCTGTATTTGCAATAACTAATAAAACGAATAAAACAAATAATCTAACGTTTGTTACATTTTTTTGAGCTACTGAGTTATTTGTTGTTGTCATAATTGTTGTTATTAGTTTCGTTCTTATTTCTTAACCAAAACTACATCAACTGTTCTTGTTCTAAAAATATTTTCGATAACTAACCTCAAAACTCGTTTAAAGCACAAAATCAATGAATTCAGGGGTTTTAAGCGTTTTTATCGTGCAGTTAATCTATAAAATGTTAAAAAAACAGGTATTTCATCGATGAAATACCTTAATTTTCTATAAACGACATTATGGATATGATAAATAGTGACTCAAATGATAATTAATTGTAAAATGTTAGTAAATTAGCAACAAGTTAAAAATTCAGACCAAATGAAAGTAGAACACAAAGGACATACCACAATAATTAAAGATACAAAAGGACAAACAGCTGATTTTTTGATGAAAGTAACTCATGAACACAATACTTTTAAAAAGGATAATCTTATACTAGATGTGTCACATGATAAAAATTTAAGTTTGGAAGATGTAAAATCTTTTTCTGAATTGATTAAGTTGCACAAAATTGAGAAAAAATCGATTGTTCTTGTTGCGCAAAGCATCAATTATAATTCGGTACCAAGGAATATAATAGTAGTTCCTACCATTCTAGAAGCACATGATATTATTGAAATGGAAGAAATTGAGCGGGATTTAGGATTCTAAACTATTATGAAATTAACAATTCTAGGTTGCTATGCAGCCACACCACGAACGATAACTAATCCTACAGCCCAAATATTAGAAATTCGAAATAGAATGTTTTTGATTGATTGTGGTGAGGGAACCCAAGTGCAGTTGCGTAAAAACAAACTAAAGTTTTCCAAAATCAATCATATTTTTATTTCTCATTTGCATGGGGATCACTTTTATGGATTGGTGGGTTTGATATCCACATTTATGTTGTTGAGTCGTCAAACCGATTTGCATGTTTATGGTCCAAAAGGGATAAAAGAAATTGTATTGCTTCAATTGCGCTATTCCAATTCTTTCACTGGCTATAATTTATATTTTCATGAATTAACTTCCACCGAAAGTGAAGTGATTTATGAAGACGAAAAAGTATTGGTAAAAACCATTCCTTTAAAACACAGAATTTATACCAATGGGTTTCTTTTTGAAGAAAAAATAGGTGACAGAAAATTGAATGTTGATGCCGTCAATAAAAACAAGATAGAAACCTGCTATTTTCAAAAAATAAAAAACGGTAGCGATATAACGCTAGATGATGGAACAATAATCCCTAATGAGGAATTGACTTTTGACCCAATCCAACCAAAAAGTTATGCTTTCTGCAGCGATACGGCATTTGATGAAACCATTATTCCTTCAATTCAAAATGTTGATATATTATATCACGAAACCACTTTTTTGGAAACTGAAGTTGATAAAGCAGAAAAAACAATGCATAGTACTGCTAAACAAGCTGCTTTAATTGCTAAAGGGGCAAATGTGAAACAATTAATTTTAGGTCATTACAGCACACGTTATGCAAACATTGATTTGTTTCAGCAAGAAGCAGAAGTAATATTTCCTAATATACTTTTAGCAGATGATGGAAAAGTTTTTGAATTTGAATAGGAGTAGAGTAATTCAAAGTTGCTATTTCTTAGTAAATTTACAATCATTAATCATATCTATTTAATAAATGGAAGACTTAAGCGACTATAGAAAATCTTATGAAAAGAGCCAACTTTTGGAAACTACAATTCCAGAAGATCCGATTAATTTATTCCATAGATGGTTTTATGAAACCGAACAATATAGCGATATCGAAGAAGTAAATGCCATGACGGTTGCTACATTTGGTATGGATGGATTTCCAAAAAGTAGGGTAGTGCTGTTGAAAAAATTCAATGAAGAAGGTTTTATTTTTTATACCAATTACAATTCTGAAAAAGGAAAAGCAATCATTAATAACCCAAATATCTGTCTCTCATTTTTTTGGCACAGTATGGAACGACAAGTTATTATAAAAGGAATTGCCGAAAAAACGTCGGATATTATTTCCGATAATTATTTTGACTCAAGACCTGACGGGAGTAAACTAGGTGCCATAGTTTCGTCACAAAGCGAAATTATTCCGTCTAGAGATTATTTAGATAACAAACTAAAAGAACTTGAAAAACAATATGAAGGAAAAACTATTCCAAGACCAAAATTTTGGGGTGGTTTTTTGGTTCGTCCAATAGAAGTGGAATTCTGGCAAGGAAGACCAAATAGATTACACGATAGAATAAGATATCAATTGCAAACAGATTTTAATTGGAAAATAGATAGATTATCTCCATAGAACATTAAAGTAAAAGTATGAACCACTCACTAGAGTGGTTTTTTTTATTTAATGAAATAGAAAAAACATTTTAAATTTTATATAATTGTAAGATTTAATTTTATTATAATACCATTATAATGTATTTCATCGATTTTATTTGTTGTTTAAACGATAAAATTAGTATCATTGCCCATGAAATAAAATAATACGTTCTTTCAATATTAATTAAATAAAGTATTTGCCCCACATCTACCAATTTAAATAATATGTTCTGTCAAAATTTTTAACCTTAAAGTGTTTGCCCCACATCTACTTTAAAAAACTTAACCTACTACTATGAAAGCAAAAATGTTTAGAGCATTGTTGCCGTTAGCAATCGTTCTCACTATGGTATCTTGTTCCTCTGATGAAACATCAGGAACAGTTGAAGACAAAAGAGTTGTAACTACCTATAATTACAACGAAACGGAATTAAGATTAGTTATACTAATTAACAATTACCGTCAAAGCATTGGCTTAAATTCTTTGGAAGTTGTGAATCACATCTCCTATAAATCAGAAGAGCACAATACCTACATGATTGACAATAAAGTGGTAAACCACGATTTTTTTCAACAACGCTCAGACAATCTTATTCAAGTTTTAGGTGCAGAAAGAGTAGGCGAGAATATTGCTTATAATTATCAAATGCCCGAAAGTGCTTTCAGTGCCTGGATGAATAGTCCTGCTCACAAAGCCAACATCGAAGGAGATTACACTCACTTTGGAATATCAGTGACCACCGACACTCAAACAGGTAGAAAATACTACACTAACATGTTTATCAAAAAATAATAAACATGAGTAACCATAAAATAGTTTGATTATTGTTTTGTTTGATTTTGACAGATCGAAAAATCCCGACTCATTGTCGGGATTTTTTATTTATTACTATGATAAATTTAGTTATTTAAAACTACCAACCATATCTTCAGGTTTTACCCAAGCATCAAAATCTTCTGCAGAAACATAACCTAATCTAACGGCTTCTTCTTTTAATGTAGTTCCATTTTTATGAGCAGTTTGTGCAATTTCAGCCGATTTGTAATACCCTATTTTAGTATTTAATGCCGTAACCAACATAAGTGAGTTATTCACTAATTCATTTATACGACTATAATTTGGTTCAATGCCACTAGCACAATGTTCTTCAAAAGATACACAAGCGTCACCAAGTAATCGAGCAGATTGCAAGAAATTGGCAGCCATTACGGGTTTGAAAACGTTTAATTCATAGTGACCTTGCATACCACCAACAGCAATAGCTACATCATTTCCCATAACTTGGGCACAAACCATTGTTAGTGCTTCGCATTGCGTGGGGTTTACTTTTCCTGGCATAATTGATGAACCGGGTTCATTTTCTGGAATTAATATTTCACCAATTCCGGAACGTGGACCAGAAGCTAGCATTCTAATATCGTTTGCAATTTTATTTAATGAAACAGCTAATTGTTTTAATGCGCCATGACTTTCAACTATGGCATCATGTGATGCTAATGCTTCAAATTTATTAGGGGCAGTTACAAATGGATGACCTGTAAATTGGGCAATATATTGGGCTACTTTTACATCATACCCATCGGGCGTATTTAATCCTGTTCCAACAGCTGTTCCGCCAAGTGCCACTTCGGATAAATGGGATAAAGTATTTTTTAGTGCTTTTAAACCATAATTTAATTGAGCAACATAACCCGAAAGCTCTTGACCTAATGTTATAGGTGTTGCGTCCATAAGATGTGTTCTACCAATTTTGACGACACTCATGAATTCTTTTGATTTTGCATCCAGAGTATCACGAAGTTTTTCAACTCCGGGAATGGTAGTTTCAACAACCGCTTTATAACATGCAATGTGCATTCCGGTTGGAAATGTATCGTTGGATGATTGTGATTTGTTTACATCATCATTGGCTTTTACAACTGGTTCGCCTTCGCCAATTTTAAAACCAGCAAGTACTTGAGCGCGATTTGCAATCACTTCATTCACATTCATGTTGCTTTGCGTACCAGAACCGGTTTGCCAAATTACCAATGGAAATTCGTCAGCTAATTTTCCGGCAAGGATTTCATCGCAAACAGCGGCAATGGCGTCACGTTTTTCTGTTGAAAGCACGCCTAAATCACAATTGGCATAAGCAGCCGCTTTTTTGAGATAGGCAAATCCTTCAATGATTTCATTGGGCATTGAGGCAGATGGGCCAATTTTAAAATTATTTCTGGAACGCTCTGTTTGTGCTCCCCAATAGTTGTTGGCAGGAACTTTAACTTCCCCCATGGTATCTTTCTCTATTCTAAATTCCATTTTGTATTTATATATGTTAATAAGTAGCTTTACGTTTTTAGCCCCGATGGGAGCGAGCTACCGTGTAGCGCGGACAGCGGGAAATGGCTCCTAAAAAAGTTCGACAAAATTACACATAAAAACTATTTAATAAAAATTGATTTTGTTTTTGGATAGGATTAATTTTCGACTTACATTTGCGTATAATTCAAAAAATTCCGGAAAACATGTTTGAATTTCAACAGTATTTAGGTTTCTTAGCGTTCTTAACCATTTTAACTATTGGTTTTTGGTTGATGATGTTTTTGATCACTTTCATTGTTCCCTATTGGGTTTTTGGTGGTGTTAGAGAATTACTCCGAGAAAGAAGAGCTAAAAAGGAAGCCGAACAAACAGTATAGTTACAAACTATATATTATAAGAAAGCCCCGAAATTTCAGGGCTTTTTTTATTATCCAGGAAAATCTCCACCATCTTCTTGCTGACCTCTTGGTCTTTTCTCTTTTTCGTTTTTCTGTTTGTTAAAACGATAGGTGAAGGAAAGGGTAAATTGTCTTACGCGCCATTGCATTTCGCTGTAGGCATCAACAACACCAGCCAAATAGTTTTCTACAATTCTTTTTCTTGAATTGAAAACATCGCTGATATTAAAAGCTATAGTTCCTTTATCTTTCAGGACATCCTTACTAAATGCTAAGTTCATACCAAAAATACCTAAGTTTTTACCTTGTGCATTTTTTTGTTCACCATTATAAGTCATGTTGGTTTGCCAATCTATTTTGTTAGGTAAAGTCACTTTTGAATTTATCCTCGCAAACCATGAAGTGGCTTTAAAATCGAAGTTTTGATAAACTTCGACACCATTGTTGTTTTCGTAGGTATAGTCACCGTCAGTTTCATTGTAAAAGAAATTAAAATTTCCATTTAGCTTCCACCATTTGTAGGGCGAATAGTTGAGCGTAAACTCAAATCCTGCTCTGTATTCGGTTGCTAAGTTGATAGGTGTTGTTAAAATGATTGGAATTCCATTATCCTCTGAAGCAGTTTCTTTTCTTACCCACTGAAATACACCAGATGTTCTATTGAGGTACATTGAAGTATTGAAAGTTAATTTTGACCATCTTTTTATGTATCCAAAATCTAGAGCATCAGTATAGGCAGGATCTAAATCGGGGTTTCCAACAAAAATATTTACATTACTAGATAAACTGTTAAATGGATTTAATTGTCTTCCTCTTGGTCTTTGAATTCTTCTGCTGTAGCTAGCTGAAGCACTGCTTTCTTTTGATAACTCATACGTAAAAAAAGCACTAGGAAAAAAGTCACTGTATTTTTTATTGTTATACTCATTTGTTCCTAATTGGTTTACATCAATATTAGAGTCTTCAAAACGAAGTCCAAATAATACCGATGTTTTACTTACTTTAAATCCATATTGAGTATAAAGTGCATTAACTTTTTCGTTGTATTCTAAAATATTTGTAAATTCACTAATAGGGTTTCCATCTCGATTTGCACTAAAGTCAGATACAGTTTCTAAAAAGTTACCACGATAACCAGCTTCAAACTGCTGTCCATCACCAAATGGTAAAACATAATCTGATTGAAGCAGAATTCTTTTTTGTTCTTGATTATTGAAAGTTATATCTGTTATTACTGTTGTTGAATTAGTATTAGTATCTGTAATAAGCGCATTGTTCTCATCATTGTTTTTTGAATATGAAGCATCAATGGTTAATTTATGGCCATTTTTATTGAAATCCTTAATAAAGTTAGATGTAAACTCGATATTTTCACTATTACTATCTTCTTCATTAAGACGATTTCTAGTATATTCAAACACATTATTTACATCATAATACAATTGGTCCACATCATCACGATTGTTTCCATTGCTATTTCTATAATTTATTGCATTTGTCCAATTGGTACTTTCATTTAAATACAATTCTATACCAATCACATTGTTGTAACTATTGCTGAAACGATCGTTTTCTCTTTTTTCGTTCATATAGTTTTTTGTTGAATTGTCAGGGTTAAGATATCTGGAATTGGTAATTGCATTTCCTGGACTATTTCTATTGTTATATCCTTGAGTGGTGAATAAATTGAAGTTTTTTGATTTATAATTAATATTTGCGCTTATTCCATTGTTCTCCGGATAACCTGTTGTGCCAATGATTGTGCCGTTTAATCCTTGATTTTTTCCTTTTTTGAGCACAATATTCAATATACCACCGCCACCTTCTGCATCGTATCTTGCTGAAGGATTCGTGATTACTTCCACTTTATCAATGGCATCTGCTGGAATTAATCGTAATGCTTCTGTAATATTGATTGCATTAGATGGTCTTCCATCTATCAATATTCTAACATTTTCGTTACCGCGCAAACTAACATTACCTTCAACATCTACTGAAACTGAAGGAATGTTATCCAAGATATCGCTTACAGTTCCCCCTTTCACCATCAAATCTTTACCGACGTTGTATACTTTTTTGTCCAATTTTATTTCTACAGTGGTTTTTTCGGCACGAACAACTACTTCGTTTAATTGAGTAATATCTTCCTCTAAACTTATTTTGCCTAAATTAGTATTGGAAGTCAATTGTTTTTCTTTTAACTCTAAAGGTACGAATGAAATGAATTCAAATACGATGTTAAAAGTTCCAGCCGATGCTTCGATTGAAAAATTACCTTTACTATCTGTTATTCCACCATAAATCATTTTCGGATTTGTGGTATTTTTAAGCGTGATAGTAGCATATTCCAGAGGTTTTTTGCTCACAGCTTCAACAATAGTACCTGTAATAACAATTTTTGGAAGTGCTGGTTTTTGTTGAGAGAAAACCAATAATGAATGGCAAAGGAATAGTATCGTGGCAATGATTCGATTATTTTTCATCTGGATATAATTAATTTTTCAAAGAGTGTGCAAAAGTACATATAGGTTTAAGTTTAAAATCCCAAATGTATGTTAAATAATGTTTAAGGAACTATATAAAGTTCTTCAATTTTTCCATTTCTCGTGCAATAATAGCTTTTCCGTTTTTTATTGCTATTGGTCTCTCTATGAGAATTGGAAACTTTGCTAGTGCTTTTATAATATCTTCATCTGAAAGCGATTTACCTTTAAAGCTATCTTTCCAAATAGTTTCTTTTTGACGAACCAAATCAAGAGGTTTAATGGCTAACTTGTTTATTAGTGTTTCTAATTCATTTTTAGAAAGTGGATTTTCTAAATAGTTGATTACTTCAAATGGAACGTCATTTTCTTTTAAAAAAGCCAAACAATTTCTTGATTTTCCGCATCTAGGATTATGAAGCATTTGTAACATAGTTATTTTTTTTACAAAGTAATTGATATTTGAAGAAATAAGTTAATTTAGTCGAAACAAAATTATAGGATTATATGTTTATAGAAAATGGATTTTTACCCGAAAATAAATTTTGGAAATATATTTTAGGTTCCGTATTGATTATTCTTGCTTCCACAATAGGACAGATACCTTTGATGATTGCCATTTTTGTAAAATCTTTTAGTTCTGGAAAACACTTTCCAGCAGATGAAAGTGCGATTATGACTTTTTTGGAACCCAACGCTACACTATTTCTGATTTTACTATCTTTTGTTTTTGCTTTTTTTGCAATTGTATTGGTGGTTAGGAATTTTCACAAGCAAACCTTACTATCAGTTACCACTTCAAGAGAAAAAGTGGATTGGAAAAGGTTCTTTTTTTCATTCGGTATTTGGAGTGTTTTTACTGTCGTATCGACATTGATTATGTATTACTCGAGTCCTGAAAGTTTTGTTGTCAATTTTAAACCCATTCCGTTTTTAATTTTAGCAATCATTGGAATTTTATTAATTCCAATACAAACCAGCACTGAAGAATATGTTTTTAGAGGTTATTTGATGCAAGGATTTGCATTGCTAGCAAAGAATAGATGGTTTCCATTAGTCATGACCTCTGTTATTTTTGGTGGCATGCATATTGCTAATCCCGAGGTAGAAAAAATGGGTTATATTATTTTAGTGTATTACATTGGAACTGGATTTTTTCTTGGAATTATTACATTAATGGATGAAGGAATGGAATTGGCTCTTGGTTTTCATGCTGCTAATAATTTAATTGGTGCCTTATTAATTACTTCCGATTGGTCTGCTTTTCAAACGCATTCCATTTTAAAAGACAACTCATTGCCATCAGTTGGATTTGAAATTTTGGTTCCAATCTTTATTATATTTCCAATCCTATTATTTATCTTTAGTAAAAAATACAATTGGACCAATTGGCAAGAGAAACTAACTGGAACAATTGAAATGAAAAACGAAAATCAACTACACTAAAAATAGAAGAATGAATACTCCAACCTACGAAAATGTGCACAATCAATTTAAGCTCAATGGATTTCACCTTGATAGAGAAGATTTATGTCGTGTTGCTTATAGTTTTATAAAAGAGGGTGAAGATTTTGAAAAGCCAGTAGGCGATTTTCTATTGGACTGGTTTGATAGTAAAGATTATATCGAAATGTTTACTTCTGGATCAACTGGAAAACCTAAAACGGTAGTTGTTAAAAAACAAGCTATGGTTAATTCGGCTATAGCTACGGGTGATTTTTTTGATTTGAAACCCGGAAACAGTGCTTTGCAGTGTTTGCCAGTGAAATATGTAGCAGGAAAAATGATGCTGGTTCGCGCCATGATTTTAGGTCTTGATTTGGAGTTTGTTGCACCAAGTTCACACCCAATGCGCAATAATGAAATCGATTTTGATTTTGTGGCTATGGTTCCGTTACAAGCTCAAAATTCAATTCAAGAGTTAAAAAAAGTGAAGAAATTGATAATTGGTGGTGCTGCTGTTAATAAAACTTTGGAAAAGCAACTGTTAAAACTAAAAACAGAAGTCTTTGAAACCTATGGAATGACGGAAACGATAACTCATATTGCTGCTCGTAAATTAGGCGAAAAAGCATTTACCGTTTTGCCGGATGTAACAGTAAGTTATGATGATAGAAATTGTTTGGTTATTCATGCGCCAAAAATTTCGGATGAAGTTATTATTACAAATGATATTGTAGAATTGGTCAATGAAAACCAATTTATCTTCCTAGGAAGAATTGATAATATGATTAATAGTGGTGGAATTAAACTAATTCCAGAACAAATTGAGAATAAATTGATGAGTAAAATTCAACAACGTTTTTTTATTGCTTCAAAACCAGACAATGAATTAGGGGAAAAGTTGGTACTTGTTATTGAAGGGGATAAAGTTGAATTTGACCATTCTATTTATGAGGATTTAGATAAATATGAAAAACCAAAGGAAATACTTTTTATTTCTAAGTTTAAAGAAACCGCAACAGGAAAAATAATGAGGAAAGAGACGTTAGTCTAAATTTATAAGTTCAAAAAAATTAACACAGATTTTACTAATTTTCACAAATCATGAAATTCTCTGAGAGTAAATGGAGCAAATCACACAAAATTATTTGCGTAATTTAAAGCCAATAAAATCTTTGTGAATTGGTGAAATTTGGTTTTTTTTAATTTGGCATTACATAAAATTTATCCGTCACTACTTTTACTTCATTGACATCTTTAATTTTAATTTGTGTAGCACTCCATTCGGTTTTTGGGTAAATTCTGAAGGTTTTATTGTTAATGACAACGTCAATAGGCATATTGAAATCAGAAGCAACATTGGACCAACGGCAATCTAATTTTCCTTTGACAATTTTAAATTCCAGTTTTGGGATAGTAGTATAACGCAAATACTGATTGAAAACAGTAGTCAAATCAATTCCACTTTCTTTGTTGAAAAACGCAATAACGGTTTCGGTATCAATAATTTTATGTTTAAATGTATTCGAATAATCTAAGAGTAATTTCCACCATTTTGCATCATCGTTAATTATATGCCGCAAAGTATTTAACAACAAAGCTCCTTTTGGATACATATCACCCGAACCTTCCTTATTAACGCCATAACTGCCAATTATTGGTTTATCATTTTCAATCCCATTTTTCAAACCATTTGCATATTGCATGGCTTTGTCATAACCCAAAGTACATTCCACATAAACCACTTCTGTATATTGAGTGAAACCTTCGTGAATCCACATATCGGCTATATCTTTTGAAGTGATGCTGTTCCCAAACCATTCGTGACCGCTTTCATGTATCGTGATATAATCAAAAGTCAGCCCAATGCCCGTCATCGATAAATCAAAACCTTGGTAACCTTTTAGGAATTTATTTCCATAAGCTATAGCACTTTGATGTTCCATACCTAAATAAGGAGTTTCCACCAATTTATAGCCATCCTCTTTGAATGGATATTCGCCGAATTTGCTTTGGAAACAATCCATCATCGGTTTTACTTCTTCAAAATGCTTTTTGGCTTTGGCCTCATTTACGCGCAAAACATAATAGTCTAAATCCAATCCTTTGTAATTATCATGAATATGGACATAATCGGCAATATTTATGGTTATATCATAATTATTAATAGGATTTTTTACTTCCCAATCCCAACGGGTATAGCCATTGTTCAAATCTATATTTCCCATAAATCTCCCGTTAGAAACATTCATTAAACCATTGGGAACCGCCACTTTTATGGTAGCACCATTATCGGGTTCATCTGTTTGAGTGTCTTTTACAGGATACCACAAACTGGCTCCAGTGCCTTGAACAGCAACACCAATCCAATTTTTTGTATTAGTATCGTATGTAAACACAAAACCACCATCCCAAGGAGCATTTTTGGCAATTATGGGTTTTCCTGAATAATAAAATTGTATTTTTTGAACGGGTAATTCTGTAGTCAAAGGGGTTTCAAATTTTATAAATACAGCATTAAACTCTCTTGTATAGTTGAGTTTTTTGGCATTGAAAATAATACTATCTACTTTCATATTTTCAAACAAATCCAATTGGATTTTATTGGTATTGGTTACAACTTTAAACTCAATTTCATTAAAACCAACAATCGATTTGTCTGTTGGATTTATTTTAATATCCAAACCATAGTGCATCACATCGAAGCAAGTTCGTTCTGGTCGCAATCCTCCTTGTAGAGTATCTTTTCGAGTGAAAGTTTCTTGTGCCGTTAGTGTTTGAAAAGCAATTATAACAAAAGAGTAACTTATAATTTTATTCATAATGGAAAGGATTTAGTAATAAGTAAAAATAACTTTTTATTGAAAACGAATTTAGAAAAAAAATTCACGAGTAAAAGTGACTATTTCTTTTGAAATGGAATGAATAAAAGTAATGCTCTCGGCGTGCAAATGCAAACGGTTGGCTTTGGTACCATATAAATCATCGCCAACGATGGGTGTATTTAGTCCTAATGGATGCGCAGCATGCACACGGAGTTGGTGTGTTCGTCCTGTGATAGGGTAGAAGTATACTAGGGTTTTGTTGTCTTTTCGTTCTATAACTTCCCAATGGGTAACGGCAGGTTTGCCATGCTCGAAGCACACTATTTGATTGGGACGGTTGTGTAAATCACCCCGCAATGGCAAATCGATAATGCCTCTATCTTCGGACAACAATCCATCTAACAAGGCGACGTAGCGCTTTTTTACGTATCGTTTAATAAACTGAGCTTGCAGTTTTTTATAGATTTCAGGAGTTTTTCCAATTAACAGCAAACCCGAAGTGGACATGTCTAACCGATGCACTATCATAGCATTGGGATAGCTTGCTTTTATTCTGGTTTGGACCGATTCGGTGATTTGTTTTCCAGGAACGGAAAGAAATTCTGCTGGTTTATTGACCAAGAGTATATAGTCATCTTCAAAAACAATTTCCAATTCTTTTCCTTTGGCAGTATTTTTTTCAAAAGGATTTTCTTCTAATGGAATTCCTTGTAACATGTGTTTTAAAATAGGTTCACATTTCCCGGTGCATGCAGGATAGAATTGTTGGTGTTTTCTCATTTCACCTTTGGGCGATTGTCCCCACCAAAATTCCGCCATAGCAATAGGTTTCAACTGATAAGTAAAAGCATAGTGCAATAGTTTTGGCGCTGCACATTCGCCAGCACCAGCGGGTGGATTTCCCATAAATATGTCTTCCAAACTTTTTAGTTCTTGGTATTGATTTAAAAAGACATATTCGGTAAATAATTGTTGTTGCAGTGTTGATGATTTTTGCTTGCGTTCTTCTTTGAGTTGATTGATTTGTTGAGTAAAGACGTCAACCAATTCAGTAGCTGCTTGAATATGATATCTCCAATATTGAGTCATTTTCTTGAGCAAAATGCCTTCGTCTTGACTTTCTTTATTCAGTTGTTCTATAGCTTCTGCAGTTATTGTTTTTCTTTTCTCGGCACGAAGTTTTTTGTTGCTTTTGATTTTTTCTTTTTGTTCTTTGATTTCAACGGCTGCTTGTTGTTTAATTTTCTCCAAATGTTTTACAGCTGCAAGGTGATTTTCATCGTTTTCAAGTTTCTCTATTTTTTTGTTATACTGATTAAGAATGGTTTCTTCTCTTTTAAAAAAACTATTTTCTGTTAACATATCAAAAACCGTGGGTACAAATAATGGATGTTGATTGCTTTCAGCCAATTTTCCTGAAAAAGCCCAAAGAAAACCCAACTCATTTTTTTGATTTTGCACCACTAGAACGCCAAACATTTTGCCTATAACCAATCCTTCTTGGTTTTTATTTAGACCAAAGTTGTGTTGAAAATCGTTTTGCGTTTCAAGA
Organism: Flavobacterium sp.; assembly: GCA_020403245.1. Classification (GTDB taxonomy): domain Bacteria; phylum Bacteroidota; class Bacteroidia; order Flavobacteriales; family Flavobacteriaceae; genus Flavobacterium. The sequence continues at coordinate 110,404 of JADBYA010000023.1, read as the reverse complement.
TAGTTTTGCAATGCTTTAGCCGCTATTACACTCAATGGATGTGGCTCGTAATAAAACGGAAACGTGAATTTATCAGGTAAAGAAATTCCTGAGATATCGGTTGTAAATACTTGAAAAAGGTGGCAAGACATGCAACAAATATAGACTACTAAAGATGATTATAGTATTTTATTATTTTAAAATGTTGGTTTCTTTTAGTTTTTCTTTTTTACTTCCTAAACTAATTTTTGTTTTTCCATTTTTATCATCAAGAGCTTTTAAATGTATAATTATTCCTTTATTTTTCTTAGTAATATGTGCTCCATTATTTTTAGCAACTTCATCTTTTTTTGGATTTCTCAAATGGACATCTACTTGCATATTGGTACCACCAGCGAAACCATAATTACCCGCCACATCAACCTGCATAACACTTGTTTTTATTTCCATTGGTTTAATGGATACAATTCCATTTTTCATTGAACCTTCGCAATTCATTTTATCGATAGTTACGTTTTTAAAATCCCTATTTGGAAAAACAATATTTCCCACTTTTTGAACAGGTTCAAAATTAATAAGTGCAGCATTTGATAGTGTAAATTTTAGATTACCCGATAAAGATTTTTTGTCTAAACCGCCATCTTTAATAAGAAATCCTTTTATGTTAGTATTTAAATTTATAGTTCCTTTTACAGTTTTTGAAGTTACTGTCGTTGAACCAAAATTTTCAAAAGAGTTTAATAATTTTTGAATATCAGTATTCTTAGCCATTGCATTTATGTTAAAACCTTTTTTTTGGCCATAATCGGTTATGGAACCCGTAATAAAATAGTTGGCATTTTCATTTTTAATTGAAATCTCTTGCAAAGAAATTGTACTGTTGAGAAGAGAAATTTTCGCTTGGACATCTTTTCCAATAAATTTTTTGTAAATAATTTGTTTTACATTTACATTAGTTACAATACTACTATTTTGCAATACTTTATGTACTAAGGCATCAGATTCATTTTTTTGTTTTTTACCTGTTTTCTTTTTTTGAGAATTCATAAGATATAGAAAATTGCCTAAATCTATTTTCTCACCTACAATATTCCAGTTCATTACAATTTTTTCAGGACTATCATAAAATAAGTTCATAAAATTTTCTGAATATCCCGACATTTTAAAGGAACTTCTTTCAGTATTTACTGTAATATTTTTAACTATAAGTCTATCTGAATTAAATTGAAATTGTATAGAATTATTTGTAAAATTCACCTTTCCAGGAACATAACTAAAATCGCTATTTATAACATCAACAGTTCCCAAAATAAAGGGTTTAGTTACTTTTAGTGCTACAATATCAGCTTTAAATTTAACATTGACTTTTGCTTTTCCTTTTTTGAACACAAATTTATTTTTAGTAGCAAGAGCGTTTAATTTAACAATATCAAAATCTGATTCTACTGAACCTGAAGCTACAGGCTTTGTTAAATCTAAGATTCGTAAATTTTTTGTAATAAAAGGGATTTCTCTATAACTGCCTTTATAATCATTCAGAAGTATGGCAGAATTTGAGTCACTAAAAATACCGTTTTTAGCATAATCATTGGTGAATACACCAGTCATACTACAATTTGTAATTTTGTGATCTACAGCAGTTAGAGTATTATTTTTCATGTGTGTCACGACATGAATGAATGGATCGCCTTGAACTTTAAAATCACCAATTATATCACACTTGACATCAAAAGCATCTTTAAAATCAAATTTATATAACTTATCACTAATGTTTTTAGACACCAAAGCCGCAGCATCTCTCCAATAAATGGATTTACTAAAAAGGTGAATGCCAAATTTGCTGTTTTTTGAAGAAACACCTAGTGCTGCATCCACTTGAAAATTGGTTTTACCAATGGCTAATTTGTCTGAATGAACTATGACTTCTTGTTTTTCTTTACTATAATCTGCATTTATTTCACCTTCAATTAATTTATCTTTTGCAAAACTTCCACGTTGGGTATTAAAAGCCAAACTTTTGACCATCGTTTTTACGCTCACTTTTGCATTCCATCCCATATCGTTGGTTTTAATTTTAATATTTAAGTTTTCAGTTTCAAAAGCAAATCGTTTGTGTTTTATTATGTTTTCCGAAATGATGCTTACGTTCTTTAATTTTACTTCGTCAATTGCTACACTTATCATAGATTTCGATTTAATCCCATTTTTTGATGTTTTTTTTGGATTTAAAGCTGATGCGTTACTGTAGCCGTTTTTATCAACAAAAATATCAAACTTGGCATTTTCTAATATAATGGTATTTATTTCTATATCGGTCAAAATGATTGACCATGGTTGTATTTTAACATACATACTTTTAGTATCTATAAATGTTTTTTTATGTTGGTTCCACAAACTGTCTTTAACAACAACATCTTTTACTTTTATGGTAATATTGGGAAAATGTTTAAAAAATAGAATTTCAACATCGCCAATTTTGATATCGCCAGAGAATTTTTCTTTAGTCACTTTGTTGATATCGGCAACAATCACTTTGTGGTGTGAAGAAATATAAAGACCAAGAGTGCAATATATTACGAAGATTACTAAAACTAATATTCCAAAAACTTTAAGAATTTTGGTGCCAATTGATTTTGCTTTTGGTAGTATATTCAAAAGAAATGAGTTTAGGATTGGTTAATGTGTTAATCAACATCAATACTGAGTAAATTTAGAAAATAAAAATCTTCGGGAAACCGATTTTTTATATTTGTACTTTTTGAAGTAAATAACTTTGATTATTATTTTTTCAACAAAAGTTTCAAATTAGCTATCCAGAAAATCTCAGATTTGTATAATTGAAGCGCTGTTGGAACTACTTATTCAAAAATAAAAATCAAAAATCAAATTCAAAAATCAAATTCAATTTCAAATTCAATTTCAAATTCAATTTCAAATTCAATTTCAAATTCAAAAATCAAATATCTAATATCTAAAATCTAAAATTACACTTGTATCACTCCCAAATTAAATTTCTTTTCTATCGGCGCGTGGTTGGCCGCTTCAATTCCCATAGAAATCCAAGTGCGAGTTTCTAGTGGGTCAATGATGGCGTCTGTCCACAATCGAGCAGCAGCATAATAAGGAGAAACTTGGGCATCGTATCTTGCTTTGATTTTGTCAAATAAATCTTTTTCTACTTTTTCATCTACTATTTCGCCTTTTGCTTTAAGAGAAGATGCCTCTATTTGTGCTAACACTTTAGCCGCTTGAGTGCCACCCATAACCGCCAATTCGGCAGATGGCCAGGCAACTATTAATCTTGGGTCATACGCTTTGCCACACATGGCATAATTTCCTGCACCATAAGAGTTGCCCACAATAACTGTAAACTTTGGCACCACCGAATTGGCAACCGCATTTACCATTTTGGCACCATCTTTTATGATACCACCATGTTCCGATTTACTTCCTACCATAAATCCGGTAACATCTTGAATAAACACTAATGGAATTTTCTTTTGGTTGCAATTGGCAATAAAACGCGTGGCTTTGTCGGCAGAATCCGAATAGATAACACCTCCAAACTGGATTTCACCTTTTTTCGTTTTGGAAACTGTTCTCTGATTGGCTACAATTCCCACAGCCCAACCGTCAATTCTGGCGTAGCAAGTAATAATAGATTGACCATAACCGTCTTTGTACAGATCCATTTCAGAGTTGTCCACCAAGCGTTTGATGATTTCCATCATATCATATTGATCCGTTCGCAATTTTGGAATAATGCCATAAATGGCTGCCTCCTCTAAAGCGGGCTTTTTAGGAGTTTCTCTATTAAAACCGGCTTTTTCATAATCGCCAATTTTGCCAACGATACTTTTTATTCTATCCAATGCGTCTTTATCGTCTTTGGCTTTATAATCGGTAACGCCCGAGATTTCACAGTGTGTTGTGGCACCACCAAGGGTTTCATTATCGATGTTTTCACCTATAGCAGCTTTTACTAAATAACTTCCGGCAAGGAAAATACTTCCGGTTTTATCTACAATCATCGCCTCGTCACTCATAATAGGTAAGTAGGCACCACCAGCCACACAACTTCCCATCACAGCCGCAATTTGGGTAATTCCCATACTACTCATGATGGCATTGTTTCTGAATATGCGTCCGAAGTGTTCTTTATCGGGAAAAATTTCATCCTGCATTGGCAAATAAACGCCAGCAGAATCAACTAAATAGATAATTGGCAATCGATTCTCCATCGCAATCTCCTGTGCTCTTAAATTCTTTTTTCCAGTAATCGGAAACCAGGCACCCGCTTTTACTGTAGCATCATTGGCCACAACAATGCATTGTTTTCCTTTGATGTATCCCATTTTTACTACTACACCTCCAGATGGACAACCACCATGTTCAGCATACATTCCATCGCCAACAAAGGCACCAATTTCGATACTATTCGCTTTAGCATCAAGCAAATAATTAATGCGTTCACGTGCCGTCATTTTACCTTCGGCATGAAGTTTTTCTATGCGCTTTTCGCCACCGCCAAGTTTTACTTTGGCAAAATGTTGTTTTAAATCGGTTAGTAAAAGTTTGTTGTGATCTTCGTTTTTATTGAAGTTGATATCCATAGTGAAGAATATGTATAGTTGTTTTTATTTGGTTGCTAAGCTACGAAAACGTTTTCAATATGAGAAATTTGACTAAATTAAGGAGAAAAATTAAATGTTAACAAATTGTAAACTTTTGTTTTAATAGTAATCATATATTTAATATTCACTTAACATTAGTGATTTACATTTGCACCAAAATTCAACACTATGTCATTAAACAGTATTTTCCAGTTTTTAGTTCCAAAAGATAAAAAATTCTTTCCTCTTTTTGAACAAGCAGCAGCTAATTTAGTATTACTTGCAGAAACTCTACATGAAGCAGTTAACGCTCCAAAAACGGAACGTGAAGAGTATTTTAGAAAAATTGAAGATTTAGAAGCAGCTATAGAGGAGATTACTCATAGAACGCATCTAGAATTAAGTAGAAATTTCATTACTCCATTTGACAGAGAAGATATACATTCTTTAATAAAATCTATTGATAACGTAGCCGATTATATGCATGGTGCTGCTAGTAGAATGAGAATGTATCAAGTAGAAAAAATAACAAAATCTATACGTAAGCTAACTGAAATTAATCTTGAAGCCTGCCAATTGATTAATGTTGGTATCAAAGAGCTTAAGGATATGAAAGATCACAAAGCCATTAAAGAAACTTGTAAAAAAATCAATAAACTAGAAAGCAAAGCCGATTCTGTTTTTGACAAAGCAGTAGCTGATATTTTTGAAAACGAAACGGATGTTAAAAATATTATCAAATACAAAGAAGTACTTTCTGCTTTAGAATCAGCTTCTGATAAATGTAAAAGTGTTTCCAATGTAATGGAGCAAATTTCAGTAAAACATTCATAAATAGTTTTTAACCAATAACATTGTTTATGGATTTTACTTTATTAATAATAATTATTCTTCTTGCCTTGGTATTTGATTATATCAATGGTTTTCACGATGCTGCTAACTCTATAGCGACTATAGTTGCCACAAAGGTTTTAACACCTTTTCAAGCGGTGCTTTGGGCTGCACTTTTCAACTTTCTGGCGTATTGGGTTTTTGGTTTTGGTGTGGCCGATACGGTAGCCAAAACAGCTCACACGAGTAGTATAGACCTGATTGTGATATTAGCCGGAGTAATTGCTGCTATTGTATGGAATCTTCTGACTTGGTGGAAAGGAATTCCATCATCATCATCACACACTTTAATTGGAGGATTTGCTGGAGCTGCAATTGCACATGGTTTTCGTGATGTAACAGATCCAGAACATGCTGGTTTTAAAATAGTCAATTGGTTAAAAGCTGCCAAAGAAGGTGAATTATTGCCTTCAGGTGTAATGATAGTAATTCTTTTTATTGTTTTTGCGCCATTGCTTGGAATGATTATTTCATATTTCATTTCTTTATGGTTAATGTATTCTTCTAAGAAAAATGTTTGGCCAAAAATTGTTACGGTAGTTTTAATGTTACTAGTAGCATGGTTTTTAGCTTCAGTTTTAGTTCCTTATGAAGATATTAAAAAGCCACGATTTGAAAGTCATTTTTGGAGTTTTATGACGGAACCAGCTAATATTAAATGGTTTTTAGTTGGAATAATATTTTATAGTCTTGCAATTTTTAACTTGCTGTTCAGTAGTTTTTCTACTGCTAAAGCGGAGAAAGTTTTAAAGAAAATGCAATTATTGTCTTCTGCAGCTTTCAGTTTAGGACATGGTGGAAATGATTCGCAAAAAGTTATGGGTATTATTGCTGCTGCTGTTGCTGTTTATATAAAAATGAATCCACATCACGTAGATTTATCATCAGGTTGGCTCGATTTAAATGTTGTACTTCCCGATGATGATAAAGGCATTAAAGCTCATATGCCAGGTTGGATTCCCTTAACCTGTTATTCTGTTATTGCATTAGGAACATTGAGTGGCGGATGGAAAATTGTGAAAACAATGGGCTCAAAAATTACTAAAGTAACCGCTTTTGAAGGTGTTGTAGCCGAATCTGCTGGTGCATTAACTTTATTCACTACAGAACATTTTAAAATTCCTGTATCCACTACTCATACGATTACGGGTTCAATTATTGGAGTAGGAGTTACCAAGAGAGTTTCCGCTGTTCGTTGGGGTGTAACTGTGAAATTGTTGTGGGCTTGGGTTTTAACCATACCAGTTTCTGCTGTTTTAGCAGCTTTAATATATTATTTTTTGAAATTATTTATTTAATTTTTCTAATATTTAGAAGCCAACTGTGATGGTTGGCTTTTTTTTATAATTTATTCTTAAATGTTATCAAATTGTTTAGTTAACATCAATTTATAGTAAATTTATTAAACTACATAACTAACTACAACACACACAATGAAAAAGGCTTTATTACTAATACTATTACTGTTTTCAATTTCTAATTATTCTCAGGTTTCTATAGAGCAAACTAAACATGACAACGATATTAAATTATCAGCCTTGCCATACTATAGTTTCGGAAAAGGAATAGGCATGACTTCACCGGATAGTTTATTTCAATTAAATATTCGTTTCCGAATGCAAAACAGAGTTTCCTACATTCAAGAAGAAGATGAAAATGGTGCCTATCAAGGTCAAGTTCGTCGTTTGCGTTTGCGTTTAGATGGTTATGTTGGTAATCCTAAATTTCTATATGCCATTCAATTGTCCTTTGCTCCAGGCGATGTAGGCGAAGTAAAAGAAGGTGAGAATATTAACATCATTAGAGATGCTGTTGTTTTTTATCGTCCTAATAAAAATTGGAATATTAGTTTTGGTCAAACTAAATTACCAGGAAATAGACAGCGTGTAAATTCGTCGGGGGCTTTGCAGTTAACCGATAGAACTATCAATAACGCTAGATTTACTATTGATAGAGATTTTGGGTTTCAAGTACACAATATGAATGAATTCAAGGATAAATTTTCCTATAATTTAAAAACCGCAATTTCTGGTGGTGAAGGAAGAAACCAAACCGGAAATGCTGATGATGGAATTGCCTTAACCGGAAAAGTGGAGTTATTTCCATTTGGTGCGTTTACAAAAGACGGAACCTATTTTGAAGGAGATATTATGCGAGAAAAAAAACCAAAGCTAATGTTATCTGGTGCTTTTCAACAAAATAATCATGCACAGCGAACTCAAGGTCAGTTGGGAGAGGATTTATATGAAAAAAGAACAATGAAATCGGTTTTACTTGATGCTATGTTCAAATACAAAGGTTGGGCAGCTATGATGAGCTATATGTCTAGAACAACTCCTGAAAGTGCTATAACTTTTAACCCCGATGATGTTACTGAGTTTAATTATGTGTTTGTGGGAAATGGTTTTGATTATCAAGCTAGTTATATTACTAAATCAAATTATGAATTTATAGCTAGATATTCTCTACAAAATGTAGGTAATGATATTGAAACTTTAACTCCCAATACCAAACAATATTCCATTGGAGCCACTAAGTACATTTGGGAACACACTTTTAAATTACAAGCCGAACTTAATTATGATACTTTGCAATATTATGATGGTAGTTCCAAAAATCTTTGGTATTTACGCTTCCAAGTTGAAATTGGAATATAAATTTAAGAAAGTTGAAGTGTTTAACTATTTAATACTCTTTTAACCTTTGTTTTATATGTAAATAGTTAGTTTTGCTTAAATTTAATAAATATAATGAAACACTTTATTCTTACCCTTACTTTCCTCTTACTGTCAAGTACTGCATTTTCTCAGCTCAAAGCTTTAGATTATAAAGATGGCGAACAAATACTCAGTGGTTTTGGTATCAAACCAAAAAATGAATTGAAAGACAAACCAGGTGTTTTAATATTGCCAGCTTGGTTAGGTGTTGATTCTCATTCTAAAGAAAGTGCTACAAAACTTGCTGAACTAGGCTATTACTCTTTTGTTGCTGATATTTATGGAAAAGATAGCAGACCTAAAAATCCCTCAGAAGCGGGAACAAAAGCAGGCTATTACAAAAAGAATTATGCCGAATACCAAAAACGAATTCAACTGGCTTTGAACGAATTGGTAAAGCTAGGAGCCAACCCAGATAAGATTGTTGTCATGGGTTATTGTTTTGGTGGTACTGGTGCTATTGAAGCTGCTAGAGCTAAATTGAAAGTGCAGGGAGTTGTTTCTTTTCATGGAGGTTTAGGCAAAGATATAACCAGACCAAATGATAAAATAAATCCTAAAGTATTAGTGTTGCACGGTGCTGATGATCCTTATGTTTCAAAGGACGAAGTGGATAGTTTTCAAAACGAAATGACATCATCGGGTGCCGATTGGCAAATGGTTTATTATTCTAATTCTGTTCATGCATTTACACATAAAGATGCTGGAGACGATAATTCAAAAGGTGCAGCTTATAACGAAAAAGCAGATAAACGTTCTTGGATAGCCTTATTAGATTTCTTAAAAGAAGTTTTATAATCCATTTTATATCTATTAAAAAAGCCCAAAACAGTCAACTATTTTGGGCTTTTGCTTTCTATATAAAATACAAAAGTCGATCTGGAGCGATCGACTAGTGCGGTGAGGTGTAACTTCCTTTCGGAATCCTCGATGCAAATATATAGCTTTTATTTGAAACGAAAATTTATTTATTTGAATCTCTAACTAATCTTTTTAAAATGGCCCATTGTTTTAAAGCATCTCTTGCCTCCACAGCAGGATAACCCAATACTGTTTTTCCAGCTTCAACATCGGCAGCTACACCTGAACCAGCGCCAACAATTGCGCCTTCACCAATAGTAGTATGATCTTTAATGGAGGCGCTACCGCCAATAATTACTCCGTTGCCTAACGTAACTGAACCTGCCAAACCAGAGTTTCCAGCCATAATACAAAATTTCCCAAGCTTAGAATTGTGTCCAATTTGAACTAAATTATCAATTTTACAGCCATCGCCAAGTATCGTAGAACTAAACTTCCCTCTATCAACACAAGAATTGGCACCAATTTCAACATTATTTCCAATAATTACATTTCCGATTTGTGGAATTTTAACCAAGCCTCTTTCAGGACAAGGTCTAAATCCAAAACCATCAGCACCAATGGTACAATTGGGATGTAATATGCAATAGGCACCAATAAGACAACGTTCCCTTATTACTGTTCCAGACCATATAATGGTATGTTGCCCAATACTGCACTCATCTAAAATTGTGACATTGGGATAAATCGTAACATTGTCACCAATAGAAACATTAGGTCCAATATAACTTCCAGCGCCAATTTTAGTTCCCTTGCCTATTACAGCAGTTGTATCGATGATAGCAGTTGGATGAATGTCAATATCAAAAACGGGTGGAGCAGGAGCAAAGAGTTCCAGTACTTGAGACATGGCCAAATCGGCATTTTTAACTTTTATAAAAGCACGATTTTCTCCGGGTTCAATAGAAATATCTTGATTAACTACAGCAACACAGGCTTTAGAATTCTGCCAAAACTTTTCATATTTTTTACTTCCAATAAATGAAATTTCGGTTTCAGTTGCAGCTTCTAATTGTTCCGGAGCTGTAATTTTTGTTGCAGTAGAACCAACAATTTCACCACCAAGTACGTCATTGATTTCCTGTATTGAGAATGTTTTCATATTAAGTTATTAATTTTGAATATTTCTCAAATTAAAGCAATTGAAATTGAATATCCAACAATATTAACCTTGAAACTGTCAACTGCGACTGGGACTGAACACTGAGACTGCTGACTGATTACTCCTCTTTCTGCCCCATCATCATCAAATATGCTTTTAAAAATTTATCAATGTTTCCGTTCATTACACCATCAACATCACTAGTTTCATAGCCAGTACGTACGTCTTTCACCAATTTATAAGGTTGCATCACATAGTTTCTGATTTGGGAACCCCATTCAATTTTCATTTTACCTGCTTCGATATCGGCACGTTGGGCTTGCTGTTTTTTGAGTTCAATTTCATACAACTGCGAACGTAACATTTGCATCGCTCTTTGTCTATTGTCTTGTTGCGAACGCGTTTCCGAACACTGAATTTGTATCCCTGTTGGTTTGTGAAATAATTGAACTTTGGTTTCTACCTTATTTACATTTTGTCCTCCAGCACCGCTTGAGCGTGAAGTCGTAATTTCAATATCGGCTGGATTGATGTCAATCTCAATGCTATCATCCACTAAAGGATACACATAAACCGAAGCAAACGAGGTATGACGCTTTGCGTTGCTATCAAATGGAGAAATTCGTACCAATCGATGCACCCCATTTTCACCTTTCAAATACCCAAAGGAATAGTCGCCTTCAAATTCTAAAGTTACCGTTTTTATTCCGGCAACCTCACCTTCCTGAAAGTTCAGTTCTTTTATTTTATAGCCCTCTTTTTCGCCCCACATCATATACATCCTCATAAGCATGGAAGCCCAATCGCAACTTTCTGTCCCGCCTGCGCCTGCAGTAATCTGAACAACAGCGCTTAATTTATCGCCTTCATCAGAAAGCATATTTCGAAATTCTAGATTTTCGATATGGGTATTGGTTAATTCATACTGTTCATCGAGTTCTTCTACGGTAGCATCGCCTTCTCTAAAAAATTCGTAAATAATTTGAAGTTCCTCGGCCATAGCAATACCTTTTTCAAAATCTTCGACCCATTTTTTCTTGGAGCGTAAGTTTTGAACAATGATTTCGGCTTCCTTTGGATTGTTCCAAAAGTTAGGTGCAAATGTCTTTTCTTCCTCGTTAGTAATCTCTATAAGTTTGGCATCAATGTCAAAGATACCTCCTCAACGCACCAAGACGCTCCACAATACCTTTTATTTGTTCGGTATTTGTCATAAAATAATGTAATTTTGTGTTTTATTATTTGATTTATTCTGAATTTATTTCAGGAGCTATTCCCGCTGTCCACTGTATCTTTTGTTTTGTTCTTCGACAGGCTCAGCATGACAAAACAAAATGATACCGCTACTACCTGCCTGCCGGCAGGCAGGTCGGGGCTAGAATCGCCCACAAAAATAGACTAATATTCTTTAAATGGAAATAAATTTAATTAGCGATACCGTTACCAAGCCATCTTCCGAAATGCTTCAGGCCATGTTCAATGCCAAAGTAGGTGATGATGTATTCAAGCAAGATCCAACGGTAAATGAATTTGAGCGCATTGTAGCCGATTTATTCGGTATGGAAGCCGCGTTGTTCTTTCCAACAGGAACAATGGCTAACCAAACAGCGATTAAGTTGAACACCAATCCAGGAGACCAAATCATTTGCGATAAATGGTCGCATATTCATTTGTATGAATCGGGTGGTGCCTCTTCTAACAGTGGCGTGAATTTCAATTTATTGGATGGTATTCGTGGAATCATAACCGCCGAGCAAGTGAAAGAAGGGATTAACGATCCCGAGTTTTATCATACACCTATGTCAAAAATGGTGGGAATAGAAAACACGACCAATAAAGGAGGTGGTGCTTGTTACGAAATAGAAGAACTCCAAAAAATAAGACAAGTTTGCACCGCTAATAATTTGAAATACCATTTAGACGGTGCCCGTTTATGGAATGCTTTGATTGCCAAAAAGCAGCAACCAAAACAATTCGGTGATTTATTTGACACCATTTCGGTTTGTTTTTCCAAAGGATTAGGATGTCCCATTGGTTCCGTTTTACTTTCAGATTCTGAAACAATGCATCGTGCTTTACGTATCCGAAAAATATTTGGAGGCAATATGCGTCAGTCGGGTTATTTGGCGGCAGCCGGAATTTATGCGCTGCAAAATAATATTAATCGATTAGAAGACGACCATCGCAGAGCGAAAGAATTGGGAATGCAACTCGAACAATGCGATTGGGTTGCCAAAGTAGAACCAGTAGAAACAAATATTGTGGTGTTCTCGGCACAACCTCATATACAGGATCAACTAGTGATTGAAAAGTTAAAACAAAAAGGGATTTCAATAAGTATGCTAGCCAAAGGAAAACTAAGAATAGTAACCCATTTGGATTACAGACAAGTAATGCATGAATATGTTTTGGAGGTGATAGAAAAGATAAAGTTATAAGCATAAAACTGTTAATTTCTAAGTGCATAACTTCCTCTCTATTTGTTGTTGTTATCTTTAATCTATGGTTACTTTTGTTGTGTAAACATAGAAATCCAAATGTCAGATATTTTACAGCCACCAAATGCTACAATTATTCCTCATTCGTTAGAGAAACACGGTCATATTCGTAACGACAATTATTATTGGCTCAACAATCGGGAAAATCCTGATGTTATAGAGTATCTAAATCAAGAAAACGTATACTACCACCAATCAACTGCTCATACAAAGGATTTTCAAAAAGATTTGTTTGAAGAGATGAAAGCCCGTATTAAGGAAGATGACGAGTCGGTTCCCTATTTCTATAACGGTTATTACTATATCACCCGATTTGAAAAAGGAAAAGATTATCCTATTCATTCTAGAAAAAAAGGAAATTTACAAGCTAAGGAAGAAATCCTTTTTGATTGCAACGAAATGGCAAAAGGACATGCCTATTTTAACTTATCGGGATTGAGCATAAGCGAAGACAATATTTGGGCAAGTTTTGGTATTGATACAGTATCAAGACGCCAATATACCATTCAAATCAAAAATTTAGTTACGGGTGAAATTCTTCCTATAAAGCTCGAAAATACTACTGGTGGATCCACATGGGCAAGTGATAACAAAACCTTATTTTATTCTCGAAAAGATGAAGTTACGCTTCGTGCTGATAAAATTTATAAACATAAAATTGGTACAACTGTTGAAGATGATACCTTAGTTTATTTTGAAAAAGACGACACTTTTGATGTTTCTGTCTATAAATCGAAATCAAAAAAATACATAATTATCAATTCTAGCAGTACGCTAACTACCGAATACCAAACGGTTTTAGCGGAAACGCCAGATGCTAAATTCAAAGTTTTTCAAAAGAGAACTCGTGGGTTAGAATATTCGATTTCGCACTTTGGTAATCACTTTTATATTGTTACTAACAAAGACAAAGCGACCAATTTTAAGCTAATGAAAACTCCTGAAAATGCAACATCAAAGGGAAATTGGGTGGATGTAATCGCTCACAGAGAACATGTTTTGTTGGAAGATATTGATATATTCAAGGATTATTTAGTGGTTTCTGAACGTGCTGACGGTTTGAATAAAATCAGAATTATGCCTTGGGATGAAGAAGGAGAATACTATTTGCCTTTTGACAGTGAAACCTATATGGCGTATACGACCACCAATCTCGATTTTGATACCGAAATTCTTCGTTATGGTTACCAATCATTAGCCACACCACCTACGGTTATTGATTTTAATATGAAAAACAAAGAAAAAACCATACTGAAAGAACAAGAAGTTTTGTCCCTAGATTTCGAGAGTAAATTTGATAAGAATAATTATCAAGAAGAAAGAATTTGGGCTACCGCAACTGATGGTACGAAAGTGCCCATTTCTATGGTTTATCGAAAAGGAATGAAAAAGGAGGGAGCAACACCAACTTTACTATATGGCTATGGATCTTATGGAGTGACGATGGATTGTCATTTTTCTTCTGTTCGATTATCGCTTTTGGATAGGGGATTTATTTTTGCCATTGCTCACATTCGAGGTGGTGAAGATTTAGGACGACAATGGTATGATGATGGAAAATTATTGAAAAAGAAAAACACATTTACCGATTTTATTGATTGTTCTAAGTTTTTAATATCCGAAAAATATACTTCACCTAACCATTTGTATGCCGAAGGCGGTTCGGCTGGAGGATTATTAATGGGAGCTATTGTAAATATTTCCCCAGAATTATACCATGGCGTGATTGCACAAGTACCCTTCGTAGATGTGGTAACGACAATGTTAGACGAAACCATTCCATTGACCACTGGTGAATATGACGAATGGGGAAATCCAAATGTTAAAAAATATTATGATTATATGCTTTCCTATTCTCCCTATGACAATGTAAAGGCACAAAGCTATCCCAATATGTATATTGCAACTGGATTGCACGATTCACAGGTACAGTACTGGGAACCAGCAAAATGGGTTGCCAAATTAAGAGTTTTGAAAACCGATAATAATCAATTATATTTGGATACCAATATGGATGCTGGTCACGGTGGTGCCTCGGGAAGGTTTGAGGCCATTAAGGAAATCGCGAAAGAATACAGTTTTTTATTAGATTTAGAAGGAATAAAAAGATAGTTTAAAATATTTTTTATTAAATTTGCAAAGTTTATATGGCTATAAAAAGTCTTTAAACCATGCCTTGACTAATTTATTTTATGAAAGAAAATATAAAAGCTTACGATAATGTATTAGGTTTAATAGGGAATACTCCGCTTATTAGACTTAATAAAATCACCGAATCTTTACAAGGAAATTTTTATGCAAAGGTTGAAGCCTTCAACCCTGGTCATTCTACTAAAGACAGAATTGCATTATATATTATAGAAGAAGCTGAAAAACAAGGTATTCTTTCTCCAGGAGACACTATTATTGAGACTACTTCGGGGAATACTGGCTTTAGTTTAGCTATGGTTAGTATTATTAAAGGGTATAATTGTATTTTAGCGGTAAGTTCTAAATCCTCTTTAGATAAAATTGACATGCTCCGTAGCTTAGGTGCAAAAGTGTATGTTTGCCCTGCACATGTTTCTGCTGATGATGAGCGTTCTTACTATAATGTTGCCAAACGTTTACACGAAGAAACAAAAGGTTCTGTTTATATTAATCAATATTTCAATCAATTGAATATTGACGCCCATTACAAATCTACAGGTCCAGAAATTTGGGAGCAAACCAACGGACAAATTACCCATTTAATTGCTTGTAGTGGAACTGGTGGAACTATATCAGGCGCTGCAAAATACTTAAAAGAGAAAAATCCAAATATCAGAATTCTTGGCGTTGATGCTTTTGGTTCGGTTTTGAAAAAATACCACGAAACCAAGGAGTTTGACGCTGATGAAATTTATCCTTATAGAATAGAAGGATTAGGTAAAAACTTAATTCCTACAGCTACCGACTTTGATGTAATAGATCATTTTATGAAAGTTACTGATGAAGAAAGTGCCCACACTACCAGAGAAATTGTTAAAAAAGAAGGATTGTTTGTGGGATACACTTCGGGTGCTGTCATGCAAGCCATCAAGCAATATGCCGAAGAAGGTGAGTTTGATGAAAACAGTAATGTAATTGCGATTTTTCCAGATCATGGTTCACGTTACATGAGCAAAGTATTTAGCGATGATTGGATGAACGAACAAGGTTTCTTTGATAGCATTAATGAAGAAGAAGTTCAGAAGGTTGAGTTTATTAAGTAGTTTGGCGTCATGCTTGGTCAAAACATCATTTAATTTATTTATGTAGTTTGATTTATACTATTTTTTGGAAAACATTAACTTAATAACAATTAAATGAAACACAAAACTAAAATTATAGGGTTACTATCTTTATTAATAGTAACAATTACTATCAGCTGCAATCAGAAACAAAAAGGGGTAACATCCAACTCAGATAATACTGAGCAAACACAAACAGGTGACAATATTGTTACCCGCTTAGGTGATTTAAAATTAGAAAGTGGTTATCCTTCTGAAGATGCTATTACAAAACTCTATGATGAAAGGGATTTTCAAAGGGCATGCCAAATACACACTTGGGCTTTACCCATGGTAGGTTTTCATGGTTTACACCTTGCACAACGGGATCAACTTGGTATAAAAGACGGGGAGATATCGATGTTTTTTGACCTTAAAGATAAAAGTGGCATGCTGACACCTAATATTACAACGTTGTATGCGTTTAGTTTTTGGAACTTCAGCAAGCAAGGTGCATTTGTAATAGATGCGCCTGCAGGTTTAATAGCAGGCGGTCTGCTTGATCTTTGGCAGCAACCCATTACAGATATTGGTCAAACAGGACCCGACAAAGGTGCAGGAGGAAAATATCTATTTCTTCCTCCCGGTTCTAAAATGATAGCTGCTCCAGGTTACAGGGTTTATATATCTCCAACCGTACAAGTATGGTTTGGTACCAGAGCATTAGATCCAGACCCAAAAATTGCTGAGGAAACTATTAGGAAATTTAAAATTTACAGTTGGAACGACAGATCTAAGGCCACTGTAACCAATTTTGTTCCTGTAAATGGTAAAGCATGGACATCCGCACAACCAACTGATGCGAACTATTTTAAAATGGTGGCTGAGGCGATTGAACCAGAACCTGTACAAACCCGTGACAGGGTTATTTATGGCATGATGGCTTCACTTGGTATGGAAAAAGGTAAACCGTTTCAACCGGATGAGCGCTTGACCAAAATTCTGAATCAGGCAGCCATGGTGGGCGAATTGACCGCTCGGGCCAATGCTTATGAGAAAAGATTTGCCGGTTCAATTGTTTGGAAGGACAAGCACTGGGAGTATGCTAACATGGTTGAATTAAATCAGGAAGATAGCAATTATACCCAACTGGATCAAAGAGCTTCATGGTTTTATGAAGCCATTGGAAACAGCACAGGAATGCAGGGAAGAATATTAGGATTTGGTCAGGTTTATCTGGAAACTTCAAAAGATAAAGCAGGCAAATGGCTTGTGGGTGCAAAGAGTTATCATTTTCATGTACCGGCAAATGCACCGGTTAAACAATTTTGGTCTATTACCTTGTATGATAATGTTACAAGAGGTCCATTGGTAACAGATCAAGGTTCTGCAGACATGTCTTCCAGAAAAGATATTGAGAAAAATGCTGATGGCTCTGTTGATATTTACTTTGGTCCTACAAAACCTAAAGGCGCTAATAAAAATTATATTAAAACACTACCAGGCAAAGGTTGGTTTCCATACTTCCGTTTTTACGGACCAACTGAAGCTTACTTTGATAAGACTTGGCAATTGGAAGATATTGAGGAAATAAAATAATCAAATTTTAAAAAAAAAAGTTATTTCTTCTTCACATTGGATAGAAAATTTTAGTGACTTTAGTGCATAACGATTTGTTAAAAAGCTGTAGTTCAGTGTTTAAAAAATATTTCTGGATAATCAAAATTTGATTAATCACTCAAGTATTTGTGATGACGGTGACTTTGTCTATTTCGAAACGTAACTTTTCGTATTTGGGAGCTATATACATAATAACATAACTTAAATTAATAGTCACTGTTCAATAACCACTTTGAGCTAAACAAAAAGATAAAAAAAACTCCAAATTGCTTTGGAGTTTTTTAGTTTTATAAAAATATGTTTCTATTCTTCCATAGTATGATATACGTTCATCACGTCATCGTCTTCTTCAATTTTTTCAATTAGTTTTTCAACATCAGCCATTTCGGCTTCATCTAGTTTTTTGGTTATTTGTGGAATTCTTTCAAATCCTGAGGATAAAATTTCAATGCCACGACTTTCTAATTCCTTTTGAATAGCACCAAAACTCTCAAAAGGAGCATAGATCAAAATTCCATCTTCATCGGCAAAAATTTCTTCAGCACCAAAATCAATGAATTCTAATTCCATTTCTTCAATATCGATATTGTTATTTGGAATCCGGAAATTACACGTATGATCAAACATAAATTCTACCGAACCTTGTGTTCCTAATGTTCCGTTGCATTTGTTAAAATAACTTCTAATGTTGGCTACTGTTCTATTGTTATTATCGGTTGCGGTTTCAATCAACAAAGCAATACCATGTGGAGCATAGCCCTCAAAAAGTTGTTCTTTATAGTTGGCAGTATCTTTGTCGGTAGCTTTTTTAATAGCTCGTTCTACATTCTCTTTCGGCATATTGGCCGATTTTGCATTCTGTATAACGGCTCTTAATCGTGAGTTGGCTTCAGGATTTGGTCCGCCTTCTTTCACCGCCATTACAATATCTTTTCCAATACGAGTAAACGCTTTAGCCATGGCTGACCAACGTTTCATTTTTCTTCCTTTTCTAAATTCAAATGCTCTTCCCATTACTATTTATAACCTGAAAAAAATCAGATTTTATTAATTGTTTTTCTATTACTATAATGCTGCAAAATTAAGCGATATTTCTATTTTTACAAATCTAATTAAAAATCAGTTTAGTCGTTTGGAATATGTCTTGAAATAAAATTATCTCCTATTGAGTTTATAGTGTTTATATTCTTATTTTTTTCTTGAAAATTAGCATTGTTGGCTTTGTTGAAATTATCAACTTCTTTATTGTATTGTTTGACCATTGTATTGTAATTATCTATTTCTTCTTTGGTTCTGTCTTTAGCAGATTTTCCTTCTAAAGAATTTTTTGCATTTTCAAACTTATCATTAAACATAAAGAAACTTACCACAGTTGGTACAAATTGCTCCGCCTCTTTTTTATAATATTCTAAAGCATCTTTGGTTGCATTTAAAAGCGAAGCGTCTTTTTGAAAAGGAGCAATCGTTTTTATTTTTTCTAAACCTTCATTAGCAAAAAGAAGTAAACTGCTAGCATTTTGTTGAATTTTTCCTAAATCTTTTGCTTCAATAGCTTTTGACAGGTTGTTATCAGTAAAATTAACTTTAAAGAAAATTAAATACAAAACGGTATGATAATCAAAGACATCATTTGATAATTGCATTTTTTTACTTAAATCGGATTCTTCATTATTAACAGTAATGTTGTATTTATTTGCAAATGCATTAAATGCTTTTTCCATATTTTCGTTTTCGGCATCTAACTTTTTATTGACTAAATCTCGAGTTAATAAATAAGCTTCCATAGCATCATAGGATTGTTCGGCAACTTCTTGCATGTCAATCAGTTTTTCATATTCTTCATTTAAGCTTTTTTTTCTGATGTCAAAAAAGTGAACGGTTTGATCTCTGTATTCAACATCACCTTTATAGCCATTTGTTAAATTTTCAATTTTTTTACTTGAAACCTCGATGCTTTTTATTAATTGTTTTCGGGTAGCATCAATCCGACGCGCACTTTTGGAATGTGCCACTGCTTGTGTATATTTCCATGTGCTTTTTGAAATTTGAAGTTGTTCATTATTAATAAAGGTCAAATAATCAACAGGAGTTTTAAATTCTTGAGCATGTAAGCTTAAATTTGATAGAAATAGGAAAACGGAAAGTAATTTTAGTTTCATATGTATTTAATATTTGTTTTTTTTAAGGTCATATGGTATCGCTAAATCTTCATTGGTGTTTGCTTTTGCAAACTTCTTGTTAATGGCGATTTCATAATTTATTTTTTTAAATCATTAATAATATTTAATGCTTCTACTATATGAATATTGCCTTTTATGGCTTCAATCTTTTCTTTATTACTTGCCTTCAAATATTCATCAAATTGTTGGTATTCAATATCAACAGAATTGCGCTCAACCTCTAAATCGTATTCCGTCTCATTAATCATCTCAATTTCTTTCCAGAGTGAATTTATTCTATTGGTTTCATCGAAAACCTTATTAAATTGTAGTGTAATAGGAGGAAAATCCTCATCAAATAATTCATTTATTTTTTCATTTAATTTTTTTATTGCCATTACTGATTCATTTTCAGAAACTCTTTTTTCGCTTTTTTGAATGGCAGTTGCATTATCGTTTATTACCAAATTGTATCGTAAATTTGATGAAATAACATCATTTTGCAAAGCTGTTGGATAACTATTTTCTCTTGGCATTTGTTTATCAAATAAGGAAGGAATTTGGACATCTGGAGTAATGCCAATAGTTTGGTTGCTTTTTCCGGTAATTCGATAGAATTTGTCAATGGTTAATTTTATAAATTCTGTAGGATTCGGACTTTCATTTAAGGGCAATATAAGCTGCATTGATGCTTTGCCTAATGACTGATTTCCAACAATAACAGCACGATTATAATCTTGCATTGCATTACAAAAAAATTCACTTGCAGAAGCCGAAAATGCATTTATTAATACTACCATCGGACCGTTATAAATTGTACCGCGATTAGTGTCTTTTAAAGTTTGCTTGTTTCCTTTATTATCATCCATAATAGCTATAGGACCAATATCGATAAATAAACCTGTAAGTCGCATGGCTTCTTCCATCGAACCACCGCCATTATTTTCTAAATCGATAATAAGTCCGTTGACATTGTCTTTTTGAAGTTTGTAAACTTCTTTAGCAACATCATCACTAACATTAGTTTTGCCGTTTTCAAATGTTGCGTAGAAACTCGGAATTCTGATATAACCTGTCTTTTTCCCGTCTTTTTCAACAATAAAACTATACACATTATTTTGGTAATCTTTCATGACCTTTTTTACCAAATCGATAGTGTAGATTTCTCCACTTTTCTTCTTCAAAGTAAAATTTGCTGTCTTATAATCAGTGGAACTAATTACTTCTGATACTTTATTCATTGAGGAGCATGCAATATCAAATTCCTCATTTTTGGATTTTATTTTCAATATTAAATCACCAGCATCAACTTTCTCAGTAAAATAGGCGGAACTTCCAGGGATAATTTCATCTACAGTCAGTTCTTCTTTTTCATTTAAAGAAAGATTCAATCCAAAAGTCATGTTGTCAGCGCTCACCAAAGATAAAAACGACGATTTTTCACTCTCTGAAAAATACTCGGTATGTGGATCAAAATAGGAACAAAATACTGAAAAGAATTTGGAGTTGAATTCAGCTCTAGATAGTCGATGACTTGAAGTTTTGCAAGCGTATGTTTCAAAAATCTTAGCTTTTGAAATTGCAGCTATTTTATCAAAATTAGCAACCAAAGAATCTCTGTTTTTACTTTTCCCTGCAACATCTTTTAAGACATCAAAAAGTATTTTTTTTTTGCATAAACTTTTCAATTCTTTTTCATCTTTAACAAAAGAAAAAGATTTTTTGGAAAAACGAATCACTTCTGAACTAGAAAACCCGAATGGTTCAGACTTAATTGACAAAATAATTTTGTCGTAACGGTCCATTGCAGTAGTATAAGAATTGTATATCTCTTCTAAAAATGCGCAATTCTTACTAATAATGTAATCGTCAATTTTAAATTTGTGTTTCTTTAAAACTGAAATTTCCGGTGCAATAAAAATACTATTGCCATCGTCAATTGTTTTTAAAAAAGAATCAAAAACATACACCGATAAACTATCATCTACAGCTTTGGGTTTGTAATGTTGTTCTTGAATTAACGCATTAATTTTTGACAATGTTTCACACGGATTTTTATCGCTTTGTGCAAAAACAAAAACAGGAAGTAAAGCAATTAATAAGTATATCTTTCTCAAAGCTACATTAGTCAGGGAATATTATTTTTTATAAAAAGGCATTTTTACCACTTTTGCAGCAATCTTTTTATCTCTAATCACAATGAAAATGTCAGAATCAACAGCTGCAAATTCAGTTTTTACATAACCCATACCAATGGCAATTCCCATTGATGGTGATTGCGTCCCAGAAGTTACAATCCCAATATTATTTCCATCAGCATCAACAATTTCGTAGTCATGACGGGGAATTCCTCTATCAATCATTTCAAAACCAACTAATTTTTTTGAAACGCCCGCTTCTTTTTGTTTTTTAAGGTTTTCAGAATTGGTAAAGTCTTTGTTAAATTTGGTAATCCAACCCAAACCAGCTTCTAACGGAGAGGTAGTATCATTAATATCATTGCCATACAAACAGAAACCCATTTCCAAACGTAACGTATCACGAGCTGCCAAACCAATTGGTCTTATGCCAAACGATTTACCCGCTTCAAACACTTTATTCCAAACTTGCTCCACATCGGAGTTTTTACAATAAATTTCAAATCCACCAGAGCCAGTATAACCTGTTGCCGAAATGATGACATGCTCTATTCCGGCAAAATCAGCCACTTCAAAGTGATAATATTTAATCGCTGATAAATCAATAGAAGTTAAAGATTGCATGGCTTCAACTGCTTTTGGACCCTGAATAGCAAGCAAAGAATAATCATCAGAAATATTCTTCATATCAACTCCCAAATCATTGTGAGACGAAATCCAATTCCAATCTTTGTCAATATTTGAAGCGTTTACGACCAATAAATATTGGTTTTCTTTCATTCGGTAAACAATTAAATCGTCTACAATTCCGCCATCATTATTGGGCAAACAAGAATATTGAGCTCTACCAATTGCTAACACCGATGCATCATTGGAAGTGACTTTTTGGATTAATGCCAAAGCGTTCTCACCCGATAGTAAAAATTCGCCCATGTGTGAAACATCAAAAACGCCAACGCCATTTCTAACTATTTCGTGTTCGGCATTTACGCCTTCATACTGAACAGGCATATTAAATCCTGCAAACGGAACCATTTTAGCTCCTAAACTTTCGTGTACGTGTGTTAACGCTGTATTTTTCATTTCAATTGTATGGTTTTAAACTTGGAATTTGGATTTTTTAATTTGGAATTTAGTAAGTTTATTTTCTAACGAAGGGTGGCAATAATTTACTTGAAACTTCGCCAAAGCCAATACGCACAGAACTATTTTGACAATATCCTTTCATAATTACAGTATCGTTATCATTGATGAACTTACGTTCGGAACCGTCATTCATTTTAATCGGATTTTTTCCACCCCAAGTTAATTCGAGCATAGAGCCAAAGCTATCTTGTGTAGGACCAGAAATAGTTCCAGAACCCATCATGTCACCAGAATTTACGCGACAACCATTTGAAGTGTGATGCGCTAATTGTTGCGACATTGACCAATACATATATTTGAAATTAGATTTAGAAACTAAAGTAGGAGCAACGTTTTCAGGCTCGATATACACTTCTAAATTAATGTCATAGGTATGTTTCCCCTTTTGTTGTAAATAGGGAAGTGGCATTGGTTCTTGATTAGGACCTTTGGTTCTAAAAGGTTCTAAAGCATCCATAGTAACAATCCATGGTGAAATAGAGGAAGCAAAGTTTTTAGCCAAGAATGGTCCAAGGGGCACATATTCCCATTTTTGAATATCTCTTGCACTCCAATCGTTTAATAATACCATTCCAAAAATATAATCTTCCGCTTCGTTAATTGGAATATTTTCGCCCATTACGTTGGCATCTGTTGTGATGAAAGCAGTTTCAAGTTCAAAGTCGATAGAACGTGATGGTCCAAATACGGGTGTGCTTTCGCCGGTAGGTAACGTTTGTCCCATCGGACGATGTACCGGAATTCCAGACGGCACAATGGTTGAGCTTCTTCCGTGATAGCCAACAGGAATATGAAGCCAATTAGGCAATAAAGCATTTTCGGGATCACGGAACATTTTTCCAACATTGGTAGCGTGTTCTTTACTCGAATAAAAATCGGTGTAATCTCCAATTAAAACCGGAAGCTGCATTTCTACATCTTCCATTTTGAAGATTACAATATCTCGGTGTTCTTTATTATCTCTAAGTTTAGGATTGTTGCTATCGAAAATGTCTCCAATTCGATTTCTAACTAATCGCCAGGTTTTCTTGCCATCAGAGATAAAATCATTCAAAGTATCTTGCATGAACATATCATCGGTCAATTCGATGCCTTCGAAATAATTTAATTGCTGTAAAGCTCCTAAATCAATCGCATAATCACCTATTCGAGTCCCAATAGTGATCACATCTTCTTTGGTTAAAAAAACTCCAAAAGGAATGTTTTGTATGGGGAAGTCACTGTTATTAGGAACAGTAATCCATGATTTTCGTTTCGGATTGTTAGTATTTATAGGCATCATTCGTTCTTTATGTTTGTTGAAAAATTAAGTAATCAAATATATCATTTCCTATTAATTTACCAAACCATTTTTGTAATTTTGAACACAATTAATCGAAATAATTTCAAATGCAACGCGACAAACAAATTTTTGACCTTATTCTTGAGGAACAAGACAGACAAATTCACGGAATTGAACTAATTGCATCAGAGAACTTTGTGAGTGATGAAGTGATGGAAGCTGCAGGTTCTGTTTTAACAAATAAATATGCCGAGGGCTATCCGGGTAAACGTTATTATGGTGGTTGTGAAGTAGTAGATATAGTCGAACAAATTGCTATTGATAGAGCCAAAGCGTTGTTTGGTGCAGCTTACGCTAACGTGCAACCGCATTCTGGTTCTCAAGCGAATACTGCTGTTTTTTCAGCATGTTTACAACCGGGTGATAAAATTCTTGGTTTTGACTTATCTCATGGTGGCCATTTAACGCATGGTTCTCCAGTTAATTTTTCAGGAAAATTATATACACCTTCTTTTTATGGTGTAGAAGCAGCAACTGGTCGTTTTGACTATGATAAAATTCAAGAAATTGCAACTCGTGAAAAACCAAAAATGATTATTGCTGGTGCTTCAGCTTATTGTCGTGATATGGATTTTGAGCGATTTAGAGTGATTGCCGATAGTGTTGGCGCACTTTTATTAGCCGATATTTCTCACCCAGCCGGTTTGATTGCCAAAGGATTAATGAATGATCCAATTCCGCATTGTCATATTGTAACCACTACAACTCATAAAACATTGCGCGGACCACGTGGTGGATTGATTATGATGGGGAAAGATTTTGAAAATCCTTGGGGATTGACTACACCAAAAGGAGAAATCAGAATGATGTCTACTTTATTAGATTTAGCTGTTTTTCCAGGAAATCAAGGTGGACCGTTAATGCACATTATTGCGGCAAAAGCGATAGCATTTGGAGAAGCACTGACCGATGAGTTTTTCCATTATTCCATGCAAGTACAAAAAAATGCAAAAGCTATGGCTGCTGCCTTTATAAATAGAGGTTATCATTTAATTTCGGGAGGAACAGACAATCACATGATGCTCATTGATTTAAGAAATAAAAACATCACTGGTAAAGAAGCCGAAAATGCATTGGTAAAAGCAGAGATTACAGTAAACAAGAATATGGTGCCATTTGATGATAAATCGCCATTCATCACTTCGGGAATTCGTATTGGAACTCCTGCTATTACTACTCGTGGCTTAGTAGAAAAAGATATGGAAACCATTGTTGATATGATTGATAGAGTATTGCTTAATCATACTAATGAAGCGGTTATCGAACAAGTAGCTGATGAAGTAAACGAAATGATGAGCGAAAGAGCGATTTTTGTTTATTAGTGAATTGTTTATAAAGAATATGTAAGCCTTCAAAAATTCCTTTGAGGGCTTTTTTATATGATAAATGTTTCATTTTTACTGATGGAATTGTTGTAAATTTGAGAGTCAAAAATCAATAAATGCCAACTTGATGAAATGTTTTAAAATTCTATTCTATTTCTCTTTACTACTTATAGTTTCTTGTTCTAAAAAAGACAAAGACGAATTAAAACCTACCATAGGTACTATAACCCAAAGTGTTTATGCTTCAGGTATTGTAAAATCAGAAAATCAATATACTGTTTATTCGAGTGTCAATGGTGTTTTACAGAAAATCAATGTAACCGCAGGGCAAACTATTACTAAAGGACAATCACTATTTCAAATAGAAAGTGATAAAGCATCGCTTACTACCGCGAATGCTCGTTTAACCTACCAATTGAGTAACGAAAATAGTCGTTATGTTCAAGATAAAATTGCTGAAATGGAAACGAAGGTTCAGGCAGCCAAAGACAAATTAGCACTTGATCAATCAGTGTATAATCGCAATAAAAACATCAAACAATATAATATTATTTCGGAAGTAGAGTACGAACGAGTAGAACTCGCCTATAAGAACTCAAAATCCAATTATGATGCTGCTTTAAAACAATTATCACAATTGAGAATTCAACTAAAAAATGATCAATATCGAAATAGTAATAACCTAAAAATCAACGAAAAATCACAAAGCGACTTTGAGGTTAAAAGTGCATTTTCTGGAGAGTTGTTTGATGTTTTAGTAAAAGAAGGAACTTTAATAACACCACAATTGCCTTTAGCAGTTATCGGAAAGAAGAATGCCTATGTATTAGAATTGTATGTTGATGAATATGATATGGTTAGCGTCATTTTAGGTCAAAAAATAGTGGTTACTTTGGACAGTTACAAAGGAAAAGCTTTTGACGCGACAGTAGATAAAATTTATCCCATTATGGACGAACGTTCTAGAACTTTTAAAATAGAAGCTCATTTTGATACTCCACCCTTAAAATTATATCCCAATCTTACAGCTGAAGCCAATATCATTATACAAACCAAAAAGAATGTTTTGACCATTCCTAGAAGTTATCTCATAAACGATGAGTATGTTTTGGTTAATGAAGATGAAAAACGCAAAGTAAAAATTGGTTTAAACGATTATCAGAATGTTGAAATTTTGAGTGGATTAAGTTCAGAGGAAACCATTTACAAACCGAGATAATGAACTTTAAACTTATTTTAAACATAGCTATTCATTTGCTTCGTGCCCGATTGAAACAAACAATTGTTGCCGCAGTCGGAGTCACTTTTGGTATCGCCATGTTTATTTCATTAGTAAGTTTTATGAATGGATTGAATGATTTACT
Source organism: Flavobacterium sp. (assembly GCA_020403245.1). Lineage (GTDB taxonomy): Bacteria > Bacteroidota > Bacteroidia > Flavobacteriales > Flavobacteriaceae > Flavobacterium. The sequence continues at coordinate 83,419 of JADBYA010000023.1, read as the reverse complement.
CGATGGATTAATGCTCAACAGAACACCACATGTTCGTTTATATAACGAAATCAAACCTTCTGAAAATCAGCCTGTAACTCTGTCTAGTAAATATAAAAATGACATTAACTTTATCGCGTCTATAAAGCCAAAAGATAGAGGTAAATCTATTTACAACAGCAAGACAATCATTCATAATTTAAAACAAGATAATCGTATCATTGATGTAGCTCCAAAAATAACTACACCCGTTTTTTTTAATTCTGGGACCATAGAAATTTCTGGAATAATTAACGGAATTGATGTTCCAGCAGAAGAAAAATTATTCACTCTAAGCGATTATATTATAGAAGGTAAAATAGCCGACTTAGTTCAAAACAACAGTATCATTATTGGAAAAGGATTGGCCGATAAAATGCTTTTGGTTAAAGGCGATATTATAAAAATCACAACTGCCAAAGGAAATTTAGCTTCCTTAAAAATTGTTGGTATTTCCCAAATTGGCATTGCAGAAATTGACGATATCAGTAGTTATACCTCTTTAGCTACAGCCCAAAAACTATTAGGCGAAGCCACAAATTATATTACAGATATTCAAATAAAATTATTCGATATCACCTCGGCACCAGCTTTAGCAAAGGAGTTTCATAATAAATTTGAATTAGATGCCATTGATTATCAAACAGCCAATTCTCAGTTTGAAACAGGTAGTTCTGTTAGGAGCATTATTTCTTATGCTGTTGGCATTGTATTATTAATTGTGGCCGGATTTGGAATTTATAACATCTTAAATATGATGATTTTTGAAAAGATGGATAGTATTGCCATTCTTAAAGCTACCGGATTTTCGGGAAATGATGTGAAGTGGATATTCATTTCCCTTTCTATGATTATTGGTATTACTGGTGGTGTTTTTGGTTTACTTTTCGGATTTTTTTTCACCACAATCATAGACAACATTCCTTTTAATACGGCAGCGCTACCAACAATAACTACTTATCCCATAAATTATAATCCAATGTTTTATATAATTGGAATTTCATTTGCATTAGTAACAACATTTATTGCAGGTTTATTCCCAGCGCTTAAAGCTAGTAAAGTTGATCCAGTAGATATTATTCGAGGTAAATAAAAAAATGAGCAACAGTGTCCTAGAAACTAAAAAGTTAACCAAATACTTTTACGACCCCATAAAATTTAAGGTGTTGAAAGAAATAGATATGAATATAAATCATGGTGAATTTGTTTCTATTGTTGGAAAATCAGGTTGCGGGAAATCGACCCTGTTGTATTTGCTTTCTACTATGGATACCGATTATGAAGGCGAGTTATATATCCATGAAGAACGCATTACAGGAAAACCCGATAAAGAATTGGCCCAACTCAGAAATGAAAAAATTGGCTTTGTGTTTCAGTTTCACTATTTACTATCGGAATACAGCGTGCTAAAAAATGTCATGCTACCCGGAATGAAACTAGGAATTCGCTCTGAAAAAGAAATTGAACACGATGCCATAGAACATTTGCGAACATTAGATATGGAAGATCAAGCCCTAAAGATGCCCAATCAGTTGAGTGGTGGGCAAAAACAACGTGTTGCTATTGCCAGAGCATTGATTAACAATCCATTAATTATAATGGGTGATGAACCAACAGGAAATTTAGATAAAAAGAACAGCGATTTGGTTTTTGATATTTTCAAAAAATTGACTTTAGAACACAATCAAACTATGCTCATCGTTACGCATGATAATGATTTTGCTAAAAGAACCAATAGAATAATAACGATGGAAGATGGCAGAATTATTTAATTACTAAATCATATTTTTCCAATAACCCCTTTAAACCATCGGTTGAGAAAATAGCTTTTTTAAGTTTGTTTTTTTCTGGGTCAATCGTATAATCATAACTGGTATAAAAATCAGTTTTATTAGCAATCGTATCAATAAATACAGCTCGTCTTAGATTGCAATTATCAAAAACGGCTTCGGTTAAATCACTTGCCATAAAATCAACTGAAATCATACTGCAATTGATAAACTGCATTTTCTTTAGCTTCAAGGCATAGAATTTGGCATAATCTAACAAACAATCTTTAAAGTGAAATTCATAAATTACTTGGTCAGTCATGGCAAAATTAACAGCGGTAAAATCGCATTTGGTAAATTGTACTCCGCGTAACGATACATAATTGATTTTAGTATCCTTAAAGTTGCAATCAAAAAAATTACAATCGATAAAAGTTACGGTTTGAAAAATACAATTGGTGAAATCACAATTGTAAAAACTACAATTTTCATACTCTTTGTATTTGATATCAGCTTCTAAAAAGGCGATAGCTGTGAATTTTTCATCGTTGATGTAATCGGAGGACATAAGCTTTTTTATAGTTGGTAAAACTAAATAATTTATTTGGTTAGCCCTAAAGTAATAGAAAGAGTTTAGGTTGTTTTTTTTAAATCACTATACCCAACACTACTTATATTAGACTTTAACTAAAAATTAATAGTCGTTTCAACACGATTATAAAGTTTATATACTAATTTTATACACTATGGAAAAAAGTATCAAAAAAGGATTTTTATTCAAAAAATACGAAGCACCTTTTCAATCTCCCTTTGATAAACTATTTGAAATTTTTAAAGAGTTAATTACGCATACTTCGGGGGATTTTGATGAAGCTATTGATTGGTTACGGCAATTGGATGTTGAATATAAACTCACCGATTCCAGTTATACCATCGACGACTTTATTGAAGATTTAAAGAAAAAAGGCTATATCCGTGAGGAACTAAAAGACGATGGAACATCGGGGACTGGAATTACTGCTAAAACAGAACGAGCTATTCGACAACAAGCATTAGACCAAATTTTTGGTAATCTCAAACGCTCAGGAACAGGAAATCACAAAACAAAACATTCTGGAAATGGCGATGAACAAACGGGTGAATTCAGAGAATATCATTTTGGCGATAGTTTGGAAAGCATTTCATTGACCGAAAGTTTGAAAAATGCTCAAATCAATAATGGTGCAGATGAATTTCGATTAACCGAAAATGATTTGGTAGTAGAAGAATCAAAATTCAAAGCCCAAATGAGTACGGTGTTGATGATTGACATCAGCCATAGCATGATTTTATATGGCGAAGACCGAATTACTCCAGCCAAAAAAGTAGCCATGGCATTGGCAGAACTAATCACTACTCGCTATCCCAAAGATACCATTGATATTTTAGTTTTTGGAAACGATGCATGGCCCATAGCTATTAAAGATTTGCCTTATTTAAAAGTAGGTCCATATCATACCAACACCGTTGCCGGATTACAATTGGCGATGGATATGCTGCGCAGAAAACGCAATACCAACAAACAAATTTTTATGATTACCGATGGAAAACCGAGTTGCATTCGTGAAAAAAATGGCGAATATTATATGAACAGTAACGGATTAGACCAATATATCGTGGAGCAATGCTACAATCAAGCGGCACAAGCTAGGAAGTTGCACATTCCAATCACCACCTTCATGATTGCCAATGATACATATCTGCAAAAATTTGTCAACCGTTTTACGGAAGCCAATCAGGGAAAAGCATTTTATACAGGACTCAAAGGATTAGGCGAAATGATTTTTGAGGATTATGAAACGAATAGGAAGAAGAAGATTAAATAAGAGAAAAGAAAATAGAAAATAGAAAAAAGAAAAAAGAAAATAGAGAATAGAGAAAAGAAAATAGAAAGTACGATGAACAAAATACGAAGTACGAAGTAAAATAGAAAAAAATAACTTTCTGAACCCTGCTTGGTGGCAGGAAGTTTTGTGAAAAAACATTGTAAACATCGTGCTCCAAAAATAAGTAAAATGAAAACAGAAAACATAACAACATTAGGTGGATTAAAACAATCAGGTTACATTTCAAGAAGTATCAAAGACGAGTTGAGAGATAATCTTCGAAAAAAAATAAAATCAGGAAAACCCACTTTTGAAGGGGTACACGGTTTTGAAAATACGGTCATACCCGAATTAGAGCGTGCCATATTATCGCGACATAACATTAATTTGTTAGGACTTCGTGGTCAAGCCAAAACACGATTAGCACGAAAGATGATTGAATTGTTAGACGAATACATTCCAGTGGTAGAAGGTTCAGAAATAAATGATGACCCGTTTAATCCCATTTCTCGCTTTGCCAAAAATTTGATAGCAGAAAAAGGCGATAATACTCCAATTTCTTGGTTGCACCGTAGCGAACGTTTTTCCGAAAAACTCGCCACACCGGATGTAACTGTTGCCGACTTAATAGGCGATGTCGACCCAATCAAAGCGGCTAATTTGAAGCTATCTTATGCAGATGACAGAGTAATTCATTTTGGAATGATTCCACGTGCGAACCGTTGTATTTTTGTGATTAATGAGTTGCCCGATTTGCAAGCTCGAATTCAGGTGGCACTTTTTAATATTTTGCAAGAAGGCGATATTCAAATTCGTGGATTTAAGTTGCGAATGCCACTAGATATGCAATTTGTATTTACAGCAAACCCCGAAGATTATACCAACCGTGGTAGCATTGTAACTCCTTTGAAAGATAGAATAGGTTCTCAAATCCTAACACACTATCCCGAAAACATTGCTGTTGCCAGAACCATTACGCATCAAGAAGCTAAATTAGACAAAGAGCAATCAGATTCTGTTTACGTGCCTTCATTAGCCAAAGATTTGCTAGAGCAAATTGCCTTTGAAGCTCGAGAAAGTGAGTTTATTGACAATAAAAGTGGGGTAAGTGCTAGAATGACCATTACTGCCTATGAGAATTTATTAAGTACCGCCGAAAGACGTGCGTTAAAGTCTGGTGAAGACAAAACATCAGTTCGTTTATCCGATTTTATGGGAATTATTCCAGCTATTACAGGAAAAGTCGAATTGGTCTATGAAGGCGAACAAGAAGGCGCAGCAGAAGTAGCGCAACATTTGATAGGAGATGCCATTCATACGTTCTTCCCAGCGTATTTTCCAAAAATTGAGAAATTAGAAAAAGATATCGATGCCAGTCCGTATGCTAAAATTCTAGAATGGTTTTTTACAGAAACAGGTTTTGAATTGTTAGACGATGCTTCAGATGATGAGTACAAAATGCAACTAGACGCTGTAAAACCATTAGAAGACTTAATCCAAAAATACCAACCACAAATTCCTGTCGAAGACAGTTATTTTTTCAAAGAATTCGTGCTTTGGGGTTTGGTAGAATATTATAAACTGAGTAAAGACAGAGTAGAAGAGGGCTATCAGTTTAAAGATTTGTACAGTAGTTATATTAATAAGTTGTAATTGGTATATTTGGATTTTGCTTCGCAAGATCTAGAATGAGTTCCTTAGTTGAAATTAAAAGTACTTTTCAATCAAAGATTGAAAAACTAATTTTGACTGAATTTTATTTTTAAGTTATTAAATAAAGTATTAGAAATATATAAAATTATTTATTCAAAATTGATTTGATAATAGTATTTAAGACTTCTCTACTTTTCGTAAATCATCAACAACGTTTTCTAAAATACAAATCATTTTTTACTTAAATTTAAAATCAATAGTATCAAAGCTCATAAATTGGTAGCTATTGGAAAAAACAAATCGCAAAAATCAGCGTTGGCGATGTTAAAATAAAGAGCCGTCAAACTTTTATTTAAAAAAACGTGTTACAGCAATGTAGCACGTTTTTTGTATATTTGTATTTTAAAAATAGAAATTATGACAACAATAACTATAAACGAGCGAACCAAAGCAGGTAAAACTTTGTTAGAATTAGCCAAAATACTTTCTACTTCAAATAAAGGCGTTTTTATTGATACTGGTTTTAAAAAACCAACGGCAACAAATGAAAAAAGTCCTTACAATCCTAAATTTGTAGCTATGATAAAATCATCAGCAAAGCAAAAAACAGGGAAAGTTATTGATACAAAAGATATATGGGGAAGTTTAAAGTAATAGTTAATCCAGTTGCAGAAAGGCATATAAAAAAGCATTTAAAAACAGGAGAAAGAAAACAATAAACAATATTGCAAAAATTCTTATTGAATTAGAAAATACACCATTTGAGGGTATTGGAAAACCCGAAGCGTTAAAATATGAACTTACAGGATTTTGGTCAAGACGTATAAACCAAAAAGATAGAATTGTTTACTAATTAGAAAACAATATTGTTACCGTTTTTGTTATATCGGCAATGGGGCATTATTCCGACAAATAAAATAAAATCCGTCCAAAGATTTTTTTTAATCGACCGAAACAAAGCAATTTGTTTCGTTTTTTTTTGAATTGACATTACAATAATCATACAAATATTAAAAATAAAAAATCCTTAAACTACTGATTTAAAGTATATTTAAGGATTTTTACAGTGACCTCGACTGGATTCAAACCAGTAACCTCTTGAGCCGTAATCAAGTGCGCTATTCAGTTGCGCCACGAGGCCATTAATTTTACCAAATTTGCCTACTGATTGGTAAACAGTGTGCTATTCTCCTGATACTTCTGGATCGTTACGAGGCATTTTTTGTGGGTGCAAATATAATCATAAATGTGTAACTTGCAAACCTAATTTGATTTAAAACCTAAAAAAAAATGTCCTTAGAAAAATACATTCGCGATGTAGAAAATTTTCCCAAAGAGGGTATACTATTTAAAGACATAACACCAATGCTAATTAATCCTCAAGCTCGGAATGAATGTTTGGAAATTTTGATTTCGTCACTAAAAGATAAAAAAATTGACAAGGTAGTAGGAGTAGAGAGTCGTGGATTTTTCTTTGGAATTTTGTTAGCAGAAAAATTAAATGTGGGTTTCATTCCAGTGCGAAAACCTAAAAAACTTCCATTCCAAACTATTTCGGCTTCCTATCAATTAGAATATGGTTCAGACACTTTAGAAATGCATATTGATGCTATTCAAAAAGGGGATAAAGTAGTAATTCATGATGATGTTTTGGCTACTGGCGGAACCGCAAAAGCTGTTTGTGAATTGGTTGAAAGACTTGGTGGTGAGATTGTGCAAATGAATTTTATAATGGAAATTACAGCACTGCAAGGCAGACTGAAACTAGGCAATAGAGAAATACTTGCTGCTTTAACCTATTAATCAAGAGCTCTTTTCGTTACATAATAACGCCAACCTATAATTGCCATTTGCCATTTTTTGGCTTTGGATAAATCCAATTGCTGTTTGGTGAAACTGGGTAAGAGTACTTTATTGAGTTTAGCTAGAGTTTTGTACACCATACTAGGATTTCGTAAATACAAACTGTTTTCCGCCTTGGTTGAGTATCATTTTCTTTTCGGAAGGCACAAATTCGAGAAGTATACCTGCTCTTTTAAATTCGAACTTGTCCTTAGCAATGGCATTTAATGGAAAGGCAGATTGCCCAGTTGCCTCAGCCATCAAAGTGACATTGTCTTTGGTAATCGTGACTTTTAACGGAAATTCGGGGCTAGAATATTCCCCTAAATAAACATCTAAATCTTTTGTAGTCAGCGCTATTTTGTTTTCTATCTTATCAACTATGCTTTCGTTATAGAGGATTCTTTTAATTTCATCGATTGGTATTTTGGTAGTTTGAGTAAGGTTGTTTTGTAAAATGATGATTGTTTTATCCTCTGTCAAAAAGCGTGAAATCGCTGTGAGATATCCTGCCCAACTTCCGGTATGACTCACTGATTTTCCATATTTCACATGTTGACTTATGCCCCAACCAAAACCATAATTAGTGTTTTTGCCGTCTAAGGTTTTAATCGAACTAAAAATGAGTTGCTTGTCTGAGTCGTTTACTAGTTGCGTTCCATAAAGAGCTCTGTCCCATTTTAATAAATCGTCAAGGTTAGAATTTACCATGCCATCGCCTACAATTCCGTCAAGATAATAAGTAAAGAATTCTTTTCCAAAAGTATCTGGTTTTACTTTATTATTTTTTTCGTCTAGTACATAACCATTTGCATAATTTGGAATCACTTCTGGTTGATAACGACTGCGATACACTTGGGTGTTATTCATTTGTAAAGGTTTGAAAATAGTGGCTTTCAAGTAATCTCCAAACGATTGTTTTGACACTTTCTCAATTATAAGTCCTAGTAGCGCATAACCTGTGTTGCTGTATTCATACTTTTCGTTAGGTTGAAATAGTACTTTTGGTTTGTGTGTGGCAAAAAGCGTAACAATATCTTGATTTACAGCAATTTTTGATTTGTCCCAATGTTCCGTAAAAAGTTCCATATAATCAGGTAAACCGCCTGTATGATGTAATAGGTTTCTTATGGTTATTCCTTCATAAAAACTCAATTCAGGAATGTATTTTTTTATAGGATCATCAAATGATAGTTTTCCTTGTTTTTGAAGTAAAACAATACCCATAGCCGTAAATTGTTTCGAAACTGACGCTAATTCAAAAACAGTTTCGGGATTCAGTTTTCTTTGGGTTTCTTCATCTGCATAACCATAACTCTTTTTGAAGAGTACGATACCTTTTTCAGCTACCAAAACGTTTCCATTAAATGCTTTTTGATTACTGTAAGCGGTTAATAAACTGTCGATTCTACTTGCTTTGTCTTGAGCGTGTGCAAAAATGAAGAATAAAGTGAAGAAGCAAAGAAGTACTGTTTTTTTCATCTTGTATTTTTTTTTCAAATATAGTAAAGTTGAGTCTAAAAAAAAATCCGCTTTGGAGCGGATTTAGTTTATGCTTTTTGAGTTTTTAAACTCTTTCTTCCCATCTTTCTCATCGTCTTCGGATTTTTTATTTTTCCCTCGTCCTGTTCTATCACATTTTATTGTTTTCTTGTTTTTGTTTTAATTCATCCAGTTGTTTTTGAATGTTTTGCAATTCTTCAGAAAAATCTTGATTGCCTTTTTTGTAATTAAATTGTTTGTATCCTCCATTGCTAGTGCTACTTTTGTTAGTTTGCTTAATAAATTCGTCAATCTCTTCTTTGGTATAGTCAGTTCCACCTTCAATTACTTTACCATCTTCAATAATTAAGGGTTCTTTACCTGTTTTTTGAATACTTGTTATAGTTCGTGAACCAGAAGTTTTTTCATATGGATAGGAGTATTTATAGTTTTTCATTAATGCATCTTCCTGTTCAGCATTAGAAGAAATAGCAACACCAACATTTAAGATTGGCATTTGCCCAAAACCAACTTCATTATTTTGCTTGTAAATTTTAATATCAGCTATCGGTTTTATATTATCATAACGCAGTGAACCCTTTTCACCAATTTTTGTTTTATAAGAAATACTGATGGCTATAATTTCATTTTTATCATTTCGTTTTACATTGCTGTATTTTAAAGTAACACCTTTTTCAGCAAATACCTTCACATCCTCTTTCATTTGTTGTTCGGGTGTGTTTTTGTTCCAAGTAATAAAATACATGTCTTTCAAAAGTTTAACTACGGGATCATTTTCAGTAGTTTGAGCATAAGAATGAAAGACGACAAACAACAATAAACTTGCAAATTTAATGGCGTACTTCATGATTTATTGATTTAAAATTACAATCAAATTTAGTATAGATATTAAAACATCAAATATACATTAGTAGTTTTTTAACTTTTAAATAATTAAAAATAATATTTTAGAGGTTATTATTTTCATTTCGTATCAGTCGAAACACCCAAATCCCTAAAATGAAACCCAATAAACCAAGAAGTCCCATAAACAACCAATTCATTTGGTAACCAAAATATTCAATAATTTCCATACCCATTTTCGCACTAAGGATATGAGCCGAGCTGAAACTCATCGTATATATAGCCATATAACGGCCTTCATGCCCTTTAGGTGCTCTGCTCAATGATACCGAATTAGAGAAAGGAAAGGCAAACATTTCCCCAAAGGTCATAAACACCATCATAATAATGAGAATACCAGACCAAGTATTGATAAGCATCAACAACATACTAATAGCCATTAATAAAGATCCTAAGGCAACTACTTTCACTTTGCTAATATGATGTCGTTCCACATAGCTAACAATAGGCATTTCTAAGAAGAAAATCATCAAACCGTTCATAGTTAACAGCAGGCCAGTTTGAAATTCGGTTAAGCTAAATTGTTCTTTATGATAGAGTGGGATAGTAGTAAACAATTGAAAAAATAAAATACCCGAAATTAAACACGTAAAAAGAAAAATCATAAATGGCTTGTCTTTGAAGACTGAATGGGTCAACACTTCGCCTGGGTGAACTTTATCGCGAAAAGCTGTTTTTTTCTTTTCTTTCACTTTTAACCAAAAAATTAGAATAGCTATGATACAGGTAGCACCATCTGCCCAAAACAACCCACGATAACCAATATTCATAATTATCAAACCGCCTAATGCAGGTCCAGCCGCAAAGCCAAGATTAATAGCTAGTCTGACCAAAGTAAGCGCACGAGTTCGGATTTCAGGTTTGGCATAGGCACCCAATGAAACAAACATCGCAGGACGATACATGTCAGCTACAGTCATGATCAAAAACATACTGATACAAAGACCTATAAAACTGGTAATGAATTGAATAACAAAAAAGAGTAGACCACTAACCAGCAAGCTAATAATCATGATGCGGTAGAACCCAATTTTATCCGAAAGCTTTCCACCCAACCAAGAACCAAGTATCGAACCAAAACCAAAACAAACCATAATCCATCCAACTTCTCCATAAGTGAAATGCAAATCTTCCTTCAAATACTTTGAAAGAAAAGGCAAAACCATCGTTCCCGCACGATTGATAAAAGTAATAATGGCGAGAATCCAAATTTCTCTTGAAAATCCTCTGAAATTATTGATATAGCGTTGAAAAGCTACTTGGAGCATGAAGTAATGTTTGATTTACAAATTTAAAAAATTTTGTGGCTCATACTCTTGGAAGCGTAGTTAGTTTTACAGTATTTTTGTTAAAAAGTACACAATGAAAAAAATATTTTCACTTTTGTTTTTACTAACAAGTTTTTTGATAACAGCACAAGAATCATCAAAAGAATTCCAAGACACACTCAATAAAGATTATTCAAATCGTGAAAAGAGCCCATTGACCGCGGAGGATTTTGCATCTTTTAAATCGTTGGATTTTTTTCCTATAAATACTAAATTTATAGTGAAAGCGAAGTTCGTCCGTTTACCAAACGAAAAAATATTCAAAATGAAAACGTCAACATCACGGACACCCGAATATGTGAAGTATGGCGAATTATTATTTACAATTGATGGAAAAGATTTCAAACTCAATTTGTATCAAAATATAGAATTAATTAAAAAAGCAGGTTTTGAAGATTATCTTTTTCTACCTTTTTCTGATTTAACTTGCGGAAAAGAAAGCTACATAGGCGGAAGGTATATTGATATGCGAATTCCAAAAGGAAATAAAACAATAATCGACTTCAATAAAGCGTATAATCCTTATTGTGCATACAACCATAAATATTCTTGTCCTATTGTTCCTCTCGAGAATGATTTAGAAATTGCCATTTTGGCTGGTGTAAAAAAGTTTCATGACTAATGCAATACTTCAATTTGCATACTCACAAGTTCACTAACAATCCAACCACTTTGGAATTGGTCAATCAATATCCTTGGGAGTTTGACGAAAATATTCCGCATTATTCCATTGGAATTCACCCTTGGTATATTGATGAAAACAGATTGGAACTGGATTTAAAAATTATCGAAGAGAAAGCACAACAGCCCGAATGTATGGCTCTTGGCGAATGTGGTTTAGATAAGCGTATAGAAATTCCAATAGCAGTGCAAATCGAAGTTTTTGAACAACAAATTGCTTTGGCTGAGAAATACCAAAAACCATTGGTAGTGCATTTGGTAGCAGCTTTTGATGAATTGATTGAAATTAAAAAAAGACTAAATGTTACCGTTCCAATAATTATTCATGGATTTTCAAAAAACGAGCAACTGGCCAAGCAGTTATTGGATAATGGGTTTTATCTATCTTTTGGAAAATATTTATTGCAATCCCGAAGCGTCGGGACTGATTTGAAACCTGTTTTCCAATCTATCCCAAATAATCGTTTTTTTCTAGAAACGGATACAATTACCGAAACATTGGAAGAAGTTTATACCTTGGCGGCAAAATACAGAAAGATATCTTTGGGCGAACTCCAAAAACAAATAGAAAATAATTATAGTTTAGTTTTTAAATCAATATACACTCAAAAAGAGGATGCGATTGCTCGTGCCTCAAAAAGATAAAAAAAAATGGCAAAGTGGCAAGAGAGAGCAGCGCTCTTATTCAAAAATGACGGATTAAACAATTTAAAAAATTCCAAGGTATTGGTCGTTGGCTTAGGTGGAGTTGGTTCCTTTGCTGCCGAGTTTTTAGCTCGAGCTGGTGTTGGAAATCTAACTATTGTAGATGGTGATGTCGTAGATATTACTAACATAAACAGACAATTACCAGCGCTACATTCTACTGTTGGATTGCCTAAAGTTAAAATTGTTGGCGACAGATTGATGGATATTAATCCAGAGTTGAACCTAACTCGAATAGAGGAATTCCTTTCGCCAGAGCGTGCATTAGAAATTATCACTCCCGATTATGACTATGTTTTGGACTGCATTGATAGTGTTACTCCAAAACTACATTTGATTATTGCTTGTAAAAGGCAAAGAGTTAAAGTAATATCGAGTATGGGAGCAGGAGGAAAGATGGAAGCTGCCAAAGTAAAAGTTTCGTGTATTAGTAATTCAACCAATTGTTTATTGGCTAAAACCATAAGAAAGCGTTTAAAAGAGTATAAAATAGACAAACTAAAAGTGGTTTTCTCTTCGGAAATACAAGACGAGAGCAGCTTAAAAATGACCGATGGCACCAATTACAAAAGATCGTTTTATGGCACGAACAGTTATATGCCCTGTCTTTTTGGATTGTATGCCGCTGAAACGGTAATTCGGTATTTGTTGAAGAAAGAGGAAAGAGAATAGAGTAAAGAGAATAGAATAAAGAGAATAGAATATAGAACCAAATCTTGGGAACAGATTGCCACGTTCCTTGCAATGAACATGATTAAAACGGTAATTTTCGATATGGATGGTGTAATTGTAGATACTGAACCTGTTCATCACTATGCTTATAACCAACATTTCAAACAATTAAACATCGATGTTTCACCCGAAATGTATGCTTCGTTTACAGGTAATTCGACCAAAAATATTTTTGAAAGATTAAAAGTGCAATTTAATTTATCGGATGATGTTCCAACTTTAGTGGAAACGAAACGCAATTTATTTAATGAAGCTTTTGATAGCAAAGAAGATTTATTTTTATTAGATGGTGTAGAAGATTTGATTAAAGATTTACATCAAAACGGAATGCAATTGGTTTTAGCATCTTCATCAGCAACAGTAACAATTAATAAAATTTTCAATCGTTTTGGGTTACACCAATACTTTACTCACATTGTTTCTGGAGAAGATTTTCCAAAATCCAAACCACATCCAGCTATTTTTCAACATGCGGCATTTTTGGCAGAAACTCCTGTAGAAAACTGTATCGTTATCGAAGATAGCACCAATGGAATTAAAGCGGCAAAAGCGGCCGGAATTTATTGTATTGGTTATGATAGTTTTCATTCAAAAATGCAGGATTACTCGATGGCCGATAGGGTAATTACTAATTTTGTGGAACTTAGTTTTGAAACGATACAAACGATAAATTAACCCACAGCTTCCTTGTAAATTGTAAGGCATCTTTCTCGAGCTTCTTTATGGTCGACAATAGGAAGTGGATAATCTGAAGTATCCAACTCGGGTATCCATTTTTTGATGTATACTAAATCCTTATCAAACTTTTTAATTTGCTCCGTTGGATTGAAAATTCTAAAGTAAGGAGCTGCATCAACGCCGCTGCCTGCAGCCCATTGCCAGTTTCCAACGTTACTGGCTTGTTCATAATCTAACAATTTACTTGCAAAATAGGTTTCGCCCCAACGCCAATCAATTAATAAATGTTTGCACAAAAAACTTGCCGTGATCATTCGTACACGATTGTGCATGTGTCCGGTAGTATTTAGTTCGCGCATACCAGCATCTACAAAAGGATAGCCTGTTTTTCCTTCGCACCATTTTTGAAATAAAATTTCGTTATTTTCCCATTTTATTCCATCATATTTTGGACGGAAACTCGATTTGTTTGTGTGTGGAAAATGCCATAGAATTTGCATAAAAAATTCTCTCCAAATCAATTCTTTAAAAAATGTTTCGTTTTTACTTTCAATTGCCTTGGCTATCATTTTACGAATAGAAACTGCTCCAAAACGTAGGTAAATCCCAAGATAGGAAGTTTTGTTTAAAGCTGGAAAATTGCGAGTAGCTTCGTAATTATCAATTAAAGAATTGGAAATATTGAAAGGTGTTATTTTTATAGTAGAAGTTTCAAAACCGATATCATTCAAACTTAAAAATGGATAGGAGTGAAGTGTAATTTTATTAAGTAAATGCTCTGATTTATAATTAATTAACTGTATCTTTTTAAAGTTATCTTTCCATTTATTTGAATAAGGTGTATAGACAACATAAGGTGTTCCATCGTCTTTGACTACTTCGCTCTTTTCGAAAATGACTTGGTCTTTGCTAGTTTTAAATTCAATAGTATGTTGTTTAAACAAATGATACAAATCCAAATCTCTCTTACGAGCATAAGGTTCATAATCATGATTGGTATAAACTGCTTTAATAGTATTTTCTGCAATCAGTTTCTGAAAAACTTCAATAGGTTTTCCATGAAAGACAGCCAAAGATTTTCCAACTTCTTGTAATTGGTTTTGGATTTTTTCTAGTTGTTGGTGAATAAAAGTAACGCGCGCATCGGCTACTGATAATTGAGATAGAATATCTTCATCAAAAATAAAAATTGGTAACACCCCTTCATTACTATTTAAAGCGTGAAAAAGTCCAACATTATCATCCAATCGTAAGTCACGTCGAAACCAGAATAGGTTCATAATATCTAATTTTTTTGTTTAAGTTGGTTTAAGGTCGTTTAAAGTAGTTTAAGTTTACATATTCTGGATAGAAACAATTTTGAACTCTTAAACCTTTAAACTTTTAAACTTCTTATCCGTTCACTAGCAGTGTTGACATGCCACCATCAACATGAAATGTTTGTCCGGAAATCCAACTGCTTTTATCACTCAATAAAAAACTAGCCATTTGTGCCATATCTTCAGATGTTCCTACACGTTTTAGAGGATGGCGTTGTGCTGATTTTTCTCTTTTCTCTTCATTGTTTAAAAACTTGTCTGCTAGAGGAGTATCTGTTAAAGAAGGTGCAATCACATTCACTCTAATTTTTGGTGCATATTCAGCGGCTAAAGCTTTGGCAAAACCTTCAATGGCACCTTTGGTAGCGGCTACGCTAGTATGAAAAGGCATTCCCATACTTGCAGCAACAGAACTAAATAGAACTATACTTGATTGTTCTGCAGCGTTTAAATTTGGTAAAATGGATTGTAAAACTTTAACCATGCTGATAAAGTTAATTTGCATATCAGCTTCAAATGTTTCGATTTTTAACCCTCTAAATGGGCGAAGATTGATACTTCCGGGGCAATAAACAAATCCATGAATTACATCGGGAAGTTTGGTAGTATCCATACTATCAGTCAAAGCATCAAAAGGAATATGAGTAACATTCATTTCAACTATATTTTCGTTTGTCCTTGAAGCTATAAAAACTTTGTTTTCGAATTGCAATTCTTTAGCTATGGCTAGTCCGTTACCATATGAGCCACCTATTAAGAGTATATTTTTCATTTTATTGTTCTTTAAACTCTCCAAAAAGTTCGATTAATTTTTTTCTGCGATACTCAAATATTTCTTTTAGTTTTGGTTTAACCAAAAAAGGATGCACTAACTGACCTAAAATTCCCATAGGAACTTTATAATCTACAATATCTTCCATTTCAACACCACCGGGAATTTCTTTAATAAAATGCTTGTGGTGCCATAGTGCATAAGGTCCAAAACGCTGTTCGTCAACAAAATATTTCTTATCAACCACATGTGTTATTTCAGTAACCCATTTGGTTGGAATTCCCAAAACAGGAGTAACAATATACTGAATAATTTGCCCAGGAAACATTGGTCTATCTGCACCAGACAGAATTTTAAAACCCATATACTCTGGGGTTATTTTCTGGAGATTTTTTGGGTCAGATAGTAAATTCCATGCTTCATCCATAGAAATGGGTAAATTTTGTTTGGTATGCAATCGGTATATTTTCATTATTTATTTTTTTGCAAAACTACTACTTTTATTTGTTGAATTATATTTATAAAATGTTAAACAAATATATTTAAGTTATTATTAACATTCCATACACTTTTCAATTTGTAATTTTGGACAAACTATTAACAATTCAATTTATGAAAAAAATTATTTTTATGTTAGCTATGGTTATAGCTAATTATGTAATTTACGCTCAAGTAAAAACTCCAGCTTCAAGTCCAAAATCTGTTCTAAACCAAGAGGTTGGTTTGACAGATGTTACAATCGATTATTCAAGACCAAGTGCAAAAGGAAGATCTGTTTTTGGTAATTTAGTTCCTTTTGGAAAATTATGGAGAACTGGTGCTAACCAAAATTCTATGGTTACTTTTAGTGAAGACGTTGTTATCAAAGGTGCTACTTTGAAGAAAGGTAAATATGCCATATTTACTAAACCAAAAGCTGATGTTTGGGAAATTTTTTTCTATTCAAACACGGAGAATTGGGGGACACCAGAGAACTGGGATGAAAAAAATGTGGCATTAAGTACAACTGCTTCTCCAATAACTCTTGGAAATAATGTTGAAACGTTCACAATTTCCATAAATAATTTGACTAACGATAGTGCTACACTAGACTTATCATGGGAAAAAACAATGGTTTCTATTAAATTTGAAGTTCCAACACAAAAAGCAGCCATGGCGAGTATTACCAAAACTTTAGCTGGACCAGGTGCTGGTGATTATTTTTCCTCGGCTCAATACTTGTTTCAATCAGAAGGCGATATGAATAAAGCTTTAGAGTATGTGAACAAAGCAATTAGCATGGCAAAACCTGGTGAAGATGTTCCGTTTTGGCACTTGAGATTAAAATCATTAATACAAGCAAAGTTGGGTGATAAAACAGGAGCGATTGCTACTGCAAAAGTATCATTAGCAAATGCTGAAAAAGCTAAAAATGACGACTATGTAAAAATGAATAACGATAGTATAAAAGAGTGGAGTAAAAAATAATTATTTCCCATCAATATTAACCACGAATTCTAAAATAGTTCGTGGTTTTTTTATGCTAATATTTTTTGTTTATCACTAGAGCAAAATTGAAAAATAATTGATAACAGTACAGTTAATGATGCACCAATAAAATTTAACCACAAATAACCTAGCTTTTCCTGTCCGTTTGGATAAATATGAATAGTGAAATAATAAATAAAGAAAATGGTAATTTGGCTTATTACGGCACTATAAAAAATGGCATTTGCTTTGACATATTTAATATAAAAGCCAACCAGGAAAACACCTAATACAGTTCCATAGAAAATGGAACCTACAATATTAACTAACTGAATTAAATTTTCAAATAGTGTTCCTACACAAGCAAAAAGAATAGCAACAACTCCCCAAAGCAATGTAAAATAACGAGTTGCATTTACATAGTGTTTTTCTGATTTTTCTTCTTTTAAATTTCTTTTATATATATCAATAGCTGTTGTGGATGCCAAAGCTGTCAAACCTGAAGCAGAGGAAGACATGGCTGCCGATAAAATTACTGCTAATAGTAATCCTATTAATCCTGAAGGTAAATAATTTAAAATGAAATATATAAAAACGTAATCTTTATCATTGGTTTCGGCTTTACTATCTACTTTTTCAATGATTTCTTTGGCTTGCTCGTGCAAATCTTTTTCTTTTCCTGAGAGCGAAATTAGTTTTTTTCTAAGAATTGGATTGTCATAATTTTGATTGAGATGGTCAATATATAGCAAATTGAATTCCTTTTTTTCTTCGGATAATTGAGATATTTGTTTTTCAAGCGATTGGTAATCTGTTGCAAATTTTGATTTTTCAATCGCCTCTTTATTAATAGGATTAAAATGCAAGGGCACCGGATTGAATTGGAAGAACACAAACACCATGACGCCTGTTAATAATATAAAAAATTGCATCGGTACTTTAAGAAATCCATTCATGATTAAACCCATTTGGCTTTCTCTATCTGATTTTCCAGATAAATAGCGTCCTACCTGAGATTGGTCAGTGCCAAAATAGGAAAGCATCAGAAAAAAACCACCGGTAATACCGCTCCAAAAGGTATATCTGTTTTGAGGATCAACCGAAAAATCAAGTATATTCATTTTGTCATTGGCACCAGCAATGTGAAGCGCATTTGAAAAGGTCATGTCATTGGGCAACAAATGTAAAATGAGAAAAAAAGTAATAAACATGCCACTCATGATGATAAACATTTGTTGTTTTTGGGTAACGTTTACTGCTTTTGTTCCGCCAGTAAAAGTGTAAATCATTACTAAAATCCCTATTATAATATTGAGCAGTGTTAAATTCCAACCCAAAACTGCCGATAGAATGATAGAAGGTGCATAAATAGTTAATCCTGTTCCTAATCCACGTTGAATTAAAAATAATATAGCCGTAAACGAACGTGTTTTTAAATCAAATCGCTGTTCCAGATATTCATAGGCAGTAAATACTTTTAATCGATGATAAATAGGAATAAATGTCATGCTAATTACTACCATAGCAATCGGCAATCCAAAATAGAATTGCACAAACCCCATTCCGTCATGATACGCTTGTCCTGGGGTGGAAAGGAATGTTATAGCACTGGCTTGTGTTGCCATGACAGATAAGCCGACAGTCCACCATGGCGTTTCTTTGTTTCCAAGAATATATTCTTCTACATTTTTGCTTCCTTTGGTTTTATATACACCATAGAAAACTATGAAAAGTAGAGTTACTGTTAATACAATCCAATCAAGTTGTTGCATACTAAAAGAATATTTGCATTAGGATAAAAAAAATAATAATGTAAATAGCATTGGCAACTAATACCCAAGTATAACTGTTTTTCCATGAAGATTTGTCTTTTGTTTCCATAGTCAATTTCCTAGGGATATAATGTTGGCTAGTAATCTAAAGGCACCCGGCACGCCTTCGGGCAATTCTCTAAAGAAACTTAATCCAGTATAGATATAATTTCCTTTTCCATATTTGGCAACTAGCAAAGCGCCATTTTTGGGTTTTTCAGCTTTGTCATTGGCAGAAAGAATAGGAGTGAAGTTGGCATCCCATTCATTAGGATAATACAATCCTTGTTCTTGTTTCCATCCTTTAAAATCTTCAACCGTAATTTTATTTGGATAATTTAATACAGGATGATTTGGTGCTAAAAAACGAACTTCAGCGTCTTCTTCGGTAACTCTATCACGCGAAATTTTCAAGGGAAATGGTGACAAGTCTTTGGTTACTAAATCATCGGTAGTATTGTATTGCACCATCATGGTTTTACCATTTTTAACAAAATCCAATAAAATATTTTGTTTTGATGCTAAACCGTTAACCACATTATAAGCTCTAATTCCGGTCATCACTACATCAAAATCTTTCAGTCTTACTGTATTTATTTCTTCTGGTTTTAGGATTGTAACTTCATAGCCCATTTGCACTAAACTTTTTGGCACTTCATCGCCAGCGCCCATGATATAAGCAATTTTTTTGCTTTTGGTTTTAATTTCTAATCGAATGGCTTTGGCTTCTGCTGTTTTTAAAACCATTTGCTTGTAAATGTGTGGATAGTTAATGTCTATTTTTTCTTGATTATACTGCTTTCCATCCACAATTACGATACTTTTGATATTGATTTCGCTGGCTTCTTTGGAGGGTGTAACAGTGAAATTAGCCAACACTTCTTCGCCTTTTTTGCTAGTAGCAAATGGAATTTCAAGGGGTGAAACAGACCAATTAGCAGGAAGTTCTAATTTTACATTTCCTTTGATATTGTCTTTTCCTGCTTTTATTTTTATGGTGATGGTTTTGCTTTTGTCGCTATTAAAAATATAGACTTTTTCAGTCAATGAAGATGTTACAGCAGGAACAATATCTAATGGTTGATAAACTTCACCTTTTACATCATCATTGTATTTGTAGACGATATAGCGTTCAAAAAAAAAGTCAACACTGTTTATTTCAATCCAAAAACCAACTTTTGCATTGCGTGAAACATCTGGAATACCAATATTTTCTTGGTTATCTATATGATACATACCAATAGTTCCTTTTTGGTTGAGCCAATATGGGTTGGTGTATTCTAGGTCATTTGGAATTTCTAAAGTAATATATTTTGAATAAGGAATATTGAATTTTAAATCTGTGTTTTTTTGCTCATCGTCAGAATTATAAATCGGAAAGGCGACTATTCTTTTTAATTTCATTGAAACAGTACTTCTATTGATGGCTTCCAATTTAATATTTAAAGTACTTCCTAAAGTTGCTTCCTGTACCTCAGTAACAGCTTCTAAATATAAACCAGCACAAGCTGCAATTATTTTTTTTATCTCTTCTGACTTAATGTTTTTCCAATGTTTGTCTTCTAAATTTTCAATTAAAGAATACGCTTTCACCAATTCAGGTATTGAAGTGGCTGGATTTTTAAAATCAAAGTTTTTTTCAACATTAGAAAGAATATCTCCAATAGCTTTTCCGCCATTTACCCGATTCCAAGTGGTATCTATTCCTTCAAAAAGATTGGTTTTATCGATAGAAATAGTCCCTTTAAGCAACTCTAAATATTCATCTTCTTCACCTCTAGTTCCTGTAGAACCAAAACCTTGTGATTGATGGCGACTCCGGCTCAATGCAGCAATTTCCTGATTTGATTTGCCTAAAGAGGAATAATAAGTTCCAATTTTTAGATTAATCAAATTGGTTTTATCAGCGGCTTCAAATTTTTCTTTACTGCCGAAAAACCACCATGAAGTGTTAAAATACAATCTTTTGGGTTGCCAAGTTGAAACATATTGTAATTGATTTGGAAATACAGTTGCATCATTCACTTTTTCGAATGCTTCAATACTTAACATAGCAGAGGAAGTATGATGACCGTGAGTTGTTCCTGGTGAACGATGATCAAAACGGTTAATGATAACATCAGGTTGGAATTTGCGAATAGTCCAAATAACATCACTTAAAACTTGTTCTTTATTCCAAATTTGTAATGTTTCTTCAGGATTTTTTGAATACCCAAAATCATTAGCACGAGTAAAAAACTG
The DNA here is from genome assembly GCA_020403245.1 of Flavobacterium sp. Lineage (GTDB taxonomy): Bacteria > Bacteroidota > Bacteroidia > Flavobacteriales > Flavobacteriaceae > Flavobacterium. The sequence continues at coordinate 62,132 of JADBYA010000023.1, read as the reverse complement.
TATGCCACCATCAATTTTTCGAGCTTCAATGAGTTCTTGAGTTCTAATAACACCAAGAAGTTCTCGCAGTTCAGGACCAATGAGGTTTTGACCGCCATCTCCTCGAGTAATCGATAAATAGGCAGTTTGTGCCTTTGTATCATTTGATAAAAAAGAAATTAGGCGTGTATTTTCATCATCGGGATGAGCAGCAATATAAAGTACTGAACCTAGAAAATTTAACTTTTGGATTTGATTGTATATTTCAACCGAATTAGGTTTTACAGGTTGTTGAGCAATACTAATTTGAAATATTAGGAGAAAATATATGATAAAAGAAATATAAGGCTTATGCATTTTATAGTTTAATTTGCAATAGCTTCAAATGTACAGATTAAATAAAAAGGTCTTCTTTATTTAATTTATTTTTAACAAAATTCGAAAACACCAATTTTAATCGCTAGATGCCGTAGCATTTGTAAATCTTCCTTTAGCATTATAGGGGTACATTTTTTTATGAACGTTCAAAAATTGTTGTGGATTTTCGCCATCGTAATCCTTAATAATCACATAAGCTTTATTATAAAGAGAATAGCCACCATAATTTTCAGGTAATTCTTCTGCAGTTTGCCATTCATTGTTTATTTTAAAATAATAGACCATATTTAAATTATCAAAATAGGCCTGAAGATTTGGGTAATAATAGTAGCGTGAAGTCTCTTTTGATATTTCAACAGGAAATGAGTCTTCCTTACTATTGGCCATAACTTGTGAGGATAGGTTACTGGAAATTAGTACCATACCAAAAATAACTGTGAGTTTAATCGTTTTCATAATTTTTGTAGATTTGGGTTTAACAAAAATGAGTTTAATATAAAGCACAAATATAATTAAAAAATCTTTAAATGGTTTATTTTTATCGTTAAAATGCATTATTTTTTTATTTATGTAGTAAAATTATTATTTTTTATTACATATTAGTGATTTATAATATAATGATTTTGCTACAAATATAAAAAGAAAGGAACTTTCGTTGCTATTTTTATTTTTTTTATAATTTTTAATTTTTTCCTTGCACTTTTTTTGTTTCTGTTTTATTTCCATGCTATTTCTTCTTTAAAAATTGTTCAAAATAATTCTTATTAAGAATTTAAATTATTTAGATAATGGTAGACTAAGTTTGTTGGAAGTCCAACGACATTAGTATAGGAGCCATCAATTTTGGTAATACCAATTAATCCAATCCAGTCCTGAATTCCATAAGCACCAGCTTTATCAAACGGTTTGTAGTTTTCTAAATAATAATGAATTGCATCATCTGAAAGCGTGTTAAAAGTTACTTTGGTAACATCAAAAAGAGTTTCTATTTTCCATTTGGTTTTAAAACAAACCGAGGTAATTACTTCATGTGTAGTATTGGATAAAGAATTCAAAATAATAAAGGCATCGGAATAATCTTTTGGTTTTCCTAATGCTTTGTTATTTAACCAAACGATGGTATCACTAGTAATTAGAATTTCATTTTCAGCAATTTCTCCATCAAAAGGTTTAGCTTTGAGTTCAGCTAAATAATTGGTTATTTCTACACCTTGAAGATTATCAGGATATACTTCTTCAATTTCTTTTAATCGAATTTCAAAATCCAAATCTAAATCTTTAAAAAATTGTTGTCTTCTGGGCGAACCTGAAGCTAAAATAACTTTGTAGTTTTTGAGTTTATCCTTTAGCATTGTATTTTATATTTAAAGTAATTATCAAAACCGATAGAATTCCAAAAAATATAACCCATTTCAAAATAGTACTTAAAAAATGAAATTCGTTCTTTGAAGTAGCATTCCAAATTTTTGTTACAAATAAAATGAGTGGAGCAATAACAAAAAGAAAAGTATAAATTACAGCAAAATAGAGCTTGTTTGCCATTAAATAACTGTTGATGTACCATAGCAAAATTAGTATCGCTACAACACTGATAACAAAAATAATTGTTGAAGTTCTCTTTACTCCAATAGCAATCGGTAAAGTGCTCATTCCTTGATTATAGTCTCCATTTACATCTTCCATGTCTTTAACAATTTCGCGTATAAAATTTATTATAAATGCAAAGATGGCATAATCAATTAACATCGAAAATAATATTCCCATTGCAGCTCTGTTTCCTTCATAAGTGGCAGGAAGCAAATCAAATAATCCTATGATTAAAACACTAAATGAGAGCAACATAGCCACAATAATATTTCCTATCAAAAGCATTTGTTTTAAACTGGTAGCATACATGTACAAGGTAGCAGAAACAATAATAAAAGCCCCTGTAAAACTAGGTTTTTGAATTACATTGGATAAATAAAACCCAATACCCACTCCTGTAACATTGAGGATGAAATATAAATTATATGCTGTTTTTTCAGTTATACTTTTTCCAACAGTATTAGTATTTGGTCTGTTGTCATTATCGGTTTCCTGATCAAAAATATCATTAATAATGTATCCAGCAGCGGCAATTAATACTGTTGATAAAACCAATAAGCCATACTGAAAATGATTTAAGGCCAATGGAATATTTTGCAATTTTAAAAATCCATAACGAAAGATTAATTGCATAAAGGCAAGTAGCAGAAGGTTTTGGTAGCGAATTAGTTTTAGGTACTTCATGATTGGTTTTCAGTGTTAAGATTTTAGTATTCAGGGTTTTATATATGGTTTTTACTCAAAATTATTGATGATATAAAATCAATATAATAAATACTTTTTCCCCAGCTACATTTCTCTAATTTAATAATTCATTAAACATTTTTTTTATATAATTTGAAGTTTCATAGCCAATGCTAATAATTTTTTATAAGACAACAAATCTTGAAATCTGATATTAAATTTATAAACAAATTAATTATACTTAATACTCTAATCTTAATACTTAATACTCTAATCTTAATACTTACTACTATAATCAATCGTGTTTTCCGTTATAATACATATGCCATTTCTTTTGCACTTTCATCACTTGTTCTATAACTTCGCGAACAGCACCTTTTCCTCCATTTTTATGTGAAATGTATTTGGAAATGGCTTTAATTTCAGGGCTAGCATCTTGCGGACAAGTTGGCAATCCTACCAATTGCATCACGTGAAAATCGGGAATATCATCGCCCATGTATAAAACTTGTTCTGGATTAATATTATACAATTCGCTGTATTCTTTGAATGTCGCCACTTTATCAGGCGTAGCCAAATGAATATCTGTAATTCCTAAATTTCGTAACCTAATTCGAACACCTTCATTATTGCCTCCCGAAATAATACAGACATGATAGCCACTTTCGAGAGCTGCTTTCATAGCAAAACCATCGCGAATGTTCATGATACGAAGCATCTCGCCAGTTGGAGTGATGTGAACAGAACTATCGGTTAATACACCATCCACATCAAAAATAAAGGTGGTAATGGTATTCATGAGTTCTTTATAACTTTTTTCCATTTTCTATGATCGATTTGGTTAGTAAATTATAGATTTCTTTTTGGTTGTCATTGGTCAAAAATGATAAATGTGCATTGATGGTTTGAGTATCATTTCGCTTTGCAGGTCCAGTTTGTGCTTGTGCTGGACTAAGTGTGTTAATTTTATTAGCAGTTTCCTGAATTAACGGTTTCAATAAATCAAAAGGCACTTTATTTTCAATACAAATATCATTACCCATTTTATACAAATGATTGACAAAATTAGACACAAAAACAGCGGCAACATGTAATGCTTTTCGTTGTTCAGAATATATTTTGTAAACTACATTGGAAATAGAATTTGCCAATGCTTCAAGTGTTTGATAGTCTTTTTCAGTGGTTGCTTCTATGCAAATGGGAATTATTTTGAAATCTACTGCCTTTGATTTTGAGAAGGTTTGTAGCGGATAAAAAACCCCTTTACGGTTATTATCATTTAGCGTTTCCATGGCTACACTGCCCGAAGTATGCACTAATAGTTGATTTTTAAATGGAAGTTGATTTGAAATATCGGCAATAGCTTCATCGGTTACAGCTAAGATATAGACATCGGCGGCCTTTAGTTGGTTCAAATTGGTAATTATTTTATCAGAAATTATCAAATGATTCACTGTTTCTTTTTTTCTAGAAAAGACTTGAACCAACTCAATTTCAGTTGTTTTAGAAAACGCTTGAATGAGATGTTGTGCTACATTTCCGGAACCAATAATTGAGACTTGAATCATGGGGCTAAATTATTGAAAATAAATTTCACTTTATATTTTAAATAAAAGAATTACACAAGTCATAAAAAAGAATTAAAACCCAAAACAAAAAAGTAGAAATCTATTTATTTACTTTATTTTTGTGGCACTTTTAAAAAATTATTCCAACCTATGGAAAAGAAAATATACTCCTTTCTATTCTCAACTCGATTAATGGCGGTTTTATTTATTGGTTTTGCTGTAGCTATGGCAGCTGGAACATTCATTGAGAGTAAATACAATACTGACACCGCAAGGATTTTAGTATACAATGCTTGGTGGTTTGAAGCTATTATGTTGTTTTTTGTAATCAATTTTATTGGAAATATAAAACGTTACCAACTCTACAAAAAGGAAAAATGGGTAACACTGTTAATGCATTTATCGTGGATTTTTATTATTTTGGGTGCTTTTGTTACCCGATACATCAGCTACGAAGGAATGATGCCAATTAGAGAAAATGCTACAACTAATCAGGTTTTCTCGGACAAAAATTATTTAACTGTTTTTGTTGATGGCGATTATCAAGGCAAAATGATGCGTCGCACGTTTGAAAAACCGTTGCTACTTTCTCCAGTGACTAGTAATGATTTTTCAATTAATGAAAAGTTTGCCGATATTCCTTTTGAAATTGCATATCAAAACTTTGTTTTGGATGCCAAAGAAACCATCAAAGAAACTCCTAATGGCGATATCTATTTAAAGTTAGTAGAGTCGGGTGATGGAACTAGACACGAACACATGCTCAAAGAAGGGGAAGTTCAAAACATTCACAATGTGTTATTTGCTTTGAACAAACCAACTAAAGGTGCAATTAACATCAACACCAAAACCAATACAATTTTGGCACCTTTTGAAGGGCAGTTTATGCGTATGGCTGATAAATTGCAAGGTAAAGTAGCTAAAGACTCAGTGCAAGAATTAATGTATCGTTCGCTGTATAATTTAGGTGGGTCACAATTTGTTATACCAGACCAACCTAAAAGGGGAGTAATAACTTTTACATCAAGTGGTGATTTCAAAGCAAAAGAACATGACGACGCGCTTACTTTACTTTTAAAAGTAGGGAATGAAACCAAAGAAGTAACGCTAGTAGGCGCAAAAGGAAGAGCTGGTGAGCCAACAAGTGTTAAGTTAGGTTCGTTAGAGTTCACATTTTTCTTTGGTAGTAAAGTATATGAATTACCTTTTTCTATAAAATTGAATGATTTTATAGCCGATAAATATCCTGGTACCGAGAAAAGTTATTCCGCTTTTGAAAGTAAGGTTACTGTTGTAGATAAAAAAGAAACGTTTGACGCTCGAATTTTTATGAATAACATATTGGATTACAGAGGATATCGTTTCTTTCAAGCTTCTTTTGATCCAGATGAAAAAGGAACTGTACTTTCGGTGAACCATGATTTTTGGGGAACTACCATTACCTATATTGGTTACTTCTTATTATTCTTTTGTATGATGGCAATATTGGTAACTAAAAACACTCGTTTTTCCGATTTGAAACGAAAATTAGAAAACGTGAAACGAAAGAAAGAAAAACTGCTATCAATTCTAGTTTTCCTTGTTTCTATTCCTAGTTTTGCTCAGGAACATCCGCATGAAATAACTAAAATGAATTATCTGGACTCTATTTTATATTATAAAGTTCCAGAGAAACAAGCTGCACAGTTTGGACGATTAGTAATTCAAGATGCTGGCGGTCGAATGAAACCTATCAATACTTTTTCATCGGAATTGTTGCGAAAAGTAAGTCACAGTAATGATTTTAACGGCATGAATCCCGATCAAGTGTTTTTGTCGATGAAACAATTTCCGTTTGCTTGGATAGAAGTGCCATTAATTTATATCAAAAGTGGTAATGACAGCATCCGAAAAATTATTGGTGCCGATAAATCAGAAAAACTCATTCCATTTAAAAAATTCTTTGACGATAAAGGGAATTACAAATTGTCCCCTTATTTGGATGAGGCATACAAAACTGCCAATCCAAACCAATTTGAGAAAGACTTTGTTGAAACGGATAAAAAAGTAAATTTAATGAATAGCGCTTTATTTGGCAGTATTCTTAAAATATATCCTGTTCCAAAAGATAAAAACAACAAATGGCTTTCTAATGTAGAGCTTAGTCATGCTACTGGAACGGCATTGGATACTATAAAAACCGCTTTTCCATACTACTTAGAATCATTGATGATGGCTACCAAAACCAAAAACTTCACGATGGCAAACACCATGCTGAATGGAATAGAAACCTATCAAAAGAAATTTGGAAAAGCAGTGCGACCATCAGATAAAAAGATTGATTATGAAATTTTGTATAACAAATATGATGTTTTCCAAAAGTTACCTTATTGGTATTTAACCATTGCCGCTTTGATGATGTTGTTTACCATTATTCAAATTTTTAAAGAAAAAAAATGGTTGTCAGTCACTGTAAATGTATTGCATATAATTGTAGGATTACTATTTGCAACGCATACATTAGGGTTAATTGCTCGTTGGTATATTTCGGGACATGCTCCGTGGAGTAATGCCTATGAATCAATTGTCTATGTGGCTTGGGCCACCATGTTCTTCGGTTTGGCATTTGATAGAAAATCTAAATTGACAGTGGCTTCGTCTGCCTTTGTAACTGCGATGATATTAGCGGCTGCTTATGCTAATTGGATCGACCCAGAAATCGCAAACCTACAACCCGTATTGAATTCCTATTGGTTAATGATACACGTAGCAGTTATTGTGGCAAGTTATGGACCGTTTGCTCTGGGAATGATTTTAGGTTTTGTAGCTTTAGTATTAATATTCTTTACCAATGAAAAGAATAAAGCCAAAATGGAATTGAACATTAAAGAGATTACCTATATTAATGAAATGGCTTTGACTGTGGGATTAGTAATGTTAACGATAGGAAATTTCCTTGGCGGACAATGGGCAAATGAAAGTTGGGGAAGGTATTGGGGTTGGGATCCAAAAGAGACTTGGGCATTAATTAGTATTATGGTGTATGCTTTTGTGATACATGCTCGTTTTGTTCCTTCGCTGAGAAATTTTTGGATATTTAATCTAATGGCTATGTATGCTTTTGTTTCGATATTATTTACTTATTATGGTGTAAACTTCCACCTGGTAGGGTTACATTCCTATGCTAGTGGCGAAGCAAAATCTTTAAGTTGGATATGGATGACTTTGGGTGGAATGAGTTTTATAGGGGCAACATCCTATCCAATGTATTATAAATATTACAAAAAATAATTTTGTTCAAGCCATTTACAAAATACTCTAAATAAAGCTTTAAACTGCTAATAATATTCGTAATTTTGATAAAAAATATAAATAATGAAAAAACTCGCTACTCTCACTTTTGGTTTAATATTGCTTTGGAGTTGCCAAAATAATGCACAGTCCAGCACAGCTACTGCCATCACTAATTATAATGAAAACATGAACACAGATACAAAAGTTGAAACTATTTACCAGTTTAGGGTAAAAGATTTATATGGTAAAGAATTTGATTTTGCTACTTTGAAAGGTAAAAAAATATTAATTGTTAACACCGCTTCAGAATGTGGATTAACACCACAGTATAAAGATTTGGAAGCTATTTATGAAAAATACAAAGACCGTAATTTCGTTGTAGTAGGTTTTCCTGCCAATAATTTTGGATCTCAAGAACCAGGAAGTAATGAAGAGATTGCTAAATTTTGTAAAAGCAATTATGGTGTAACCTTCCCTATGATGAGTAAAGTATCGGTAAAAGGGAAAGACATGACTGAAATCTACCAATTCTTAACACAAAAAGGTAAAAATGGTTTACAAGACAGCGAAGTAGAATGGAATTTTCAAAAATATCTAATCAATGAAGAGGGTCAATTGGTAAAAGTAATATCCCCACGCGTATTACCAACCGATGATGAAATAGTAGGTTGGATAAATGGAAAATAATTTTCAATCTTAATATCAAAACCTGATGGAGTATTTTATCAGGTTTTTTTATTTTATTTTACCGACGAACGTCACTGCTATAGTGATTTAAAGAGTTTTTTATCCTTTCAACGATTTTATTAGAGATACTATACTAATGTGTTTATTTTTGAATTCAACACTTCGTTAGCAAAACATTTTTAGTAAGATGAAAGACATATTTAACCCTTTGTATAGACAAGAATACCTTGATGGTTATTCTAATGGTTTAAACCCTCATTTAAACATACTTGACAATAAAAATGAAGCTTATATAATGGGTTTCAAACAAGGACGATCCAATTATGAAGGAATGAATGGAAAAGTTGCCCATGGCATTCCGCAACTTATAGTAACTAATAAAGTTTTAGAAGATTTTCTTTTGGCTGGAATGCTAGGAATGAGTATCAATGCAGATGGCTACAACGCCTTTCAAATAGATGTCATACAAAAATGGTATCAAAGTGGAGTGGAGAAATATGATGCGAATCAAAGTGCTTATCTTTTAACTATTTTAGAAGAAAATAGCATTGAATTAATCTAAATATCCTAATGTTTATATATATAACCCGATGAAGTAATTTGTTAGGTTTTGAATTACTCCAACAACAACTGCATAATCACCGAATGCAGCCAACGATCAAATTTATATCCAGATTCCTTTATAATTCCAACGTTTACAAACCCAAACTGTTCGTGAAAAAAAATGCTACCCTGATTTTCTGAGTCAATAACAGCAACGATGGTATGTAGTTTTTGTTTTTTTGCTAACGATATCAATTCTGATAAAAGCTGTTTTCCAATACCTTTACCATGATAATCATTAGAAACATAAACTGAATGTTCTACTGTATACCGGTAAGCTTCACGAAAACGAAATTCGCTGTAATAACCAAACCCAACAATACGACTATCTATAGTTGCAACAATAATTGGAAAACCTTTTTTTAGTTTATCCTCAAAAATTGTTTGTTGTTGTTCCAATGTTCTGGGATGGTAATCATAGAGTGCTGTTGAGTTGAGTATATTATAATTGATAATAGCAACAATAGCTTGCGCATCTTGTTTTTGGTAGGAGCGGAGTTCTATTTTCATAAATCAAAAATAGTAAAAAAGTTGTGACTGTTTACTTTGTCATTTAGCTATATTATATTTTTTTATTGCCCATCGATAAGCTCAGGGCGACATAGCATGAATAATTGTATTAGTAGGTTCTACGACTAAATTTTAGAATATCTAAATACAAAACTCATACAACGATTCTCTTTAAACATGGCTTTAACTGTATATTAATCAACCTAATTTCTTTGTATATTTGCTTTCCATAAAGAAAAACAATGATTTACCCAAAAATCCCTTTGGCACAAAGCATTATCGAAATATGCAATACCAAAGGAGTTCACGATATTATTATTTCACCCGGTTCTAGAAATGCACCTTTGACTATTGGATTTAGCAATAATTCAAAGTTCCGTTGCTACAGTATTGCAGACGAACGTTGTGCTGCCTTTTTTGCACTAGGTATTGCACAACAAACCCAAAAACCAGTTGCTGTTGTGTGTACTTCGGGTTCGGCATTACTCAATTATTATGCTGCATTGGCAGAAGCTTTCTATAGTCAAATTCCTTTTATTGTAATCTCTGCCGACAGACCTTCTGATAAAATAGATATTGGTGATGGACAAACCATTAGGCAAAAGAATGTTTTTCAAAACCATTCGTTGTTTAATGCTAATTTAGCAGAAGAAGCGTCAGATGATAACGATTTATTAATCAATGAAGCTATTAATGTGGCTGTTGCCCAAAAAGGACCTGTGCATATAAATGTTCCGTTTGAAGAACCATTGTATGAAACTACAAACAAACTATCAGTTGATTGCAATATTAATGACACATTTAAAATTAACAATTTTGTAAGCCAAGATGATATTGTTTCTTTTTGTAACTTATGGAATCAAAGTAATAAGATATTGATAATAGTAGGTGTGAATCTTCCAAATACTATTGAACAAAAATGGATCGATTTGTTGGCCACATTTCCATCCGTAGTAGTGTTAACAGAAACTACATCTAATTTACATCATCCTTCATTTATCAAAACAATTGATACCTTGATTACACCATTTGGTTCAAAAGATTTTGTAGAATTACAACCTAGAATTCTAATCACTTTTGGTGGTATGATTGTATCTAAAAGAGTAAAATCTTTTTTAAGAAAATACAAACCAAATCATCATTGGCATATTGATGAATTGAGAGCTTACAATACGTTTGGTACTTTGACCAAACATTTTATTGTACATCCCAATCAATTTTTTAAACAGTTTTTACCCTACGTAAAACTTGTAAAAAGCAATTATAAAGCCACTTTTGAAGCAATTTATCAAGAAAGAAAAATTAAACACCAAGAGTATCTCTCTAAAATTAAATTCTCCGATTTAAAAGCGTTCGAATGTATTTTATCTAATTTGCCGAGACATATTCAGTTGCAAATTAGTAATAGTTCTCCCATACGCTATGCGCAGTTATTTTCAATTGATACTACTATTGAAGTGTTTTGTAATCGAGGAACAAGTGGCATAGATGGCAGTACATCGACCGCAATAGGTGCTGCTGTTGGTAGTAAAAAACCAACGGTTCTAATTACTGGCGATGTTGGTTTCTTGTATGATAGTAATGCGTTATGGAATAATTATATTCCTAAAAATTTCAAAATCATACTCATTAATAATGGTGGTGGTGGAATTTTCAGGATATTACCGGGTCATGAAGAAACAGAAATTTTCAATACTTTTTTTGAAACTTCTCATTGTTTGACGGCAGAGCATTTAGCTAAAATGTACCAATTCGATTATATAACGGCTAGCGATGAAACCACTTTGTCATACGGTTTGAAACAATTTTTCAAAAACAACGACAAACCTGCAATATTAGAAGTTTTTACACCAACAAGAGAAAACAATAAACTGTTGTTGAACTATTTTAAAGCTCTGGTTTAAATTTATATCTTTACTAAATGAGTCAAACCAATAAACTAAAAATATTCAACGATCCTATTTATGGTTTTATTACCATTCCCAATTCGTTAGTATATGATTTAATACAGCATCCTTATTTTCAAAGATTGCGTCGGATTTCTCAAATGGGTTTGTCCTATTTGGTATATCCTGGTGCACATCATACCCGTTTTCACCATGCACTTGGTGCTATGCACATGATGCAGCAAGCGGTGGAAGTGCTCCGTTTTAAAGGTGTTTCCATTTCTAAAGAAGAAGAAAATGCTTTGTATGTTGCCATACTCTTACACGATATTGGTCATGGACCTTTTTCGCATGCTATGGAACAAAGTATAGTGGAAGAAGTAAATCACGAAGCCATTTCATTGTTGTTTATGGATAAACTAAATGAAGAATTTGAAGGACAATTGAGTTTGGCAATCCAAGTTTTTAAAGGCGAATATCATAGAAAATTCATGCTTCAATTGATTTCCAGTCAATTGGATATGGATAGAATGGATTATTTGAAACGTGATAGTTTTTATTCGGGCGTTGCTGAAGGAAATATCAATTCAGACCGGCTAATCCAGATGATGAATGTAGAACATGATGTGTTGGTGATGGAAGAAAAAGCCATTTACTCGATTGAAAAATTCTTAATGGCACGACGTTTAATGTATTGGCAAGCGTATTTACACAAAACCAGTTTGGTTGCAGAATTGACTTTAACAAAAACCTTGCAAAGAGCCAAAGAGTTATTACAAAAAGGGATTTCAATGGAATGCAGTCGTCCATTAAAGTATTTTATGGAGCATAAAGTAACACTCGATAGTTTCTCTAATGATGATTTAGATACCTTTGCTCAACTTGATGATTTTGATATTATTAGTTCTTTGAAAGAATGGCAATATCACGATGATTTTATTTTGAGTAGTTTGAGCAAAATGATTATCAATAGAGACTTGTCCAAGATAAAACTCAACAGCGAAAAATTTCCTGCAGTGGTTTTACAAGAAATGTCAACTCGTTTTGCCAAAAAACATAATATCAGCTTACAAGAAGCTAAGTATTTTATTTTTAAAGGAAAAATTAAAAACCAAGCTTACAGTATAGAATCCGAACCTATAAGGATTTTCAAGAAAGATAGAACCATTGAAGATGTAGTGGAAGCTTCTGATCAATTGAATTTAAAGGCATTATCTAAACCTGTAACCAAGTATTTCATCTGTTTTCCAAAAGTCCTTTCAGAAAAATAGGTATTAAAATCGTTTTTTTATATTTTTGTGGCAATGAAATTTACAGCAGCTCAAATAGCGGGAATTCTTGAAGGCGAGGTTGTAGGCAATCCTGATGCCGAAGTTTTTAAATTGGCCAAAATAGAAGAAGGAACCAAAGGTTCGCTTACCTTTCTTGCTAATCCTAAATATGTAAATTTTATTTATTCTACAGAAGCTACAATCACCATTGTTAATAGAGGTTTTGAACCAGAACAAGCCATTACTACCACTTTAATTAAAGTTGAAGATGCATATCAATCATTTTCAAAACTCCTTGAATATTATAATCAAGTAAAGTTAATGAAATCAGGTATTGAGCAACCCTCTGTTATTTCGGAAAATGTCACTTATGGAGAAAACTTGTATTTAGGAAGTTTCAGTTACATTGGTAAGAATGTTGTTTTAGGTAACAATGTGAAAATTTACCCTAATTCATTTGTTGGCGATAATGTTACTATTGGTAACAATACTATTTTATTTGCGGGTGTAAAAATATATTCCGAAACTGTAATTGGTGACAATTGTACTTTACATTCAGGTTGTATTATTGGTTCTGATGGATTTGGTTTTGCACCTACTGATGAGGGAACTTTTAACAAAATTCCTCAAATAGGGAATGTTATAATTGAGGATAACGTAAATGTTGGTGCATGTACTACCATTGACAGGGCTACACTAGGTTCTACTATTATTAGAAATGGTGTAAAGTTGGATAATCATATTCAAATAGCACACAATGTAGAAATAGGAGAAAATACAGTTATTGCTGCTCAAACAGGAATAGCAGGTTCTACTAAAATTGGTCATAATTGCATGATTGGCGGACAAGTCGGAATTGCTGGTCATTTAACAATTGGCAATAACGTACGAATCCAAGCGCAATCAGGCATAGGAAAAAATTTAGCAGATGGGGAAACTGTACAAGGTTCACCCGCTTTCAATTATGGAGACTTTAGTAAAGCGTATGTGCATTTCCGAAATTTACCAAAAATTGTTTCCGATATGGAAGATTTAAAAAAAAATAATTTATAAATTAAAATTTAGATTATAATGGTTAAACAAAAAACCATCCAAAACGAGATTTCATTGATAGGAGTTGGATTGCATACTGGAAATGAAGTTACAATGACTTTTAAACCAGCACCTATCAATAACGGTTTTTCCTTTGTAAGAGTTGATCTTGAAGGAAATCCTGTAATTGAAGCCGATGCCAACTATGTGGTAAATACACAAAGAGGAACAAATCTAGAAAAATTGGGTGTTAAAATTCAAACACCTGAACATGTTTTAGCCGCTTTAATTGGTTGTAATCTTGATAATGTAATTATTGAACTCAATGCCTCTGAATTACCAATAATGGATGGCTCTTCAAAATTTTTTGTTGAAGCTTTAGAAAAAGCTGGTGTTGTTGATCAAGAAGCTGAACGGTATTATTATGTTGTGAAAGAAGTTATTTCTTTTGCTGATGAAGCAACAGGTAGTGAAATTATTTTAATGCCAGCCGATGATTATCAAGTTACCACTATGGTTGATTTTGGAACTAAAGTTTTAGGCACACAAAATGCTTCTTTAAAAAACATAGCAGATTTTAAAACTGAAATTGCTGATGCAAGAACGTTTAGTTTTCTTCATGAATTGGAAACCTTATTGGACAATGGATTAATCAAAGGTGGTGATTTGAATAACGCCATTGTATATGTAGATAAAGAGATTTCTCCAAAAACTATAGAAAACCTTAAAGTCGCATTTGGAAAAGACTCCATTTCGGTAAAACCAAATGGAATACTTGACAACCTGACATTACATTATCCAAACGAAGCAGCACGTCATAAATTATTAGACGTTATTGGTGATTTGGCGCTAGTTGGAACACGCATTAAAGGGAAAGTTATTGCTAATAAACCTGGACATTTTGTTAATACACAGTTTGCAAAAAAATTGTCAAAAATGATAAAAATCGAACAACGCAATCAGGTTCCAGTCTATGATTTAAATCTAGAACCATTAATGGATATTCACAAAATCATGAGTATCTTGCCTCATCGTCCACCATTCTTATTTATTGACCGAATTATTGAAATGTCAGACAATCATGTGGTTGGTATGAAAAATGTAACCATGAACGAAAGTTTCTTTGTAGGTCATTTTCCAGAAGCACCAGTGATGCCCGGAGTTATTATAGTTGAAGCTATGGCACAAACAGGCGGAATACTAGTCTTGAGTACCGTTCCTGATCCAGAGAATTACTTAACATTTTTTATGAAAATTGATAATGTAAAGTTCAAGCAAAAAGTACTTCCAGGCGACACTTTAATATTTAAATGTGAATTGATTACACCAATTAGAAGAGGAATTTGTCATATGCTAGCCAAAGCGTATGCCAATGGAAAGTTGGTAGCAGAAGCCGAACTAATGGCACAAATAGCAAGAAAACAATAGCAAAAAGTTAATAGTTATCAGTTTATCGTTCAAAATCAATAAACAATTAACAAAACCAAACCCGAGGCGCAGCCGAATCGTATGGAACGCAGCGGAATAAAACAAATTAATTATGAATCAACCTTTAGCATACGTTCATCCTGGTGCAAAAATTGCTAAGAATGTCGTTATAGAACCTTTTACTACAATACATAACAATGTTGTAATTGGTGACGGAACCTGGATTGGGTCCAATGTAACCATCATGGAAGGTGCGCGTATTGGAAAAAATTGTAACATTTTTCCGGGAGCAGTTATTTCTGCTATTCCTCAAGATTTAAAATTTGGAGGTGAAGAGTCACTTGCTGTAATCGGTGATAATGTAACTGTAAGAGAATGTGTTACCATCAACCGAGGTACTATTGCATCTGGTCAAACTAAGATTGGAAACAATTGTTTGATTATGGCAACAGCACACATTGCGCACGATTGTCATATTGGAGATAATGCAATCATTGTAAATGGTGTGGCTTTGGCCGGACATGTTATTGTTGGAAATTATGCCATCATTGGAGGTTTAGCGGCTATTCACCAATTTATTCATATTGGCGATCATGCCATGATTTCTGGAGGATCATTAGTGCGTAAAGATGTGCCACCTTATACCAAAGCTGCGAAAGAACCGCTTTCTTATGTTGGTATCAATTCTGTCGGAATGAGAAGAAGAGGATTTACTTCCGAAAAAATTAGAGAAATACAAGATATTTACAGAATTCTGTATCAAAAAAATTATAATACTTCACAAGCTATGGGAATCATAGAAGGCGAAATGGCTGTTTCACCCGAACGTGATGAAATTCTTGATTTTATTAGAAACTCATCAAGAGGAATCATGAAAGGATACTCGGGGTCGTATTAAATGTTTAAAGTTGTTTAAAGTTTAAGAGTTTATTATTGTTTTAAACAACATTAAACAACATTAAACAAGATTAAACAAGATTAAACAACATTAAACAACATTAAACAACATTAAACAACATTAAACAAGATTAAACAACATTAAACAATTTTAAACTATAATAAACAAAAATAAAATGGCATCTACATCAGATATTAGAAACGGATTATGCATTAAATTCAATCACGATATTTATAAAATAATCGAATTCCTTCACGTAAAACCTGGGAAAGGACCAGCGTTCGTAAGAACCAAATTGAAAAGTTTAACTAATGGAAAGGTGTTAGACAATACATTTTCAGCAGGTCATAAAATTGATACCGTTCGAGTTGAAACTCAGAATTTTCAATATTTATACGCCGAAGGCAATCAATTTCATTTTATGAATGTCGAGTCGTATGAACAAATAACTTTGGATAAAAATATCCTAGATGCTCCCGATTTATTAAAAGAAGGAACCAATGTAATGGTTCAAATTAATACCGAAACTGATTTGCCACTTTCTGTTGATATGCCAGCTTCTATTGTGCTAGAGGTTACTTATGCAGAACCTGGCGTAAAAGGAAATACTGCGACCAATGCCACAAAGCCAGCAAAAGTTGAAACAGGAGCTTCGGTTAATGTTCCTTTGTTTATTAATGAAGGCGATAAAATCAAAATTGATACCGCTACTGGTTCTTATATGGAAAGAGTAAAAGAGTAGTAATCAGTATACAGTATTCAGTTAGCAGAAAAAACTGAACACTAGATACTGTCCCGAAGTTTCGGGACTGAACACTAAATTATGAAGTTCTCCAAAATACATACACTTAAAGAAATCGCTTCCATCATCGGATGCCAATATGTTGGCGCTGATGATTTTCCTGTAGAAGGCATGAACGAAATTCATGTGGTTACACCCGGAGATATTGTTTTTGTGGACCATCCAAAATACTATGACAAAGCATTGCAATCGGCTGCAACTATAGTTTTGATTAATAAAGAAGTGGATTGTCCCGAAGGAAAAGCGCTGTTGATTTCTGATGATCCATTTCGAGATTTCAATAAACTAACCAAACATTTTCGTCCATTTGTGGCTTCTAATGTTGCCATTTCTAATTCGGCATCAATTGGTGAGGGTTCAGTAATTCAACCCAATTGTTTTATTGGCCACAACGTTACTATTGGTAAAAATTGTTTGCTTCACGCGAATGTAATTGTTTATGATAATACAGTAATTGGCGACAATGTAATAATCCATTCGGGAACCATACTTGGTGCTGATGCTTTTTATTATAAAAAACGTGCCGAAGGTTTTGATCAATTACTATCAGGTGGAAGAGTAATAATAGAAGACAACGTAGGAATAGGTGCAGCTTGTACCATTGACAAAGGTGTTACAGGCGATACAACCATTGGTGCCGGAACTAAAATTGATAATCAAGTTCATGTTGGACATGATACTGTCATAGGCAAAAAATGTTTAATTGCTGCACAAACCGGAATTGCGGGTTGTGTAATCATTGAAGATGAAGTTACACTTTGGGGTCAAGTTGGCACAACCAGTGGCATAACTATTGGTGCCAAAGCAGTTGTTTTGGGACAAACTGGAGTAAGTAAATCAATTGAAGGTGGAAAAACGTATTCGGGTACGCCCATTGATGAAGCTAGAGAAAAAATGAAACAGTTTGCCTATATCAAAAAAATACCAGAAATTTTAAATAAACAAAATAAATATGAGCGCTAAAGAAATCGTTCAAAATTTTTACAAATCAGATGTGCTTTTAGATTCAGAAAAAGTTAGTGCCTTTTTACATCCAGATGTTGTATTAGAATGGCATAGTAGTAAAGGATATCATAAATTAAAGTACAATCAAATTATTGATTTAAGTAAAGAATTGAGCAAAGCATATATTCGCTCCAAAGCCAGAATAAGTCATATTTTAGTTAAAGGAAATATGGTTTCTGTTCGTTATGCGCATTATATAAAAACAATTGAAAATCCAAGAGAAGAAATGTTGTTGGCCCACTTTATGGTGATTTGGGAATTGAAAGACCATAAATTATATCGCGGTTTTCAAATGAGTCAGTTATAATTTCAATAAAAAACTGAACACTAACTACTGAACACTGAACACTATTTCATACTTTTGCAACACAAAAATAAATACAAACAAACATGAGCGTTTTAGTTAATAAAAATTCAAAAATAATTGTTCAAGGATTTACAGGTAGCGAAGGAACTTTTCATGCTACACAAATGATTGAATATGGTACCAATGTTGTTGGTGGCGTTACACCGGGTAAAGGCGGAACAACCCATTTAGATCGTCCAGTTTTCAATACAGTGAAAGATGCTGTAGAGCAAGCGGGAGCCGATACTACTATTATTTTTGTTCCACCCGCTTTTGCAGCCGATGCCATTATGGAAGCTGCCGAAGCTGGAATAAAAGTTATTATTTGTATTACAGAAGGTATTCCTGTAGCGGATATGATTAAAGCATATGAATATATCAAAGGAAAAAACTGTCGCTTAATAGGTCCAAACTGTCCGGGTGTTATTACTCCAGAAGAAGCTAAAGTGGGTATTATGCCGGGCTTTGTTTTCAAAAAAGGAACTGTTGGAATTGTTTCTAAATCAGGGACATTGACTTATGAAGCAGCTGATCAAGTGGTAAAACAAGGATTAGGAATTACTACCGCTATTGGAATTGGTGGTGACCCAATTATTGGAACAACCACTAAAGAAGCGGTTGAATTGTTAATGAACGATCCAGAAACGAAATGTATCGTAATGATTGGTGAAATTGGTGGTCAATTAGAAGCCGATGCTGCCAAATGGATTAAAGCTGATGGTAACCGCAAACCAGTTGTAGGTTTCATTGCTGGCGAAACCGCTCCAAAAGGAAGAACTATGGGTCATGCCGGAGCCATTGTTGGTGGATCTGATGATACAGCCGAAGCTAAGAAACGCATCATGAGAGAATGTGGTATTCACGTTGTGGATTCTCCTGCTGAAATTGGTAAAAAAGTGAAAGAGGTGATGGGGTAACTCTCACTTTTTATAAATACTAATGCCCCACGATTGTGGGGTATTTTTTTTGTTGTATAGTTGAATAAAAAAACCAAAATTAACCTTCTCAAAAGTTGTGAATAACTTTATGATGTTTTACATAGGAACGGCTGTTGTAGCTAGTATTAAATTCCTTCAACCTTACAAATTTCCACGCCTTTAGCTAACTCTTCTTTGGTTTGGTTTATTGATATTATTTTTCCATCATAGATGGACTCCAATTCCATTGTTAATTTTTTATTTTCTATGTTGCAAATGATATCTCCTGCCTTTACATTACTTCCATTTTTGAAATACCATTTAGTTATTTTAAACCCAGTATGATTGCCAAAATCAGGGATTAAAATCGATTTAACTTCATCTTTTTCAAGCTTAAATTCTACCTCTTTTTTCAAAGAACTGTCTTTTCTCAACATTTGTTCTTTAGTCATGAAGTTTGTATTTACTCTTAAATCTTTTATGATTTCATTTTTTTCTTCCTCGGAAAGAAAAAGTTTAGGAAAAATAAATTTTAAAATCTTATTCAAGGTTTCTTATTTAAGTTAAACGTCTGAAAATATTAGCTACAACGTTCCGAGGCAACACTACTGTTACGAAGTTCGGAACTTTATATTTTCTGTTAAAGATAAAAATTCTTGCGAAAGAAAAATGTGAATGTTGCACATTTTTCGGCATTTCCTATGCTGGTGCAAGCGTCACGCTCGTACTTCATAACATTTACCACGCGAAAGGATTCGCGCGTTAGCGGAGGCCATATTTTTAAATTTCCTCGTATTCTCCATATAAATTTTTGAAGTTTTCCAACTTTACTCTAAATCCACTACCGTGATCATGAGTTTTTCCAATGCTTTTCCCAGAATTATGAACACCAATTCTAATGTCAAACATTATCCCACCGTTTTCTATGTTTTTCAGGAAACTTTCAAAATTGAAATTGTCATATATTTCAGCTTTGTTATAATGGTATTTTCTGTGAGCGTTTTCGGTTTTTGTTTCTGCTAAAACTAACATTAAAGATTTCATTTTGCTAGAAGCTTTCTTCAATGTTTCAAATGTCCAAAAAACGCTACTTAATAAATTATCGTTCAAATCATAAATTAAAAGATAAAGTTTTGATTCGGCATAGTTGACTTGTAATTTCATCTTATACTTTTCATAGACTAAAGAATAACGATGACCAAAAACTGAAGCATATAATTTTTTCTTATCAGGATGATTTTCATCTCTCACTTCTCCAAAAGTTTCTCGCAAAAATGAATTTGCTCTTGCTGGTGAGCTTGGAGATTTTGAAAACAATGAAACATATGACGAGTTAAATTGCCTTTTGCTTTTTATTTCGTAGCCTAAATGATCCGGTTCTTTTAGATTATTTTCAATGACACCTAATAAATCTTCATACGTGTTTCCAATTCCGCCATCTTTATTGTTATTTCGTGTGCAATCAATAAACCCCATTTCTTTAATTCTAAAGAAATCATCTTTAATTTTTTTTAAATTACTCATAAGTTTTTATTTGGTAATAAATCTTTCGGGCTAATATTTAATGCTTTTGAGATTTTATTAATGTGATTTAAATTATATTTTGTGTTGTATTTAAAACTCTCTACTTTTCCAATAAAGCCTGATGAAACATCAATTTTATCTGCCAAATCGGCTTGAGAAACCTGATTTAAGTTTCTTATTTCTTTTACTTTATTTATTACGAAAATTTCTATTTCTGTTAACATTTTTAAGTATTAAGTTTATTTGTAAAATTGAACTTATTTGTATATTTTTACAACTTCCTATAGGTAAGTAAAATATTCAAAGAAAAATGATAGAAATAAACAAAATTTATAACGAAGATTGTCTTGAAACATTAAAGAAAATTGATGATAAAGCGATTGATTTAGTTATAACATCACCGCCATACAACATGAATTTAAGAATTAGAAATGGCCAATATTGTTCTAGACAAATTGTAAAAGAATTTAGTTCAAAGTATGAAGGCTTTGATGATAATTTGCCAATTAATGAGTTTTATAATTTCCATTTGAATGTTTTAAAAGAATTATTGAGAACATCATCTATAATTTTTTATAACATTCAGATTGTTACTGGAAGCAAAAGAGCTTTTTTTAAAATAATTGGAGAATTATCGGATTCCTTAAAAGATATAATAGTTTGGGACAAAGGTTATGCTCAACCTGCAATGGCTCATAATGTTTTAAATCGGAGAACTGAACTAATATTAGTTTTCGATTCTAACAATGCAATTAGTAGACAATTTGAAAAAGCTAATTTTGAACGAGGAACATTAGATGATATTTGGAATATTAAAAGAGGCAAAAAAGTTGTAGACTCTCATTCTGCTGTTTTTCCAAATGAATTAGTTAAGACAATAATTGAAAATTTTTCGAATGAAGGTAATTTAGTTTACGATCCTTTTATGGGAACTGGAACAACTGCCGTCGTAGCCAAAAAGTTGAATAGGAATTTTTTAGGCAGTGAGCTTACTAATAAATACTTTGATGTAATAAATCAGAGATTATTCGAATTAAGCAACGAGCTCTTTTAATATGGCAGCTCAGGTTCCGCCGCTTCTCGTCAGTTGCGAAGTTCGGAACGAATTATTATCTGTTAAAGATAAAAATTCTTGCGAAACGTAAACGTGAATTTACCGCAAAACTCGCAATCTTGCCAAACGGCTGTTACAAGCTGCCCTTTATGGCTCAATATTTTGGACATTTCGTTTAGTAATTAAGTTAGGAATTACTAAACTTAGAATAGTACCAAAAATTGCAATTAGAACACCTAGCATCCAAGCATTTTGCACCTCCATTTCATCCTTTATTGCATCAATTTTGGTTTGAGTTAACTCTTTGGCATAATCGTCAGCTTTTTTGAGCAATTCTATTTCTTGCCTAATTTGAAGAATTGATAAAGTCTTTTCTGGATTTTCTGAAATGCCGAGTTCTATGATTTTAATTCTTTTCTCTAATAAAGTAACATTTGAATTTACATAAACTGTGTCAGTTTTATTATTGGGTTTTGAAACGACATTAAATTGTTTTTCTAATGTATTTATTTTCTGTTCTAAATTTTGAAATTTAAATTCTAGACTGTCACAACAAATAATAGTTTGGCTAGAAGGTTTATCAAAACCTTTTTGCTGAATAAAAACAGCAATTACTGAAGCAGAAATACCTAAAATTAAACTCAATAATGTCAAATAAGCACTTTGTTTAGTACGTTTCTTTTTTTGTTCAAGTTCAGCAAGAGTTTTTTCCTCAACTTCGCGCTGTTTGATTTTTTCTTCGGTCAGTCTTTTTGCAGATAGAGTTTCAAAAATTGGAAAATCTTCTTTTGAAATTGGTTCAAATGTGTTGTCTTTATTTAACGCTAAGATTTGAAAGTCCTCTTCTGAAATAGGGAATACTAAATATGCAGGTATGGCTTGTGTACCAAGTAGACTAAAATACTTGTAGAATTGTCCTAAAGTATTTACTTCAATTCTTTTATCAACTTTATTTTTGAATTCAACTAACCCAATATACTCCTTATTGTCGATATCTAAAATTACCAAATCGGGACGGAAAGTTCCATCTCCAGTCGTTCTCAATGCAACTTGTGAAAGCAAACTACCTTGAGGATAACCCTTTGTTAAAAGAAATTGCTTAAATAAAATTTCGAGTTGTTTCTCTTCCATTATTGTCGTCTTTTAGGGTTGCTTGTAACTTGTAAATATGTGCAATAACTTGCGTATATACAAACAAATCAGTTAGATTGGCTAAGTTTTATGTCGCTTTATTTTTTCCAAATATATTATTTTTTTCTTACAAATCATAGAAAGAGTTTTTATGGGGTTTTATTATTAACAAACTACAACTTTAATCTAAAAAATAACCTCGCTTAAATCACATTAAACGAGGTTGCTATTATGTTTATTTTGATCCCGAAACTTCGGGATAGTTTTTAAGAGAGGTTGCGCAACAGCTACGGCTGTTAGGAGTAGGCAAGCCACGCTACTTAAGCAACCCAAACTTTTGAGTAACTTCTGTTTGCGTTATCATTTTCAATTCTGTTGGACCGCCACCATGAAATTCAGATTTTGGATAAGTTAACAACCAATATCGATTATCATTTGGATCTTGGTAAAGTTTTTCCCAGCCAGTTTTATCTACAGCTACTTTTCTAAGGTAATTTTCCACTAACTTTTCAATTCTCTGGCAAATTTTGTCTGCAATCATTTTACCGCCTTCCATTTTCCATGAGCCGACAAGCAAAGTTTCTTCGGAATTAATTTCGATTTTTTCTTCCATGTTTTTTTTCCGGTTTGCTTACTCCTAACTAACTTATAGTCGCATGTTTTGAATAGGTACACAACCTATTTCGTATGATAGTGACATGTTTACTTCGTTTTGTTTTTCAAATATATAAAATAATTTTCCTTATCCATCAAGTTAGTAATCTCAAAGTCTGGAAATCTCAAAATACTGAGTTTTCAGCTCCAACTATCGTTAGAAAAAAAATACAATACGTTGAAAATTTGGCATTTATCACAAAAAAAGCCCCGATAATTGGGGCTTAGATGCTTTTGTAGATACTTATTTAGTAATGATAACTTTAACTGTTTTATCATTTTTTCCATCAGTAACTTTTACAAAATAAATGCCATTATAAAGGGTATCGGTTTCAATAATACTTAAGGTACTTCCTTGCAGAATTTTGCTTGTTTTCACAATTTGTCCCAATTCATTGATCAAATAAACATTCATATCATTAACAGCCATTGGGGTTTGAATAGCGATAAATTCTGATGCTGGGTTTGGCGCAATAGTAACTTTTAAATCAGAATTTTCAAATGAATTAGTCTCTAAAGTTGTTGTTCCGCCTGGAACAGAAGTTACGGTTGATACGGTGATGTTTCCATAAAAAGTAGGTCCAACCACATAAGGATACGCTGAGTTGTGATTGGCATCAACCGTTGCAAAATAGCAATAAATTCCGTTTGGATATAAAGAAGCTGGATATTCTGGAGTGTTACAAACTCTACCATTATGAGAATCCAAATAAGTAGTATCCCCAGGATGTGCAACATATTCATAATCTTCTCTGAAATACCCATTAAAGAAAGTTTGTGTTCCAACGACTTGATTGATAGCTGGTCCATTCGTTCTTAAGCCAGTAGGATAGGACTTTAATTGGTAACTCGATTTCATTCGGGTTATGGCTCCAGTTCCATCGGTATTGGTGTAGCCGTAAGCGCCATATATCGGAAAACCATCATAGGCAAATCCTAATAAAGGAGAATGTTGGGCAGGATTTATGACATACAACCCATCAGCCGGATAGGTAGCACAAACGTTAGAAAGTACAACCAAATCTAGATTAAAAGCACTCGGATTTTGATGATGATGGTAATTTCCCATGGCAGGATGTGCTTTGGCACAATCAAAACCAGCACGTTCTGCAGGAATAGCATCTCTGTTCCATGCTTGAGTTGTACCTGGACCACCGGCACAAGGGGGATTTCCTGGGCCACCACACAATGCATTTGTAGTAGAACTCCAAGCTACACCATCGCGATAATCAAATAATGCCACTCCGTTTTTGAAAACACCAATGTTGCCACCAGTAGTTGCTACAGTTCCCGTGCCCTGAACCGGAGCTAATGGAATTCGAAATATTTTATTTTGTGCTGTTGCTAAGGAAGGATTTCCGTCTTGAAAAGGACCTGTTATATAAGCTGGAATTCCTGTTGCTGAAATATAAGCATAAGTTGTATTATATTGAACCGTTTGCACGTTTGCTTGCACTGCATCAATAATTGGAGTTGAATTTCCAGCAACATAGTGACGGCCTGTAATTCCGGTTGTGTTTATTAACCATCCTGTAATGGCTGGATTGGTTTGTGCAAAAGTGTAACTCGAAATAAGGAAAATGAATAATACTTTTTTCATAATTTTAGGTATATAACATGTTAGACGCAACATTATTTTTATTCTTGCGAAAGATTTAAAATTTATTCTTTAGGATAACTAAATCGTTTGTCAAATAGAAATTCCTTATCGGTAAGTGTATTTAAAAAAGCCACTAAATCTACTCTGTCATTATCAGATAAATTCATAGGTTTGGCCAACTCTTTTGGTAAACTTTGGTCATTTCCTAAAGAATTATAATGTTTAACCACTTCTGTTAACGTTTTAAATCGGCCATCGTGCATGTAGGGAAAAGTAAATTGTATATTCCTTAGTGTTGGAATTTTGAAGCGCATTTTATCTTCTGTCTTTCCTGTGATTTTAATTCTACCTATATCATTCAACGTAGTATCTATTGCCAATCCATTTTTTTCAAATTTATCATCTCTAAACAAGGGTTCTTTATGACAAGACGCACAATTGGTTTTGAATAAATCATAGCCGCGCTGTTCTTGTTGCGTAAAATTTTCTTCTTTGCGCATTACTTTATCGTATTTTGAATTGGATGATTTGAGCATTACTGTGAATTGGGCAAGGGCTTTTAAAATTCTTTGGCTGTTTACTTTATCATCGCCAAAAGCTTTTGAAAATAGTACTCTGTATTTTTCACTTCGCTGTAATTTGGCCACTACATTTTCGATCTTTTCATCCATTTCTGTTGGACTTGTAATAGGATTGATAGGTTGTACCTCAAGATTGTTAACACCGCCATCCCACATGAAGTCTTTATTCCATGCCAAATTAATTAATGCTAATGAATTTCGGGTGCCAATTTTTCCTTCAATTCCATGACTAAGTTGATGATCTACATGTGTAAATCCGGTTTGTTGTAAATGACAACTCTGACAAGAAATTGTACTATCACGAGATAAAATGGGGTCGTAAAATAAATGTCTCCCCAATTGAAATCCTTCTTCTGTTAACGGATTTCTTTTAAAATCGTATTTTGGTTCAGGCCAACCCTTGGGAACTTCAAAATATAAAGGTGTAGTGAATATATCAGAAAAAGACAAAATTCCAATAATGAAAATTGCAATCCCGAAACTTCGGGACAATATGTATAAATGGTTCTTCATTCTAGATAAAACATTTTCGCCATAGAATCTGATAATTCCATAGCTGTTTTTCCCGGAATCATAACCGAACTTATTTTGGATAATTCAATTTCTGCAAAAAAGATGGAAGTATCAATAACTATGTTAACATTGCCATAATGATTGACCGCAATCACTTTTTTTCGCATGGCATAATAGGGTTGGAGATAACCCCCAATATGAAACTGAAATTCGTTTTTTCTTCCCGATGCTTCGGAATTACAACTTGGACTTTTGCCTTCCATTTTCATGTTGATATAGCCACTTTGCCAAGCCCAATACATTCCTTTGGTTGGATCTAAGTCACCGGTTAATGCTCCAGAAGTATTGGTTAAACTGTCTATTCCAATGTTGAAACTGACTTTTGAAATAATCTTATCATTCTTATTCGTTATTGGAATAATGCATGAATTTGGATTTTCTAGGTCGAGTAGATGAAAGCTGTTTTTTTCTTTAAAAACAGATTTATCTGCATAATAGATTTCAATATTGGAAACATAACACCTAAAAGTGCTGATGGCTATTTTGTCTTTATTGGAAGTAGTGTATTCTTTATTAAGTTCTAAAGGAAATTTATCAAAATTGACTTTAAAATTAATGTGCAACGAATCTTTGCTTTGAGCGAATAACTGAAAACAGGATAAAAAAGTAAAAAACACCCAACTTGTTTTAGTCATTTCAAGGTCTTTTTGGTTTATTGCGAGAAAATAGTCTTCCTAACTCTTCGGTCAGTTCGTTAAAGTATTCTTGTTGTTCTGGCTTGCATAACTTTTTGATATCTTCAAAATGCTTGAAATGTGTAGCTTCAATTTGCCTTTGAAATAGGGCTGTTTTATCAATTAATGTGACTTTAGCTTTTTCGTCTACTTTATCATCATTCAACAACAAATACAATTCATTTTTTGAAACTCTTATACTATCTTCAAGTTGTTTTATTTCTCCACGATGCCATTCAATTAATTTACCATATTCTTTTTGCTGATTGGCGTCAAAATGCAATCGTTCAATAATGATTTCTCTAGGTTTAGGTCTGCCTTCTGGTCTGTCAGGTGGTGGTTGGTGCCCTTTTGTAACACCAAAAAATAAAAATCCAAGTGTTGCAAAATTGAGCAATAATAATCCGATAACGGCAATTGTTAGTAGTTTAGTTTTTTCCATTGTTATTGATAAATCTGATTGCTTTTAATTAAAGTCAGTTCCAAATATATGGTTGTTGAACTTTCTTTTTGTTTGGTTTTTAATGTTAATACAGAAAAGTTTAACAGAATTAAAACTGCAATTGATGCGGCAACAAGCCAAACTGTTTTCAATGAAACTTTGCTTTGCAACTGAATTCTTTGCTGAATTTTTGAATATAAATCATTACTCGGTACTACAGGTGTGATTCCGTTAGTGCTTTTTAAAATGGTAGTAATCCAATTATTTCTTTCCATGCTTGTGCTGCAATTATTTATTATGAATTCATTTCAGAAGTTCTGTTATTACTTTGACGAATGTTATTATTTTTTCTTGCGGTAGGTGTTAAATTTTTTAGACAATTTATCCTGTAGCGCTACTTTTGCCCTAAAAATTAGGGATTCTACAGAAGAAATACTCAATTGCATAATCTCGGCAATTTCAGGATTTGATAATCCATCAAGTTTAGAAAGCAGAAATGCAGTCTTTTGATTTTCAGTAAGTGTATTAATAACTGCAAAAAGAATCGCTGCATCTTCTTGATTTTCCAATAAAATTCCTGGATGCTCAAAAGTGGAAGTATCCAAATATTCTTGTTCGTTTTGACTTTTCTTTCCAAAAATAAAAAAGCGTTTTTGACTGTTCTTTTGTTTTAAAAAATCCAAACATTGATTGATTGTAATTCGGTATATCCATGTTTTATAAGATGATTTTTGATTAAAGTTATCGAGAGAATTATAGATTTTTACAAAGACATCTTGAGTTATTTCTTCAGCATCTTCGGTATTTTGAAGATAATTCAACGCCACATTGAACACCAGTATATGAAACTCGCGATATATTTTTTCAAAATGGTTCTGGTTATCAATCATTTTAATCTTGAAATATAATCTTTTGAATTGCAATAGTACTAAAGGTTTTATTATAAATGTAATTTTTTACTAAGTATAAATTATTCTATATTTGACCTTTGATTAAATCAACAAACCTAACTTTTATACACATGAAATTATTAGAAGGCAAAGTAGCCATTATTACTGGTGCGAGTAGAGGAATTGGAAGCGGAATTGCCAAAGTTTTTGCACAACACGGAGCCAATGTAGCGTTTACCTACAGTTCATCTGCCGAGTCGGCACAGGTATTAGAAAATGAATTAAACGCTTTAGGAATTAAGGCAAAAGGATACAAATCAAATGCTGCCGATTTCAACGAAGCACAAAAATTGGTAGAAGATGTTATGGCTGAATTTGGAAATGTTGACATATTAATAAACAATGCAGGTATAACCAAAGACAATCTTTTGATGCGTATGAGTGAGGAGGATTTTGATAAAGTAATTGAAATCAATTTGAAGTCGGTTTTCAACATGACCAAAGCCGTTCAGAAAATCATGTTGAAAAACCGTAAAGGTTCAATTGTAAATATGAGTAGTGTAGTGGGAGTGAAAGGCAATGCTGGTCAGGCCAATTATGCGGCATCCAAAGCAGGTATGATTGGGTTTACCAAATCAGTAGCTTTAGAATTAGGATCTAGAAATATTCGTTGTAACGCCATTGCACCTGGATTTATTGAAACCGAAATGACTGCTAAATTAAACGAAGATGTGGTTCAAGGGTGGAGAGATTCTATTCCGTTAAAGCGTGGTGGAACTCCAGAAGATGTTGCTAATGCTTGCCTTTTCTTTGCTTCGGATATGAGTGCGTATGTTTCTGGGCAAGTATTGAATGTTTGTGGAGGTATGTTAACTTAAAAAAGTGAGCAGTGGTCAGTAATTAGTAGGCATAAAGCTAGTAAAACTGAACACTAATTACTGAATACTGAACACTTAAACTATGAACACCACAACAATCTTGTTATTACTTGTATCAATACTAATTGCTGCTGGTGTTTCATTTTACCAATATATATATACCCGAGCGCAGGGCGCGAACTGGCGAAGCAAAGTCAAAAGCAAGTCAAATATTACTTTGCTTTTGGCTTTTTTGCGTTTCTTAAGCATCTTTGGGCTTTTATTATTGTTGATAAATCCAATCATTACTCGAAAGAGTATAGAAACTATTAAAACGCCTTTACCAATTATTATTGATAATTCCGCTTCTATTGCAGATTTGAAAGCCAATAAATCAGCAATGGAATTGTTTGATAAACTAAAGAACAATTCAGCTTTAGCCGAAAAATTTGATATTCAAACCTATCAGTTTGACACTGATTTTTTGCCTTCGGATACTATTGATTTCAAAGGAAAGCAATCTAATGTAGACGTAGTTGCTAAAAACTTAAAGAACATCTACAAAAACCAAACCTTCCCAACGGTTTTAATTACTGATGGTAACCAAACATCAGGTGAAGATTATGTATTTGGTTTTAATCCGTTGAATAAAGTATATCCTATGGTAGTAGGCGATACGACAACCTATTTGGACATAAAAATTACGCAACTAAATGTAAACAAGTATGCTTTTCACAAAAACAAATTTCCAGTAGAAGTATTTTTGAATTATGCTGGAACTAAAGCAATTAATACTTCTTTTAAAATCAGTCAAGGCAACAGTGTGTTAAACGAACAAACCGTAGCTTTCTCACCAAATAAAAAATCAACTACGCTCAATTTATTATTACCTGCGGATAGAGTAGGGCTTCAAATTTTTAAAGCTACCATTACTTCAAAAGAACAAGAAAAAAATACCTATAACAATACTAAGAATTTCGCAGTTGAAATCATTGACCAAAAAACAGAAGTTGCGTTAATAGCTTCAACTCCCCATCCTGATTTGGGTGCCATCAAGCGAAGTATTGAAACTAATGTACAAAGAAAGGTAACCATACTTAAACCATATGATATCAAATTGTTAACCGATTATAATGTTTTAATATTATATCAACCTACAGCAGAATTTAAAGCCGTGTTTGAACAAAATGAAAATGCCAAAATCAACACTTGGATGATTACTGGAAACGATACCGATTTTAATTTCTTAAACCAAAATCAGAAACTATTTGCCTTCAAGATGAGTGGACAGAAAGAAGACTATTTGGCTTCCTATGACAGCCAATTTAATCTTTTTGCTTTGGATAATATAGGTTTTGAGCAGTTGCCACCACTTGAAAACCCTTTCGGAACCATCACTGCCAATGGTAATGTCAATACCTTATTATCTTCTACCATTCGTAATATAGCTGTTAATCAACCCTTATTTACTTTTGCCGAAAATCAAGGTGTGCGTTCGGCTTACTTATTTGGTGAGAACATTTGGAAATGGCGTGCTGATAATTATGTAAACAAAAAGAGCTTTACCGACTTTGATATTTTTTTAGATAAAACTATTCAGTATTTAGCGTCAAATAATGCCAGAAAATCTCTTGTGGTGAATCATGAACGATTTTACAACTCAGGTGAAGGTATTGAAATCACGGCGCAGTTTTTTAATAAGAATTATGAATTAGACGAGAAAGCACGTTTAACTATAGCGGTTACCAATACCAAAACCAAACAAGTTAAAAACTACGACTTACTAAAAACTACCAATGCATTTCAGGTAAATCTTGATGGATTGGCTGCCGGAAATTATAAATTCACGGTTAAAGAATTAAATTCAAACTCTTCCTATTCAAGCGGTTTTGAAGTACTGGATTTTGATATCGAAAAGCAATTTGTAAATCCAGATTGGAACAAACTCAACCAACTAGCCACACAAACACAAGGGAAAGCTTATTTGCCAAATCAAGTGGATGCTTTGGTAAAACAAGTCTTGGAAGACGAGAGCTATAAAGCAGTTCAGAAAACTATTGTAAAAAAGTCGCCTTTGGTGGATTGGGTTTGGCTATTAGTTTTGTTAGCACTATCGCTAGCTACAGAATGGTTTATTCGAAAATATAACGGTTTGTTATAATGCTGATTTTTTTCTATTGAACACATAAATTTTTAATAGAAGATAGTCATGTAAAAGCGCAACTACTAAGACTGCAGATGCAATAAATAGTGTTTTTATCCCGATAAATGTATAGGCCAATCCACCTAACACACAACCTAAAAAAAAGAAAGAGATTATAGAAAGTCTCAAATAGATGTTGGTTTTCAATTTCTTTTGTTGTTCTGGTTTTTTATAGAAAAAAAGTTGTGAAAGTTCAATTCCTAAATCGGTAAACAAACCTGTTAAATGTGTCGTTCTCACTCTTGATTGTGATACTTTGGTCACCAATGAATTCTGAATTCCCATGGCAAAAAGCAACAAAAAAGCTTCTAATTTACCTTCTATCAAATAAATACTATTTGAGGTAAAAAATAATCCGACAGATGTTAGTATAAATATTTCTAAAGCAATAGGAACTACGTGAGCTAATCTTGGATTTCGTTGTAATACCCATTCTACTATACAATTGGAAGTAAAAGCTCCTAATAAGAAACAAAGCGTAAAGAGTAAAAATGTAACGGCTGTCGCATAGTCTTTCTTCATAAACTCTTCGGCAAAGTAGGCAAAATGTCCCGTTACATTCGTTGTAAGAGTGTGAAGTTCCAATACACCCGTAATGTTCACAAGACCAGCAACAAAAGACAATAAAATAGCTAATCGTAAGTTATGTATAAAAGTTCTTGCTTTCCCATGGTGTCTAAACATACTTTAAAGATAGATATAAAAGATATAGGAAGAGAGACCACTTTGTTAATTCTTTTAAAAATTAACTTTTTTTTGCTTGGATTAATTATAATTTCTGGATACCAATGAGCTTGGAATTCTACATTGGTTCAAATACTTTACAAAAATCTTCAACGGAAACAAAAATTTCTCTAATTTTATATCCTGAAAAACAGCGGATTGTTTAGTTAAATGTTTGTATTTCAAAACTATAAATAAACTAAATAATTCGCTTCTTTAATATTTTTTTGTAGTTTTAATATTGAACTCACGTTAATATAGTTTATACTAAAAATGGAAAACTTACAAAACATTCTCTTAAAAAAGTTTAATTTAGATAAAACATTTTTATGAATAAATTAAAACAACTTATTTTTTCAATACTGATTTTAGTTTTAAATATACTATCATTTTATGCGCAAAGCAATGAAGTTGATAATTTAAAACGTCACTTGCAAAAAACTTCAAGTGACACTGCATTGACTAAACTCTATTTAACTATCGGAAAAGAATTTGAAAAAAGCGATGCCGATTCAACCTTTGCCTACTACACTAAAGCATTACATAAAGCAAAAAAAGAGAATTTACAATTAGAGATTGCAGATGCCGATATTGTCTTAGCTAAGTATTTTATCATGCATTTTAATGACTACAAAAAAGCTTATGTATTTACTACTGACGCTAAAAATATTTTAGAAAAGCTCTTACAAAAAGAAAAATCAAAAAAAGGAAGAGAAAAAATACAAGAAAAATTGATTAGCGTATACAGTGGATTAAGCATTTTTTATTCCAATATAGGTAATAATGTTATGTCAACTTATTATACTAAAAAAGGTCTAAGCTTAGCTAAAATAATAAAGAATAATAATCTTATTGCAAGATCATACTATAATTTAGGCATTCAATCGCTTAATACAAATAACTATACAGATGCATTAAATTGGTTCTATTCATCATTAAAGATTAAAGAAAAAATCGATAATAAAAACCTTCATGAGGTTTACATTGGCATTGGAGATGTTTATTCTAACTTAAAAAAATATTCAAAAGCAGTCGAGTATTATTCAAAAGTTTTTACACTAGCAAATACAAACTATGATGCTAATGTTAGAAGTTATATCGCCACAGGAAACATTTACCTAAAGCAAAATGAAACTTCAAAAGCATTAGAGTTTTACACAAAAGCAGAAGTGTTAGTTGAAAAATATCATTTGAAAAGGTCACAGGTAATGCTATACAATTCATTAGGCCTATATCATCAAAAAGTGGGTAATAATGATTTAGCCCTAAAATATTTTTTTGAATTGCTTACCATTGGAGAACAATCTCAAAAAAAAGAAGTTATTGCAATTACAAAGCTCTCTATCGCCACAATTTATGAGAGAGAAAATAAAGACAAATTGGCCATTAAATTTGCCTCAAGTGCTTCTCAATTAGCAAAAGAAATTAGTCGATTTAATACCTATTGGGCATGTGAGCAATTGCTGAGTACTTTGTATGAAAAGCAAAAACTACATCAATTGGCACTACATCACTATAAAAAATTTATTACCATAAGAGACAGCATCGAAAATAAAATAAATACTGAAAAAATTGTTAAAGCTGAAATGAACTATGAATTTGAAAAGAAAGAATTAATTGCAAAAGCAAAACAAGACAAAGCAAGAGCCGTTGCTCTTCAAGAGTTAAACAAGCAAAAATTAATACGAAACAGCATTGCAGGATTTTCAATACTTATAGTTATTTTATCTATAATAATAGTTCTAAACTACAAAAAAAGAGCGAAAATTAGTAAAGCTCTCGCCCAAAAATCAGAAGAATTATACCAACAAAAAGCAATAGAACTTATAAAAAACGAACAAGTAAAATCGATGCGCAATTACATCAAAGGGGAGGAAAACGAGAGAAGTAGGATAGCATCAGAGTTGCACGATGGAATAGGAGGAACAATCTCGGCAATTAAACTAAAATTAAGTAAAATTGCTGAAGTAGATAAAAATGAACAAATAGAAAAAGTAATCAAAAATGTCGATGTATTATACCAAGATGTGCGATCTATATCTCACAACTTGATTAGTCCCCAACTCAAAGATTCTATTTTTATTGAAATCATCAATAATTTAGTGAACGACATCAAGGAGGCAACCAGCTTTGAAATTACACTAGAATATTTAGAGGAAGATAAAATAAACCTATTATCAGAAGAAATTCAAGTAACGGTTTACAGAATGATCCAAGAATTGCTTAAGAATTCTATTTCTCATTCTAATGGAACAAAAATTGAAATTAATGTAACTAAGTTTGAGCATGAATTAAATTTAGTAATTGAAGATAATGGGTCTGGATTTGACACTTCGAAAAAAAAATTTGGTATCGGATTGCGAAATTTAGAGGCCAGAACAAAAGCATTAGGCGGAAAATTTATTATTGACTCAGTTATTGGTAGAGGATCGGCATTTAATATTACAATACCTTGTTGATTAGTAAAGAAAGAAAATGAAGAAAATAAACATTGCCATAGTAGATGATCATTCCCTTTTTTTAGAAGGGCTATCTTCAATTTTAAAGGATGTAGACAATTTCAA
The DNA here is from genome assembly GCA_020403245.1 of Flavobacterium sp. GTDB lineage: Bacteria > Bacteroidota > Bacteroidia > Flavobacteriales > Flavobacteriaceae > Flavobacterium. The sequence goes on along the minus strand of JADBYA010000023.1, from coordinate 27,808 downwards.
AATTCTAATCACTGCCTCCAGTGCAAAAGAGTTATTAAATCAACCCAATTTAGCAACTATTGATGTTTTAATTAGTGATATCAGTATGCCGGAAATGGATGGCATTGCGTTAAGCCAAATTATAAAAAAACAGTTTCCAACTATAAAAATCCTTATTGTATCGATGCACGAAGAAACTCAAATTATTAAAGCATTGATTAAAATGAAGATTGATGGCTATCTTTTTAAAAACGCTGATAAAGAATTGTTAGTTAGCGCAATAACAAGTGTTGCTCAAGGAAATCTTTTTTTTAGCGAGGCGATTAAAAATAAACTCATCTTTACAAATGAAGAGGAAGATGTGTCATCTACGAATTCCATTTTACCAAAACTATCATCTCGTGAAAAAGAAATTTTAGAGCTAATTGCAAAAGGATTAACCATCAACCAAATTGCAGATACGCTGTTTATAAGTCACCATACAGTAGTAAGTCACAAACAAAAACTTTTTTATAAGTTCAATGTAGATAAGATAACTAGTCTTGTTAAGAAAGCGTTAGATTTAGAAATCATCAATTAGAGTTCTACCATCCCTTTTTTATATGATTTTTCAAAAACCCATCAAAAAGGGGATGTTTTGTTTGTTTGTTAAAATTAACTTTGTTGTGAAATGTTATTCACTAAAAATTTTTAGTGTAAGGACTTAAATAATAATTAACAAAATACAAACAAATACTAAAAAATGAAAATAAAATTACTCTTAGCTTTTGGGTTTTTAACCTTAATTTCTGGCTTTGCCCAAACTACAAATCCTGCTCCTTATTGTGCTGCCGGTTTTAAAAATGTAGCCCCATTTGATCTACCCGATAGACTTATAACAAATGTAAGTTTTGGTACACTTTCTAATAATTCAGGTAATACTAGATGGCCAGGAGCTGCTTATGTTTTTTACAATAACCTTGCAATACCAAATATTGTTAAAGGAAATGGAATTACACCATTAACAGTAAATTATAATAATAATGCTACGCACAGGGTTTTAGCTTATATAGATCTCAATATAGATAATGATTTTAATGATGTTGGTGAAAAAGTTATGGATGTAATTTTTCCATTTAATACAGGCACTTCAGTTAATGTTACCATTCCAAATACAGCAAGTAATGGGCAAACCAGACTTCGAGTTCTTTTATATGTAGATGACCTTTATACGGGAACTTTTGGGCCTAACGGTCCGGCAACTTCTTGTACCAATGTCAACATAAATGGCATCCCAGAAGTATTAGCAGTTGGAGAAACAGAGGATTATACGATAAACATTGTTTCAAATCTTTCTTTAAACTATTCCAATCAAGACCTTTTTTCAATCTATCCAAATCCGGCACAAAGCATCATAAATATAGACTCTGTAAATAACATTAGTATAGATTCTTTGAAAATATTTGACATTTTTGGAAAACTACTTTTAGAGAAAACAAAAAACACCAATCAAGTGACTATTGAAAACTTATCAAATGGTATTTATATAATTGAAGTTGCTTCTGAGGGAAAAATTATTAAAAAGAAGTTTATCAAAAATTAATTAGCATTTGTGAAAAATAAATTAAATAGGAACAATAAAATATTTTTAAATTTAATCTTTAAAGAATGAATATATGAATAATTTAATTTCACGATTAATAGTAATTATAACGATAAGTTTGCTGACAATTAATCAAGGTCAAAGCCAAACTAAAAGAGTCCTGTTTATTGGAAATAGTTATACCTCCGTAAATAATTTACCTCAAACTATAGCTAATGTTGCTGCATCGGTAGGAGACAATGTAATTTTTGATAGTAGTACACCAGGCGGATATCGATTTATGGATCATTCAACCAATCCCACAACCTTACAAAAAATAGGAATTGGCAATTGGGACTATGTGGTATTGCAAGAGCAAAGTCAGTATCCTTCATTTCCAGATTGGCAAGTTGAACAAGATGTATATCCATATGCACAGTTTTTGAACAATGCTATCATAAATGCTAACTCATGTACAGAAACTATTTTTTACATGACTTGGGGGCGAAAAAATGGAGACGCACAAAACTGTCCTAACTTACCAGATGTTTGTACCTACTTGGGAATGGATAATTTATTAAACGCAAGATATCGAACTATGGCACAAGATAATAATGCTATTGTATCTCCTGTTGGGGCCGTATGGAGGTATATTAGACAAAATTTCCCATCAATAGAATTGTATCAAGCGGATGGAAGCCATCCATCTGTCGCCGGAACTTATGCAGCTGCATGTACTTTCTATACCGTAATCTATAGGAAAGATCCAACGCTTATTACTTTTAATTCTACTCTTTCAGCTTTAGATGCTCAAAATATTAGAGCTGCAACTAAATTATTGGTTTATAATAACCTTATGGAATGGCGCGTTGGCGCGTATGACCCAATTGCACAATTTAGTTTTACTGTTTCGGGTGGACAAGTTGTTTTTAATAATACTTCTTTAAGAGCATCAAACTATATTTGGGATTTTGGAGACGGCACTACTTCAGTTGCAAATAATCCTACACATATTTACTCAACTACAGGTACTTTTATAGTAAAATTAAAAGCTGTTAACTGTGGTATAGAAAAAAGCTTCATTCAAAATATTATAATTTCACAATTAAATACTGAAACTCTTAACCCAAATAATTTTGATTTGAACATTTATCCTAATCCTACAAATTCTATTTTAAATATTGAGTTTACTAATGATTTATTATTTGATTCAGTAAAAATTTATGATTTATTTGGAAAACTGGTATCTGAAAAAAAACAAAATACCAATCAAATTAATGTTGAAAATTTAACTAAAGGTATTTATATTATCGAAGTTGTTTCTGACGGGAAAATTTTTATGAATAAGTTCATTAAAATTTAACTTCTAACTCTAAAATTCAAAAATCTTAAATTCCTAATTTGTATTATCTCTTCTAGATTATTAAACTATATAGTAGTTTTGCTCAAATAACCAAATCTTTTGTCGTATTTACCTCAATAATTCATGAGTTAAAGTTTACATATTTAATTTCATAGAAATTAAATAAAATTTATTTTTTAGGTAGGATGAAGGATTTCAGAACGAAACCCATGATTAATGTAATGTTTTCTATAGTTTACTTGACTTTCCCTTCAACAAGAAGTAACTTTAACTTTATAAACCGACCTCAAAATTTTAGACCACCTCCAACAAATCGAAGGATACACAGAACGGTGTGTTTTTGCTGTAGCCAATTCCACTTTTTTCAATGCGAAGTGTAACGTAACCGGCATCTAAATAGCTATTGACAATAAGCTTATGTGGGTATTTATTTGTAAATCATTGATTCAGTTGCAAATATATTCAGGAATAAATAATATAGCAGGCATTTTTATACTTCTTTAATTAGGTTTATTGATAATCTCGTAATTGTTTTTTTTATATAATTTGCCTAGTAGTAAATGAACGTAGCATTGACATCTGTTTCGTATCTCAGTGCAAAGATTTTAAACTTAGCGTGTGATACTTATTTCTCGTAGAACAGAAAGCTACCAAAAATGTCAGCCAACATCCTAATTCGCGCAACAAACATTCGCTGATTTATCCAAATCTGAGTGTATTGCTAATGTTTTGTTTTCATTTTTTCTTTCAAAAAATAATACTATTTTCTTAAAAAAAAACTCTGTCAAAGTTCAAAAGGTTGATAACGTTGTACTTTTCTATTTTATTGCTCCGAAGTCGGGAGGAGAGCAGGAGACATATCGAAGAGCGGGGAGTTAATCCCCATCAATATTCTCGCGAAGGCGGGAATTGTCATTCTCCCGATACTTCGGGAAAGGAGGAATCTCTGCAATCATCATAAAATAATGAGATTCCTCTCACGTCCCAAAAGACGAAACGGAATGACAAGTAAGTGCTTAATTTAATGACATTGGACGTGCACTTGTTGGGTTTTGCCATTTTTTGAACGGCTTTTAGCAGAAGTATTACTTTCTAACAATCCAATTTTCAATCATAATTCCTGCTAAATTATTAAAGTCCTTAGTATTTTCTGTTACTAAAGTTAATTTATTTTCTATAGCAGTAACTCCAATTAACAAATCAAATTCGTCATTTTGTGGTTTTCCAATTTTATTTAAGCGAACTTTTTCTTCAGCATACTTTTTTATCGAGCCATAGATTGGAATTATCACAATTCCTTTTAAGAAATTATCAACTGCTTTATGTGATTTTACTTTATCAGAGCTGTTTTCGGCACCAAATCTCAATTCTAAAACAGTTATTTCAGAAATATAACAATTGTCTAATTCTTTTTCTTTTAGTATTTTATCAATTTCATATTTTCCACGAAGAAAATGGACACAAATATTTGTATCAAGTAAATATTTCATTAGAATTTAATTTCTTTTTTTCTAAACTTTCTACTTGATTTTATTTCCGTTATTATTTCATCAGATGTTTTGTCTGTTGGAAAAGCTCCAAACGATTTATAGAAATTTCTTTCTTTATTTTTGCATTCTGATTTTAAAGATTTGGTTAATTTTTCGATTAACTCTAACTTACTCATAGAGTTTAAACTCTCGAATAAACCAAAATAATTGTCTATTATATTTTTGTCAGTAAAAGTCATTTTTTAAATATTTTAATCAAAAATAAGAAATATTTGTTGTTTTACAATTTTCACCAAATATTTCTGCTAACGTTAGTTTGTCTAAAAACCTTATATTATTTTCAAACGCACCTTAATTTAACCCAAATATACTACTTTTAAATAACGATGAGTATCTACATTAAAAATGCAGGATTTGGTTTTTTGAAAAAAAAACTTCACATAATGCCCCGAAACGTTTCCGCCATCAAGTTGCGAACTTCGTAACGGCATATTTTTTCAATAAGATATACTTCTTGCGAAACGTGAACTTACCATAAAATTCGTACTCGAGCGCAGCGAACAGACGAAGTAATTGCGAGAACGGTTGTTGTAAGCCGTTGTAATGTTTATAAAGTATTAATTTAAATTTATGGGAACTGCATAACTAACTCTAACTTCTTTTCCGTTTTTTATTCCAGGTGACCATTTAGGACAACTATTGAGTACTCTTATCGCTTCGATTCCAATTTCTGGAGTCATTTCATTTTTCATAATTTTGATTTCACCCAACGAACCATCTTTTTCTACAATAAAAGTCATAATTATTTTCCCTTTAGGTCTCTCACTTAGTAAATTAAAACTTTTACTAAGATATTTATAAAATTCTGTTATACCTCCGGGGAATTCTGGAACTTTATCAATCATTCCAGTAGAATAAGTTGCTTCTTGAGGTTTTTCAATTTCTACGTTTTGTGAAAATGAATTTTGAATAAAAATTAATAAAAACAGTACTAAATAATTTTTCATTTAAACATTACTTTTGGTTTACGATTTCTCTAACAATGGCCCACAACTCCTAAACACCCGAAATAACATATGTATAACTACCCAATTTGGGTGTACTAGCGAATATTTATTCCGTTTTACTTTCAAAAATAATACTATTTTCTTAAAAAAAAAACTCTGTCAAAGTTCAAAAGGTTGATAACGTTGTACTTTTCTATTTTATTGCTCCGAAGTCGGGAGGAGATCAGGAGACATATCGAAGAGCGGGGAGTTAATCCCCATCAATATTCTAGCGAAGGCGGGAATTGTCATTCTCCCGATACTTCGGGAAAGGAGGAATCTCTGCAATCATCATAAAATAATGAGATTCCTCTCACGTCTCAAAAGACGAAACGGAATGACAAGTAAGTGCTTAATTTAATGACATTGGACGTGCACTTGTTGGGTTTTGCCATTTCTTGAACGGCTGTTACCGCTAGTTTTCATTCTCCATTTAGGAATTCAGAAATTTGTTTATTCATATCTGGAATTTTATTTTTCATAACATCCCAAACGATTGCGTAATTTACACCGATATAATCATGAATTAATCTATCACGCATTCCAGCCATATTTTTCATTGAATAGTATTCCATTTTACTTTGAAATCAGCCGGAATTTTCTTTGTAGCTTCTCCAATAATTTCCAAACTTCTTACAACGGCTCTTTTCAAAGTTTCATCTTCCATGAAATCTTCAAACAATAAGTTTTGGCTAACAGAAATAATGTATAAACATTCGTCGTGAATATGTCTAAGATATTCTTTTGGCTCTTTAGACATATTGAACTTCATTTAAGATTTTCGGACCAATGTATGGACTCAAACCATTCTTGGTCACAACTTCAATTTTTTCGTTTTTGAAGATTTTTTCAAATAAATCATAAACAGCCATATAGTTGTCAAAGTTTTCTTTTTCTGGTTCGAAATCAATCAACAAATCTATATCACTTTCGCTAGATTGCTCATTGCGAATATAAGAACCAAACAAGCCAACATTTCGAATACCGAATTTCGAAAGCTTTAGCTTATTAGATTTTAGCGTTTTTAATATATTTTCTTTTGTTGTCATTTCAAACTTTTTTCAAATATACAAAAGTTTGTCTTTTAAAACTCGGGTCGCCGAAAATTAGCGGTAACTCCTAAACACCCGAAATAACATATGTATAACTACCCAATTTGGGTGTACTAGCGAATATTTATTCCGTTTTACTTTCAAAAATAATACTAATTTTTTGAAAAAATTCTGTCAAAGTTCAAAAGGTTGATAACATTGTACTTTTCTATTTTATTGCTCCGTAGGGCGACTTCTCGGAGCGGGAGTAACTACCACGCGATAGGAATGCTACGCCAGTCGCTTTGCTCTAGTCGAGCGGGAAAACTCTAACTGTTAGCGGTTGTTTTTCTTTATCCTATCCAAAACGCTTCGGTTAGTTAGAAAACAGTATCTATAAAATATAAAACTTCATTTCTTGTCAAAACATTTTCATCATGTAAATCTTCCAGTATAATTCCTAATTCGGGATTGATGTAATCGTTGTTACGATTGTTTTCAAAACCATTTAGAGTTAAAAATTCTTTGACTTGATTTAAATCTGTATTGGCAGTTATTGCAACATAAGATTGTTGAACAACTGCATATACAATATGATTATCTTTTGTAAAACCAATTAATTTGTAAGCTGTATCTGGAAAGAAGTAATTGTGCAATAGCAAGTTGTATAAGTAATCTTTCCAAGTATTGTAATAAATGCTATCATTTAGTTTAAGTACATTTTCAGTGTCCTTCAAATACACTTTTTGTTCAGCACCTTCGCTAATGTATTGAGTTAAATCAATAGCTATCCAAAGATTTTTTTCAGAAATATAACTTTCTAATCTCTTTGTTTCTTATTTTTTGAAGTGCTTTTCGTCTTCAATGATTGTGCTTGTTGACGCGCCATCGTTAAGGTAACTGGCGATTGATTGGATAATTGTTCCAAACCTAACTTGGCTCTTTCCCGAAAGGACATTGTGTAGTTCATGTTTCAAATGATTTTGCATCAACAAATATAAACAAACTTTTTAGTTATTGAAAAATCGTTGATTGTCTATGTTTTTTTCAAAATATCCTCGATAGCGCAGGGTAACTCCGACTGTTTATTCCCCTTCCATTCTGGTGCTCTTGCAACGAGTACCTACTTAACTTTATATGGCAAATAAAGCGCTTGCAACGCGGGTCTTAAAACATTTTATCAAATATAATATTTCTCAGAAAACAATGATATCAAAAAGGAAACTTCATTACTACTATTGTTATATTAAACTGCATTGCAAATGCTACGTTCTTTGTTCTAATTTAAGAAGGTACTCGTCACAGACGAGCACCAGTTGGGGAAGACCCGCACTCACTTTGGTTTGATAGGCTCTCCCTGTTAGTTTCTGGCAGTGCAGTCTATTCGATTGGTAGCTGGCAATTTATTTATTACGCTTTATCTTGATTGGATTTTGACGAGTATCAAAAACGTCAGCAATTTTTATGAGTTGCTCTTCTATATCGACTGAATAGATGATTTTGAAATTGCCACAAACTATATATCTGTAATTATCATTTCTATCAATCAATAATTCTTCATATTGAAACATTTCTGAATTTTCTAAAAGTCTATTGGGTTCTGCTATAATGTTTTGAAGTATTTTTTCAGCGACTTTTCTACTTGCATTTTCAATATAATATTCGAAAATTTTGTCAAGTTCACTTTCAGCAAAATTAGACCAAACTATTTTATAACTCATGAATTGTATTTCCTTAAAAGCTCGGAAGTACTTTTATATCGACCGTTTTTAAAATCATTTTCTGATTTATCAATTCTTTCGTTGAATTCTTTTATTGACATAGGTTTAAAACTTGGCTCTTGTTCTAATTCACTAATAGATTTCATTTTCAATAAATTTTCAAATTGAGAAATAACTTCTTCACTTTGTAGTTTAAGGAAAGCTTGCACAAATTCTATTTTTCTACTTTGTATATCCATGACAAAAATAATTTTATCAAAATTACGAATTATATCAAATAAGACGTTTCATTTTACATTTTTTTTCCTTGCTACCAAGTGTCAGTTCGTCTAAAAACCCTCCATCCGAACTAATTTTAATTAATTATGAAGTAAATATATTGGTTTTACAAGACAATAAAAACCTTTTTTATAAAAAGCCAACTGTTTTTCTTCAAAGAACAAAGTTCATTTCTAGCCATAAAAAACATCTTTTAAAGAATAAAAAAGTGAAACACTGCTACCACACGAATCCTTTCGTGTGGTTTTTTAATTTTTTTGTTCTGGCTTAACACTACTAGTAATTGCTTCTCATTTTAAACTTTTTCAAATTTCAAATTAATTGCTATCAGTAGCATTACAAACGACGGGATTGACTTCGTCGAATTTCATTTCGATGGGGCCAATAAGTACCCTTCTTTTCACTCCTTTACAACAATCTGCTTTGGTGAATTAACCACAATTTGCGGTTTATCTTTATAAACACTAACCTCACCCGTAACACAAATGGTCTTTTTCTTCAAAAACACTACAGGGTCATAATCAAAATTCTCTAAATCTTTTTTAAAGATAACAACTGTAAAACTATGATTGGGATAAGGTTTCCCAAAGTTAATATAACTGACTTTACTCTCGCTCTTCGTTTGAAAAGTGCTTTGTACCAGCTCACAGATAGTAACCGTTTTACCAATATAATTCCCAACACTATCCAATGAGACACTTTGCGAATAAGCAATAGGAGCAAAGGCAAGAAATAAAAATACAACAATATTATTCATAATAATTTTATAAATTTCAAATTAATTGCTATCAGTAGCATTCCACGCCAAGGGATTGACTTGGTCGAATTTCATTTCGATGGGGTATTTTCATTTTAGTTAACCGCATTGCAAATGCTACTTACTTTGTTTTAATTTATGTAGGTACTCGTCACAGACGAGCACCAGTTCAGAGTAACTGCCACGCGATAGGAATACTCCAGTCGCTTTGCTCTAGTCGGGAGCTGGGGTTATTTAATCATTTCAGAAACAAACCATCCCAATAACACTCTCCCAATTCCTTCATCAAGTTTGGTATTTCCAGCTTCAAAAACAGCTATTTTCCCTAGCCCACAAGCATGATGAGTATCGTTACCCTCCAAGGCATTAAAAGGGGTAAAATCCTTTGTCTCAAATGAAGTAGCATTGGCAGGGTAGAGGAGCATCGCTTTTTCCGATTGCCAATAGTCATTATACACATACATCTGACGCAAATCATCCGTACTCGGTTTACTGCCATTGATGTTTTTCCATTTGGTGTCAATAACATATCGGGTAGTCTCTTTTTGTATTAATATATCAGGTCTAATGGTAATTCCATTCCAAAACCCTTTCGATTGCTGTCCACTAATCGTTACGCCATATTCCTCTTGCACTTGTTTCAATCGTATCAAAACATACTCTTCCCATAGCGTATTCATATCAAATAGTAACGCCAACATACGTTCCGTACCGCTAGATATGTTAGGGGCAAAATTCAATATGATTAACCGAGCAATAGATAACGCCGTTTCATAAGGAGCGGTTTTTCTATTCTTAGACAATTTGCTAAAAGTAGCTTCTGTGACCGAGATGGTTTGCACGTCTGGAAAGTCTAATTGCACCGACTTACATTTGCCATACAAGTAATTTCCTTTAGAACATTGCGCTACGATATCCAACGCTAGTCCAAGTATCTGATGTACCAAATGATCTTTATCATACACCTGATGCGTCGTGTAAAAACGTTCTTTATGCACTAGGTTTTTACTGAGGTGTCCTGCAAATTCTAGTTTGCCTTTGAGTGCTTTTACATTGCTGGTTTCTTTATAATATTGCTTGATTAACCCTTGACGGATAAGCAACTGTACCTCATTCAAATACCATTCAAAATAAATATCCAATAAATGGATGTGTTGTTTTCTAACATTCGCTGCGCCCACCTTTTGCACTTTCAACTTTCGGGTTACCCGAAGCATGTCAATCAATACACTTTGCCAAACGTTTTCATCAGCTTCATTATTATCAATCTTTGGCAATATTTCAAGCGTTAACCCATCCACTTGGATTACCCCCACATATTGTTTGAACTTAATTCCTTTATGAACTATGGTAAAATACTGGCTGTTGTGCAAATCATTCAGCTTCACTAACGCCTGAAAATGACTTTCTTTAAAAAGCACACCCTTGTATTCCCTGCCATAATAGAGGGTTTGATGTTCAAAAACTTGTATTTTTTTGTGGTCTTTAAGCACGGTTCAGCAATTGCATTACAGCGGTTTCTATATTTGGAATATTCTTTAATAATTCAAAGCGTCTAGGGCTTTCAGGTACTTCAAGTGTTCCTATACTAAAGCTAGCAAAACGTATTTGAGTTTCCTTTTCAGTTTTCAACGTTATAAAACCTTCTCCCAGCACCAAAGCTATTTTCTCATAATCATGATAAAAATACTCCTGTAACAACGGGATAATATTATTTTGAAACACATTTTGCAACGCTTTGGTATCATTACTGTTAACTTTCAAGAAATAGGAGTGACCTATGGTGTGGTCTCTATCTAGCAATACTTCTATGCGCTCATTGATGGTTTCTAAAACCTCTTTCATGTTAAATCCATTAAATTCAAGGTCTTTCAATAAGCTAGTATCAGGCAACAATTCCTCAAAACTAAATCGTCTTCTCAACTCCGTGTCTAGTGCTTCCACACTTCTGTCTGCCGAATTCATAGTGCCAATGATGTATAAGTTAGAAGGAACACCAAAATCTTTTTTAGAATATGGCAATTTAACGCGCAATTCATTTTCAGCACCTAGGCGTTTATCTTCTTCTATGAGGGTTATAAGTTCACCAAATATGGCAGAAACATTACCTCGGTTAATTTCATCAATAAATAAGGCATATTTATTTGAAGGGTCGCTTTCAGCTTTCAAACAAAGTTTTTTGAACACCCCATCTTTTATATCATAGGAGATATCGGTTTCGCCATCTTCCATTTTAGGTTTTATCCCTTCAATAAAGTCTTCATAACTGAAAGATTGATGAAAAGTGATAAACTCATAATTCTTAATAACCGATTTTACACTCGATTTATAATCTTTGCTTTGAGCCAAATAATCAAAAGCTTCTGGAAAGAATTGTTCCAATAAAAGAGTATCAATAGTCCATTCTGAGGTATCATTTTTGGAGAATAATAAAGGTTCTTGTCGTTTGGCAAACTTAACATTTTCTGATTCCCAAACTGTATGGGCTTGCAATTGTCCCCAAATAGTTTGTCTTATAGAATTGGAAGAAGAAAATCCTTCTTTTATTTTTACAAACTCATGGTCATAAATGGCATTGACTTTAGATACTCCTATATCCAAAACCGCAATACTAATCACCTGCCACCAGTTTAATTCAGATACAATTTGCTCTAAATATTGTTCCCTAGTAACCGCTGTTTCTTTAATAGTGAACTTATCAAAGTAGTTTTTCTGAAGCGAATACGTTTTCCCTGTCCCGGGTGGACCATAAATTATTTGATTTAGGTTAGGTTCGTTTTTCATCATTTTATTGTTTTGTTGTTGGAATCTTGCTCTGAATAAAGGATCAAAAACTGCATTCTCAAAATCATTATAATTTTTATTCCTATAACTTGATTTTTTAACTCTTTTTAGTTCTTTTAAAACACCATCCAAAACTGATTGCTTTTCACTTTGTTCTAAATGTAAATCATTTAAATAAGTGCCATACGGTGATGGTTCTTTACCTAAAAAATTTTCGCTAGTTGGTCTTATTTTGTCTTTTGTCAGTACGAAATATTTCCCTTTACTATTTTTCTTAAGATAAAGTAGTGTAATTCTTTGACCTACAGAAAAGCCAAGTTTTCTATTATTATAGCTAAATAACATTCGACTATCGCCCTTTTCAAGGTTTGAATTATCCAATATTTCAAATAGTAGTGATAAGTAACTTTTTAAATCTTCTTGGTTAAATTTTTGAAGTACTTTTTCAAAATTGTAATTATCCATTAATCCTAATTCTAAAAACGAATCATACTGCTCTTCAGTAGCTGTGAAGTTAGTACCCTGATTACTACCTTTAAAGTCTTTAAATACTTCTTCCTCTTTAATTAATTCCCACAAAACAGGATTATCTACAAGATTGTATTCAATCACTATTTTAACCCTAGTATTTTCTGTTTGTGGAGTAGGAGATAGGTAATAGCTCATCTCAGCATCTTCCTCTTTCATCATGGTTACTTCAGAGTCTACGCTACCCAAGGCATAGCAACCGGCATTATTTCCTGTTAACCACAAGATAAATTTATCACCAGTTTTAATCTTGTCTTTGTGAGCGCTAACTGTCCAAGTCTTGACAGCATTTGCGTTTAATGCACTAACCGCATCATAAATTTTGGGACTGCCTTGAAATATCCAATAATTAATATCTTTTTTTGGTGGTAGTCCCTCAAGTTTAACTTCGTTTATTTTATTTAATCGTTTTTGAAAATCACTTTCACTATAAATATATTGCTTTTTTAATCCAAGGTCTTCTAATAAAGTCAACGCTTGATTTCTAACTTCAATAATAAAATAGTCTAGGTTAATAAAAATATCCTTTGGATTATCAAAGTATTTATCTCCAAAATTTTGGTCATTAAGTTCAATTCCAATATTTGAAGCCAATCTTTTATGAAATGCTATTTCGTTTTCATTTACTATACCTGATTTAAAAGAAATTGTTATAGAACTTTTAGAAATGTTGCCTGATTTGTCAAATTCAATAATAAACCCCAATGTCTTGATTTTTCTAGCACTGTCTCCTTTTTTGAATAAAGGCACATAAATATAATCAGAACCCTGAAACCATTGCCCATTTTCTAGTCTTTTTGGACTATCTGCTTTAGCAAAGTCACGCTGTCTTAAAGAAAATGTAAAGTCTGGATGAACTTCTTTATACTTTAGAAGATGCCCTAAAATTATATCACTGAACTTTATTATATTTTGCTGTCTTATATCCATATTATTTTTAAATGCTAAATAAAAAAGTTGATCAAAGTGTTCACTTTTTGACTTAAATTGTGTTAAACCCCACAACCATTGACGGTTTATTTCCTACTTCAACCCCTCAATAATCGCTCTAAAACTCAACAATCCAGCTTCTATATTTTCCACAATCTCCAATGCCAAAACATCTGGGTCAGGCAAGTTATCCAAGTCAGCCAGTGATTTATCCTTCAACCACGTAATGTCCAAACTCGTTTTATCTCTCGCTATGATTTCATCATACATGAACTTTCTCCAACGTCCTTCCGGATTGGTAGTTGAATCATATGTTTCTTTACGTTTATTGATATTCTCCGAATTATACAACGTGATAAAATCACTCAAATCATTTAATTTTAAAGGGTTTTTCTTCAACGTATGATGAATATTAGTTCTGTAATCATACACCCAAACTTCCTTTGTCCATGGGTCTTTGCTTGATGGTTTGCCATCAAAGAATAACACATTTGCTTTCACGCCATTGGCATAGAATATCCCTGTGGGTAATCTAAGTATAGTATGTAAATTAGTAGTGTCTAACAACTTCTTACGCACCGTTTCTCCAACACCACCTTCAAACAAAACATTATCAGGCAATACTACTGCGGCTTGTCCTGTGGTTTTGAGCATGGTGCGAATGTGTTGCACAAAGTTCAATTGCTTGTTACTCGTCGTTACCCAAAAGTCCTGACGGTTATAGGTCAAATCTTCTTTCTCTTGTTCGCCAGCTTCATTGGTAAACGTCATACTACTCTTTTTACCAAAAGGCGGATTAGCCAAGATATAATCATAACGAGTACCCGAATCAGTAATCAAAGAATCATTAGGCGAAATAAAATTATCTGAATCGATATCCCCAATGTTATGCAAAAACAAATTCATCAACGCTAAGCGTCTCGTACTCGCCACAATCTCATTCCCAAAAAACGTTTCATATTTCAGGAACTTAGCAGCATCTTTGTCTAAATCCCGGTTGGCAACAATCCAGTCATAAGCCGCCAAAAAGAAACCTCCTGTTCCACAGGCTGGGTCGGCTATGGTTTTCATAGGTTCTGGACGCAAACATTCTACCATCGCTTTAATCAATGGGCGAGGAGTGAAGTACTGCCCAGCACCACTTTTGGTATCCTCGGCATTTTTCTCTAGGATACCTTCATAGATATCACCTTTGTCTTTCACACCCATCAATATCCAGTTCTCGGCATTGATAAGTGCTATCAGTTTATACAACTTAGCTGGGTCTTGTATTTTGTTTTGGCTTTTTACAAAGATTTGCCCCAAGATGCCTTTTTCTTTGGCTAACTCGCGAAGCATAATATTATAATGCGACTCTAGCTCCGTACCACTTTTACTAGTTAACGTCTCCCACGCAAACTCGCTTGGAATAGGCATCGTTCTATTATGCGGCGGTTTGGTGTATTCGTCTGCCATTTTTAGGAATAACAAATACGTTAATTGCTCTAAGTAGTCGCCATACCCCACACCATCGTCTCGCAACGTTTGGCAAAATGCCCATACTTTACTTACTATACTGGAGGCATTTGTGTTTTCTTTGCTCATTTATTTTTTGGTTAGAAATGGTATTATGGTATCTTGAAATAATTTTATTATTGATTCAAATTTATTATTAAAATCAATGGTTTTATCAATAACTAAAAATTTTGAAAGTTTTTCTTTATGCTTATCAGGTACCTTTTTAAGAACATATAATTTTTCTTCAGAATTAAAACCTAAAGAATCTATCTTATCAATAATTGTTTGTGATGTTGAATCTACTGTGACAAATGAATGTAATTCCTTAATATTCCTATCCTCTAACCATCCTTTTTTTTCTGCAATTTTCCATACTTCAATTGAATACATTTCTTCAAGTTCAATAGGGAAGTTGTTTATTTTATATTTTATATTTATTAGATGTGGTGGCACTTTATAATTTAATGCTTTTACTTTTTGATTTGCTTCTGCTTCATTAAATTGGAGTTCAAGTTTTAATTTTTTAAATTCTGAATTGCCTGAAATATCATTATCAAAGACGCCAATCGCTTTAAAAACAGCAATACTTGAAACCCATGACCATGCCATCATTTGATTTTTCACACCACTACAACCAAAACCATCTCTGTTGACATTTATTTTATCATCAAATTTCAATTCAGTTAGAATATTATTGAATATTCTAACTTCATCATCTCCCTCAACAAAAATTACATGCTTACTGAATTTTGACAATTGAACTTTAAATATATTAATGTCATTTTGAAGATGTTCAATTTCAATGATTTTTTCTTTAACATAGGGCGCTATTAACGGCATAATACCCATGTCACTATTTAGATCATTAAAAGTTATTAACTCTACTATCTCAGCTTCTTTATTTTTTTCTTTAACTACTTTAAATAAATTAACACTTTCATCATTGTTTTCTTTAAGGGTATAGAAGCCAGGTGAATGAGTTGTAATAAGAATTTGAATATCCTTTGAATAATCTATAAAGTCTTTAGCTAATTTAAAAGCCGCAAGCATTTCTAAATTGTTTTCAGGTTCTTCATATCCCCAAAGCATGTTTACGTTTGCGGAACCTTTTCTTTTATTAATATTTAATTGATCTGATATGAATTTTAAAATAACGGGGATGTATCTTGTTTTAATTCCATCACCTCTATTGGATAATGAGATTTCAAAACCACCTTCGGATGTTGAAAAATCTAATGTTTTAAATAATGATTGTAAATTAGAAGGAAGTTTTATTTGACTATTAATCATTAATCGCATATCTATTTCTTTAATCATTGCTTCAGTATTTGATTTGATTTTTTTTATAAAATCATCTCCTGCATTCCTTAATTCCAATTCAATTGTTTCTGCTAAAGAATCATGAAGTTGTGCTAGTAATATTTGAAAATATGAAGTGTCTCTAATTGCGGGGACATAAGAAAAACGAATGTTTTGAAGCCAAGAATATAATTTTGATTTACTTGGAAAGTTAGTATTGTCAATAAACTTTGTTTCGTTAAAATGTAATCCAGATTTGCGCCATATCTTACGCCAAATAATATCTTTACTTTCTTTATAATTAGTAGGTGCGTGAAATACCAGTTCTATAATAATTTCCTCTGCTTTTTTCTTTCGTATAGGTGTAAATTTACTATAATCATGAGCAAAATCTAAGACCTTATCATAATCTGTTTCATTATTAAAAAAAAGATTTAAAGCTTTTAATATATTTGATTTACCAACATCATTTAATCCGACAAATATTGATAAATTATTCAATACTATGTCAGCTTTCACAATTGATCTAAAATTCCTAATTCTAACTTCTTTTATATACATGATTATCTTTGTTTTTTAAACCAACTCCCCAAAAATCTTACTCAATATTATCTCTGCAATCTCCTTAGCTCCATTACAGTTACTAAAATGTATCTCATTTTGAAACTTTGGCCAATTACCAGTTTTATTTCTTATTATATACACTAATTCTCCTTCTATGGCTTCAATAAATTCTCTATTAAAGTCATACCTTTCAGAAAATGTTACTACGCATACTGTTAAGTTTCTATCAGAATTAAACTCTCTGTTTAACCATTTGTAACCTTTATAACCATTACGAGCAATATCATTATTTCTTTTGTAATAATTAAAAGCATTGCATCCTCTTTGAAATCGAGTTTTTATAGAAGTATGAGCCTCGCCGACATATAATACTTGCTTATCAAAATAAACCACATACAACTTACGTCTTTCTTTTAATAATGCATCTCCGTCTTTAGGAAATAACTCTGTTCTGCAAGTATTGTCATCAAAATCAATGATGTTCAAATTGTAATGTTCGATTTTATAGTCCATAAGGTTAGATGTTAACTTCATATTTTCCAATAAACAACTCAATATTGTCTGGTATCAAATCCGTACCTTTGGATATACTGAAAGGCCCTAAAATCTTATTATTTTCTATGTTCGTATAAACCGATTTAGAAAAATATTTAATAAAATTATCTAAGTCTTTTTTATTGTTTTGGTGATTATTATTCTCTTGCTCTATAAATGTCTGTATTAAGAAATAAGCAGTTGTAGCACCGCGTTTTTTTGCTTCTGCAATAGTTCCTGCTACTGCAGTCAATAATTGATATTTTAAAGTCGATTTTAAATCAATTTCTTCACCAAATAACGAAAACCATAATTCTTTGATTCTTTCTTTTGCTTTAGAATTATCATTCTTATTTTTTGCTTTTTCAGCAGCATAAATCCTCTTTTCTATTGTTTCGCCAAAAGGTTCATCCGCTTTTGATTCAATAGAAACTATAATTGGATTAGACTTTTTATCTTTTGCTAAAATCAACAAATCATGATTTCTACCTTCTCCTTTATAGGCATCAAACTTGGTTACATATTCTGGAGAGCAAAATTCATATCTTAAATGTTTATCTTTTAAAATATCCAAGAAAGGTTTAGGAATAGTATGAACCCAATGTTTAGCTGTTTCTTTAGCACTTCGACCGTCTTTCCATTGTTTCTCCTTTCCTTTGGGCGTACATTTGTAAAACCATTCATGAATAGTTTCAATAGTATCTGTTTCTTTTAGATTTTTACATCGTATCATTTTGTCTATCATAACTTCATACTTTTAAACCAACTCCCCACTAAAAGCCTTCTTCAATATACTCTGCCTCAATGCCTCGGCTTGTTGTAAGCTTTGAGTAATACTTTCCTCCATTTTATCTGCAACAGTCCAACGGCTTTCAATTTCTTGAAAGATTAGGTGTTGTTCTTCAAGTGGAGCGATTGGAATTTTCAAACTTTTTAATATCGCTTGACTAATATTTGGTTGCGCACCTCCTATTCCTTGTTCTACTAATTTTGATTTATTAAATGCTAGAAAATAATATAGGTAGTAAGAACTAATATTTTTATTCTCAAATATTCCACAAATTGCTTGATTAGTAGCCGCTTCAACACCTAAAAAAGCTAGCTTTCCTATTGTAGCACCATATAATGCAATTAGTAAAGTCCCTTTTGGAAATATTTTTGCACTTGAATTTTTTATAGCTTCTTCTGTGATTTTTTCTTCCGTATTGTAGATAATTCCTTTATTTAATTCGCCTGATTTTACCCATGGAATTACTCCATTATAATAATTTAGATTTCTTCTACTTGGTGTTCCACCACTAGTAGTAAAACAGACTTCACCTAAAGTTTTAATTTCCCAACCCTTTGGCAACTTACCATCCTTAACATTCTCATTCGTTAACTTCCCTTCAAAAGCCCATTTCAATACACTTTGTCGGTAGGTTTTGAGTTGCTGTTGCGCTGTTTTTAAATCCTCAATGCCTTTGTCTAGTTCGCTAAAGAGTTCTTCTATTTTGGAGACGATGGCTTTTTGGGTTTCTATATCATTAGGAATTAAAAAGCTTTCTTTTTCTAATAATTGAAAATGTCTTGCATAACCTTTATCTTCAATTTTTATTGTAAATAAAAGATAGAACAAAAATTTTGGTAGAATATTTTCTTTTGCTTTTAAAACTTTGACACCATCAGCACCAGGAATAAATTTGAAAGTGATATATTTTTTAACTTTCGTGTGGTCACCAAATATTATATATGGTGGTTCATCAGAAACCAATAAACTTTTATCATTAAAATAACCACCAATTAAGTCTTGCCCTTGATCTATCACAGGATACAAACCACTTGGCAAATATTCTTTTTGCTTGATTTTTAATTTGTTTAATGATAGTTTTTTTGAAACATCATTGAGTGTTTTTATCTGCCAGTTTTTATTTTGTAACATTATAGGTAATGTTTGAATGGTAATACTTCTGATTTTAAATTGTTCCCAGCTGTTAGAACTTCTCCAATTGCATCTGCAAATCTTAATGTAACTGGTGATCCATCAGCATAAATACAAGAATTATAGTTCAATTTGGTCAATGCTAAAATATCTTTACAAACTGTTTCAATATCACTTTCACCTCTAATTATTTCAACACTTATAGGGTTTGGTACTTCTAAACCAAGTTGCGTTTGAATACGTGGTATAAATCCTTTTGTCCACAGGTAAGCAAATTTTTCATTAACTAATAATGCAGTTCCTCTAGGTACACAATAGGAATAATCTCGATATAATTTAAAAGTATTATCTTCTTTTATACGAACTCCAATTATTTTGCTTTTACCTTCTGATGCTTCAATAAAACCATTCCATTCTTCTTCATCAAATCCAGTTTTTGCATGGATAAATATCTCTTTTGGGTAACTTTTTGTATTTGATTTATCTCTAAATGCTTCCAATGAAGTTGAAAGTAATTCAAAAGCATCTTTTTTGGAGATATGAAACTCTTTTGTTTTTGGATTGAACCAAGGTCCAATATTTCCTCTAAAAACCATTCCATCACCCGAATCTAAAAACATTTGAGCAGCACAACAGGCGTTTCTTTTATTAATACTACTTTCTATTTGTTTGTAAACTAACCCAAGATAACATACATTGTTTCTTACTTCTCCTAATTTCCAAGGTAAGCCACCTGATTTATAATAGAGAGTTGTTGAAATATTCCAAGCCTTTGCTGTTTCAAATAATCTTTCGTACTCTATTTTTTTAATGTCATCCCAAATAAATTCATATCCAATAGTACTTTCTCGAATTATTTGGGTAATGATTTTTTCATTAAGAAGTTTTGCTTTTAATTGATTATGAAAATTAATTTCATATTGATATGCTTCCTTTAAATCATTAAGGTCATCGAACAGAAAAGGTTGAGAAATATCTCTTTCTCCTTTTTTCAATCCTTTTTTTGTTGAATCTTCAGTTTTTGGAATACTTGATTTAGGTCTACCATATTTATATATATCATCTGGAATAGCTACAAACCATAATGTTACAGGTGAATGCTCTTCATTATTATATTTTTTTAGTCTTTCAGAATATAATTCAGTTAAATTGTAAACACGCTGATATCCATCTGTATAGTTCAAAAACTTGTCAATCTCTTCAATTGCAATATCTATTTCTTGAATTGAACTCTCATTTATAAATATATTAAATGCAGCTTCTAGTCCAGGAAAATAAGGTCTAGCTATATCATTTTTTTCACTTTTCATTGGTTTATGTATCTTCTTCAAATACTTTTTTACATAATCTCTTTGAACTTTGGGTCCAATAATTCCAATATTTACTTGTCCTATATGATTTGTATTTGTATAAGGTCCAAACAAGGTTAACCCATCTCTTGGGTCTTCCATTTTTTGATTGTGAGCAAAAGTTAATTTTGGTTCAGGTATATGTATTAATTTAATTACTTCATTCATGTTCCTCTTCATTATCATTAAACTCTAAATTTAAAATACTTTCTCTTTTTAAATCTTTTGGATCTTTATACCCAAAATTTGCCCAATACTCTATTGGAAAATCATTCATTATTAAATTGTAATTTGAAGATAGAGGAAGTTTAATTACTTCATCTATTTTTAAACTACTAATAAAAGCAAGAAAAATATCTCTCCATTCTTCATTAAACATTCTTTTTCCTTTAGCTCTTCTATGACTATGCAATTTTTCAGTATCAACCTTAGTTCCTTTTTGCCATACTTTATAACCATCACTAGTAAAAGTTATGTGACTTTTTAAATTAAAGCATAGAACAGGAAATAATATTGGTCTTGCGGTAATAGCAAAATGCCATTTACCAAAAGATTTATATTTACCAATGAGGTTTTTTGTTTTAGGTTTACTAAAATTTTTAAGTTGATATTTTACTTTTTGAGTTGGTAAACTTTTTAGATTATGAAAATAAGCATTTTTTTTACTTGACATTTCATACCAATCCAATCCACGTTTTTTCATTAACTCATGAAAAATTCTAGATAATAATTGTTTTAAATAATTTTCACAATCTCTTTGATTTGGAAATTCGTCGGAAATATTTTGATTATATATATCAGAAATAAAAATTTCATAAATCCTTTTTGGGATTATTTCAATATCATCTTTTTCTCGTTGTACAACAAAACTATCCTTTTTTTCAAAAGTAAATATATTATTAGAAGCTCCTTTTTTTGGAAAATCATACCATTGTTTTGAAATTATATCCGCTTGTGATTTGTTATCAAAATGATAAACAAAAAAGCTTTTAGGAAGATTATCAATACTCCACCAATTTGTATAATATAATTCTTTTTTTTCATGAACACTATTTGGTAAAATAAATTGATTTTCATACCAATTACCAAAATCTGTTATGTTTTCATCTTCTTTATAAACTTCATCATGGCGAAGTTTTTTTTCTAATTGTTTAAATCCATCTGCCCAATTATCATAGAAAGGAATTTGGTTTAATCTGTCAGCTCCAATAAATAAATTATATTTAGCACCATCAACATTCATTAAAACAATAAAATCATTAAGACTATTTGTTTTACCTACACTTTCAGATAAACTAAATTCTTTTGATATTCCATCTTTTAATCTTCCTTCAATAATATTATCGTACTCATCTCTTTGACAAATGTTCTTAGAATAAACCATTAGAACTTTTGTAGCTTTATTTCTAATTAATTGATCTATTTCTTCCCAGAATTTTTCTCCACCTAAAAGTCCATTTTTGTCTAACCAAACTTTATAACCTAATAATTGAAGTCTATTAGCAATCCAAATTGAAAAATCATTGTCTTCTGGCGTTGCGTGGCTTATAAATATAGTATCTCTCATTACGCTGCTAAAACTTCATTTAATTCATTAATAATTTTATCCGTTTCTTCTCCAAATAACTGCCACATTTTACTCAATCCACCTTCCGCATTAAAAGGGCTAAGGTCAAAATCATCCTTTTCAATACTAAAACTACTCGTTACATAATCTTTCATCATCCGCAACCATTGCATTTGGGCTTCGGTAAACGCATTGTGTTGTCCTGCGTTTTTCTTAAATATCCACTCTTGGAAGTTTTTATCTACCGTTTTGTCATAAGCGGTTAGAGTAGTGTCAATACCCACTACTTTGCGTATCAAACTTACCAAAGCTATCAACTCGTTTTTAGCTGAGCCGTTGGTTTTTTCTAACTGTTCGTAGGCACGCCAAACGGCTAATGGAGCTAATAGTGGTTTTTCGGTTTTTAGTTTTTCACACAAGTCTTTTATCATTGTATACGTAAACGTGCGGTGTCTATAATCTTGTGCATAGAAAATCTGCAAAGCGGTAATCTCGTCTTTGTTGCTTTCTATCCATTGTTTAAAATCTCCTATTAATGCTGAGCTTGCCGAAGCATGGTCTTTTAACCAACCAATGTTCGTCACAGCATCGATATTCACCATATCCATCAACTGGTCGTACTGCTTTCTAATATCTATCACAAAATCACGTAACTCGTGATCATTAAAAACTGCAACTGCCCGTTCTATAAGTTCTTGGTTGGCTTTGGTAATGGCGGCTTCAATTTCCATAGGTGCCATTCCTTTCATCGTACCTTGTACTTCGTACTTCGTACTTTCAATGACATCAGGGTCATGTGCCTGCAATAACTGTTTCACCACTTGAGATATCGTCATGCCATTCGCTTTTTCGGCAAACTGGGCTTTGTCTTTGTCATTCAGTTGCTTGTCTAATCGCAATAAACGGCTGGCTAAAGTGCTCAGCATTTCTTCGGAAGTATTGCCCATTGCAATGCTTGTCAATACATCTTTTAACGAAATTCCCGGTGCTTTCTCCAAAGGGCGGCTATCAGTTTTTTGAGATTGCTCAACACCAATGGCATCAATAATCACAAAATGGTCTTTACTAAACTTCGCCGTAGGTGTGCCTTTGGCTTTCAGTTCTTCCACCGTGCAGGTGCGTGTGCCACGACCTTTCATTTGCTCATAGTAGCTGCGGCTTTTCACATCTCGCATAAACAACAACACCTCCAACGGTCGAATGTCGGTTCCCGTAGCAATCATATCTACCGTAACTGCTATACGCGGGTAATAATCATTCCTAAACTGTTGTAAGACACTTTTGGGGTCTTCGTCACTTTTGTAGGTTATCTTTTTGCAAAACTTATTTTCTTCACCAAATTCCTCACGTACAATCTCTATAATATCTTCGGCATGGCTGTCGGTCTTGGCGAAGATTAATAGTTTGGGTACTTCAAAAACACCGTTGCTATCCATACGATCCGGAAACATAGCCGGTAAATTGTCTTTGGTGGCTTTGATGATGGTTCTAATCGTACTAGGATTTACTATGTCTTTATCCAATTGCTTGCCGCTATATACTTCATCTTCATCCAACGCTTCCCAAAACTTCTTGCGGGTTTGTCGGGAACGTCTATCAATAAGCGGACTGAATTCTTTTAAAATACTCGCGCCATTTTTAGTAATCTCAGTTTCTATGGTAAACACATTATAAGGCACCAAAACACCATCAATCACCGCTTTTTCATAGCCATAGTCCGAAACCAAATTTTGGTTAAAATACCCAAAGGTTCGGTTATCAGGAGTAGCCGTTAGTCCTATTTGAAACACATCAAAATAATCTAACACCTGTTTCCACAAATTATAAATACTACGGTGACATTCGTCAATTACAATAAAATCAAAAAACTCTATCGGCACTTTTTCGTTATAGCCAACAGGAACAGGTTCCTTTGGAATAAAACGAGATTCATTAGGGTTTTCTTCCTCAGCACTTTCATCCAGTTCGGTTTCTTTCAAAATGGAATACATCCGTTGAATGGTGCTGATATAAACTTGGCTGTCATTAGGAATAAAGGAACTGTTTAAACGCGTAACGCCATACAATTCGGTAAACAAACGGTTATCTTCCTGAGCAGTATACGCTCTAAATTCGCCTTCGGCCTGTTCGCCTAAGTTTTTGGTATCTACTAAAAACAGGATGCGTTTGGCTTTGGCATATTTCAATAAACGATACACTGCCGTAATAGCCGTAAATGTTTTTCCCGAACCAGTTGCCATTTGGATTAAGGCTTTTGGGCGTTGGTCTCTGAACGATTGTTCTAAATTGGTGATGGCGGTAATTTGGCAATCGCGCAAACCGTCAACGGGTAATGCTGGAATATCATGCAATCGGGCACGCAATGTTTTTTCTTGGCTCAGCCATTGGGCTAAAGTTTCTGGTCGGTGAAAAGTAAACACATTTCGTGAACGAGGTTTTGGGTCTCTGTAATCCGTAAATCTGGTGATTTCTCCCGTGCTTTCATACACAAAAGGCAATGGGTCATTGTTTAATAATCGCAACTTAGCATTGGCATATTGAGACGATTGGTCTTCTACAGTAGTGAGACGAACACCTTCTTCTTCCCGTTTGGCTTCAATAATCCCAACGGGTTTTTTATCCACAAACAAAACATAATCCGCAGGACCCACATCCGTCTGATATTCCCGAATAGCAATCCCCAAACCAGCCGCAAGATTGAATTGCTTCTTATCTTGAATAACCCATCCACAAGCAAGGAGCTGCTTGTCAATGTTATCGCGTGCTATTTGTTCTGGGTTTTGGTTGTGCATGGTTTGTTATTGGTCTCCCCAAACTTAATAATAATCTTTCACTTACACAATTTTAAATCTCAAGTAATTTTGCTCTGTAATAAAGTGGTATTAATAAGTTGTTTTTGGAAAGGGAAATAAGTATAATTACAATTAATTTAGTTGTTTTTTGTTAAGTTATTAACAGCTTTTTTTTCTTAAAGTCAATAGGAGTAGGGGTTTAAAAAAAATGTGTGTCTATTTTATCAACACCTGTTTTGGATATCTAAAATATAGTATATTTACATCATCGATACGAATAGCGGAAACTATTCGAGGCCTTCGAACATTAAAATTTGCTCAAAAAGACGGGTTACTAGCTGCTTTTTTTGAGCTTTTTTTATGGCATTTACCCACCAAAAAGGAGTTTTTTTTCTCTAAAAAGCCATTTAAAAGTCCCTTTTATTGTCAGCATCCATTGCATAAAACTGCTTTTTTAGCACATTTTTAGGTTGCTTTAGGTAATTTTCAGTTCGTACTGACGAGTGAAACAAATCATCAGGACGATTGGAGTAACTTGTCAGGACGAGTCAAAGAATTCGTCCCGACGAATTGACGAAAATTTTCGTAAAAAAAAGCTTAAAAAAACCCCGAGTGCGGAAACACTCGAGGCATTCAAACATCCAAAAGATGCTCTCTAAAGCGGGTTACTAGCTGGCTTTTCTGAATGACAAGTCACTCAGCACTTTTTGCAATTTTCTTCCTGGTCGGAAAAGAATGCGCGTTTTGGTAATTACCGAAGGATTTACTTCCTCTTCGGTTACCATACCCTCTGAGCTAATTCCAACTTGGAATGTGCCCAGCTTCCCTAATCGTACGATACGACCGTCGTTCAATTCCTGGCTAATATTGTGTACTAACGACAACAATACTGCGTGGCAATCCACTTCGGTTAAGGTACATTGATAAGCAATCTTTTCAGCTAGCCTATCCAAATCAATTTCGCCATCGCCTATAGCGGCGGCATAAAACTTTTCAGGAGCAGTGATGTCCTGAGGATTCTTCCGTGGAAGAACTTTAAACTTAATTGCCATTTGTTTATGGTATTAAATTATACAATAAAATATTTAGCTAAGTACACTGCCTATGAGTGCCTTACTGCTTTTACAAAGATTGTAAAACAAAACGTTAAAAGAAAGTCTAACTTATTCACAAACGGCTATTCTTTTTAACAAATTGAATAAATTTGGTAGTGTTTTTAATTTTTATATCTTATTGAAAATCAAACTATTAAAAATGACTAATTTCCCAAAAAGCCCTAAAACAAAGGAGGTTAAGAATTTTCTTTCAACTGAATTTTAACATTTAACTTCATCTTAAAATGGTGATTTTGGAATAAAAAAAAATGATAAAACTCCCATTTTGCAATGCTTAAGCTATGTTTTTTATAAAATTAAAATTTAGACATAATCAAATGCACTGCTTCGAAATTAATAAAAGCACCATTATACATTTGTCTTGACGATAGTTATTCAAAAATGGAGTTTTATATTTATAGAAAATAGTATATTTTGACGACACCATTTACAAGAAAACAAGATTAGAGTACAAAAAATTCCTTTTGGAAACCCGCAAGGAAAGCTATGGTACCGTTGCCTTGTTAGAAAAAGAAATGGAACAGGCACGCGTCATCCAAGAGATAGAAGAAGTAGATGCTTTTATCGCGGCGATTAATTCAAAAAGAACTGCTTTGGCGGAGCTCAGCACTTCGTTACTTCCTTCGTCAGTAGAGGCGGAGCTCAGTGTGACATTAAGGTTTTTAATTGGTAATGAAAAAAGATTGAGGAACTGTTATCCTAGCTAATGCTAATCGAAATAACCATTTTCAGTGTGACAGCATTATATAAATGCAATTAGAACGATATTGTCAGTCTGAGCTTGTCGAAGACTTTTTTTTAGTAATATGTTAGAGGTAATTAGCAGCACTTCGATATTTACTTCGTCAGTACAGGCGGAGCTCAGCACTTCGATACTTCCTTCGTCAGTACAGGCGGAGCTCAGTGTGACAGCATTATATAAATGCAATTAGAACGATATTGTCAGTCTGAGCTTGTCGAAGACTTTTTTTAGCAATATGTTAGAGGTTATTAGCAGCACTTCGTTACTTCCTTCGTCAGTACTGGCGTAGCTCAGCACTTCGTTACTTCCTTCGTCAGTACAGGCGGAGCTCAGCACTTCGACAAGCTCAGTGTGACATTAAGGTTTTTAATTGGAAATGAAAAAAGATTGAGGAACTGTTAACTAATCTAATGCTAATCGAAATAACCACTTCGATACTTCCTTCGTCAGTACAGGCGGAGCTCAGCACTTCGATACTTCCTTCGTCAGTACAGGCGGAGCTCAGTGTGGCATTAGGATTACTAATTGGTAATGAATAAAGATTGAGGAACTGTTAACTAATCTAATGCTAATCGAAATAACCACTTCGATACTTCCTTCGTTAGTACAGGCGAAGCTCAGTGTGACAGCATTATATAAATGCAATTAGAACGATATTGTCAGTCTGAGCTTGTCGAAGACTTTTTTTTAGCAATATGTTAGAGGTAATTAGCAGCACTTCGATATTTACTTCGTCAGTACAGGCGTAGCTCAGCACTTTGATACTTCCTTCGTCAGTAGAGGCGGAGCTCAGCACTTCGTCAAGCTCAGTGTGGCATTAGTATTACTAATTGGAAATGAAAAAAGATTGAGGAACTGTTAACTAATCTAATGCTAATCCAATAAACCATTGTCAGTGTGACAGCATTATATAAATGCAATTAGAACGATATTGTCAGTCTGAGCTTGTCGAAGACTTT
>JADBYA010000022.1 GCA_020403245.1 Flavobacterium sp. | reverse complement strand
GAAGCATCAATAGAAATGGTAAAAGCAGATATGGGAATTATGTCAATGGCAAAATGGGCTGTTCAACCTTATTTGAAAGAGAATTCTCTTAAAACGATAAAAATTGGTAAAAATGGATTAAAAAGAAAACATTTTATAGCACTGAAGAATAATAAAAAACATCCAGCTTATTTTAATCACTTTATTGAATTTTTACAAACAGAAATCCATCAACAATGGAATATATAATTAGAGAATGTACGAAAAAAGATTTGCCAAAATTAGTCGAACTATGTGGCAAACATTCGGAATTTGAGCAAGCAAATTATAACAGAAATGGAAAAGAAATTTTATTAAAAAACGCAATATTTTCCGACAGACCAAAATTATATTGTTATGTAATTGAAATCAGCAATATTCTACAAGGATATTTTTCTTATACTTATGATTATTCTACTTGGGACGCACAGACTTTTCTATATTTGGACTGTTTGTATTTAGAGCCAGAATTTAGAGGATATAGAATTGGTGAAGTAGTTTTTGAAAAACTAAAAGAAATTGCGAAAAAAAATAACTGCGTAAATATTCAATGGCAAACACCAGTTTTTAATGAAAGAGCTATAAAGTTTTACAATCGAATTGGAGGTAAAGGAAAAGACAAAGTCAGATTTTTCATTAAAGTTAATCAAAGAAAAAACAAAAAGATGCAACTACCCTAACTCACTGATAGACAAAGAAAAAGTCATTCGCCGCGGCGAATGGCTTGTACATTGTGGCTCCCCTTACAGACGAAAGATGCAACAATAATGCGATGATTGAGAATGTGACTATTTGGAAATTAAAGTGTAATAGCTAGTACTTTATCTGACAGTCAGGGTGTTTTTAATTTTTATAGGATTTGGATTTTTTCTTCGGTAAAATTTTCATGTAGGATTTTTTCTTTAGCCAAAGGTAGTGATTCCAAAAAAGTAGCCATTGGCGTTTTACCAAAACAATAGCGACCACTGTGAGGTCTTTCGTTGTTGTAGTATTCCATCCACTGATCTAAATCAGCCTGTAAAAGTTCTAAGTTATCGTACAATTTTCTACGGAATGCTACTGCATAAAATTCCTCCTGCATTGTGCGATGTAATCTTTCGCAGATACCGTTGCTCTGGGGGTGTCTAACCTTTGTTTTGCTATGTTCGATACCTTCAAGATCGAGATATAGCTCATACTCATGACCAGGAGCACCTTTGTATTCAGTTCCTCGATCAGTCAGTATCCGAAGCAAGGGGATGTCATTTTCTTCAAAAAATGGCAGTACCCTGTCATTTAAGATATCTGCTGCTGTAACAGCATGTTTTGAAGTGTAAAGCTTAGCAAAAGCAACCCTTGTATAAGTGTCAATAAACGTTTGCTGGTAGATACGGCCAACGCCTTTGATATTTCCCACATAATAGGTGTCCTGTGAACCGAGGTACCCGGGATGTTCGGTCTCAATCTCACCATGGGCTTCCTGCTTTTCCTTTTTGCGTTCCAGGGCCATTAATTGAGCCTCTGTTAAAATGATACCATCCTGAGCCACACGTGATTCCAGGGCTTTTAAGCGCTTCTGGAAGGTTTCTAAATCGTTGCGTTGCCAAACACAACGGATACCGGCAGGGGAAATAAATATCCCAATTTTACGCAATTCATTACTGGCTCGAACTTGGCCAAAAGCAGGACGATCAAATGCCATTTGTATGGCAGCCTCTTCAATTTCAGGGGCAACCCGATTTTTAGGAATAGGCTTCCTGCGGCTGATCTCTTGGAGTGCCATATCGCCTCCCGTATCGTACAGTTCTTTAATACGATAAAAACTATCCCGGCTGTAACCCATAATCTTACATGCTTGGGATACATTACCTAATTTTTCTGCAAGTTGCAGTAAACCTAACTTGGTTTTGATTAACTTAGTTTCTTGTTTCATTTCTGACGGTTTGGGGTTATAA
Organism: Flavobacterium sp.; assembly: GCA_020403245.1. GTDB lineage: Bacteria > Bacteroidota > Bacteroidia > Flavobacteriales > Flavobacteriaceae > Flavobacterium. The sequence goes on along the minus strand of JADBYA010000022.1, from coordinate 1,250 downwards.
AATTGTTTTTAGTCACAACAAATTTAATCCCAACTGTCAGATTAAGTCTTAACTACTTCATATGATGAACTCTCTTACTCTACATATTTTATTTCTTGGAGTTGCCTTTTTTCAGATACTTTTTATTTTCATTCAATGGATTTTTTTTAAAAGGAATGAATATCTATTTTATATCGCTTATATAGCGTCTGTAATTTTATTTATCCTTTTTAGAATTAATGAAACATACAATCATCAATATTTATTACTACCTGAAAAATTACGTCGGATATCTTATCAACCATTGGGCATATTCAGTTATTGGATGTATCTGTGTTTTGCAATAAAATTTTTAAACTTGGAGATAGTAAACTCTCAACTATATAAGTATATTAAACTAGTCGAAAAATCACTCATAATATTCATACTATTTTGTGTCATATTAATTCCATTCGAAATAAATAAATCATTGCTTTCCAGACTGTATTTGACGGGATATTCAATATTGTTGGTGCTCTCCATCCCTATTTTTATATTACTAGTAAAACAAAAATATATACTCAATTATTTTTTACTAATTGGATCTCTATTATATATTCTTGGAGGCACCATTGGTATGGTATTTAATTTCATAATCAATGATTTTAGTGGAACTGATTTAAGAGTTTTTTTTGGTATTGAAATAGGTATTCTTTTAGAATTACTACTACTTAATACTGGCTTTATGCTTAAGAATAAACTTTTGGAACAACAGGTATCAAAAGGGCAAATAAAGATATTGAGAGAGCGCCTGGAAATAAAAGAAAAAAAAGGATATACCTAAGATTAGGGATTAAAAATTCATATTTTATTGTTTTCTTCATAAATGACTATACGAGTATTTATATATGACGACAACGTGTCAAGAAGAGATAGTCTCAAAGCACTATTTGAACTAAGTCCGGAGATTTTATTTTGTGGTGAAGCTTCGAATTGTGTAAATATTAGTCAAGATATTGAGATATGCTTCCCTGATGTTGTTTTAATGGATGTAAATATGCCTGAGGCCAATGGAATTGTAGGTCTGAAAGAAATTAAATTAAATTATCCTCATATAAAAGTACTGATGCAAACGGTTTTTGAGGATTCAAGTATAATCTTTGAATGTATTCGGAACGGGGCAAGTGGATATATTTTAAAAAAAGATTCCCCATTGCGGTTATTACAGTCAATTCAGGAAGTGTTCGAAGGCGGAGCAGTTATGAATCCGGGAATTGCACTGAAAGTATTAG
>JADBYA010000021.1 GCA_020403245.1 Flavobacterium sp. | reverse complement strand
TGGCGCTGCTGCTGTGCAGGAAGCAATGAGCAATAATAATTATCACTTACAGTATTTCATATACCTGTCTGCCCTCTATAAGTTTTTACAGCAGCGACTACCTGACTTTGATTATGATCAGCATATCGGAGGGGTTTACTATCTGTTTGTTCGCGGCATTCGCCGGAAAGGGGAACAAGGTATTTTTTATCGCCGTCCTTCACAGGAAGAGTTATTAGTATTCATGGGGGTGTTGGGAAAATAGCATGCATCTCTAATCCGAATTACGCCTTTTCACCTCCACATAGTCTTTCGAATGAAGTGAGAAGACTTTGCGTATGGATTCAATTCTTACCAATATAATAGGCGTCGGGAAGTGATGATTTATTTTCCAACCAAAGTGATTGAGAATACGACAGTCCTAATGTATTTGAAAGTGTGGTAACTGTTGGCGAAAATCCGATACCACTACCGCCACCAGCAGTCCACCACCACTCCCAGTTCCCCCAATCGCCCCCGCCTGTGTACCAAGGCCAACCCGAATCACAATTCCACCAGTTACCACCACTAATTGGTGTCACACTTCCATTTCCGGATCAACCACCACTACTTCCACTGCTACAATTAATTTCTACCACCATCACGACCGCTACTAATTCAAAATGACCAGGTTTCAAAGAAGTAAGATAGCCCAGAATCTAAAACTAAAATTTTTCAATAAGAATGGCTGCTTCTTTTTTTATCTGAAATGATATTGGATTGTCTATTTTTACTGGCATATTTACAATTTGGAGAGCATACATTTTCGCCAATATTGTATCACCTAATTGAAATGAAACAGTCATAAGATTATAAACTGGAATAAAGCGAGATGGAATAATAAGATGAGCCTTCATAAAGTATAAATACGCACTATCGTAATTTAAAAGCTGCATATGCACATTGCCTAAAAGTAAATTTCGTTCAAACTGATTAAAATATTTCTTAGAACTATGAATAATGCTCAAATTAATAGCATGCTTCTTTTCATCAAGTAAAAATTTGCAGTAATCATGAAGAAAATACTGGTCTTGACTCAAATCTTTGAATAAATCAATATAAATTTTTTCTTTTTCATTAGAGGCATTAATTGGTAGTGTTTTCAAGTATTTCCACATATTTTTAACTTCTCTTTTTTGATAATAAAACGTTATGCAGAAAAAAATGGTTAGAACAATACTAATCCTAAAGACAATATGGTAGCTTAGGCCATATTTATTTAATAAAATAACAAAATGGTTAAATATAAGTATTAACAACACCCATATGCTGTGAAGCGTATATGAGAACATTGAAATAGTGATTATTATTAAATTTGACAGACTACAAATCCTAAGCAAATAATTTTTTTCGAATAATGCATTTCTTGAGTTATAAATCAAAAGCAGTAAAAAAATAAATATTGAAAAAACTCCATACTCAATATAAAAATGTAATACTTCATTGAAGGCAAATGAAGGAGAATCAGCTAATTTGTGAAAGCAACTATATTCTTTATGTGATTCAAAATATGATATCTGCCAGTTTGCATATTTAATCTTAAAAGTATCTGGTCCAAACCCGAAAAAAGGAATTTCTAAAAAATTAGCCAGAATGTTCCTCCAAATGAACAATCTCCCAAATACAGAATCAGAATTTATATTTGTTAATAAAGCAATTAAAAGAAAAAAAAACGCAATTTTATAAATAACTTTTATTTTTATTTTTTTATCATTCAAATAAAAATAAATCATTAATGTTATGAGAAATAATGTTCTACTTTCTATTAGAACAGCTATTAAAATAAGTACTATAGTAATAACTACTTTAAAATTTTTACAGTGAATTAAAAAAAAATAGGGATACAGGCTTGCTAATATACAGGCTTGCATCCCTTCTAAGATTAAATCAAAAGTCATTTATTAATTAAATCGTAAAGTTGTTTTAAATTCGACTGATAGAGGGGTTGAATTTCCATCGCTTTTAATAGCTTGTTCAATAGTACATTCCTATCCTCACTTATAAATGTAATTGAATTGTGTCTTTTCTTTACTGGTTGTGTATTGTAATATCTTAATAAAACATCTTTTTTGTATAGCAATGGCTGAGTAAATAAATTTGAACTATATGCAGAATAACACTTTAAAGAGTCACTTTTAGGAATAATGATATTCAACTGATGAAAGTTTACATTTGGGTTTAATATTAATTCTACTATTTCATTGTCAAATATCTTATTTACTATTACTAAGTTTTTAGGCGTAAAATTTCTGGGGAGAGTGACATTAAAAAAGCCACTTGTGTCAGAAATTATTAGATATGTTTCATTTATTATAACAGAAGCATGTTGAATGTTATTGTTTGCCTGGTCTTTTATTCGTCCAGTTATAAATATGGAATCAAACGGTGACTTTGTTGCGGCTATATATTGAAAGGTCAAATTTTGTAACACGGGTAATAATTCTGTACTAAATGTAAATTTAATCATGGTGTCTTTTTCAAGCATCCATTTACCATTGCCTATATGTTTAGTATAATTACCCTCAAATTGTATAAAAACAAAAGTAGAGTCATGCTTTAACAACCAATATCCTTCAATGGTTGAAGTTATTCCACTTTCATAAACCCCCAATTTCACATTACCATTTTGGCAATCGGCTTTATTGAAAAAGAAAAGGGTTAAAGAAAAAAATATAAGTTTTAAGTTCATGATAGATATTTTTACTTACATGGACTCCCTTTTGAGTCAACACGATTAATATTAAGCCCCTTATTTCGCATGGGGTCTTTTTCTGCATTCACCCTGTCTATTATTCTTTGTTTTTCATCATCTTCTAAATCCTCAAATGCCTTACTATCCATAGTTCCCGACAAGGCTAAATCTTCACAATATTCAATATCGATATTTTTTATTCCTCGTGCTTTTGCAAATTCAAAAAGTGCACTTGCAATCATACCTTTATATCTATTTACTATATCTTGATGCTGTGTCGGATTCATGCCATTTACTATAGCAGCAAGACTACTATCAATTGACCGCGTTTCAGAAGTAAATATATAACCATATTGACTTGCTAGTTCCTGTTGTAAAGCCAAATTATTATTTATTTGCGCCTCTCTAAACCAAGACATAAGTTGACAATGAAATGCCTCATGAATTATAGTCGTTGCTAATGCCAAATCAGTCGCTTGATTAAAATATTTATTAATACTGACTTTAAAGTCATTTGTCGAAACATTTGGTTTAACCGCTCCTCCACTTTCTTTTCCTAAATCCTCCATTGTTAGTGTCATGCTAAAATTAGCATCAGAACTAAAGAAACTTCTTATTAATTTAGGTAGTTTTTCATTTATAGAAGACAAACTACTAAGTACATCTGATACACAAGGGTTATTAGTGCTATCTTTCACCTTTTCATCTAACCACTGCTGGTCAGTTAGCTCTTGCGACAAATTATTGATAGTATTTGGATCAAAATAATCTGCAGGGTTTTCAGATCCACATCCCGTATATTCACAGGGATTTGATCCGCCACCGTCCCATAAAAATGAAGTAGAATAACCTAAATTATTCATTAAGGTGACCCAAAAAAATCCCCAATTAGGCGCAGGCCTAAAACCAGTAACTGTAACGCTAGGAAGTGTTGTGGAATTGGCGATTAACCCCCAATCCTTATTTGTACTGATATCGAGGGCTTGATTCTTGTCATATTTTACTTTAATATTTCTTTGAGCTGATCCATTTAAATATGTAGCTCCCCGAACAAAACCCTTTACTAGATCCCAAGCACATATTTGACCACTAAATGTTTTTAAATCAATATCGCCATTATTATTTTTGAGGTGGCTAATATCAGGAACAATTTCGAAAATTGTTGAATAAAATCCTTTCCCATTTTTCCAAGGATAGAGATATAATACTTGTCTTCCTGTATATTCTGGTCTTTGGTTTAAATATGTGATGGGAATCGTAATTACATTATAGCCGTTTTTGAATCTAAAATTTGACGCCTTCTCCCAATGATATATAATGTTATCAAACATAGGATTAACTTGATTGGTTGTGATAAACTTCTCCATCCAAGTTTTAGCATTAGTAAGTGGAACTTTTTCCTTAACAATGAATTGAGACTCTCTTCGACAAGCAAAAAAAGACAATATAGAAATAAAAAAAATGAAAACTAAATTTTTGGTCATATGATTTTGGGTTGATCCCAAAAAAAAATAATAGGCCGTTTTTGATTTAGATGATTTTTCTTTCATAAATAGTATTTTAATTACGCAAGGTAAAGTTACCCCCCCCCCTTCCGAGTAAAAAACAGGGTTTTTCCTGTTTTTTGTCTTTATAGGATTGATATATTCTATCCTGGCTATAAACAAGATGTTATTAAAAAACAACAAGAAACTTTTCGGAACAATCAACCAACGCTGTTTCTATGGCGGATAAAGTAAGCCTTTGGAGAAATATTACTCGAAGAAAAAAACTCAATTTACTTTCATTGCATCATAATTGTTAAAATCAGCAGATAGGGTTGTTGCCAATTAAACCCGCAAGTCCTTCTGAAGTCAATCTACAAAAGAATGCCATGAAAATACTATCCTACCTTTTAGTGATGACCCTGCTCGTTTCCTGCACAACAGCAAGAACAGTTGCTACAGTGCAGCCCGGAAGGACTATGTT
>JADBYA010000020.1 GCA_020403245.1 Flavobacterium sp. | reverse complement strand
GAAAACCGCAGACGATTTACGAGCCAATAGTAAACTTACTGCTTCAGAATATAGTTTCCCTGTATTGGGGCTTATCTTTCTTCGTCAAGCGTATAACCGATTCATCATTGCCAAAAAACAAATTGAGAAATCACTGCCCGTACATCCTTTTCGTGGTGTGCGACCAATTGAAAAAAACGACTTCCTTACTGCCAAAGCTATTTTCCTTAACGAGTCAGCGCAATGGAATACAATAGCCAATCTTCCTGATAGTGCCGACTTGGGTGAATACATCAATGAAGCTATGCGAAACATAGAGAGCGAATATGACGCTCTTTTGGGTGTTTTGCCTAAAGAGTACAATCTTTTCGACAAAGACCTCTTACAACGTCTTATTCGTGTTTTTAACGACGAAGCATTAAATGATGTTTCGGGTGACGTTTTTGGTCGTATCTATGAGTTCTTTTTGAACAAGTTTGCAATGATAGGCGCTCAAGAAGGTGGCGAATTTTTTACGCCACCATCATTGGTGAATACAATCGTGAAAATCATAGAACCAAATCACGGTATCGTTGCCGATATTGCTGTAGGCTCGGCAGGTATGTTTGTTCAAACGGCTCACTTTATTGAAGAAGAAGAAGGCGATGACCCATCTAACAAAGTGACATTCTACGGACAAGAAAAAGCCGACACCAATACACGTCTAGCAAAAATGAACATGACAATACATGGGCTAGACTCTAATATCTTGCAAGGAAATACTTTTTATGAAGATAAACACGACTTGTTGGGACGATGCGATTTCATTATGGCAAATCCACCGTTTAATGTAGATGGCGTGGATAAAAGCAAAGACAGTGTGAAGAAAGACCCTCGTTTGCCTTTTGGCTTGCCTAAGAACGACAACGGAAACTATTTGTGGATTCAGTATTTTTATTCCTTGCTAAACGAAACAGGAAGAGCAGGTTTTGTAATGGCTTCTTCGGCTTCGGATGCAGGACATTCTGAAAAAGACATTCGCCAGAAATTAGTAGAAACAGGAGCGGTAGATGTGATGGTTTCTATTGGAACTAAATTCTTCTATACGCGTTCCTTGCCTTGTACCCTTTGGTTCTTTGATAGAGAAAAGGAAAAAGATGCTAATAGAGCCAACCAAACATTGATGCTTGACCTTAGAGATGTCTTTAGAAAAGTATCTTCTAATTTGCACGATTTCACGCCTGAGCAGTTAGCCAACATTCAAGCCATTGTGGGATTGTATAGAGGCAAACGGGAAGTGTTTGACAAAACCGTTTCAAAATACTTCTCCACCATTAATGAACATTTAAGCCAAATCACAGCTCAAGCGAATAGTTTGGCTGATAATTATATAAAAGGTATTCACGCGACTTTTGAAAAACTATTGCCTAAAGCGACTTTAGCACAATGGAACGAAACCTTTGATGCCGACGATATTGAAATTACCATGCAAATAGCAAGTGCTTTTTCAAAAACAAAACTAACCTACAACAACACCGCATTATTACTGACGTTGACGAAGGACAATACCGACCAATTAAAGAAAGGAAAACGTGCCTATAACAACTTCTTGAAAGCCATAAATGCTTTTGTAAAAGAAGCAGGTAAAGAGGGTGATTTGCGCAAACAAAAAGAATGGAAAGAACAAGTGTTAGACCAATTAAAACAGATGGAATTGGACTTTGTTGACTTTAGCCACACTATAGACCAAGTGCTTTATTTTAACAAAGAAGCCTATTGGTTAGTGAGCCGTTTCCCGAAAAGCGAATATACCGATATTGCAGGTTTGTGTAAAGTAGTGACTAAAGAAGAAATTGCTACCAACGATTACAGTTTAACAGCAGGACGTTATGTAGGCGTTGCAAATCAAATAGACGAAGATTTTGATTATGAAGAAAGAATGGCTGAAATAAAAGTAGAACTGCAAAGTTTGAATGAAGAAGCCATTACACTTGCAGAACAAATTCAGATTAACCTTAATGAATTAGGGTTATGAGTTGGAATGAAATAATATTTGAATCCGTTTTTAAAATTCCAACTAAAAATGGGCTAACAAAACCAAGCCGTATAAGAGGCGAAGGATTTAAGTTTATTAATATGGGCGAACTGTTCGCAATTGACAGAATGTTTGACCCAAAAATGGAACTTGTTCCATTAAGCGAAACTGAAAAAGTAACACACAAAATAGAAAAAGGAGATTTACTATTTGCACGACAATCATTGGTTGCATCAGGAGCAGGAAAATGTTCGATAGTAAAAGAAGTAGATGATTTAACTGTTTTTGACTCACATATTATTAGAGTAAGATTAAATCAAGACTTTTGTGACTCTAATTTCTTTTATTACTATTTTAAATCTTCTGTAAATAATCTAAAAAGTCTTGTTCAACAAGGAGTTCAAGCAGGAATTAGAGCATCTGATTTATCAAAATTAAAAGTTCATTATCCTCCACTTGAAACCCAAATACGTATTGCCTCCATTCTTTCAACTTACGATGATTTAATAGAAAACAACCTCAAACGCATTAAGTTATTAGAAGAAACGGCACAAAACATTTACAAAGAATGGTTTGTAAACTTTCGTTTTCCTAATTATGAGCATACGGACTTTGATGCGGAAAGTGGTTTGCCTGTGGGTTGGGAGAAAAAGACAATAGATACTTTTGCTGAGGTTATTACAGGTAAAACACCATCAACTGCAAATAGTAATTTTTATGGTGGAAACATACCTTTTGTTAAGACACCTGATATGCACGATGCACCCTATGTTTTGAGTACAAGTATTTATTTATCAAATGATGGGGCAGAAAGTCAAAATAATAAGTTCCTTCCAAAAAACTCTGTAATGGTAAGTTGTATTGGAACTGCGGGAGTAGTCGCTTTAGCATCTACAAATTGCCAAACAAATCAACAAATTAATTCTGTCAGGTTTGATGAAGAGTTTAAAGCATTTTATTTTTATGGTTTTGCAAGAGGATTAAAAACTCTTTTGGAGGGTTTAGGCAGTAATGGTGCAACAATGGTAAATGTGAACAAAAGTAAATTTGAAAAAATTGAACTTATTGTTCCTGATAGTGAAACATTAAAAAGACATTACGGTTTAGTAAAAGTTATTTTTGACCAAATTTTGATTTTGCAAGAACAAAATGAAAAACTCAAAGAAGCGAGAGATATACTGTTGCCAAGATTGATGAATAGAACGATAGAGGTGTAAAATAAAAAAAATGGAAATTGATAATATTTTAGAGATTTGTGTTGCTATTGATATTGCCATTATAGGTATTGCATATCCTATAATTGTCGATAAAATATCTAATATTGGAGAAAAATATTCTTCAGAATATCTTTCTATTTTATTCAATAATGAACAACCACAGAGAATTATAGAGTTAAGGTTATTTAACATTAAAATTAGTTTTTTCAAATTAATACTTTACTCAACAATTTTAACTTTTCTATTCTTGATTATTAACCAAGAGCCTTTATTTGGGTGGGATAATTTTTTTATAAATAATTCAGCAAAATTCATAGTATTACTTTTTTCAGCAATTTTAACTATTTCCTTTTTCATTTGGTTGGATAAAGTTGCTTTATATAGTGGAAAATCAACATCATTGTTAAAACATATTATTAAAAAATATAAAGAACTTAATGTAGATTCGGAGATAAAAACATACTACTTAAAATCTATTAATGAACTTACTTTTTATGCAGTTAATAAACAAGATGAGCATTTACAAGAAACTTTATTAGATTTTTATTATTATGAATTTTCAAAAATCAGAAAGGTACACGACAAATCAAAACCATTAGTTTACCCAATTGACTTTTATTTTTTAGTCAATAAATTAAATTCGGAACTTATAAATAAGCAAAATACCAAATTACAAGCAATAGAACATCGTTCAATAAGTGGAGTTTGGCTTTTAGGACAAAATTTTGAAAATATCCCAATCTCAGAAGAAACTTATAAATGGTTGTGGAAAAATATATACACAATATGTGATAATGATAAATATGTCAAGATGTTTTGGGCAAATTCAAGCCAATATTTTGACATCCAATTAAGAAACATTAGGGCTGAATATGATTCTGTAACATTTGAAAAAAATAATCAATTAGAAATTGACAATAGAACTGAAGAAAGAAGCGATTTTTTAGAATTACATTATGCTTTGGGAGGTCTTTTATTATACAGAGAAAATTATAAAACAATTAAGTATATATTTGAATATTCACAATCATTACCTCCAAGATACGTTTTACTTCCCAATTCGATGACTACTATTTTTGAATGGTTGGAAATTTTCAGAAATGAATTTAAAATTCGTAAAAAACCAATTGATTCAAAATATTATTTTCCTGAATTAGATAATTTAGGAAATCGAAGACAAGTTAATTATTGGATTTGTTCTTATTTAACAGTTTTGTTCATACGTCAATATTCGTTAGATAAGTACTTCATTACTCAAAAATTCACATCATTACCAATTCTGCCATCAGAAATATTAGAATTGTATAATTGGCTCGATACAGTTTCTTATTTTGAAAATTGTTTGGAAGATATCATAAGTAATGATGAGTTAGTTAAATCACTTAATTTTAGTGATATTATTATTGATAAAAAAACTGAAATCGAAATCTTTATAACAAATTTAAAGGCTTCCATAGTTTCAAAAATCGGGGAACAAAAATTTCTTACACCTTTATCAATAGATAAAATAAAGCAGTTCAACATTAATTCGAGCAAAATAATTTTTGACGCCTTTGATTGTTTCTCAAATATTTTTAACACTGAACAGCATACTCAAATAGATGATGAATTAAAGATATCTGTAAATGGAGGAAGTGTTTTGATGACCAAATCTGCTTTTACGGAAAATGATATTCAACATATAAACTTTGATTCTTTTTTTGCTGAACATATTGCAAATTACAATATCAAAAGGCAAATACCAAATTCATTTTTTATTGCTAAAACAAAAGGATATTTGTTGAATATTGACAATATTATTAACGGTCTTGAAATTTTGGTTGGTAACAATAATAATATTATAATCATTGGTATTAATTTAAGATTTGATTTTGGAAATATAATATCTGATTCAAAATTTGGAGATTTTCTTGTCGAAATACCATCATATGAACCTCAAGTTGAAAATTTATTATTCGTACTAAATAAAAAGGATTTACCATTCATTGTATATAAAGATATACAACCTAAAAAGACTGAAGAATTAAAGTTAGAGGTGACTGATGATAATTTGAAATTATATACTTCAGTTATCGACATAAATTTACCTGAAAATATAGATTTGAAGGATAAATGGAAGTCAGAAGAGAATAATGATAATCTTGATTTGAAAGTTCTTCTTACAATTGATTTTTTATCTATTTTATATTGGAAAAAGGAAAGGGATATTGTTCAAATTTCTATTGCTTCTCTGTATAAAGAGCAAGGAATACAGAATGATTTGACGGACATAATACCTTTAAGAAATGATAAAGTTTAATTCATATCAAAACAATAAAAAGACAGTTGCTTGTAAAAAATAATATGGGAAACAACTATTCAGAAGACCAATTGATTGAACAGACTTGTATTGATATTTTTAAACATCAATTACAATGGGAGATTGCCAATGTCTATCAAGGGGAAACCTTTGGTGAAAACGGTACTATTGGTAGACATAGTGAAGCAGATGTTTTACTAAAAAATAGGTTTTTGGGGGCAATCCAAAAACTAAATCCGAATCTTCCTGTTTCCGCTTATGAATTGGCTTATGAAATCATTAATAGTGATGATGCTACCAAAAGTTTATCCGATTTAAACTTTGAGAAACACAACTTCTTGAAAGAAGGTATTCCTGTAACTTACAAGAATGATAGAGGCGAAATTATTCGTAACAAGAAAATTAAGGTTTTTGATTTTGACAAAATAGAAAATAACAACTTTCTTGCAGTACAACAATTATGGGTTGAAGGCAAATCGAAACGCAGAAAGCGTCCTGATATTGTTGGTTTTGTAAATGGTATTCCTTTGTTGTTTATTGAACTCAAAGCACACTACCGTAAAATTAAAGTGGCTTTTGAAACCAATTTGAAAGATTACAAACAGACCATTCCGAAAATGTTTCATACCAACGCCTTTATTATTTTAAGTAATGGTTTTGAAAGTAAGATTGGTGCAATCACTTCTAAATACGAACATTTCCACGATTGGAAACGTATCACTGAAGAACAAGAAGGTATTATCAGTTTAGATGGAATTCTAAAAGGAGTTTGCGAGAAAAATCGAATGATGGATTTGTTCGAGAACTTTGTGCTGTTTGATAATTCTATTGGTTCTATTGTAAAATTGATTGCAAGAAACCATCAGTTTATTGGAGTAAACAAGGCAGTAGAACATTTTGTTTCCGTTCAAGAACAAGCCAAGAATGGATTAGTCTCCAAAGAAGATGCACAGAAATTAGGTGTGTTTTGGCATACGCAAGGCAGTGGTAAGAGTTACTCTATGGTATTCCTTTGCCAAAAGATATTACGTGCTTTAGGAGGCGGTTTTACTTTCTTATTAGTTACAGACAGAAACGAATTAGATTCACAGATATACAAAACCTTTACAGGAGTTGGAGCAGTTCAAGATTTAAATGTTAAAGCCACAAGTGGAGCGCATTTAATAGAATTGTTGAAGACCGACCAACGCTATATTTTCTCGTTAATTCATAAATTCAACTTTGATGAGGTTATAACCGAAAGGGAAAATATTATCGTGATTTCTGACGAATCTCATCGCACTCAGGGCGGTTCATTAGCAATGAATATGCGTAAAGCGTTACCAAATGCTTCATTTATAGGATTTACAGGTACACCCTTGTTTAAAGACGATGAAATAACCCGCAGAATATTTGGAGTGTATGTTTCTAAATATGATTTCAAGCGTTCGATAGAAGATGGTGCAACTGTACCACTGTATTATGAGAACAGAGGAGAAAAGTTACGGTTAGACAATCCAATAATCAACGAGCAAATTAGAGAAGCAATTGAGCAGGAAGAATTAGACGATGACCAACAAGCCAAACTCACTAAACTATTTGCAAGAGAATATCCAATACTTACAGCAGAGAAGCGACTACGAGCAATTGCTAAAGATGTGGTTACGCATTTTAATGGAAGAGGTTACAAAGGCAAAGCGATGTTTGTTGCTATGGATAAAGTAACTGCCGTTAAAATGTATGATTTGATTTCTGAAGAATGGGCAGTCTATTTGGAAACCCGTAAAAAGGAAATCGAAAAAATTACAGATTTGCAGGAACAACTTTCGCAACAGCGAGAATGGGATTGGGCTAAAGAAACTGAAATTAGTGTAGTAGTAAGTCACGAACAGAATGAAATAGATAAATTTGAAGCGTGGGGATTGGATATAGAACCGCACCGCTTGAAAATGAATACTCGTAACCTTGAAGAAGATTTCAAGGCTGAAAACCACCCATTCCGAATTGCTATTGTGTGCGCTATGTGGATTACAGGGTTTGATGTCAAGAGTTTATCTACTTTGTATTTAGATAAGCCAATGAAGTCTCATACTTTGATGCAAACCATAGCAAGAGCCAACAGAGTCCACGAAGATAAAAACAACGGTCTTATTGTTGACTATATAGAAACCTACAAGGCATTATTAGAAGCATTAGCCATTTATGGCGATAGTGGAAGTAAAGGAACACCAAGCGGAACAGAAGATGTTCCTGTGAGACCATTAGAAGAGCTGATTGCCGATTTGGATGAAACCATTCAAGCAACTGAATTATTTTTGGCAGATGATTGTAAGTTTAAATTAATTTCGATCGTTAATGCCGATGATAATTTGTATCGAATTAAATACATTGAAGAGGGTTATAATGCACTTTGCAAAAATGACGAAACTCGAAATAAATTTGGCATTTTGGCAAGAGAGGTATTCAAGAAATACAAGGCATTAATGCCTGATAAAACAATATATGATTACAAAGACAAAAGAGATGCTATAAACGCCTTGTATTCATTAATGAATGACAAGATTGACGAAGCCGATGTCACTCATATCGTTTCCCGAGTACAGAATGTTGTTAACGAATCCATAGAGAGTTTGAATATTTTAATGGAACAAGCCGAAGGATACGGGCAAAAAATAGATTTAAGTGGTTTAGACTTCAAGAAAATTGAAGAGGAATTTTTGAAAATTGAAGGCAACAAGAATATTGCTGTTCAATCATTGAAAGACCGTGTAGCCAAGAAAATGAATCGCTTACTTGACCAAAATCCGATGCGAATTGATTTTTACGAACGTTATCAAGAAATTATTGAAAACTACAATAATGGTAAAGAATATGCCACTGTAAAAGAGTTGTTCGATGCCTTAATATTGTTGTTAGGAGATTTGTCAGAAGAAGAAAAAAGAGCAGAACGTGAGTTGTTAGATGAAGATGAATTAACAGTTTTTGATATGCTAAACCGAGATAAAAAAATCTCCGACAAGGAAAAAGTTGAGGTAAAATATACCGCAAGGAAACTATTGGAACATCTAAAAAACAACGAGTTTAAAGTGGAGTATTGGTCAGAGAAAACACAAACAGCATCGGCTGTTAAAAAAGCGATTAATGACCACTTATATACAAAATTACCTTTTCCGACATTCAGCGATGGAGATAGAATTGTAAAGACAGAGATATTGTTTGATTACTTCAAAACGAGGTATGCTAATTTTGGAAGGGTGGCTTAAAAAAATTTTCTTTGTGGTGAAAGTCGTAATACAAATAGCCTGACATAGTTGTATTTTTTGGGCATTTTATTTCGTAATAGACATTTCCGACTAAATCATCGTTTACGGAAGTGAACTTTACAATTCTATCTTTTCCTTCAAATCCAAGCGCAATAGAAGTCACAGTTTCTTCAAAGAAAGAGTCCATTACTGTAATCTCCTGATGAAGAATATAGGAGGCTTTTAACTCAGTTTCTATCAAATCTTCGGTATTTATTGGGTTAATTGAAGCCCCTGAAATATATGTAGGGTTTGAATTAATGGGTTGAATTACCAAATATTTGTCATTTGTTTCTTCCTGAATGACAACATAATAGTAACGTTGATTAAGAGGTTTTTTCAAATTACCTTTTTCTGTTAGTATTTGTCCTAACTTGAATTTATTTTTCATTGTTTACTAACTGATTTAATTTTTTAATCTTGGTTATAGTATTGGGATGTAACAATGCCAATTTTTGCACTTCGACACCTTTCATTCCCCTATTAAGATATTCAATAGCAAGTTTTACTTTTGGTTTATTTAGGAAATGTAAATTAGATTCTCTTGTTCCTATAACACGCCCTTTATAAACCCCTTTTGCTTTGGCTATTGCTACTCCTTCGGCTTGTCGCTCTCTAATAAGATTCCGTTCCATTTCACTTACTACACCAAGTACAGAAATAATCATTTTAGAAATCGGATTTTCAGTTCCATCATCGTTAAGTGTTTTAATTCCCTGTTGAATAAAATGAATACAGATACCTTTTTTATTGAAGTAGGCACAAGTGTTGAGAATATCCAAAAGGTTTCTACCCAATCGGTCAATTTGATGAACTGATATTTTCGTTACTTGATTCTTTGAAATCATCTTTTCAATTCGTTTACCTCCATCACGTTCAAAAAATGGAGTTGCTCCCGAGCATTTGTCTTCAATGACAAAATCAAAATCTTTGGCATTTTGAACTTGTCGGGTATTATTTTGTTCAACTGTCGAAATTCTTGTATAAAGTATATTCATTTCTCACATTTTATAGTTAGGGTATATCGACACCCTATTATTGTTTAAAATTGACTGTTTTGGTTGTTAAAAGTTTCTTGGAGACTTCATTATCCATTCACAATTTTGGGTGTACTCTATTTTTATCTTTTTAAAGTAGCATTTAGATTTTTGAAATTGTGGGCAGTATAGTTGACTGCTTTGAAAACGAAACCTAATGCGAACAATCCAAGAACACCACCAACAACATACAATGCAGTTTTTACATACTTGTCTTTAAGCAATTGTTCTTTCAGTATTTGGTTCATATTACCAATACTAATTTTGTTTTTTATATCTCTCGTCGGCATATTTTACCACATAATATATTAATACTAATGTACCTGCACCAATAACTCCAAGAATCACGTTTTCAAATACTTTGTTTTTTTTGTCCACACCTACCACATAATCATAATCTTTAAAAGCGATATGGTTGGCAGGTAAAATCTTTATGTTGTTTAAATCGTAGTCTATCATTTTGCTCGGTATAAATAGTAATAATCTTCGTTGGGTAATTTCATAAAAGCAATATCAAATAAACCGAAAACAAGTTCATCTTTTATTTGTGTAAGATTCGTAAAAACGGTAAAACTGAAGCCCTTCCCTTTCAAATATTCTCGATGCACTGATACATCGGTAAAATCTCCTAATATTTCATCGGCAATTTTATAATTCTTGAGTATTTTTTTGTTGGTAAAACTTAACTTTTTTCGCAGTGAATTATTCTGTTCGTTATGATACGCTATTCGGTCTTCAGCCGATGCGAATACTTGATTTTGTCGCTTGGCTTCAAATAGTTTGTTTGAATACGGACAAACCTTTGATTTTGTTGAGTTGTTTAGCATTGTAAATCGTTTTAAAATGTTAGTATTTGTTTTTTTAATCGAGTAATATTTTATCATTAATGTTTAAAGAGTTTGCTTTGATTTCTTTATACTTTTGCGACCGAACAAACGTTCTTTTTCTGATGCCTAATTCGACAATCTCCTTCGGCACATAATAGTTTATTATTTTTTTAATATTTCTCACAAACTGTCCGTGTACTTTTTTACCGTTAAAAGTTCTTTTAAGATGCTTTGGTAATTCATCGCCTTTTACATCAATATAATTTATCGCTACGACTATGTGATGATGGACGCCACCATTTAATCCAATATCGACAAGTCGAATATATCCAAGTAGTTCAGACCCGTTTTCTTTTAAAGCCTTTTTAAGTGCAAAAAAGAACCTGTCTAACTTGTCGTTGTCATTATGGTCAATTACGTATTCTATTAAGGAATATCTTTCCCTGCACGAGTAAGTTTCAAAGAAAAGTCTAATCTTCTTTCCTCGATTATATTTGATGACCTCGAGGTCGGTGAAATGAATCCTTTGTTGATTGGTTTCATCTTCATAAACTTTTATACTTGTTGCTCTACGTATGGATTTTATTCCTTCTTTTGTCCTTCTCGAAAAGGTTTTTGAGTAAATATGTATCATAGTTAGTTTGTTATTTTTTGTTTTTTCTTGTTGGCGCAAAGTCAATTTCTTGGATAACTTTAGGTCTTCCTTTTTCAACCCACTCGATTGTTTCTTTTTTGCTAAATCCCATTGGTTTACCCCTTTTTTTACAAGGCATCTCCATTCTACTCACTTTAGTGCGAATAGTTGATATAGGCATTTTTAAATTTTCTGAAACCCAATTAATATCAACATCATCGGTCTCGAAAACTACATCTTTCTTAACATTGGGTATTTGGAAAAGTTTAAACTGTTCCTGCATTAATGCGGAAAATTCACTTACAGTAAGTGAGAATAAGGGGGAAGATAAGTCCATAATTCTACGTTTATTTGCCGTAAAATTATTGTGAAATATCGGTGGGATTTATTGATAATTCGAATCACTTCGAATTTTCGAATATGTAAAATGTTGATATTAAATATCTTAAAGATAAATAAAATTTAAAGTATTTATTTTCTGTTCGAATTTTAAAAAAGGAAAATAGTGTCTTCTATTATTTGTTTTTTTGATGATGTGCCTGATGAATTTGAGATTTCAGCAGTTTTGATAATCTCTTTACCGTTTATGGTAAAGCATCTAATAGCCGTGTAGTAAATATTAGAGTCAATTCTCAGTTTTGGTTTTAGACTCTGTAAAAAGATTTTTAATTCTTTTTTCGTGCCTATCCAATCTACCTTTTCATCATTCAGAATTTTATCTCCTGAAAATATTTTTTGGAATTTTGATGTTGATGTAACAGCATCAACAAGGTTATGATTTTTCAACTTCTTTAAAATTTCTAAAGTTGTATTTGCTGACATTAATTTTTTTATAATAAAAGAATGTTGACCTTTAATATCCTCTACTTTTTCTGTCGGATTATTTAAATGAGCAAATCTTTCAAATAGTACTTTATTAGCATTTTCAGTTTTTCGATTATAATCTTCGTCTACCAAGCCTGTCTTGAAGTTGTGGTTTTTTACAACTGTAAAAAGGGATAATAAATGTTGGTTTATGCTTCTTAAAGCAACTTGCTCCTTTTTAATTTTAGAGTTGTCATAAGGACCTAATGATTTAATAAGTTTTGACTTCGCTAAATTTGATAAGTCAGGAATTATTTCCCCATCAACTTCAATAAAGTGGTTATCTATAATGTCTTCTAATAACTCAAGGAAATTCTCTTGAGTTAATTTAAAAGTTTTTAATGCAAAATTATAGTCTTCTCTTTCCTTAGGCATAAGAGAATTTTGTATAAAATTTTGATAAAATTCTGCTAATTGATTTTCCATCTGATTACTTTTTAAAACTCATTATACTTTTAGAAATATCCTTCAAAGTGTTAGGAGCGAAACCTGAAAAATACGCTTCCGTAGTTTTTTTTGAAGCGTGACCTAAACACTCTTGAGCCAACTCCATAGAGCCACTATTAATGACCATAGTTGCAAATGAATGTCGAGCCCAAATGGTAGATATATCAGAGTCTAAACCAACAGATTTTGCCAAAAGTTTTATGTGTTGACTAATAAATTTATTAAACGCATCTATTTTTTTCGATTTTTCAGTTTCTGTCATTCCATCAGATATTTTTCCAAATACAAAATCACTTTTGTTATTTGATGTAATGGAGTATTTTTTTAATACTCTATAAGCGTCATCAATTAATGGAATTACAATTGGATGAATGTTTGTTCTTTTACTTTTCTTAGTTTTTGCTCTAATAAATTGAATGGTGTCTTTTTTTATATTCTCAAATCGTAATAGACAGATGTCTTTAACATTCATGCCATAACACACATAGGAAAAAAACCAAAAATCTTTTGCAATTTCTTGCTCCATTGTAAGAGGAGTTGCATTATACAAAAGGTCTAACTCTTCCTTATATAATGCTTTTTTAACTTTTGAACCTGAAGGGATTACATATCTGCCTTTTCCAAAAGGGTAATAATTATTATTGATAATATTGTGCTCTAAAGCGATGTTAAAGATTGCTCTTAAGGGGCGCAGATAAGAGCCAACAGTTGAAATTGAGCCTTTTTGAATCTCCACGAAATACCTCTCAAAATCATCTAAAAATTGAACGTTAACACTTTTAAAGTCTAACAAATGAGGGGCTTTGTTATTTTTGAATATTTGAAAATTTATTAAAGCCTTTTTACTACACTCGTAGTTACTATTTGCTGTTTTAATTCTTCCTTCTTTAATTAATTTTTTTATGTATAAATCATACTGATAAAAGACATCAGATTCTTGGCTCTCGGTTACATAAAGTTTCTTATTAAAAAAATCAAAATCAAACGGAACAATTTTATCAGCAACATCAACAGCCTTCTTCTTAACTAATGTTAATTCCTCTCTTAATTTTGTTATAGTTGCTTTTTCTCTTTTCTCCTTAGATGGATAAATTATTTTAGCGTATTCTTCTTCATCAAACTCGTATTTGGTGGGAAAGTATTTTTGTTTTTTTGGATATTTTTGACAAACGCAAATCTTAAGTGGAAACTTTCCGTTTGTTTTTATTCTTCTTTTGTCAAGTGATAAAGTGATAGAAACGTTGTTATTCATAAATATTATATTTGCATCTAATTTGCATACAAAACTACATATAATTTCATAAAATTACAAAAAATTACAAAAAATAAAATTATAAAACACTGATATAAAGGGTTTTTACGCGGTTTATAAAATTATATATTAATATATATTTCTGACTGTTAATCAGAGGGTCCTTGGTTCGAGCCCAAGAGGGGGAGCAAGCAACAGAAAGCCTTCACAGCAATGTGAGGGCTTTTTTTATGCAGGATCAAAAAAGAAAGCGTGAAAAGAAAGCATCGAGCTTTTTGTTTCTATTCAATAAGAAATGAGTCTTTAGCAAAATATTATGATTGTTTTCTGTTCTTGCATAAAATGACATCAAAATGACGTAAAGATGTCAAAATGTTATAGAATTTGTAAAATTATATTTGTACTATAGAATTTGGCACAAGATTAAAAGTAATTAGAACAAGTTTGAATATCCCTCAAAAAGAACTTTCAGAACAGGCAGGTTTAACTCTAAGAACAATTCAACAAATTGACAATAATGAGGCAATGCCAAGTCTTTATTCATTCTGGAAATCAATCCTATCTATTGTTTTAGTGATTTATCTATTCACAAGTTATCTGAAATTAAATCAGGAATAATGGATGCTTGGAATGGGAGGTAACAGCTTGGAATTTTTTTGAATTTTATCATTTTGAATTTCTTAAAATTACCCGCTTACTAATAAAATAAAACCAAAAAACGCCATAATGAAAACGCCAATTTGTTTTCAATAATCATCAAAACTGAAGCAGAAATGCATAATTTAATTTAATAATTATATTTTTGTTACTATTTATCTATTTGAAATGGAATCAATAGTTAGTTATAATGTGTCAAATCCGCTTTTAATTGACAAAATCTCGTCAATTGTATTTTGGCGTCGATCTGCTAATTATACTGAATCAACTGTTTTTTTACCAAACAATATCTGTGGATTTGGATTTACAGTGTATGGGGATTTGCTCGTAAAAAACAAAACTGACTTTCAAATAATGCCTAAATATGGCACTAGAAGCACGTTAATGAAACCAAGTGAAATTAAAACTTCTGGGGATTTTTTGAATATTTCAGTGCGACTTACAATTCCAAACGGGTTAAGTTTATTTACAAAAATACCAATGAATGTTGTCTATAAAGAAGATGCTACTTCCTTATACGATATTTTTACTAATCAAGAAATTAACGATCTTGTAGATTCATTAACAGAAGCAACAAACGATGAAAAAAAAATTAAGGTACTGGAACTCTTTTTAGTGTCAAAGTTAATTACTTGTCAGCCACCTCTGTATTTGGCAATAATTAATAAAGTACACGTTACAAAAGGTCAGTGCAATGTAACACAAATGGCCGCATTTTTCTCGGTTTCGGAACGAACCATTCATCGATTATTTAATAAATTCGTGGGGGTGAATCCAATCAATTACATTAACTTGATTAAATTTAGAACTTTTTTACAGCACTCTTTAAGCCCAAATAATAATTTGTTAAGCGCTGCCATGGATGCTGGATATTACGACCAGTCGCACTTTATTAAACATTTTAAAGCCTTTAGCACACAAACTCCTACGCAATTCTTTGAAAAAAATTCTTTAGAAAAGGTGTCCGATTTTTACAATATTTAATTTTTTTCATAATTTATCTTTGCACTAAATATAATATTTAGTCTGATGAAAAACCTTTTTTTATTTTTTTCGATTTGCTCCCTTAATTTACTATTTAGTCAGTCATTACAGCGCAAAGTTCAATTTGGTGCACGCGTAGAATTTGTCACCGAAAATGGAACTTCCGGTTGTAAAGTGAAGCAAGTTGCACGAGGAACAAGTGTTGCGCTTAAATTGCTAGAAAACGATTTGATTGTCAAAATTGGTAATTCTACGTTTGCTTCAACTGATGAATTCACTCAAAAATTCTTAATCTATTCTCCAAACCAAGAAGTTCAGTTAACGGTCTTGCGTGGTAAAAAGAAACTTATCTTAAAAGCAAAAGCCGTTGCACGTCCGTATGAAACAGATGACAATGCAACCGTAATTTATGACGAGGTAGCCTACAAAGGAGGACAATTGCGCGTTATAATTAACAAGCCCTTTAAAGAAAATAAAATGCCGGCCATGTTATTCATTCCGGGATATACCTGCAGCAGCATTGATGATTTACCAAATTATCATCCCTACAAACGTATTGTGGATGCTTATGTAGATGCTGGTTATGTGACTCTTCGCGTTGAGAAAAGTGGCTTGGGTGACAGCAAAAACACACCTCCTTGCGAGTCTTGTGATTTGCTGGATGAAATTGAAAATTTTGAAGTTGGATTGAAAAAGTTGAAGTCACTTCCCTATGTAGATTCCAATCAAATCATTATTGTTGGCCATTCCATGGGTGGAATTGTTGCGCCAGCAATTACTGCAAAAAATAAGGTTGCGGGTGTTGTAGTATATGGAACTACTGCTAAATCTTGGTTTGAGTATCAAATTGAAATGTATCGCGTTCAAAATGCATTATCAGGCATGAACCCGATTGAAGTGGAACAATCTGTAATTGCTCAATATGATTTAAACTATCGTTACTTCGTTAAGAAAGAAAAACTTGAAGATATTGCTAAAGAAACTAAGGCCGACAGTATTTTACGCACTAGTTGGGAATACGATGGTAAAGGAAAAATTTACTCAAGAAATGCAGAGTACTGGAGACAAATTCAGGATTACCCTCATTTGGAAAATTGGAAAAATACAACTGCAAAAGTATTAGTACAATATGGTGAATCTGATTTTCAGGCATTTTCTAAAACAGATCATCAGCAAATTGTGAATACCGTTAATTTCTTCAACCCAGGTAATGCAACGTTAATGACATATCCTTCTACAGATCATTTTTATGCAAAATCGGGTACAATGCAAGAAGCATACAACAAATTTTCAAATGGTCAGATTCAACAATTATTTGATGAATACAATCAAGAAGTAGGTCTTTCGGCAGTAAAATGGAGCAATGAAGTACTTTCCAAAAAAGATGTAACGACACTTCCCGAAAAAGGATGGAAAAAATTGAATACGGAACGCTATCCCGGCAAGCAAGACGATATCACTTTCATTAATGAAAAAGAAGGTTGGTATGTAAACGGTTACGGAAGCATTTATAACACAAAAAATGGTGGCGAAACTTGGGAAAAACAATTGGAAAAAAAAGGAACTTTTTTTAGAACCATTGCCTTTGTGGATAGTTTAGTTGGTTTTGCGGGTACGGTTGGAACAGATTATTTTCCTAATGTTACCGACTCCATTCCATTATATGGAACCAGAGATGGTGGCAAAACTTGGAAGCCTGTTGACTATAAAGGACCTTATGTTAAAGGACTTTGTGCCATTGATATTGTTAAAGAACAATACATTAATCACGGAAAAATAGACTATAAAATACATATTTATGCCGTAGGTCGTGTAGGTTCTCCTGCTAATATGATGGTATCACACGATGGTGGTGCCACTTGGACATCCAATAGCATGAACAACGACTGTAAAATGCTCTTTGATATCAAAATGTTTGATAAAAACAACGGATTTGTT
This sequence comes from Flavobacterium sp., assembly GCA_020403245.1. Classification (GTDB taxonomy): domain Bacteria; phylum Bacteroidota; class Bacteroidia; order Flavobacteriales; family Flavobacteriaceae; genus Flavobacterium. The sequence goes on along the minus strand of JADBYA010000020.1, from coordinate 28,871 downwards.
TGTGCTGCCTCAGATGAAGATATGGAAAAATCCAATGCCTTGATTTTAAAAACCAGCGATGGCGGAAAAACCTGGAAAAAGGTGTACCAATCCAATCGACCATTTGAAGGCACTTGGAAGGCCTCTTTTCCAACAAAAGAAGTTGGCTATGTAACCATACAATCCTATAATCCAGATCCAAGCGTAAAACAACAACGCATTGCCAAAACAACTGATGGCGGTGAAACTTGGAATGAAATCAACTTAGTGGAAGATGCTGGAGCAAGAGAATTTGGTATTGGTTTTATAGACGAAAACCACGGCTTTGTAGGCACCATGAATACAGGCTACGAAACCAAAGACGGTGGTAAAACCTGGACTAAGGTCAATTTAGGAATGGCTTGCAATAAAATCAGAATTTACAAAGATGCTAATGGAAAAACCTATGGGTATGCAATTGGTGTGGATGTTTTTAAATTTAATTAAATGATTGAAACAACAAAATAATTAACAAACCTTTTAAACAGAAAATTATACCAGTAGAAGGAAAAATTGAAACTGGATGCAACTTTTTCAATTAAAAATTCGTCTTTATTTTAAATTAAACACTAAAACGGAATCGTCAATTACAAAATTTAAAATTATGAAAAAACAATTAATCCTTTTATTCGGGGTGTTTTTTAGTTCACAACTACTAATCGCGCAAACTACTCCATCAGAAAAAATAGATACCTTTATTGAGCAAAAAGGCAATGACTTTGAGGTGGCATATGAAAAGAAAGACGTTAAGGCATATAATGCATTACTTTCTGAATACCTAATACTACACGAAAATTTACCTACGGATATAAAAAAGGAACGCTCCTATGAGCTAAGTAATATTTATTACAATTTAACCTGTATTTATTCCCTTTTAGGAAATAAGTCCTCAGCAATCAATTGTTTTAAAAAATCAATTGAAGCCGGTTATAATAATTACGGACACGTACAACTTGATACGGACTTAGACAATATCCGAAAAGAGAAGGACTTTGTTGCACTCAATAACAAGCTAAAGCTTACTGGAGACTATCTTTTTATTCTTAAAAGAGCAAATAAATACAATCTCTCAGACAGCAGGCCATTACCTAAATTTAACTATCAATCGAGCGATAATCCTAATCTAATGGCGTTGCGAAAAGGATTTAACTTGGACAGTATTGCAGGACAAGGCAACGATGTGTTGAAAATTTTAAATCTATTGCATTGGGTGCATAATTTGGTTCCACATGATGGAAACCACGATAATCCAGAAGTGAAAAATGCATTAAGTATGATTAATGTTTGTAAAAAGGATGGCAGAGGATTAAATTGTAGAGGGCTTGCCCTAGTTTTGAATGAATGCTACTTAGCAATGGGCATTAAATCAAGGATAGTTACTTGTTATCCCAAAGACATTTTGAAAATTGACCCTGATTGTCACGTCATTAATTCAGTTTATTCTGAATCTCTCAAAAAATGGTTATGGATTGATCCGACTTTCAATGCATACGTAATGAATGAAAAAGGAGAAATGCTGAGCATAGAAGAAGTGCGTGAGCGTTTGATTACTGACAAAACCCTAATATTAAATCCCGATGCCAATTGGAACAATCAAAATCCACAGACAAAGGAGAATTATCTGTACAATTATATGGCAAAGAATCTTTATATGCTCGAATGCCCAGCAAATAGTGAATATAATATGGAAACATTCCGAGAGGAGAAAAATATTAGTTATATAAAACTCCTCCCTTTAGACTATGAAAATCAAAAACCAGATAAAGTGGAGGCAGAAGGAAAGCTTACAGTATACAAAACCAATAACCCGAATGTGTTTTGGGAGCATTAAATCAGAATTAAAAAAAGAGGAGTCAGTTTTCTAAAACAAAAATAAACCATCGCCATTGGTGTGGATGTGTTGAAGGGTGAATTTTAAAGTTTACAATAAAAAAAATGAATTAATAATCTTAAAAAAATTATGAAAAAAACAATTTATTCGCTACTTCTACTTTGCTCAATTACGAATTCTCTAAATGCGCAAGTTCTAAAAAGAAAATATTCAAATGGGTTTCGTTACCAAATTTTAACTGCTGAAATAAAGCAAGAAAAATCATTTAACGGTGATCAAGGAGTTTTTGTTGAAGGCGTTGTTCCAAACTCTACTTCAGAAAGTGCAGGAATAAAAGAAGGAGATATCATTGTAGAAATCAACGGTACTGCTATTGCTGATGTAAGCACATTTACTAGTCCACCATTATCAGAAATAACCGTGGGTAATCCTGTTGTATACAAAGTTTGGAGAAATAAAGCTTTTGTGCAGTTAACAACAACTGCAAAAGCAAAAGTAAGCAAAACTAAACAAGGTATTCATTATGAATATGGTGATATTAAAACATCATTCGGTTATTTAAGAACCTTACTCTCAAAACCGGTTAATGCTTCGGGTAAATTACCAGCTATCCTTTTTATTCAAGGAAATATGTGCGAATCGGTGATTGAAGTACCAGAAAAAGACCCATACGAACAATTTTGCAACGAAATGACATTGAAAGGTTATGCCGTTATGCGGATTGACAAACCAGGATCAGGTGATAGCGAGGGAAAGTTTACTACTTGCGATCAAATGACTTTTAATCAAGAACTTGAGCAATTTCAAACAGGTTTAGAATCTTTAATGAAAAACAAAACCATCGATTCCAAAAAAATCTACCTCTTTGGACACAGTATGGGCGGTATGATTACACCAATACTTGCAAGTACTAATCCTACTGTTAAAGGGGCAATGGTTTATGGCACATTATCTACTAATTTTGGAAGCTATTATCCCGAAATTATAAACAGAAGTTTGTTGCAATCTGGCAATAGTCCAGAAGTAGCTTTACAATACAAAAATTACACTAAAGAAATTATTACATCTTTATTTGACGAGAATAAAACTCCACAACAAATCATTAAAGATAAACCAGAATACGAATCCTTGCTACAACAAGTTTTTGGCTGGAATGAAAAAGACAACACCATTATTTATAGGTCATTAGCTTTTAATAGAGAATTGAATAAGATAGACCCTAAAAAGTACTGGGAAAAAGTAACGTGCCCTATCCTTTCCATTTATGGAACTTCAGATTTTGAGGCGATTGATAAAGAGTATGCTACCGCAATGCTTGGTTGGACAAATTCAAAAAATGCCAAGCACTCTAAAGCCATTATTTTAGAAAATACCGATCATGCATTTGCCTTAGTAGGTTCTATGGAAGAAGGGATTAAGCTTAAGCATTCAGGCAACTATGCCCAAATTATGCAAGATAAATTTAACCCATTAGTAGTGACTAAAACTGCTGAATGGTTGGCATCATTTTAAGTTAAAATTTAACGCTAAAATTTCAATAATCTTAAAATTCAATTTATGAAAAAATCATTTTTAACACTCGCGTTACTTTGTTGTACAATAAACAACATTAGTAGCTCAAGACATTACACCATCAAAAAATAAGTTTGGAGCTACATTATCTACCAATTTTTGATTGAATGATGATCTTAATCATGTTGCCATAGGTGGCGGTTTTTATTTTAGTAGAAAAATATCCAATAAACTTCTTTTAAATTCATGAAACATTTAAAACTATGTTTTTCTGATTGTTAAATAAATTATCATCTTATTAAATTTGTAACTTTCTCCAAGAAGGGGAGCTGCTAAAGAAAAGACTTCACAGCCATTTTAGGTCTTTTTAACTTCAAACACTCTTAATCACATACGTCACAATGCCCCAAATAATTAATTCATTCTCGTCTGTAACTTTAATAGGTTGAAAAGCTTCGTTTTGAGGCAATAGGTATACGCCGTCTTTTTTGATAGCGATGCGTTTTACGGTGAATTCGCCATCAATGCAACACACCGCAATTTTGTTGTTTTGTGGCTCTAAGCTTCTGTCGATAATCATAATGTCGCCATCGTCTATGCCTGCGCCAATCATGGATGTTCCCGAAGCTTTGGCATAAAAAGTGGCTTCGTGGTTTTTGACCAATACGCGATCGAGACTGATTTTGCTTTCGTCAAAATCGGCTGCTGGCGAAGGAAATCCTGCTTTGATGCCACTCGGGAAATAGGGTAGTTCGCGAGTGTTTTCGATATCGGGAATAAAAAAAGTAAGGTTGTTTTTTACTGACATTGGACTTCAAAAATTTGCTTAAAATCGGTAGTGTATTTTCTAGACAAATGGTTTTGTTTCATTTTCCAAGTGCGTTGTAAGTCTTGGTTACCCAATCGTATTTTGCGTTCGCCCGTTTTTTTATAATAATCATCCATCACTTGCATTAGTTTCAAATGCTTTGGGTTTTCTTCTTCAAAGAGGTGAAATTGCTTTTGATTTTCGGGGATAATTTGGGTTACGATAACACCTGCTTTTTTATAGATTTCGCCTTCTTCAAACATTCCTTTTAGCATTTTCACCGCTAAACCACTGATGGTTATAGACGAATTACTGGCAAACGGAAGCGTCTCCATTTTATAAAAATTATAGCGTTGGGTTTCTACTTTGTATTTGTCTTTTCGCAAATACACAATGACCCCATAGCAACAGGATTTTTGTTTACGAAGTTTCTCAGCACAAACGGTGGCAAAGGTAGAAACGCGCTCTGTCATTTCGCTAAGCGTGGTAATATTGCCGTCAAAGCTTCGGGTAACGGCAATGTTTTTCTTATCCTTGGGTTCTTCCATTTCCAACACCGATTGGCCTTCTAATTCATATTTTAATCGCAAACCCACAACGCCCATGGTTGTTTTGATAAAATTTTCATTGTGTGGCAAGGTAAAATCATAAGCGGTATGGATGTTCTTGTCTTTCATTTTTTTGGTCAGTCGAAAACCAATGCCCCAAACATCTTCAATCTTTGTCCATTTCAGCGCTTTGATACGCTTTTCTTCGCTATCGATTATATATACCCCTTGCGTTCGTTCCTGATATTTCTTAGCGATTTTATTGGCCACTTTGGATAATGCTTTGGTTTCAGCAAAACCTACGCAAATAGGAATGCTAAGCCATTTTTGAACACGGCGTTTCATTTGCAAACCATAATCGTGGTAATCATGAATGTTCATTCCATCAAATTTGAGGAATGCTTCGTCTATACTATACACTTCTACATTGGGCGTGAAACCTTCTAAGATTTTCATCACTCTATTACTCAAATCGCCATATAGTGCATAGTTGGAGGAAAATACATGAATACTTTTTTGCTTTAATTCTTGTCGAATTTTAAATTCGGGGGCACCCATTGGAATGCCTAAATCTTTGGCTTCATAGCTACGCGAAATGACACAACCATCGTTATTGGATAAAATAACTATGGGTTTTCCTATCAGTTGTGGCTGAAAAACACGTTCGCACGAAGCATAAAAATTGTTACAATCGACTAATGCATACATGGGATAAAATTACACAATAGTCTAATTATTTTATTGCGTACAAAAGTTAATTTTTTGCCATTGTTGATAACAAAAAACTATCAAAATTACTCTTGATGGTTTTCTGTATAAGTAGGTAATGAGTTTTAGCGCAATAAATTAATCACAAAAGAAGGATAAAGTCCTATGATAATGTTGAGTAAAATAGCGGTCACTGCTACGAAGTAATACACAAATGGTACTGCTTGATTTTGCTTGATTTCACTATAATTTTCATTGGTATTTAGCGAATCGTCTTCGCCGATTTTATCGGAAGCTACTTTGGTTTACGTTGCTAGAAAAAGTGAAAATTTATATTAAAAAAGCTCTCTTAGGAAAAGTTCAAATTAGATTGATGGTATAAATTTTAAGGTTATATCCTTATTTTTTTTTGTTTATTTAAGGGTATTGCCTTAAATTTGTACTAAATATTTCAGGTAATACTCTTATGAAAAACAATAAACAGTATTTGCTTTTACAGCAAACCGACAAGAAATTAGCTGTTTTCAAGGGCTTAAAGGCAACAGCCGTTCCTACTAAAGGTTGGGTCAATACATTTCGAACAGCATTAAAAATGTCGCTACGACAATTAGGTAATCGTTTAAATATTGCGCCTCAAAGTGTAAAAGAAATAGAAGAACGAGAGGCAAATGGTGCAATAACTTTAAACTCTTTGCGAGATGTTGCCAATGCTATAGATATGCAGTTGGTATATGGTTTTGTTTCCAAACACGAATCATTAGAGCAAATGATAGAAAAACGGGCAAAGGAATTAGCCACAGAAATAGTAATGCGCACTAACAACACAATGGCGTTGGAAGATCAACAAATTTCAAAGGAGCGTATAGAAAAAGCCATTGCTCAAAAAACGCTTGAAATTAAAAGTGAAATGCCAAAATATCTATGGGATTAACTATTGAATACATTGATGGTCAAACGCCACTAAGCGAGGAAGAAAAGGAGGGATTACTTATTCCTTCCATAACCACTCGAGAGGAGTTGGACGAATTTGAACAACTCAATATTGAGAAAGCAATTCAATGGACTTTTGGTAAAAAGCTAAAAACAGAACAACTGTTTACAGAAAAATTTATCAAAGACCTACATAGAAGAATGTATGGCGAAGTTTGGAAATGGGCAGGTACTTTTAGAACAACTGAAAAGAACATCGGTATCAAAAGTTATCAAATAGCCATTGAATTAAAGATGTTATTGGATGATGCTGTTTTTTGGAAGGAAAATAATACTTACCAACCCGAAGAATTAGCCATTCGATTTAAACATCGATTGGTAAGTATTCATTGTTTTACCAACGGAAACGGAAGACATTCTCGCTTAATTGCAGATTTGATAATGGAAAAATTATACAACCGTAAATTTTTTTCTTGGGGCAGTGCTAATTTAGTGAAAGCCACCGAGGCAAGAAGCAACTATATATTTGCTGTTAAAAAAGCGGATAAACATGACATTCATCCTCTAATGGTTTTTTCAAAATCATAAGCTAATGGGAACTTTTGGAGAAAGGTGCATAATTGGCTGCAGATGTTTTACTAAAAATAGGTTCTGAAATTAAATAAAAAACGATTTTTAGCGTAATAAATTAGACACAAAAGACGGATAAAGTCCTATGATAATGTTGAGTAAAATAGCGGTCACTGCTACGAAGTAATACACAAATGGTACTGCTTGTTTTTGCTCCGCCAGTTCGCTAGCGCTGGTGTCTTCTGAAGCTTCTTTGGTGTACATCGCTAAAATTAATTTGAAATAATAGCCAATACTGATGATAGAGTTGATCACCCCGACGATTACTAAGAATAAGTAACCAGCTTTAATGGCTTGGGTAAACAATATAAACTTGGCAAAAAATCCAGCAAAAATTGGAATTCCAGCCATTGATAAAAGTGAAGCCGTTATTATCGCTGCCAATAACGGATTGGTTTTTCCTAAACCATTGAAATTGGCAATATCTTCGTTGTCTTTGTTTTTAGTAACATAAATAATTACGGCAAAAGAGGCAATTCCTGCCAAGGCATAAGCAGCAGTGTAATATAACAACGTACTAGCAGCAGTGGTTAAACTCAAAAGTGCCATCAACATAAATCCGGCATGGGATATTCCGGAGAAAGCCAACATACGTTTCACATTGTCTTGACGCAAGGCCATGATGTTTCCAATAGTCATAGAAAGAATAGAAACGACTACAATTACCATTTCAAATGTTGTTGATAATGATGAGTTCATACCAACTACTAATTTGTATAATGCTGCCATAGCTACCACCTTAGCTAAAGTACTCATTGTAGCTGTGGTCATGGATGGCGAACCTTCATAAACATCTGGAGCCCAAAAGTGGAATGGTGCAGCAGCAATTTTGAATAACATTCCGATAATCATCATTGTAATTCCTATTGGGAACCAAATTGGTAAACCTGCACCTTGTGATAAGTCTTTGATTTCGGCTATGTCAAAATAACCTGTAGCACCATAAATCAAACAAATTCCAAATAGTATAATTCCCGAAGCAAACGAACCCATAAGGAAGTATTTCATTCCGGCTTCGTTACTTTTCACATCCAATCTTCGGCTCGCGGCTAAGATGTATAATGAAATGGATAGCACTTCAATTCCAAGAAAAAACATGGATAAGTTGGCAAATGAAACCATAGCAACAGCTCCTGCCAAAAGGAATATTTTGATAGCAATAAAATCGGAAATTTTAGTTGGATGGTCTTTGTAGAAGTCGCCACTCAACGCTACTAAGAATAGGGTAAGTAAAATGAATAACGAAGAGAAAGCGTTTGAGAATTTATCGACTGTAATCATGCTCACATAGTTGGAATCAATACTTGGGTCGATACCCCAAAGATGTAATGAAATACCTAGTATGGCAAGTAAACCTATTACAGTAACTGGAACCAGTAGTTTTCTTAAATTGAAAATTTCTGCCAACAGACAAAAAACGCCTAATGATACTATTGTTATTAACACTTGCATTTTATTATTTATTTATTACTTCTAAAATTTCTTTTAAACTTGGCGTTACCAAATCAACAATCGGTTTTGGATAAAGTCCAAAAAACAAAAGAAAACCAATAATTACGACAAATATAATGGCTTCATTCCCTGTTAAGTCGGCAAAAATTTTCGTATTCGTTTCTCCCAACATTACATCTTGAAACATTTTCAGCATATAATACGCTCCTAAAATAATTGTTGTTCCACCTAAAACCGCAAACCAAAGATTAACTTGACTTAAACTGTATAATACTGTAAACTCACCTACAAAGTTGAAAGTTCCAGGCAACGCCACAGAAGCCAATACTAAAATCATAAACATCGAAGTAAATCTCGGTGTTAGTGTTCTTATTCCACCCAAATCGGCAATTTTATTGGTTTCATATCTTCTGAAAATGATTTCAGCAGCAAAGAATAATCCAACAATCACAAACCCATGAGCAATCATTTGCGAAACCCCGCCACTCAATCCGTCAAGGGTTAAAGTGTAGCAACCAGCGGCGATTAGGCCAACGTGTGCCAACGAAGAATAGGCCAATAATTTTTTCAAATCCTTTTGACGCAACGCCACGATTGAACCATAAATAACGCCAGCAATACTCAACCCAATTAGGATAGGCATATAGGTTTTTGCAGCATCAGGCGCAATAGGCAATTGCCAACGAATAACGCTATACAATCCCATTTTTAGCATGATTCCTGACAACAACATCGTTCCAACTGTTGGGGCTTTTTGATATACTTTTGCCTGCCAAGTGTGAAAAGGAATAATCGGAATTTTGATGGCATAAGCTAAAAAGAACGCAAAGAAAATCCAGCATTGTTCGGATTCACTTAAATCTAATTTGTATAAGTCTTCTAATAAAAAGCTTCCCGCTTTTGAATACAAATAGGCAAAAGCAATGAGCATGAATAATGAACCTCCAAGGGTATAAATAAAGAATTTCAATACCGCTTTTTTGCGCTCTTCGGCATCGCCATTACCCCAAAGTAAAGCAATAAAATAAATTGGAATTAATGCTAATTCCCAGAAGATGTAGTATAACAAACCATCGGCTGCAAGGAAAGTCCCTGTCATGGCAAATGACATAAACAATACTAAAGCGTAGAAGTTTTTAGAGTTGGCAAAACTATTTGCAAATGAAGAAAAAATAATCAATGGTGTCAAAGAGGTTGTCAATAAAACCATTGCCATAGATAATCCATCGGCTTTGAAAGCTAAAGCTACTTTTGGATTGTCAATCCAACTTCCTATGAAGCTAATGTTTGTTCCTAGATGTAGTAAGTTTAGTAAATACAAAGACATTGCTAATGCACCCAAACTAAAAACTAGCGCGACTTTGGAAGCTAATTTATCCCCAGACAAATAAGTGGCAATCGAACCAACAAGAAGTAATAATAATATAGTAGTTACATCCATTATGTAAAATTATTGAGCTGTATGCGTTATAAATAAATACGATATGATGGCACAAACTCCAATCACAAAGGCAAAAAGGTATAAACCAATATTTCCGTTTTGCAATTTCTTTCCTTGAGTTCCTAATCCATTGGCAGCCGTTCCTAAACTGAAAACTACTTTTCCTAAAGCAGGCTCTAAGGTTGTTCTGAAGAAATTAGCCAAACTATTGACTGGTCTTACAATTAAAAACGTGTAAAATTCGTCTACATAATATTTATTGTAAATCGTTTTGTTTAAACCAACGATTTCAGAATCTTCTTTAGGAACAAATGACTGTTTGATATATTTGGCATTCGCCCAAATGATACCAATCAATGCTCCAGCTAATGCTATTCCCATCAACATGTATTCTTGCGTTCCAAGATGATGTGCTTCGTGTTTTCCTGATAAAATGGGTTCCATGAAGTGGTTCAACCACATGCTTCCTGGCAAATTAATGGCGCCACCAATAGCAGCTAAAATAGCCAAGATTACTAATGGAATTGTAATTAAACTTGGGCTTTCATGCAAATGATGTTTTTGTTCATTCGTCCCTCTGAAGTCTTTGAAAAACGTCAAGTACATCAATCGGAACATATAGAAAGCGGTCATGATAGACGCAATTGAAGCGACTATCCATAATACTTTATTGTGTTCAAAAGCCACCATTAAGATTTCGTCTTTGGACCAGAAACCCGCAAAAGGGAAAATTCCAGCAATAGCTAAAGTGGATATCATCATCGTCCAGAAAGTGATAGGCATCGCTTTGCGTAATCCTCCCATTTTTCGCATGTCTTGTTCACCGTGCAATCCGTGAATTACAGAACCCGAGCCCAAGAACAAACACGCTTTGAAAAACGCATGCGTAATTACGTGAAAAACCGCAACAGTATAAGCACCCAATCCTAAAGCTAAAAACATTAATCCTAACTGCGAAACAGTAGAATAAGCCAATACTTTTTTAATATCATTTTGTAGTAAACCAATGGAAGCAGCTACTAAAGCAGTCAACGCACCTACAATGGCGATTATATTTTGTACATCCGGAGTTAAATCAAACAAGAAGTTCATTCTAGTTACCATAAAAATACCTGCCGTTACCATCGTCGCGGCGTGAATTAATGCCGAAACTGGAGTTGGACCAGCCATCGCATCGGGCAACCAAGTGTATAACGGTAATTGGGCTGATTTTCCACAAGCGCCTATGAATAGGCAAAGAGCAGCGATTCCTAATAAAATTGGAATCGTAGTTGTTGTGAAATTTAGGTTTGTTAAAGTTTGCTTTAACTCAGTAAAATTTAATGTTGAAAACAAACTTCCCAAAATAAAAATCCCAATCAAAAACCCTAAATCGCCAATACGATTCATGATAAACGCTTTTTTCGCGGCATCATTATAGGGTTGATTTTTATACCAAAATCCAATCAGCAAATACGAACACAATCCAACGCCTTCCCAACCGATGAACATGACTAATAAGTTGCTACCAACTACTAACGTTATCATGAAAAATACGAACAAATTTAAATAAGCAAAAAATTTATGCATATTCTCGTCATCGTGCATGTAGCTGATAGAGTAGAGGTGAATTAACGAACCAATTCCGGTAACGAATAATAACCACAATAAAGACAATTGGTCTAATAAAACTCCAAAGTCTAATTTGAAATTACTAACCTGTATCCAATCAAATAAAGAGATCTCGAATGGTTTTCCGTTTTGGTTCAATTGGGCAAAAAAGCAAATTGATAATAAAAATGAAACCACTACAGTCAATGTTCCGATAGTGCCAGAAATCGTTCTGCTTACTTTTTTTCCAAAGAAAATATTGAAAAGAAATCCAACAAATGGAGATAAGAGTAATACTAAAGCTAAATTTTTTTCCATTCCAGATTATCCTTTTAAATTCTTTAAATTATCGATATCAATGGAACCCAAGTTTCGAAAAACAGAAACTAGAATTGCCAATCCTACAGCAACTTCTGCTGCTGCAACTGCCATCGAGAAAAACACAAATACTTGTCCTTCGGAGTCTTGATGATAGGTTGAAAATGCTACAAATAATAAGTTTACAGCATTCAGCATAATTTCGATAGACATGAAAACGATGATGGCATTTCTGCGGTACAACACTCCAAAAACTCCAATACAAAAAAGCAGTACCGAAAGGAAAATGTAGTTTTCAATCCCTATTTCGTTTAAAATATTGTTCATTATTTCTTCTCAGTTTTTTCTTTTTTAGACAATAAAACCACACCAATCATGGCTACTAATAATAAGATAGAGGCAAATTCAAATGGCACCATATATTCGTTTAATAATACGGTTCCCAATTTTCTAATGGATTGAAAATCCTCACCCGTTGTATCATAATCGCCCATAATGGTTTTTGAATTGATGAAAATTGTCACCAAAACGATACTTATTACAATAAAAACTACTATAGCTCCAAGACGTGTAATACGTGGTTTGTGAACTTCATCTTCCTTATTCAAATTCATCAACATGATCGTAAAAAGGAAAAGTACCATAATCGCACCCGAATATACTATAATATGAACTATAGCCAAGAACTGTGCGTTGAAAAGCAAGTAATGCCCAGCAATAGAAAAAAAGCACAGTACTAAATATATGGCACTATGAATTGGATTTCTACTGTAAATGGTTAAAAACGCCGTAGCCAAAGTGATGGCAGCTAAAAAATAAAATGTAATTAATATTGCCGACATTAGGTAACGTTTTTAAGCCCGGCTGCTGCTGGCTGGTTGTTGTTTTTCATAGCCATTTCCAAAGGCATAACTAATTTGTCTTTCCCAAAAATGAAATCTTCTCTTTCATAATTTGCTGGAACCAATTCTTTGGAAAGCGTTAAGTAAATAGCGTCTTTCGGGCAAGCTTCTTCACACAAACCGCAAAAAATACAACGCAACATATTGATTTCATATATTTCGGCATATTTTTCTTCGCGGTACAAATGTTCTTCGCCTTTTTGACGTTCGGCTGCCTTCATGGTAATCGCTTCCGCTGGACAAGACAAAGCACACAAACCACAAGCCGTACAGTTTTCACGTCCTAGTTCATCGCGTTTCAACATGTGTTGTCCGCGATAAACTGGACTAAATTCTCTAACTTGTTCAGGATATTGTATGGTTGCCTTTTTTCTAAAAAAGTGTTTGATGGTAATCAACAGACCTTTCACAATGGCAATAAGGTACATTCTTTCAAAAAAAGTCATTTCCTTGTTGGAAACTTGCTTTTTTCTTCCTGATAATGATACTGTTTGTATATTCATTTTTATTTTTATTTGAAGCTATTCCTGCTATTCGTTTCAACCTGCCTGCCGCCAAGCAGGTTTGGGCTAAGTTTATCGATGTCCTTTATTTTTTAAACCCTATTTTCGTTCTTTCAATTTTGTTATCTTGTTTGTCAATCAATTCGTCCAGATAACTAAAAACTAATTCGATATTTTTATTTTGATTTGTAACTTTCTTTTTTATTTCCTCTATTTCTAATTTCATATTCATTGTATCGGCAAGAACTTCTCTAATTTTGGCAAATACTCTAATAATTTGAATGTTTACTTTTATAGCTGTTGGGCTACTCAAAACACTTGAAAGCATTGCAACGCCTTGTTCTGTAAAAGCCATGGGCAAATATCTACTTCCTCCCCAACTTGAGGTGCCAATTTGGCTCCTCAAGATTTCACTTTCAACTTCAGTCAATTCAAACATAAAATCTTCAGAAAATCTTTCTATATTTCTACGAACTTGTCTTTTGAGTTGTTTTGTTTCTACAGCATAAAGCTCAGCTAAATCTGCATCAATCATAACTTTCTTATTTCTAATATAATAAATTTTATTAGAAATTAGATTTTCAGCTATGATAACAACTTCATTCATTTTTTATATAGGTAGTCACAATTTGCGACCACTTTATTTTTTAAACCCTATTTTCGTTCTTTCAATTTTGTTATCTTGTTTGTCAATCAATTCGTCAATATAACTAAAGAGTAATTCTACATTCTTATCATTATTATCTAATCGTCTTTTTATTTCTTCAATATCAATTTTGGAGTTCAAATTATTAATGAGAAATTCTCTCATACTTACAAAAATCTCAATAATTTTTATACTCATTTGAGTTGCTTTCTCACTTTTTACAACATTTGATAATTGTAAAATTCCGTGATCTGTAAAAACATACGGCAACGAACCTCCCAATGCTTGTTTAGAAGGTATCGCATTTTGCGATACCAAAATTTCTGTTTCAACTTCATTCAATCTAAACATAAAATGTTTAGGAAACTTATCAGGATTTCTTGCAATTTGTTCTCATAATCTATACGGCTTTACACCAAAAAGAATTGCTAAATCTCTGTCCAACATTTTTTTTACATTCCTTATTAAATAAATTTTATTTTCAATTATTTCATTTGGGACGATAATAGTGTCCATATACTATTTTTGTTTATAAGGTATCGCATTTTGCGACACCTTTAGTTTATTTTTTACATTTAATTAATGTAACTATTTTAAATAATTAATAGTAACAACTTGATTTTTCAAAATGCGACTTCAAAATTTTACTTAAATGCCAAAATGCAAATTCCAGTTATTATTATATTAAAAATAGAAAGAGGAATTAATATTTTCCATCCTAAATTCATTAATTGATCGTATCTAAAACGTGGAATTGTCCATCTAATCCACATAAAGAAAAAGATGAAGAAACATAATTTTGCAAATAAAGCTCCAATTCCAATAACATTAGCAATATTAACGCCCCAATGTTCCACCGCCCAACCCATTCCAGGATAGTTGTAACCACCAAAGAATAAAACAGCTATAATGGTTGACGAGATGAACATATTAGCATATTCTGCAAACAAATAAAATCCCATTTTCATCGAGGAATACTCCGTGTGATAGCCACCAATTAACTCCGACTCACATTCTGCTAAATCGAAAGGTGTTCTGTTAGTTTCTGCAAAAGCACAAATTAGGAAGATTAAAAAAGATAAGGGTTGATAAAAAGCATTCCAATGAAAACCATATTGTTGTGCTGAAATTTCTTTTAAACTCAACGTTCCTGTCATCATTAATAAGGCAATCATCGATAATCCCATAGCGATTTCATAGGAAACCATTTGCGAAGCCGCACGAACGGCACCCATTAATGAAAACTTATTGTTTGATGCCCAACCACCAATCATGATTCCATATACACCTATAGAAACTACGGCAAATATGTATAATAAAGCACTATCGGTATCTGTAGCTTGAAGTTGTACTGTTCTTCCAAAAATTTCTAATTTGTCGCCCCAAGGAATTACGGCGCTTGTCATTAAAGCAGCACTCATCGCAATGGCTGGTCCGAGAAAGAATAGAAATTTATTTTTAGTATTCGGTTCAAATTCCTCTTTTGCAAATAGTTTCATGCCATCGGCAAGTGGTTGAAATAATCCGCCCCAACCGGCACGATTTGGCCCAACTCTGTCTTGTAGAAAAGCGGCAACTTTACGTTCTGCCCATGTGGAATACATTGCCATAATCATAGTTACGGCAAAAACAACCACAATCAAAACGCTCTTTTCTATAATAAAGGCACTATCCATTTTGTTTTGAATTTACTGGGTTACCATCAATTTTTTCGTTATAATCTATCTCGGCCATACTTATTTTTTTACGGTCGATATCTCTACCTTGAAGAATTCCTTTTTCGGTAGCAATAACTACTTTCTCTGTTTTTCCGTAATATTTACCTTGGTTGATAACGGAGTCTTTCTCGAATTTTCTTGGACCTTCAATAACCCAATCCGCAACGTCTTTTTTATCAAAACGGCAAGTATTACAGATGAATTCCTCTACTTCATGATACTCATCTTTGCGAGCAGTTACTCTCTGAATTTCGTCACCAAACATCCAAACCGTAGTTTTACCACAACATTTGTCACAATCTCTGTGAGCATTGAAAGGTTTGTTAAACCAAACTCTCGATTTGAAGCGGAACGTCTTATCCGTTAATGCACCAACCGGACAGACATCAATCATGTTTCCAGAAAATTCATTGTCGATAGCTGTTGATATACAGGTAGAAATTTGCGAATGGTCACCACGATTTAAAACACCGTGAACTCTTTTATCCGTCAATTGGTCGGCAACTTCTACACAACGTTGGCACACGATACAACGGTTCATGTGCAATTGAATTTTGTCACCAATATCTTCTGGCTCAAAAGTTCGTTTTTCCTCTACGAAACGTTGTTGCAATTTGCCGTGTTCGAAACTTAAATTTTGTAAATCACATTCTCCAGCTTGATCGCAAACCGGGCAATCTAATGGATGATTGATTAAAAGGAATTCAGTTACGGCTTTACGAGCTTCGGTAACTCTGTCGGATTTTTTGCTGGCTACTTCCATTCCGTCTTGACAACCTGTTACACACGATGCTACCAATTTTGGCATTGGTCTTGGATCGGCTTCGCTACCTTTGGTAACATCCACTAAACAGCAGCGGCATTTTCCGCCAGTTCCTTCTAGTTTAGAATAATAGCACATGGCTGGCGGAACTGATTCTCCACCAATCATACGAGCCGCCTGCAGAATTGTTGTTCCTGGAGCTACTTCAATTTCTTGACCGTCTATGGTTACTTTCATTTTTTATTTGTATAAAGGTTTAAAGGTTTAAGTATTTTCACTTCTAACTTCCAACTTCCAACTTCTGACTTTTAAATTATATTTCTTGTTTTGCAACCAAATGCTCTACTTTTTCAAATGGTTCACTCACAAAGTGATCTCTATTTTTAATTTTTTCCGGAAAACGAATATGATATTCAAATTCATCTCTAAAATGACGAATTGCCGCAGCTACTGGCCATGATGCCGCATCGCCTAAAGGACAAATCGTATTCCCTTCAATTTTGGATTGAATGCTCCACAACAAATCAATGTCTTCTTCGCGTCCTTGTCCGTTTTCAATTCTCCACAACACTTTTTCCAACCATCCTGTTCCTTCACGGCAAGGCGTACATTGTCCGCAACTTTCATGATGATAAAACCGTGCAAAATTCCAAGTATTTCGTACGATACATGCTCGGTCATCGTATACAATAAATCCACCTGAACCTAGCATCGAGCCGGTTGCAAATCCGCCATCAGATAAACTTTCGTAAGTCATCAAACGGTCTTCGCCATTCGCCGTTTTGTAAATTAAATTAGCGGGTAAGATTGGCACTGAACTACCTCCAGGAACTAGTGCTTTCAATGGTCTATCAGTCTGCATTCCGCCACAATATTCATCGGAATTCATGAATTCGTATACCGAAACACCCAATTCAATTTCGAAAACACCTTGATTTTTAATATTCCCAGAAGCCGAAATTAATTTGGTTCCAGTAGAACGACCAATTCCTATTCCGGCGTAATCGGCACCAGAATTATTTACAATCCAAGGCACTGCAGCAATGGTTTCAACATTGTTTACCACAGTTGGATTTTGCCAAAGTCCTTTGACAGCTGGAAATGGTGGTTTCAATCTTGGATTGCCACGTTTTCCTTCTAAACTTTCTAATAATGCAGTTTCTTCTCCGCAGATGTATGCTCCAGCTCCAATTTGAACGTATAATTCTAAATCGTAGCCCGAACCTAGTATATTTTTTCCTAACCAACCCGCAGCTTTTGCTTCGGCTATAGCATGTTCTAAAATTTTATAAATCCACATATATTCTCCACGAATGTAGATGTAAGAGAGGTTGGCACCCAAAGCATAACTTGACGTTATCATTCCTTCTATTAAAAGATGCGGAATGTATTCCATCAAATACCGGTCTTTAAAAGTTCCCGGTTCCGATTCGTCAGCATTGCAAACCAAATGTCTTGGGTTGCCTGATTTTTTATCGATAAAACTCCATTTCATTCCGGCTGGAAAACCCGCACCACCACGACCACGAAGTCCCGAAGTTTTTACTTCTTCGACTACTTCATCGGGAGTCATTTTTTTTATGGCTTTTTCTACAGAAGCATAACCACCTTCTTTACGGTATACTTCATAAGTTTTGATGCCTGGAACGTTAATCTTGTCTAATAATATTTTTCTTCCCATGATATTACTTATCGTGTAAAGTGATTTTTCCGTCTTTGCAATCAGCAATAAGCTGATCGATTTTTGCTTCTGTCAAATGTTCTTGGTAGAAATCACCCAATTGCATCATTGGTGCATAACCACAAGCGCCAAGACATTCCACACCGCGTACTTCAAACATGCCGTCAGCCGTTGGTTCACCAATACCAACGCCCAATTTTGAACAGGTATAATCCATCAAATCTTCCACGCCGTTTTGACAACAAGCTGCGGTTTGACAGAACTCGAACATGTATTTTCCAATAGGTCTTTGATTGTACATCGTATAAAATGTAACTACTTCGTATACTTCGATGGGCAATATTTCCAATATCTCAGCCACTTTGTTTTGCAATTCAATGCTCAGCCAATTGTCGTGAGCATCTTGAACTTCATGCAAAACGGGTAATAAAGCCGATTTTTGTTTACCTTTTGGATAATGACTGATTAACTCATTGATTCGGTTCATCAATGGTTCGGTAATGTTTATCTCTTGTTTTATATGTGTTCTTTCCATTTTTTTGATTGTATATTGTATAATGTAGATTGTATAGTGATTTACGGATTCTTACATTACACTTTTTTCATTATACTTTTTTTCAATATACATTATACATTAACTAGGCGTCTAATTCCCCCGCAATAACATTTAAACTTGATAATATTACTATAGCATCCGAAAGCATGGCTCCTTTTATCATTTCCGGATACGCTTGATAGTAAATAAAACAAGGTCTTCTGAAATGCAAACGATAGGGTGTTCTACTGCCGTCGGTAACTAAATAAAATCCTAATTCTCCGTTTCCGCCTTCCACAGCATGATAGATTTCGGCAACAGGAACAGGAACTTCACCCATCACAATTTTGAAGTGATAGATTAAGCTTTCCATATTGTTGTAAACATCTTCTTTTGGAGGCAAATAATAATCGGGAACATCAGCGTGAATTGGACCTTCTGGCAATTTGGCTAACGCTTGACGAATGATACTTAAACTTTCCCAAACTTCGGCATTACGAACACAAAAACGATCGTAAGTATCACCTGATTTTCCAACGGGAACGGTGAAATCAAAATCTTCATAAGAAGAATAAGGTTGCGCCACACGAACATCGTAATCAATTCCGGCTGCACGAAGGTTAGGGCCTGTAAAACCATATGCCATGGCACTTTCAGCTGTAATAGAACCTACATTTACGGTTCTGTCTATAAAAATTCTGTTTCTTTCAAAAAGGTTTTCAAATTCTTTCCAACACACAGGAAATTCTTCGAGGAAAGTATTTAATAATTCAAATGCTTTTGGCGACCATTCTCTTTCGAAACCGCCAATTCTTCCCATATTGGTTGTTAAACGAGCGCCACAAACTTCTTCATATATTTCGTATATTTTTTCTCTGAATTGAAATACGTATAAAAATCCGGTATAAGCACCAGTATCAACCCCTAATATGGAATTACAAATCAAGTGGTCGGTTATTCTGGCCAATTCCATCACAATTACTCTCAAATATTGAGCGCGTTTCGGCACTTCAATATTTAATAACTTCTCAACAGTCATCCACCAAGCCATATTATTGATGGGCGAAGAACAATAGTTCATTCGGTCTGTCAAAACATTTACTTGGTAAAAGGGACGGTTTTCTGCAATTTTTTCAAAAGCACGGTGTATATAACCAATAGTAGGTTCAGCATCCAATATTCTTTCTCCATCCATCAATAGAATATTTTGGAAAATACCATGGGTTGCTGGATGTGTTGGTCCAAGATTTAATATTGAGAGTTCGCTCCCGTCTTCGTTGCGAGTTTGTTCAATAATTTTGGCATATCGATGCTCTGGTAATAATAATAAGTCTGACATTTTATAATGTTGAATTATTTATTTTGTTTTATAGCTTTTGCGCTGTTCTTCCAAAGAAACGATCGTCTTTATCGGTTCTTCCGCTGTCTTCCATTGGAAATTCTTTTCGCATCGGATGTGAAATCATTTCATCCATATTTAAAATTCGTTTCAATTGCGGATGCCCTTTGAAAACAATTCCATAAAAATCCCAAGTTTCTCTCTCCATCCAATTGGAGGTGAGAAATAAATCGGTAATTGTATTCACTTCGGGGTTTTCACCTGCTAAATAAGTAGTTATTCTAATTCTAACATTTTCAACCCAATTATGCAAGTGATACACCACAGCAAATTGATGACTTTCATCATTATCAGGATAATGAATGCCACATAAGTCAGTTAGAAAATGGAAGTTAAATTCTTCGTCCACTTTCAAAGTTCGAATTACTTCGTGAATGGCATCTGGTGTAGCTTCAAAAGAAAAAACGTCTCTACTCATTCCAAAATTTAGTACTTTGGCACCAAATTTTTGAGTTAATTTTTCTTGTATAATTGTGGTTTCTAAAGCCATATTAAAGATTGTAAGAAGCTAATAATTCTTTATACTCTGGAGAACTTCTTCTACGCACCGATTCAGTTCTCACTAAATCCTGCAATCGCATCACGCCATCAACTATCTGCTCTGGTCTGGGAGGACAACCTGGAACGTATACATCTACAGGAATTACTTTGTCAATTCCTTGTAAAACCGAATAAGTGTCAAAGACACCACCGGATGAAGCACATGCGCCAACTGCAATTACCCAGCGTGGTTCTGACATTTGTTCGTAAACTTGACGTAAAATAGGCGCCATTTTTTTGGAAATAGTTCCCATTACCATTAACATATCCGCTTGACGAGGAGAAAAACTAACTCTTTCTGAACCGAAACGAGCTAAATCGTAATGCGAAGCCATGGTTGCCATAAACTCAATTCCGCAACAAGAAGTAGCGAAAGGCAATGGCCAAAGCGAATTAGCGCGCGCTAATCCAACTACGTCATTCAATTTGGTAGCGAAGAAACCTTCTCCAACAACTCCTTCTGGTGGAGCAACCATATTTGTTTTTGTTTCACTCATAGCAATTGTTTTTTATTCCCATTCTAGTGCTTTCTTCTTTATAATATAGAAGAAACCGACCAAAAGCAACATCATAAAAATAACCATCTTGATCATTCCCTCCATCCCTAAAGCTTTAAAATTAATCGCCCAAGGATAAAGAAAAATTACTTCTACATCAAAAAGCACAAAAAGGATAGCAACTAAGAAATATTTCACCGAAAAAGGAATTCGGGCATTACCAACAGACTCAATACCACATTCGAAGTTTTTATCTTTGTTTGCGGAGTGTCTTTTAGGGCCTAGAAAGCTAGAGCCAACTATAGTTAACACAACAAAACCAACAGCTAAGCCAGCTTGCATTAGTATCGGTAAATAATCTAATTGATTAGATTGCATAATGCTAGATATTAAGAGTTTTTTTAATAGGCACAAATATACATCGCAATATTTAAAACGCAAAAATCAAAAGTTAAACGTTTGTTATTTATTTCAAAAAAATGGACTATTTAAAATGATTATGAATAGTTAGTTCATGATATAAAAAAAACGTCCCGATTCAATCGAGACGTTTCGTTACTCTAGGTAATCAAAAAATAATATATATTAGTCTTCGATAGCTACTACTTGAGCGGCTACTTTACCTTTTCTACCTTCTTCTTCTTCGTAAGATACTTTGTCCCCTTCGTTTAAACCTTCCGATTTAACTCCAGTTGCATGTACGAAAATGTCTTTTCCAGTTTCATCATCTGTGATGAAACCATAACCTTTAGACTCGTTGAAAAATTTTACTGTTCCTGTGCGCATTTTGTATTGTAAATATTATTAATAATGGTCAAAGATAATTTTAATTGTGACAAAACAAGCATTTTAATTGAAAAAAAAGAAATTTTTATTTTTATATTAATTTATTGATTAATAAACACTTCTGTTATTTTTATTTGTGTGCTTATTATGGAGATATTTTTTTTAATTTTTACATTATTGCTTTTTTAAGTGTAAATAAATAATTATTGAAATTGTAAAACTAAGTTTGTGCTTATATATATAGTCACTTTACAGCTTTATGATCTTTTTTATTACCTTTTTAGCAGCAACTTCTACTTCAATGAGTAAAGTTCCTGCTGTTGTGGATAAATCAAATGAAATATAGTCTGTATCGCTAAATGTTAGATTGTTAAGTAATTGTCCAAAAATATTATAAATAGCAACTTTAACTGTTTCATACTTCTCATGTAGTTTCAGATTTATTTTACCAGTTGTAGGATTGGGAAACATATTAACTGTAACATTATCATTTTCGAGCAAAGGCGCATTTAGTGTTTGTGGAAGACCCAATTTTGTAGTAAATATATTAGAACCACTTTCTAGCGAATAACTTACACCATTAAATCTTGAATTTCCACTTGTAAAAAAAATGGCATTATCACTAAGTGCAATGTTAGTTGTTTTATCGGGAGCAACTCCAAACTGATTGTTATCGTTTGGATTTTCATATTGGTTTACCCATAAATTTTCGCCATCAGAATTATATAATGCTAAAATTTGTGGTTTTACAACGTTTGGATTTGTGCTTATCAAACTGGTAAAGGTTTGGTTTTCAAACTGAATTGTATTCGCAAATAGCGATTTTAAAAGAATTGTATTATTATCGCTTACAGCTAATTGAACCGTTACGTCATTTGGTGAAGATGTTTTCACGTCATAATTTTTGAACCAAATTACATCGCCATTAGCATTTAATTTTTGAAGAAAAATGGAATAATAGGTTGGAGAAGCACTGTAGTTGATATTATTTATGGTAACATTTCCAAAATAATTCCCGGCAACATAAATGGAGTCGTTGCTGTCTACAACGATGCTTGTTCCTTTTGTATCACCTGTATACACTTTTGTCCACAAAACCGCGCCTAAACTATTAACTTTCATGATGTAAGCGTTATTGTGTAAAGGCGATGAAATAATATTTTGATTTCCAAAACGACCATGGTCTTTAAAAGATCCCGTTACATATAAATTGCCACTAGTGTCACTACTTACATTGGTTGTTGTATTATTGATAACAACTGGCGTTCCATTAAAACTTGTTCCTGAACCGTATTGTGTTACCCAAATTATATCGCCATTAAACCTATTTAAATTTGACAAAAATGCAATTCCATCGTCCGAGTCGATTGTAGTTGTACCAAAAGTCCTTTCGCCAAAAAATATTCCCGTCAAATATAATTTGTCAGTATTGTCAATGTGCAGTTTTGGTCTGTGGGTTCGAGAACCTGGAATGGCTTTTCTCCAAAGAACTTGGCCGTTTTGATCCAACTTAATAACAAAGAAGTTACTAGTTGTTGAGGATGAAGTGGATGTTAAAGTTCCGTTTCCAAAATTTATTGTTCCAGTAAAAATTCCTGCCAAATAAATATTATTTTCACTGTCTGTAACTACAGAAAAACCGTTGTCGGCTCCACTTCCACCGTATTGTCTAGTCCATAATACTGTTCCAGTTGGCGATAATTTTTCTATAAAAATATCGGTACTACCTAAACTTGCCAACGCGAAAGTTCCGCCATAACATATTCCTTGAAAACTACCAGTATTGATTACGTTATTATTATTATCAATACAAATTGCATTGCCATATTCCTCTTGTTGACCCGCTAAAACTCTAGTCCATTCTACTGTTTGAGAATTCAAACCTGAATTAATAAAAAAACATAAGATTATAAGTGAACCAATTTGTTTCAAATTCATTTTATTTCAATTTAATGTGTAATTCGTTCAATTGAGACACATCAATCACCGATGGTGCATCAATCATAACATCGCGTCCTGAATTATTCTTTGGAAAAGCAATAAAATCACGAATGGTTTCTTGTCCGCCAAGAATTGCCACCAATCGATCCAATCCAAAAGCCAATCCGCCATGAGGAGGAGCACCAAATTGAAACGCATCCATCAAGAAACCAAATTGATTTCTAGCTTCAT
This sequence comes from Flavobacterium sp., assembly GCA_020403245.1. GTDB lineage: Bacteria > Bacteroidota > Bacteroidia > Flavobacteriales > Flavobacteriaceae > Flavobacterium. The sequence continues at coordinate 4,943 of JADBYA010000020.1, read as the reverse complement.
CTTCGGTAAATCCTAAATATTTAAACATTAATTGCTGCGTAGCTTTATCGTGAATTCTGATAGAACCGCCACCAATTTCGTTTCCGTTTAATACCATATCATAGGCATTAGCTCGAACTTTTCCTGGATTGGTTGCCAATAATTCCATGTCTTCTGGTTTGGGAGAAGTGAATGGATGGTGCATGGCATGCCATCTTCCAGATTCTTCATCTAATTCTAACAATGGAAAATCTACCACCCATAGCGGGGCAAAAACTTCCGGATTTCGTAACCCTAATCGTGTTGCCAATTCCATTCTCAGAGCAGAAAGTTGTGTTCTGGTTTTGTTTGTTTCACCCGAGAGAATTAATAGTAAATCGCCTGGCTTTGCCTTGCATTTTTCTGCCCAAGATTTCAAAACTTCTTCATTAAAAAACTTATCTACCGATGATTTTAAAGTTCCGTCTTCATTATAACGCACATAAACCAAACCTTTTGCACCAACTTGCGGTCGTTTAACCCAATCGGTCAATTCATCTAATTGTTTTCGAGTATAGTTTGCACAACCTTCAACATTTATAGCTAAAACAATTTCTGAATCATCAAAAACTGGGAATCCTTTTGGATCAAATATTCCCCCTGCGGGGGTTAGGGGGCAAAATTTCATATCAAAACGAATATCTGGTTTGTCGTTTCCGTAGGTTTTCATGGCGTAATCGTAGGTCATTCTTGGGAATTCTGCTACGTCAACACCTTTAATTTCTTTTAGTAAATACCTTGTCAATCCTTCAAAAACATTTAAAATATCTTCCTGTTCAACGAAAGCCATTTCGCAATCGATTTGTGTAAACTCGGGCTGTCTATCGGCACGTAAATCTTCATCACGAAAACATTTTACGATTTGAAAATATTTGTCCATACCGCCCACCATCAATAGTTGCTTGAATGTTTGTGGCGATTGTGGCAAGGCATAAAACTGTCCTGCATTCATGCGGCTGGGCACAACGAAATCTCTTGCGCCTTCTGGAGTTGATTTAATTAAATAAGGTGTTTCTACTTCGCAAAAATCCAAATCAGAAAGGTATTTACGCACTTCCATAGCCACTTTATGACGAAAAAGCAAACTGTTTTTTACTGGGTTTCTACGAATATCAAGGTATCGGTATTTCATTCGGATGTCTTCACCACCATCGGTTTCGTCTTCAATAGTAAATGGAGGCGTTATTGCGGCATTAAGTAGGGTCATTTCTGTAACCAAAATTTCAATGTCACCTGTTGCCATGTTTTTATTTTTGGCTTCACGCTCAATCACGATTCCCTTTACTTGAACCACGTATTCTCTTCCAAGGGTTTTTGCTAGTTCGAAAACCGATTTTTTTGAACGACTTTCGTCAAATAACAATTGTGTAATTCCATAACGGTCGCGCAAATCAACCCAATTCATAAATCCTTTATCTCTTGATTTTTGAACCCAGCCAGCAAGTGTAACTTCTTGATTGATGTGTGAGGCGTTTAGCTCGCCGCAATTATGACTTCTATACATTTACAATAAATTAGTTTAAAATATTAAAAAAACATTCAATTTGTGTGCAAAAGTAAAAAAACTAATATGAATTGGTGGTATTAAATGGGTTCCCTTTTTCAAAAAAACTATGATAGTTGGTCAAAAATTAAAAACTCCCTTATCGAATTAACGAGAGTTCGATTTAAAATAAATTGATTTTTTTATTGAAACCATTACCACAGTAAGTGAATTAAGTATTGAATTATAAAACAGTAGAAGACAGCTGATTTTTTTCGATTTTTAAAACATAGCGTTCATAAAAATAAATTAACGTTATTTATTTTTTATTTTTTTGTTAATAAGTTATTCATAATAGGAACAAATTAAGTTAAATGGAATACAAAACTAAGAACAAGATTGCTTTATTTATGCCCATCATGTGCACATAATAACGTTTAACGGTTACTACTTTGCGCAATAGCTGTTTTTTTTAACATTTTGTCGATAAATTTTTTTTTATATAATAAAATGATTACTTTTGTCAAATAAAACATTACAATTGAAATGGGTTTTATTTAATTGATATTCAATACATTTAATTTATTAAAAGCTTTAAAATTATTTTTCATATATTTATTAATATTTATTCATGCTACAGATTATGAAAAAGACTAATACATTTAATAAAAAGAAATTTTGCTTTCTTAACAAAGCAACGTTCATTTTGATTTTCATGGCTTTTTGTTCTGGAAATGTATATAGCCAAAACGGTCAGTTTGTTTTGGAAGCAAATGGTGCAACTCCAGTAATTATAGGTTCTTCTTCAGTGAACATGTGGCCTGCTCCTTTCTTGCCGAGTAGAAAGGATAGTCGTGTGCAGTTTTTATATGAAGCTGATGAGTTAAATAATCAGGGTGCATACAGCTCTGGCTATACGACAATTTCTTCTTTGGCGTTTCACGTTTCCGCATTAACTGGATCTGCAACTTTGAATACCTATCAAATGCAAAATATTACAATTAGTATGGGGCACACCAAAGCTACTTATAATGGAGATGTTTCAGTTATTCCAGCGATTCCGGTTTGGGGTATAACCATGCCGCCACCGGGTTTTTGTACTTGGGCGGGTTCAACAACGCCAGAACCACTTACTGTGGTCAAACCCTCGTTTAATTTAACCATCAGTCAAGCGGGTTGGGTAGAAATTCCATTAAATACTCCATTTCTTTGGAATGGCGTCGATAGTATAGTGGTTGAAATTTGTAAAGCAGATCCAAGAAATTCACCACCATCTACTTCGTTTAGCACCGGAAGATACGAATTTACAGGTAGATTTCATTCTGAGCCTTCAGGGAGTAATACTTGGACTTTAACAAGAAGTCTTTACAGCCAAAACAACGGCGGAGGAGGTTCAAATTATACCCCAGGTTGCAGTATGCAGACATCGGGACCACCAGCAACTTTCAATACATCTGCCCCTTTAAATACTCAATACAGAAAATTCAGACCAAACATTCGTTTTACTTTTCAATGTGCTGGAGCTCCGGCTGGTGGTGAAGCAATATTAGGTACTGAGAATTTTTGTAAAGATGAAGCAGTTACTTTAAGTGTTGTTAATGATGAAAAAGCATCGGGATTGAATTATCAATGGTACTATTCTTATGCAGATGATGATAATTACTTACCTCTGCCAGGACAAACAGCTGCTACTATTCCAGTAGAGAGAGCTGGTGTAGATATGTGGTATAAAAGAGATGTTGGCTGTGATCATAACACCGTTGCGGGAACAAGATCGTCTTGGGGTGTGAAAGTTACAGGAGTGAATACCTGGAATGGAACTTCTTGGAGTTTTGGAAGTAACCCGTTGCCAGCTTTACCAGTTAGAATTCAAGGAAATTTTGACACCACCGTCAATGGAAGTTTGCTAATGGAGGCCTGTAGCTTAAAAATAGTATCTGGAACGTTCACTGTACGAAGCGGAGATTTTATTTCATTAAAAGAGAAATTAGTTGTGGACGATGCTGCCACCGTGATTTTTGAAAATAATGCTAGCTTAATTCAGGAAAATGATGCTGCTGTTAACGTAGGTAAAATACTTTACAAAAGAGATTCTCAGCCAGTTCGCATGTTAGATTATACCTATTGGTCCTCTCCGGTAGCGGGACTGACACCTTATCAATTCTCGCCGGGAACACCAACAATTAGGATTTATCATTGGAATCATCTAACCCAAGCTTGGGCCAATGGTATAGCAAATAGTCCTATGACTGCTGGTAAAGGATATATTATACGCGCCCCTGATGGGTATCCTTCAACAGGAATTGGAACTGTTTTTCAAGGTTCTTTTTTAGGTGTGCCTAACAATGGTCTTATATCTGTGCCTTCACAAGGGGGTTCTAGTAATTGGAATTTATTAGGAAATCCTTATCCTTCCGCTGTAGATGCTAATAAATTTTTATTAGCCAACAGTACTTTGCTAGACGGAGCTATTTTTTATTGGACACACAACACGCTTCCGATTGCCGCTTTAAACCCTCTTTTTCCGCACATATCAAGTTATACTTCTGATGACTATGCAACATACAATTTTACGGGATCTGTGGGTCTTCCTTCGGTTAGTTCTGGAAATAATACTCCTCCAGGCCAATTTATAGGTGCAGGTCAAAGTTTTATGGTTAAAGGAGGCACATCGTCAGGCAATGTTGTATTTAACAACGATATGCGAAAAAACATAGTAGGATATACTAATTCACAATTTTATAGAAATAATGCAACCAATTCTGACGAGGTTGAAAAAAACCGATTGTGGGTTGAAGTAATTCATCAAAATGGGAAATTCAATCAAACAATGGTTGGTTATGTTGAAGGAGCAACAGATGGTCTAGATTGGGGTTATGACACTAAAATGATACCGTCTGGGGATGTAAAAATTTACACAAAAATTGGTGATGATAAGCTAGTCATACAAGGTAAATCTTTGCCATTCAACCCAAGCGATAGTATCCCATTAGGATTTTATACTACCTTAAGTGGTGAATTCACTTTAAACTTATACCAGTATGATAGTATCTTTGAAAACCAATCCGTTTATTTATTAGACAATGCTACATCAACTTTGCATGATATTAAATCTGGGATGTATACCTTTACAAGTATACAGGGAACTTTTGACAACCGATTTGAACTTAGATTTAATAACGAAGCCCTTAGTTTAAATCCTAATATTAAAACAGAGAATAGTGTTTTATGTTATGCTAATAATTCTGATATTATTGTTAAATCGCTTGCTAGTCAAATACATTCTGTTACGATTTTTGACAGTACTGGAAGATTGCTTTACAATAAAACTAATGTAGACACTTCAGAAATACTAATTTCAGACATCGCAAAAAACAACCAATTATTACTAGTTCAAGTTGAAAACGATAATGGAGTTACAGTTACAAAAAAAATCATATTT
>JADBYA010000002.1 GCA_020403245.1 Flavobacterium sp. | reverse complement strand
TTTGGTTGTTTTTCCATATTAAAAAAGTTTGATGAAACGAATTTCATCAAACTTTCTCTAAAACCAATGATAACAAACCTTAAAAGGGTTTTTACCAACTATTTTTCAGTATTATGCCTTTTTTTAATAAAAAAACCCTCACATCACAGCAAGGGCTTAATCTTAAAACTTAATACTTTATTCTTTATACTTCAAACTTAGTATCTGTAATACTCAGGTTTGAATGGTCCTTCAACGGCAACACCAATATATTCCGCTTGGTCTGTTCGTAAGGTTTCCAATTCAACGCCTAATTTTGCTAAGTGCAACATCGCTACTTTTTCATCAAGATGTTTCGGTAACATATATACTTCGTTTTTATAAGCCGCACTGTTAGTCCATAACTCAATTTGAGCTAGGGTTTGGTTGGTGAATGAGTTACTCATTACAAAACTTGGGTGACCAGTAGCACAACCTAAGTTTACCAAACGGCCTTCGGCTAAGATAAGAATGTCTTTTCCAGCGATAGTATATTTATCAACTTGTGGTTTGATTTCGACTTTAGTAGCCCCGTGGTTTTTGTTTAACCAAGCCATGTCAATTTCGTTGTCAAAGTGACCAATGTTACAAACGATAGTTTTGTCTTTCATTTGCTCAAAGTGAGAGCCCAAAACGATATCTTTATTTCCTGTAGTGGTGATGATAATATCCGCAGTTGCAATAACGGTATTTAATTTTTTTACTTCAAAACCATCCATGGCTGCTTGTAAAGCACAAATTGGATCGATTTCGGTAACTGTTACAATTGAACCTGCGCCTCGAAAAGAAGCTGCAGTTCCTTTACCCACATCACCATATCCACAAACGATAACTCTTTTTCCAGCTAGCATAATATCAGTTGCACGACGAACTGCATCAACAGCCGATTCTTTACAACCGTATTTATTATCAAATTTTGATTTAGTAACTGAGTCGTTTACATTGATTGCTGGCATATATAATGTTCCGTTTTTCATTCTTTCGTACAAACGGTGAACTCCAGTGGTTGTTTCTTCCGAAAGACCTTTGATACCAGGAATGAGTTCTGGGTAACGGTCAAAAACCATATTGGTTAAATCACCCCCATCATCCAAAATCATGTTCAATGGTTTTCTATCTTCACCAAAGAACAAAGTTTGTTCGATACACCAATCAAAAGATTCTTCATCAAGGCCTTTCCAAGCATAAACTTGAATTCCTGCAGCAGCAATAGCCGCCGCCGCTTGATCTTGAGTTGAGAAAATATTACAAGAAGACCAAGTAACTTCTGCTCCAAGAGCAATTAATGTTTCAATTAAAACAGCCGTTTGAATAGTCATGTGCAGGCATCCTGCAATACGAGCTCCTTTTAACGGTTGGCTAGTGCCATATTCAGCACGAAGCGCCATTAATCCTGGCATTTCAGCTTCCGCCAATTCAATTTCTTTTCTTCCCCAAGCCGCAAGTGAAATGTCTTTCACTTTAAAAGCTACAAAAGGTAATGTTTGTGTACTCATCTATTGTGTATATTTGTTTTTTTTAATTTCGGTGCAAAACTACATAATAAGAAAGAATTAAAAAAGTGTTTTTTGCTTTTTTGTGATTTGTTTAGCAGCTTAATTTTCTGAAAAACAATTAGATAATTTATTTTTATCAATGCCATTATTTAAAACCATAGCGTTAAACGGTTCTACAAAAGTATTTGTTTGGAAAATAAACGAAACTTTCGATGAACTTTTTCGAAGCGTGACGCTAAAAGATCTTTCCTTAGCTCGTTTGGAGAATATGAAATCCGAAAGTCATCAAAGAGGATTTTTAAGTGTTAGGCGATTGTTGATGGAAGCCGGTTATACAGATTTTGATTTATATTATGACGAATTTGGAAAGCCACATTTAAAAAGCCAGATGTTTGATGCTGGATGTCAGATGAATACTCAACACCCAACATCCAGCACCCAGCACATCTCTATTTCTCATTCCCATGATTTATCTGCAATAGTATTGAGTGATAAAAGCATTGGTGCAGATTTAGAAATTTTAAAAGACAAAACACTAAAGCTAGCGCCTCGGTATATGGATGTTTCACACCTAGAAAACCTTTCGGAAGCAAATCAATTGATAAAAGCTACGGTGGTATGGGGAATCAAAGAATCGGTCTTTAAAATCAAAAATGAAATAGGCATCAGTTTTAAAGACCATATTTTTGAAAGCGAATTTAATTTAAAGGATAAAAAATGCACTGTTGCGTTGCGATTTAATAATCGAGAGGAATATTTTGACGTACTTTTCGATTTTATAGAAAATTATGTTTTTGTATGTGCTTTTAACTCCGTTAATTTTGGTATTACCTCAGGTAAAAATAAATAATGATAGATATCTACAAAAAAATACTCGAAGCAAAATCAGGAATGCAAAAACTTTTAGCCATTCTTCTTGATCCAGACAAATTAGATTTAAATTCTATTGATTCTGTTATATCAAAAATAAACAAATCGACAGCAACACACATTTTGGTTGGCGGAAGTTTATTTGAAGGAACACATTTAGATGAAATTATTATTTCTTTAAAAAACAATACTCATTTACCCATTCTGCTATTCCCTGGGAATCCATCACAAATTTCAGCTAATGCTGATGGGATATTATACCTTATGTTACTCTCGGGAAGAAATCCAGATTTTTTGATAGAACATCAAGTGAACGCAGTACCCATTTTAGAGAATACCAATTTAGAGATTATATCAACAGGTTATATCTTGATAGAAAGTGGAAGCGAAACAGCTGTAGAACGAGTAAGTAAAACAAAACCTTTAGACAGAAATAATATCGATTATGTTGCCCAAACCGCCAAAGCAGGAGAACTAATCGGCAACAAATTAATTTATTTAGAAGCTGGAAGCGGCGCAAAAATAGCAGTTCCTTTAGAAATGATTTCAAAAGTTGCAAATCAAATAACAATTCCACTTATTGTTGGCGGAGGCATTCGTTCAAAAACAGCAATCGATGATGCCTTCAAGGCAGGTGCTGATATGGTTGTCATAGGTACTGCCTTTGAAAATGACAATAACTTTTTTGAGTAATGTTTGAAATCCTTTTTTCTCAATATAGAAACTATCCAACCTATGAAGTTGTTTTGGAAATTACCGCAATTGTCTTTGGATTATTAAGCGTTTGGTTTGCTAAAAAAAATAAGATTTGGGTTTTCCCAACAGGCATTATCAACACCGCTATTTATGTTTATTTACTCTGGAAATGGACTTTGCTTGGTGATATGATGATAAATTTTTACTATGTTATCATGAGCATTTATGGTTGGTATCATTGGACACGTAAGAAAGATAATGTAGTTGAATTCCCTATTTCGAGAATGACTTTATCTGAAAAAAAATGGGCTTTCATCATATTTGTATTAACTATTCTTTTTGTAGTAACGGTTTATACATTTTTTGGTAAATTTACCCATTGGACATCGTACGTTGATACTTTGGTCACCGGAATTTTCTTTGTAGGAATGTGGCTTATGGCTCGACGAAAAATAGAGAATTGGATTTTATGGATTATAGGGGATATCATTTCCATACCCATGTATTTTGTTAAGGGGTATACATTTACTAGTATTCAATATTTGATTTTTACAATTATTGCCTTTTATGGCTATTTAGAATGGAAGAGAACATTACAACAAAAGAGAGCTTAATAAAAAAGCACGGATTTACAGAAGCAGATTTTGAACAAATCAAAGCTTTAGGTATTTCTTTGGATAAAATTGAAGGAGAACTTTTGTTGTTTAAATTAGGAATTCCTAAAATATATATCCAAAAACCAGCTACTATCAATGACGGAATTCTCAAGTTATCAAAAGAAGAATTTCAAAAATATGCAGCGCTTTTTGATTCAAAGAAGTCAAGTTTAAAACTCAAAAAATTTGTTCCTGCTTCTGGTGCAGCTAGTAGAATGTTCAAGTTTTTAAATGAGTTTTTAAATGAATTTGATTTTGAAAATGAAACCATAAACGCTTACATCAATAGAAAGAAGGAAAGAAATTTATCCATTTTTTTAGCTGGAATTGAAAAATTTCCATTTTACGAAGAGGTAAAATCAAAAGTAAAACTCTTGGTTGACAATTACTATTCATTAGAAAGTCACGAAAAAAGCTATCATTTCATCAAAACGATGTTGGCTACAGAACATTTTGATTTTGCCAACAAACCAAAAGGAGTTTTACATTTTCATAAATACGATACTCATATTGCCACCCCTGTGGAAGAGCACTTGAACGAATGTGCTTATTATGCAGCTTCCAATTCGGTTTCTCATTTGCATTTGACCATTTCGGAACATCATGAAGCTTTATTTCAAAAAATTATTGAAGAGGTTAAAGTTAAAGCGGAAAACAAAACCAACACCCAACTCAATATTGGCTTTTCTTATCAAGACAAAAGCACCGATACCATTGCGGTTGATTTGCAAAATAAACCTTTTAGAAATGAAAAAGGAGAATTGGTTTTTCGTCCAGGCGGACATGGCGCTTTGATTAATAATTTGAATTCGCTTGACGCCGATATTATTTTTATTAAAAATATTGATAACGTGATTCAAAATCATATAGAAGAAACAACTTTATATAAAAAAGGGTTATCAGGTATTTTATTAGATGTACAGCAAAAAATATTCGAATTTGTAGCTGCGATAGATAATAACCTAATTGAACAAAATGATATTGAAGCAATCATAGATTTCATGACACAAAAGTTAAACATTGATGTATTGGATGATTTTTATAAATATACCTTTGAGAATAAATTGGATTACATAAAAAGTAAATTAAATAGACCTATTCGAGTTTGTGGTATGGTGAAAAACGAAGGCGAACCTGGTGGCGGACCATTTTGGGTTAGAAGTGTTAAAGGGAATGTATCTTTGCAAATAGTAGAAAGTTCTCAAGTGGATATTCATAATGCCGAACAAGCCCAAATCCTTGCAAAAGCCACCCATTTTAATCCAGTAGATTTAGTATGTGCTACCAAGAATTACAAAGGCAATAAGTTTGATTTGAATAATTTCATCGATCACAGTACTGGATTTATCGTACACAAAAACAATAAGGGAAAAGAATTGAAAGGTTATGAATTGCCAGGATTATGGAATGGCGCTATGGCCAAATGGATTACCGTTTTTGTTGAGGTCCCACTTGTTACATTTAACCCGGTGAAAACCGTAAACGACTTATTAAAACCAGCCCACCAACCACAACATGAAAACTGATCTGTTACTTTCTGAACTTCAATTCAAAGCGGTTAGAAGTTCTGGCGCAGGAGGACAAAATGTCAATAAAGTTTCTTCTAAAGTGGTTTTAACTTTTGATTTATCACACTCACAAGCTTTTGAGGAAGCCGAAAAAGAACTGCTAATCACGAAATTATCGAACAAACTTTCCAATGAAAATCTTTTGGTATTAAATTGTGATGAAGATAGAAGCCAATTAAGAAATAAAGAAATCGTAACTAAGCGTTTTTTTGATTTAATTACCAAATCTTTAATTGTCCCAAAGAAAAGAAAAGCCACCAAAATTCCACGATCAGTTATCGAAAAAAGAATCAAAGCCAAACGCAATCTTTCGGAAATCAAACAGAATAGGAGGAAGCCAGAGGTGTAGTATTTAGTATCAAGTACAAAGTATTAAGAAAAAAAATCTTAATACTTAATACAATAATCTTAATACTTTCTTATCTTTGCCTCGTCTCAAAAGGGGTGCTCTACCAAGGGCTGAGATTATACCCAATGAACCTAGAACAGGTAATGCTGTTTAGGGACAGCTAAGCGTTAAGAAAATGTCTACTGGACATTTTTAGCGAAAGAGTGAGCAGGCACCGCCGGCTTTTTCAAACGATTAGCAAGAGTATCAATTTAATTTTAACCAAGAATAATTACCTCTTTTTATTTGTAAACTATCATTACGAATGAAAATTTTATTTAAAAAAAGCGGGAAGCAGGGAGCAGGAAGCAGGAAGCGGGAAGCAGGGAGATGGAAGCCAGAAGTCAGAAGACGACACCAATCTATTTTCTATTTTCTATTTTCTATTTTTTTCTTCTCACAAACAGCTTTCTCGCAACAAAAAGAACAAGACACTACAAAGGTCAACCAACTCAATGAAGTAACCGTTTCATCTGTTAGAGCCAAAGGCAAAAACCCAATTACTTTTACCAATTATTCTAAAGAAGAAATTGCACCGCGAAATCTGGGTCAAGATATTCCGGTACTTTTAAATTTTTTACCATCTGTAGTATCCACAACAGATGCTGGAAATGGTGTTGGTTATACCTATCTGCGAGTTCGTGGCTCTGACGGTTCAAGAATAAACGTAACCTTAAACGGAATTCCATTTAACGATAGCGAAAGTCAGGGCACTTTTTTTGTGAACTTACCCGATTTTGCTTCCTCGCTCGAAAGTGTGCAATTGCAACGCGGCGTGGGAACATCTACCAATGGCGCTGGCGCTTTTGGTGCAAGTTTAAACATGCAAACTAAATCGTTTCAGGAAAAAGCCTATGCCGAAATTGCCAATGCTGCAGGAAGTTTTGGTACTCGAAAACATACCCTAGCTTTTGGGACAGGATTGCACAACAATTTTGAAATGAATGCGCGCCTGTCTAACATTGCTTCCGATGGTTTTATTGATAGGGCTTCAACTAATATGATGGGCTACTTTTTTAATGCGAATTATATCACCGAAAAACGACAAATTAAATTCTTTGCTTTTGGCGGAACAGAAAAAACCTATCAAGCATGGTATGGTTTAGAAGATCCAGAAAAACTAGAAAACGACAGAACCTACAACATCGCAGGAATGTATACCGATGAATTTGGCAACACACAATTCTATGATGATGAAACCGATAATTATACCCAAAATCATTTCCAGTTGCATTGGTCCGAAAAATGGTCCGAAAAATGGATTTCAAACGTGGCAATGCATTACACTATAGGAAAAGGTTATTTTGAACAATACCGTGAAGATGAAACATTAGCCGATTATAATTTACCTGATTTTAATGGCAATTCAATTGCTGATTTAGTTCGAAAAAGATGGCTCGATAATGATTTTTTTGGCGCTACTTTTTCATTAAATTATCGAACGCCCGAAACCGATATTTTAATTGGTGGCGCGGCAAATCGTTACCTAGGGGACCATTTTGGCGAAGTAGTTTGGACACAATTTTACACTCCCGATGGAAACAGATATTACGACAACATTGGGAATAAAGACGACGTGAATTTTTATGCCAAAGCATCGCAACAAGTAGGTAAAGTAAATGTTTTTGCCGATTTACAATACCGAATGGTTTTTTATGAAGCTACCAGCTTTCGGTTTAATGATGTAAACGATACTTTTTTGTTTTTCAATCCAAAAATGGGTTTGAATTATCAATTGAATGAAAAAAATTCATTTTATGGATTCTTCGGAGTAGCAAATAAAGAACCGCGTCGCGATGATTATGAAAATGGCAGTACAAAGCCCGAACGATTATTTGATTATGAACTAGGATGGAAATACAATTCAAAAAAAATAAATTTCTCAGCCAATGCTTTTTATATGAACTACAAAGACCAACTAGTTTTAACTGGTGCATTGAACGATGTAGGTTCTCCTGTTTTCACTAACAGCGGCAGCAGTTATCGTTTAGGCCTTGAAGTGGAGTCTTTAATTACATTACATCAAAATTTAACACTCAACCCTAATGTGACTTTAAGTCAAAACAAAAACCGAGACTTTAATTTTCAACGTGATGGCATACTGCAAAACTTGGGAAATACTGATATTGCATTTTCGCCAAGTATAATTTTTGGAAATAGATTTACCTATCAACCCATTAAAACCATGCAAGTTTCGTTGTTTTCAAAATATGTAGGCAAACAATTTATGGGAAATATCGACTCGCAAAAATCTGTTTTAGATGCTTTTTTTGTAAATGATTTGAATTTTACCTACCAATGGAATATCCATAAAGGATTAAAATCGATAGTTTTTTCTGCATTGGTTAACAATATTTTCAATGTTGAATATGAGTCTAACGGCTATTTCTATACTTTTGACGACGATTTCACTACTCCAGGAACAGTTATAACGCAAGAAGGAGCGGGATTTTATCCACAAGCAGGAATTAATTTTTTGGCTGGGCTAACTTTGAAATTCTAATTTGTAATAATCAATGCACTTCCGTTTAGATTAACGCGATATGCTTTCATAGGGTATTGCTGTCCAGCACTTTGTCCAGTGTATAAGCTATAGACAGTATCATCACAATCGCAAGTCGCATTAATACTTCCTTGAGGAACTGACATAGGAGTTGTACAAACGGTAAAAGCAATGTTTGGACATGCTAAGTCGTATGCTACAAAACCGCTTCCTGTATTGAAAACTACAATACCCCGTGCGCCTTGTGAAAAATCAATAATACGATTACCCGGAAATTGTAAATTGCTATAAGCAGGCAAATTTAAGTTAATTTGTAAATTAACTGCGTAATTTGGGATATTCGGGTTGTTATTATTTGCACTTCCACCATCACAACCAATGGCAAAAGGAAGAATAAACAGCATAAAAAAAATCTTTTTCATATAAATTTATTAAATTACTATAGCGAAACAAATTTAAATTAATTAACTTTGACAAGCGTTAATAAACGTAAACAAATTTTAAATAAATTAATAAATTATATCTTTGCAAAAAGAAATCCCGTTGCGATGGGATTTTTTCTATTTATATAAATGATGAAATTATGAGTACAGTATCGTATTACACAGCAGAAGGATTAAAAAAATTAAGAGAGGAATTGGATCAACTAAAAAACATAGAAAGACCCAAAGCTTCTCAAGCCATAGCAGAAGCAAGAGACAAAGGTGACCTGTCTGAAAATGCTGAATATGATGCCGCTAAAGAAGCACAAGGCATGCTAGAAATGCGAATTGCTAAACTAGAAGAAATTCATTCTAATGCACGATTGATTGATGAAAGTCATTTGGATACTTCAAAGGTTTTGGTTTTATCTCATGTAAAGATTAAGAATCAAGCCAATGGTATGGAATTGAAATATACCCTAGTTGCCGAAAGTGAAGCCGATTTAAAAGCAGGGAAAATATCAGTGACTTCCCCTATTGGTAAAGGATTGCTAGGAAAATCTGTTGGGCAAGTAGCTGAAATTAACGTTCCAAATGGGAAATTGAATTTTGAAGTTTTAGAAATTTCTAGAGACTAAAAATGAGTTCTATATTTACCAAAATAGTTAACGGAGAAATTCCTTGTTATAAAATAGCGGAGGATGAAAATTATTTGGCCTTTTTGGATGTAAATCCTAATGCCAAAGGACACACGTTATGCATTCCAAAACAAGAAATCAATAAGATTTTTGATATGGAAGAAGAACTGTATTTAGGATTGATGAAGTTTTCTAGAAAAGTAGCCAAAGCCATTGAAAAAACTGTAGAATGTAAACGCATTGGCGTTGCCGTCGTGGGTCTCGAAGTGCCGCATGTTCATGTGCATTTAATTCCACTTCACGACATGGATGACATGCGTTTTCAGCGTAAAGTTTCTTTGACTAAAGATGAATTTGAAGAGTTGGCAACAGCTATTCAAGGGAATTTATAAAATTAAATCTCGTAAAAACGAGGTTTTTTTTATGCCTTTTTGAAAGTGACTTGAATTGTAGTTCCTTTACTCATTTCGGAATTTAAAACTTTTATTTTTCCTTTATGGTATTCTTCTACAATTCTTTTGGTGAGTGATAAACCCAAACCCCAACCCCGTTTTTTGGTAGTAAAACCAGGTTCAAAAATGCGTTTGAATTGATGTTTAGGAATCCCTTTTCCAGTATCGGTTACTAACAGATTAACGAAATTAGTGTCGTTTACAATCTCTAATGTTAGCTTTCCTTTGCCTCTCATTGCATCGATAGCATTCTTGACTAAGTTCTCCACTGTCCAACTGTGTAACGCAGGATTTAACGAAACCATAATTGGTTTTTTGGGTGCTTTAAATGAAAAATCCACTTGACTCGAAAATCTTGATTTCAAATAATCAAACGATTGCTCAGTCTCTTCAATGATATTTTTTACTTCGAGTATGGGTTCAGAACCAATTTTAGAAAATCTATCGGTTATGGTTTGCAATCGGTTGATGTCTTTTTCAATCTCAGTAATAGTGGTTTCTTCCACATTATCGGCTTTCATGATTTCGAGCCAACCAATAAGTGAAGATAAAGGTGTTCCTATTTGATGTGCGGTTTCCTTCGCCATTCCTGCCCAAAGCTTGTTTTGGGTAGCCATTTTGGTGCTTTTGTAAAAGTTATAGACTAATGCGCCAAACAAAAAGATAATTAATAATAGCGCAACAGGATAATATTTCAATTTATTGAGTAATGAGGAATTCCCATAATATAAATATTGAATTTTTCCGGGAAGGTATTCCATTTTAATAGCATCATTTTGTGATTTTAGTTTTTCAAGAAATCCTTTGAGTTTTAGCGAGTCTTTTTTAATATCTTCATCAATATTGATGTCATTGATAATTTTATTGTTTTCGGTAACAATTATTGGGATACTTGGTTCTTGAATGATTTGAAATGGTAACTCCATATCAACATCCGCGTTAGGGTCAGCACTATTAATTTTTTTTTGTGCCAATGCCCAATTTTCCATTTTTAAACGTTCTTCGTTTTTGAAGATTTGAAAAAATGTATACGTATTCCATAAAATTAAAGTCACAATGACAAAGGAAGCCATAATGATAATCCAACGGGTAAAGTTTCTTTTTTCGGAAAACTGCATTGTAAATTTTTTATAAATATAGGTAAAAGTAAGAAAGTTTGAAAAACTCAATTCATAAACCTATTTAGCCCTGATAGAAGTGGAAATCAACTTTGACAAAGTTTTAAACTTTGTCAAAGTTATTGAAACGAATAGCAGGAAAATGGACAACAAGAACTCCCAAACCTTTCGCTCCAAAAGAATAAAAATTGTATTTTTGGAAAAATAATAAATCATGCTCAGTTTCGAACCACACACATTATCGCCAGCGCAATTACAAGGGTATTTGCAAAGTGCCGTTGCGCCTAGACCAATAGCTTTTGCGAGTACTATGGACAAGAATGGGAAACCTAATTTATCTCCGTTTAGTTTCTTTAATGTGTTTAGTTCCAATCCGCCAATATTGGTTTTTTCGCCAGCTCGACGCGTGAGAAACA
This sequence comes from Flavobacterium sp., assembly GCA_020403245.1. Taxonomy (GTDB): domain Bacteria; phylum Bacteroidota; class Bacteroidia; order Flavobacteriales; family Flavobacteriaceae; genus Flavobacterium. Next base: position 491,080 of record JADBYA010000002.1, on the reverse strand, counting down.
ACACCACGAAGCATACATTAGAAAATTGTCAAGCTACCAAAGAAGTGGTGATTAATGTGGTCAATTATGACCTTGTGCAGCAAGCATCATTATCGAGCACCGAATATGCTGATGGAGTGAATGAATTTATAAAATCGGGATTAACGATGTTGCCGTCGGACATGATAAAACCATATCGCGTAGCGGAAAGTCCGGTGCAAATGGAATGTAAAGTCAACGAAATTATCGCTCTAGGAAATCAAGGTGGTGCAGGGAATTTAATCATCTGCGAAGTCATTAAAATTCACATCAACGAAAGTGTCTTAGATGATAAAAATATGATTGACCAAAACAAAATTGATTTGGTTTCACGCCTTGGTGGCAATTGGTATTCGCGCTCTAATCAAGGGTTGTTTGAAGTAGAAAAACCGCTTATAACAATCGGAATTGGTGTAGATGCAATTCCTGATTTTATTAAAAAAAGTGCTGTTTTTGATGGGAATGATTTGGGTAAATTAGGAAATGTAGCAGCATTGCCAACTCCAGCAGAAATTACTATATTTGTAAAACAAAATTTTGCTGTAAAAGGTGTTTTAAGTTCGGACGACGAGCAAAAAATTCATGAAAAGGCAAAAGAATATTTGAATAATAATGACGTACTTTCAGCTTGGAAAGTACTTTTAGCAAAACAATAATTATGGAAGTTACCGGAAAAGTAAAAGTGGTTGGAGCAGAACAGCAAGTAAGTCCAACGTTTAAAAAAAGAGAGTTAGTCGTTACAACTGACGAGCAGTATCCACAAACAATAATGATTGAATTTGTGCAAGATAAAAGTGATTTGTTAAATACTGTAGCTGTTGGCGAGAATGTAAAAGTTTCAATCAATTTGGGTGGAAGAGAATGGGTTAATCCTCAAGGAGAAACCAAATATTTTAATTCCATAAAAGGTTGGAGAATTGAAAAATTACAGACTGAAGTTCCAAGTGCAGCAATGCCTCCAATGCCTCCAGCAGAAGCATTTGCTCCAGCAACAGACTTTAAGGAAGAAGAACACGATGATTTACCTTTCTAAAAAGAGAATAGAATATAGAGCATAGAATATAGAAACCATTCTGATATATACTTTAGTTAAATCAGAATGGTTTTTTTTAGTTTTATCTCTATTTTCTTTTTTCTATGCTCTATTCTCTGAACGATGTATTTCCTAACCAAAGAACTTTATTTTCCTCCAGTTGAAGAAGCTTCTTACGAGGGCATTCTTGCCGTTGGTGGCGATTTATCAGTAGAGCGATTAGTATTGGCTTACAAAAATGGAATTTTTCCTTGGTTTGATGCTGATGAGCCAATACTATGGTGGTCGCCAAGCGAGCGAATGGTAGTCAATCCTCACGATTATAAAGTTTCTAAAAGCATACGAAATATTCTAAATAGGAATATTTTTGAAGTAACCGTCAATAAAGATTTTGAATCGGTAATTAAAAACTGTCAAACCATAGAAAGAAAAGGTCAAGATGGCACTTGGATTTCGAAAGATATTATTGCCTCTTATACAAAACTTCACGAAAGAGGTTATGCAAAATCATTTGAAGTGTGGCAAATAGATTCCGAATCCAGTTGGGAATTAGTAGGCGGATTATATGGAGTTGATTTAGGACACGTTTTTTGTGGAGAAAGTATGTTTTCCAAAGTGCCAAATGCTAGTAAAATTGCTTTTGTATCGTTGATACAATATCTCAAAGAAAACAATTATAAACTTTTGGACTGTCAGGTGCACAATGACCATTTGGAAAAACTAGGTGCTTTTGAGATTTCGAGAGAAACTTTTATGAAGGTTTTGAAAAGTTAGTTTTCAGGTTTCGGGTTTCGAGTTTCTGAAAACTGAACACTGACCACTATTCCCGTTTCCAACAATCGGCCACATGGTCATCTACCATTCCTGTAGCTTGCATGTGCGCATAAACCACTGTTGAACCCACAAATTTGAACCCACGCTTTTTTAAATCTTTACTAATTTCGTCTGAAAGTGGCGTTGTTGCTGGTAAATCTTTCATGGTTTTATAATGGTTTTCAATAGGTTTTCCACCAGTGAAATTCCAAATGTAGTTGGAAAAACTGCCAAACTCTTCCTGCACTTTCATAAAAGCAATGGCATTGGCAATGGTTCCTCGTATCTTCAATTGGTTTCGAATGATGCCAGCATCTTGAAGCAATGCTGTAACCTTGTTTTCGTTGTAATTGGCTATTTTCTTGTAGTCAAAAAAGTCAAATGCCTTTCTAAAATTATCTCTTTTTTTCAAAATGGTGTACCAACTTAAACCCGCTTGAAAGGTTTCTAACACTAAAAATTCAAACAGTTTATCATCATCATAAACGGGATTTCCCCATTCGTTGTCATGATAATCTCGGTACAAATCGTCTTTTTCGCACCAAGCGCAGCGTGTTTTACTTTCCATCTTTTGCAATGTAATTTCTAATCAAATAATGGCCTAAATAGATAAGCGGTGTCATTAAGATTGCAATGATTAATTTAACAAAATATCCCGTGAATGCTGAAGTAATAAAAACTTCTGTCGTCATTTTTCCTGTCATCCAAAAAGCAATTCCCAAGACAATAAAACTATCAAACAATTGCGAAATCACTGTAGAACCGGTACTTCGCAGCCAAATCATTTTATTGCCCGTTCTGTTTTTTACAAAATGAAATATAGTAACATCGATTAACTGAGAAACTAAGAATGCCGTTATGCTTCCCACGATAATCCACATGCTTTGCCCAAAAACACCGTTAAATTGGGCATCGGTTACCAAGTTTTTTCCATCAACGGCAGGAATTTGCATCGCCAAATAAAGAATTACAAAAGTATAAGCAATCAAACTTGCCGTGATAAGCGATAGCTTCCGAACGCCTTTTTCTCCAAAATAGTCATTGATTAAATCGGTAGTAATAAATACAATGGGCCAAGGCAGAATTCCTATGCTCATTTCCGCTGAACCCACCTGAATTAATTTCCCGCCTATGAGTTCGGCCACAACAGCATTGGTTATAAAAATGCCTGCTAAGACAACAAAAACAGTATCTTTCTTTGATTGAAACATAAAAAATTTATTTTCTGATTTATCAAATTTATACAATTAATTGTCATAATTCAAATATGTTTTGAGAGGGTAAATAGATTGCTTTTTACTGTTTTTGATTACATTTGAACTAAATCTTATTAACTATGAAAAAAATAATGCTAACCCTTTTAATGAGTGTTTCTATGTTTGTTGTCAATGCTCAAAAATCTGCAAATCCATTTTTAAATTATTGGAATGGACCTTATGGTGGTGTTCCAGCTTTTGCAGAGTATAAAATCTCAGATTTTAAGTCGGCTTTAGAAATAGCCATCCAAGAGAAATTAAATGAAATTAATACGATTTCAAATAATCCAAAACCAGCAACATTTGAAAACACTTTAGTTGCTCTTGAAAAAGCAGGTAAAAAATACAGTCAGATAAGAGCTGTTTTTGATATCTATAGTTCTAATTTGAATACGGATGAATTTGGACTGATAGAGTCTGAAATGTCTCCCAAATTTTCGGATTTAAACAACAAAATTTATCAAAACACAAAATTGTTTAATAGAATTTCAACAGTTTATAATTCTCCTGAGAAAAGCAAATTATCACCAGAACAGCAACGATTGGTTTGGTTATACTATTCCAATTTTGTTCGCGAAGGTGCCAAAGCAGATGCCAAAAGCAAGGAAAGAATTGGAAAAATCAATCAAGAATTGGCTGGACTTTTTACTAAGTTTAGTCAAAATTTATTGTGGGAAGAAAAACAAACAATTGCATTTACAGAAGCAAATGAAATGTCGGGATTACCAAAAGAGTTGATAAATGCCTATCAAGCAAAATCAAAAGAATTAGGAACCAATGATTTGGGAACAGTTTCAAATACTCGTTCATCAGTCGAACCTTTTTTAACCTATTCAAGTTTTAGACCTATGCGTGAAGTAGTTTGGAAAATGTTTGTAAACCGTGGAGATTCTGATAATGATTTCAATAATAATGCTACAGTAGTACAAATTCTAAAACTCCGTGCTGAGAAAGCCAAATTATTAGGGTTCAAGTCCTTTGCTGATTGGAGTTTGTCCAACACAATGGCACAAAAACCAGAGAAAACAGTAGCATTAATGGAATCGGTATGGAAACCAGCGGTGGATAAAGTCCATCAAGATGTAGCCGAAATGCAAAAAATAGTGGATGCCGAAGGTGGGAATTTCAAAATACAGCCATGGGATTATCGCTATTATGCAGAAAAAGTTAGAAAAGCCAAATACGATTTGGATGAAAATGAAGTAAAACCTTATTTACAATTAGAAAAATTACGCGAAGGCATGTTTTGGGTTGCAGGAGAAATTTTTAATTTAAACTTTAAACAAATATATAACGTTCCTGTATTTCATCCAGATGTTAGAGTTTGGGAAGTTTCAAATAAAGTTTCTGGAAAAGTTGTTGGTGTTTGGTATTTTGATCCCTATTCCCGCAACGGAAAACGTTCTGGAGCATGGATGACTGCCTACAGAGAACAGAGTAGAGTGGATGGAGACGTGATTACTATTGTTTCCAATAATTGTAATTTTATCAAAGGAAATGAAAACGAACCTATTTTAGTGTCTTGGGAAGATGCCAGTACCTTGTTTCATGAATTTGGTCATGCGTTGCACGGTTTAAACTCCAATGTTACCTATCCAAGTTTATCAGGAACCAATACACCAAGGGATTATGTGGAGTTTCCATCACAAATATTAGAAAGATGGTTGGCTACACCCGAAGTTTTGAATCGGTTTGCATTGCATTACAAAACAAATGTTCCAATGCCTATGACACTTGTTGATCGAATCGAGAAGGCATCAACCTTTAACGAAGGATTTTCTACAGTGGAAACTATTTCTAGTGCTTTAGTAGATATGAAATTGCATTTACTAGAAAATCCTAATATCGACCCAAAACAATTTGAAAAGGAAACTTTGGATAAATTAAACATGCCAAGTGAAATTGTGATGCGTCATCGTATTCCACAGTTTGGGCATTTGTTTTCAAGTGATGATTATGCTGCGGGATATTATGGCTATTTATGGGCAGATGCCATTAGTGCTGATGCTACAGAAGCTTTTACAGAAGGGAAAGGAATGTATGATGCAGCAGTGGCTAAAAGACTGTATGACAACGTATTCAGCATTGGAAATACTATTGATCCTGAAATTGCATATAAAAAATTCAGAGGAAGAAGTTCCAATACCGATGCTTTAATGCGTGCTCGAAATTTTCCTATTGAAAAAAAATAAGTCAAGGATATTAGTATAAACAAAAAATCCCAAATCATAAGATCTGGGATTTTTTTATAATCTTGAATTTAATAATTATCCTAAAGCAACTCTTTTAAATCCTGTAACAGTTAAACCACTGTCAACAGTTTTAACATAAGCAGCCACACTCATAGAACTATCTTTTATATAATCTTGGTTTACCAAAGTATTGTCTTTGTAAAAGCGTTGGATTTTACCTTTAGAAATGTTTTCTAACATCGCTTCTGGTTTTCCTTCTTGACGCAACAAGTCTTTAGCAATTTCAATTTCTTTAGCAATAATTTCAGCATCAACACCCGCTTCGTTCAAAGCAATTGGGTTCATTGCTGCCGCTTGCATCGCCACATTTCTTGCCGCTTCATCAGCACCAGCAACGTTAGCAGAAAGCGCTACCAAAGTAGCAATTTTATTTCCAGCGTGAATGTAAGAACCAACAAAAGCGCCAGACAATCTTTCAAAAGAAGCAATTTCAATTTTTTCTCCAATAACACCAGTTTGCTCAATTAATTTTTCAGCCACTGAAATTCCGTTGAAATCAGAAGCTAAAAATGCTTCTTTGGTATCAAATTTTAATGCTTGATTTGCTAATTCTGTAGCTAGTTTCACGAAACCTTCATTTTTTCCAACGAAGTCTGTTTCGCAGTTTAATGTAATTGCAACAGCTGAAGTTTTATCCCCATTAACCACTGCAATTGCAGCACCCTCAGTAGATTCTCTGTCAGAACGATTAGCAGCAACTTTTTGCCCTTTTTTTCTAAGGTTTTCGATTGCTAAATCAAAATCTCCTTCAGCTTCCACTAAAGCTTTTTTACAGTCCATCATTCCTGCACCCGTAAGTGTTCTTAATTTATTTACATCTGCAGCAGTAATTGTGATTGTTGACATACTATTTTTATTTTAAATTAATTTATTTTGTGAAAATGATAAATTCCAAACTTAAAATTCCCACCCGAGACCAAAGGTCGAACTGGCGCAAGCAAATTCCAAGTTTAAGAAATCATCAATTAATTGACAATTATTGGAACCTGTCTGCCGTAGGGCAGGTTTGGAATTTCTTTTTTGGAATTTAATTTCTTTTATTCTTCAGATTTAGTTTCTGTAGCTTCTGCTTCTGGAGCAGCTTCTACTTCAACAACTACTTCTACAACTGGAGCAACTTCTACAGCTGGTTCTTCAACAGCTGCAACTACTTCAACAACTTCTTCTGTTTCTGTTTCAGGAGCAATATCACCTTCAGATGTTTTGTTAGCTAATCCGTCAATAACAGCAGCAGTTACTAAAGATAAAATTTTATCAATTGATTTTGAAGCATCATCATTGGAAGGAATAACGTAATCTACTTCACGAGGATCAGAGTTAGTATCAACCATTGCGAAAACTGGAATGTTTAATTTTTGTGCTTCTTTGATGGCAATGTGCTCTGCTTTGATATCCACTACAAATAATGCAGCTGGAAGTCTAGACATATCAGCAATAGATCCTAAGTTCTTTTCTAATTTTGAACGAAGACGTTCCACTTGTAATCTTTCTTTTTTAGAAAGTGTCATGAAAGTACCATCTTTCTTCATTTTATCAATTGTAGCCATTTTTTTAACGGCTTTACGAATCGTAACGAAGTTGGTTAACATACCACCTGGCCATCTTTCTGTGATGTAAGGCATGTTACAAGCCAAGGCTTTTTCGGATACGATATCTTTTGCTTGTTTTTTGGTAGCTACAAAAAGTATTTTTCTACCTGATGCTGCAATTTTTTTCAAAGCTTCGTTAGCTTCTTCAATTTTTGCGGCGGTTTTATATAGATTGATAATGTGAATTCCATTACGTTCCATATAAATGTAAGGAGCCATATTTGGGTCCCACTTACGAGTCATGTGTCCAAAGTGAACACCTGCTTCTAATAATTCTTTAACGTCAATTTTGTTTGCCATTGTGTAATAGTTTACGTTCCGTTTGATTAGCAATGCGTCACCTTTTTCGCTTAATAGTTTAAGACTTTGGACTGCATTTCGATGCTAAACTAATTCCCTTTTTACAAGGAATATCGACAACTTTGTTTTTAATTTCAATACTTTGTGCTGAATTCATTTCAGCATCTGTTTTTGGTAGTTTCACTATCTTGAAAAGATACTGAAACAAGTTCAGTATTAACGTTTAGAGAATTGGAATCTCTTACGCGCTTTTTTCTGACCGAATTTTTTACGTTCTACCATTCTTGGATCTCTTGTTAGTAATCCTTCTGGTTTAAGGATGCTTCTGTTTTCAGCTTCCACTTCACACATGGCTCTTGCAAGTGCCATTCTTACAGCTTCTGCTTGTCCTGTTGAACCACCACCATATACATTTACTTTTACATCAAAGTTATCTGCATTGTTTGTCATAGACATGGGTTGCATCACTTTGTATTGTAAAGTTGCTGTTGGGAAGTAAGCTGCAAACTCTCTTTTGTTAACAGTAATTTTTCCTGTTCCTTCAGAAACATAAACACGTGCTACTGCACATTTTCTTCTACCGATTTTGTGAATAACTCCCATTACTTAAGATCGTTTAGGTTAACGGTTTTAGGTTTTTGCGCACCATATTTGTGCTCAGTTCCTACTACTACATTTAAATTTCTGAAAAGTGTTGCACCCAATTTGTTTTTAGGCAACATTCCTTTCACTGCTTTCTCAATAAGCGAAGCAGGGTTTTTTGATTGCAAAACTTTTGCAGTCAAACTTCTTTGTCCTCCTGGATAACCTGTGTGACGAATGTACGTTTTGTCGTCCAATTTGTTACCTGTAAGGTTGATTTTCTCTGCGTTGATAACTATTACGTTATCTCCACAGTCGACGTGAGGTGTATAACTTGGCTTGTATTTACCCCTAAGAATCATAGCGACTTTTGAAGCAAAACGACCTAAGTTATGACCATCAGCATCTACAATGATCCACTCTTTTGTAACTGTGGCTTTGTTTGCAGATTGTGTCTTGTAGCTTAATGCGTTCATAATATTTTTTTAATTAAACATTCCATTCCCAATAAAGGGAGCGCAAAAGTACAATTATTTATTAATAAAGCAAATACGTTTTTTTATTTTTTTTATAAACCAGTATGTTTTGCTTAATTTCCTTTTAATCAAATGACTTAGAGTAATAAAAACTCTAATTTTTCGGTATAAAAATCTTGCCCAATATAAATGAAACAGCAATAACTTTATATTTATTTTGAGATGTTACAGAATTTTTTTTGTTATTTTTACGCTTTAACTGAGATAAAATGAAATCGAAAGCCACATTAAAACAAATAGCCAAAGAATTAGGAGTTTCCGTTTCTACAGTATCAAAAGCATTGAATGGTAGTCCAGAAATAAGCGAGCCAACAAAACAACGGGTTCAAGAATACGCCAAATTAAAAAATTATAAACCCAACGTTATTGGGTTAAATTTAAAAAACAGAAGCACCAAGACTATTGGGGTTATAATTCCAAATATTTTAAATTCTTTTTTTGCCAAAGTTTTTACGGGTATTGAAAAAGTAGCCGATGAAAAAGGATATAAAGTGATTACTTGTATTTCCAATGAATCGTTAGAGAAAGAAATTAATACGCTAGAAATGTTGAGTAACGGAACAATAGATGGATTTATTTTATCGGTGGCCGAAGAAACCCAGAAATTACAAGAATTCAATCATTTTAATACCATTATTAACGAGGGAACACCCATTGTGATGTTCGACAGGATTTCGGATAATGTAAATTGCGATAAAGTAATCGTAGATGATTTTGAATCGGCAGTGAACGCCACAGAGCATTTAATCAAAACAGGATGTAAAAGAATCGCACTTTTTTCGGCAATAGATAATTTAAGTGTTGGGAAATTAAGAGCCAAAGGATTTTGTAAAGCCATGGAAAATAATGGTTTTTCTATTGATGAAAAATTAATTATCCTGACTGATAATGAGGCCGATTTTGATAAAAAGGTAGTAGATTTGTTTAAAAACAATACAATTGATGCTGTTTTTGCGCTTGATGAACATGCTTCTGTATCTGCTTTGAAACTGGGATTAAAAAACGGGTATAAAATTCCTGAGGAATTATCAATAATAGGTTTTGCCGATGGGGTTTGGTCACGCAGAATGACGCCAAGTTTGTCTACAGTAAGTCAGCATGGTCCTGAAATTGGGGAAGTGGCTGCCCAAATGTTAATTGATAAACTAGAAAGTAAGGAAGAAGGGTATACTTTCAAAACTACCGTTATCAATACAGAATTAAGACAGCGAGAATCCACAAAAAAATTAAATTAGTATTTACGATATAAATGACGCAACTATATTAGGTTTTTTTACTCTAATATTTTTAAATTCTTTTTTATGAAAATTAAAATGTTGTTTTTTTTACTTTTGATGTTGAATATAACACTTGCTCAAGAAGAAACAGCTGTTTTTGAGATTGCTCGTAAAGGAACCGTTGAACAAGCAAAAGCAGTTTTAAAAGCAAATCCTAATGCTTTTAAAACGGTCAATTCCGATGGCTACTCACCACTTATATTGGCTTGTTATAGAGGCAATAATGAAGTCGCTAAATTATTGATTGAAACAGGAAGTGATATTAATGGAAATTCTAAAATGGGAACACCTTTGATGGCTTGTGTTGTTAAAGGGAATAACGAAATTGCAAAGTTATTGATTCAGAAAAAAGCCGATGTAAATATCGCAGATGCAAATGGTACAACAGCATTGATATATTGTGTACAATTTAACAATAAAACTATTTTGAGTTTATTGCTTGAAAATAAAGTGGATAAAGCACACCAAGATAAAGACGGGAAAACTGCTTTTGAACATGCCGTTTTTTCTGGAAACGAAGAAATTATTAATCTCTTAAAATAAAAACTATGAAAAAAATTACGTTATTATTAATCACATTTATGTGCTTTGCAGGATTTGCCCAGCAAAAAACAACAGGTGTAGTCAATTTGCTCAGTAATATTTCTGTAACATTATTATTGAATAACACAACTTCAACAGCAACTTTAACATTTAGCGGTCCAAATGACAGATGGTTCGCACTTCAATTCGGTTCCTTTGCAAATGGTGACGGAATGTTAGAAGGACAAGACATAGTTTATTGGAATAATGTTACTTTAGTAGATGCTTTTTTTAACGGTGTTGGAGTCTCTCCTACTCCAGACCCATCAAACAACTGGACTCTTTTATCTAACTCTGATAATACTCCTTCTGCGGGATTAAGAACAATTGTTTTTACGAGACCATTTAATACTGGTGATTTAAATGATTATCAGTTTAATTTTGCTGACACTACTATCGACTTTGCTTTTGCAAGAAGAAGTACTGCTGGTTATACTCTAAATAATCATGGCGTAACCAATCGAGGATATGCCTTTAATGTTCCAATATCCACGCTTGGTGTTGAAGATTTTTCATTAAACGCTACCAAAGTATACCCAAATCCATCAAATGGAGCGTTTGTAGTTCAAACAAAAACAACCTTAAACAAAATAAATGTGTATTCACAAGTAGGGGCTTTAGTAAAAACCATTGAAGTGAACGATGCATCTGATGCGGTTGAAGTAAATGTTAGCGGATTGCAAACAGGCGTTTACCTTTTGGAATTGGTAAATCAAACGGAGAAATCTTGGAAGAAAGTGATAGTTGAATAATTACAAAAGTTTCTGTAAAAACAAAAAGCTAGAATTGAATTTCTAGCTTTTTTTATTTCAACAATGTCAAATTTTAATGCGCTTCCAACCAGTTTTTACCAACTCCCATTTCAACATCTAACGGAACATCGAGTTTAAATGCGTTTTCCATTTCGTGTTTTATCATCGGTTGAATTTTTTCTAATTCGGAGTTGTGAACGTCAAAAACCAATTCGTCATGTACTTGCAATAACATTTTCGATTTCCATCCCGAGCCGTCGGGATTCTTAGAGGTTAGTTTTTTATGAATGTTAATCATCGCAATTTTGATGATATCGGCTGCCGAACCTTGAATGGGTGCATTTACCGCATTTCGTTCGGCGCCACTTTTTACCATCATATTGGCCGAATTAATGTCTTTCAAATAACGTCTTCTTCCTAAAACAGTTTGGACGTAACCATTTTCACGAGCAAAATCCACTTGATTCGACATATAGGATTTTAGTTTCGGATAGGTTGCAAAATACGCCTCTATCAACTCGGTACTTTCTTTTCTTGAAAGCGAAGTTTGATTGGAAAGCCCAAAAGCAGAAACACCATATATAATTCCAAAGTTTACGGTTTTCGCATTACTTCTTTGTTCCTTGGTAACTTCCTCTAACGGAACATTAAATACTTTTGCAGCCGTACTTTTGTGAATATCTTCATTATTTTGAAATGCCTTGATCATATTTTCTTCACCAGATAATGCAGCTATTATTCGAAGCTCTATTTGTGAATAATCGGCAGATAGCAAGCTATAATTTTCATCGCGAGCAATAAATGCTTTTCGAATTAATCGACCACGTTCCGTTCTTATTGGAATGTTTTGTAAATTTGGATTATTAGAACTTAATCGTCCTGTAGCCGCGACGGTTTGCATATAATCGGTGTGAACGCGACCTGTTTTTTTGTCTACTTGGTTGGGTAACGCATCAATATAGGTGCTTTGCAATTTTACCATTTGTCGCCATTCGAGTATGTCTTTTACAATGGGATTATCGTTTGCCAAATAAGTCAAGATTTCTTCGCCCGTGGCATATTGACCGGTTTTGGTTTTCTTTTGTTTCGCTCCGCCAAGTTGTAGTTTATCAAATAAAATATCCCCGAGCTGCTTTGGAGAAGCCAAATTGAATTTCTCGCCAGCCGTTTCATAGATTTTTTGTTCCAATGCAGCACTTTCTTTCGCCATTTCAACCGACATCGATTTTAAATAAGGCACATCCAGATTGATGCCTTCCATTTCCATGGCAGCCAAAACAGGAATCAGTGGAATTTCGATTTCATCAAATAATTTTTTAGTTTCGGCTTTATCTAAAATCGGACTGAAATTTTGTTTTAATTGAAACGTTATATCCGCATCTTCGGCGGCGTATTCCTTGATTTCTTCCAAAGCAACATCGCGCATCGATTGCTGACCTTTTCCTTTCTTGCCAATTAACGTTTCAATCGATTTTGGAGCATATTTTAAATAGGTTTCCGATAAAACATCCATATTATGACGCATGTCAGGATTGATGAGGTAATGCGCAATCATGGTGTCGAATAATTTTCCTTTAATAGAAATCCCATAACGAGATAGAATTTTCAAATCGTATTTGATGTTTTGACCTATTTTTTCGATGGTTTCGCTTTCAAAAAACGGTTTGAATTTTTCAACTAACGCTTTTGCTTCTTCTTGATTTTCTGGAAACGGAACGTAAAATCCTTTTCCTTTCTCCCACGAAAATGACATTCCAACCAATTCGGCATTCAAAGCATCTATTCCAGTAGTTTCGGTATCAAAACACACTGAAGTTTGGTTCATTAGATTTTGCAAAAACAGTTTTGTGCCTAATTCACCTTGAACAACTTGGTATAAATGCTCTGTAGTTTCTAATGTCGCAAACCCCATCCCAGCCTTTCCCGAAGGGGAAGGAGTCTCCGACTCCTCATAAAAGCCAAATAAGTCAAATTGTTCTTCGTTAGATTTTTTAACATGAATTTTTTTTACTTGATTTTTGTCATTGATATTGCCATTCTCATTGCCATTGGTATCAATTTCATCATATTCTTTTCCCGTTCCGAAATATTTATCGAATTGTGATTTCATCTGGCGAAATTCCAATTCGTTGAAAAGCGCATCTGTTTTTTCGACATCGGGTTTAGAAAGTTCATAATCATGTGCATTGAAAGTTACCGGACAATCTAACAGAATTCGAGCTAATTTTTTAGAAAGAATTCCTTTATCAGCATTGGCTTCAATTTTTTCTTTCATCGCACCTTTGAGTTTGTCGGTATTCGCTAGCAGATTTTCCATCGAACCAAATTCTTTCAATAATTTCTTGGCGGTAACTTCGCCAACGCCTGGTAATCCCGGAATATTATCAGCAGTATCGCCCATCATTCCGAGGAAATCTATTACTTGTTCTGGTCGTTCAATTTCGAATTTGGCTAATACTTCTGGAATTCCCCAAATTTCAATGTCATTACCCATTCGAGCGGGTTTGTACATAAAAATATTCTCGGAAACCAATTGTGCAAAATCTTTATCGGGTGTCACCATAAAAACCTGAAAGTTTTCTTTTTCGGCTTGCTTTGCTAGAGTTCCAATTAAATCATCGGCTTCATAACCTGCTTTTTCAATAATTGGAATGTGCATGGCTTTTAATAATTCTTGAATATAAGGAACGGCGATTTTTATGGCTTCTGGAGTTTCATCGCGATGGGCTTTGTATTCTTGATACATTTCATAACGATAATCGCTACCGCCTTTGTCAAATGCCACAGCTAAATGGTCTGGTTTTTCACGTTTGATAACATCCATTAAGGCATTCATAAATCCCATAATGGCCGAAGTATCCATTCCTTTAGAATTGATTCTTGGGTTTTTTATAAAAGCGAAATAGCCGCGAAATATTAGAGCATAAGCATCAAGAAGGTAAAGGCGTTTTTGAGTTGACATATAAATAAAATTTTAGTGTAAAAATAAACAACTAATCTGGGATTTTTTTTAAAAGTGATTAATTCGTTTTTAAAATTATTATCTTTGAAATGAATTTAAAATAGTCATTATGGAATTTATTGAAATTAATCCAAAAATAATGCTTGGTAAGCCTGTAATAGTAGGAACAAGAATTGCCGTTGAGCACGTTATTTCTATGTTAGCTCAAGGAATTTCTACTGATGAAATACTTTTTGAATATAAAGGTTTAAAAAAGGAAGAAATTTTAGCATGTTTGCGATACGCTGAAAATATTCTTGAAAAAACTACTACCTTAGATTTAGATAAAGTTGCTTCTTAAATGCGTTTTTTAGTTGATGAATGCACAGGAACTTCTGTTGCTGATTGGTTGAAAAGTGAAAAACATGAGGTTTTTTCTGTTTTTGAACAATGGCGTGGTGTATCCGATGATGAAATTATTGAGAAATGTCAAAATGAAGATTATATTCTTATTACTTCCGATAAAGATTTCGGCGAAATGGTTTTTAGAAATCAAAAAGTACATAATGGTATCATTCTACTTCGATGTGAACCAAATATTTTCAAAAAAAGAATTGAAGTTTTAAAAAAACTTATTCAAAATTATTCAAATAGTTTACAAAATAACTTTGTTGTAGTTACAAATGATAAAGTTAGAATTGTCACTTTTTAAATCACTGTTAAATTATCTTTAATATCAACTAAAGCATAGATGTTTATTCGTTATTTTGCAAAAAAATTAAATAGATGTTTCGTTGGATTTTCTTTTTGTTTTTTGTTGCTATAATTGAAATTTATGCCTTTCAAGCTTTTCGAACCATAACCAAAGTAAGATGGGTTTTAGTTGGCTATCAGCTTATTTCATTATTGGCTCTCATTTATATTTCTTACCAATTCTCACAATTTGACCGTAGAGTTGGGCAAAACAGCAAAACACTTTTAACATTAGGTTTACTCTTGTTATTATTTATTCCAAAAATCATTTTAACATTTTTTATGTTAATGGAAGATATTTTTAGAATTTTTTCGGGAACGGTTACTCATTTTATGGGAGATAACGACAACGGAAATTTTTTACCTAGTAGAAGAAAATTTGTAAGTCAGGTGGCATTAGTACTTGCGGCTATTCCTTTTACATCACTTTTATATGGCATGACCAAGGGAAAATATAATTTCAGAGTATTAAAACAAACGTTGTTTTTTCCAGATTTACCTAATGAATTTGACGGATTTACCATTACTCAAATTTCGGATGTGCATAGCGGAAGTTTTGATGACCCTCAGAAAATACAACATGCCATTAATCTAATTAATGAGCATAAAACAGATATGATGTTGTTTACTGGCGATATTGTAAATACTCATGCCACCGAAATGCACCCTTGGATTGATGTATTTAATAAAATTGAGAACCACGAATATGGGAAATATGCTGTTCTAGGAAATCACGATTATGGTGAATATGTTGATTGGCCATCACAAGCGGCAAAAGATGAAAATTTTGAAGCCATAAAAGCATTGTACGGGCAAATTGGATTTGATTTATTGTTAAACCAAAATAAGAAAATTAAAAAAGGCGAAAGCGAAATTGCCATTGTAGGTGTTGAAAATTGGGGTAAAAATTTCAAACAAGCAGGCGATTTAAATAAGGCATCAGAAGGATTAACCAAGGAAGATTTTAAAATATTGATGAGTCACGATCCAAGTCATTGGGAATATGAAGTGAAACATGATGATAAACATTTTCAATTGACACTTTCGGGACACACACACGGATTGCAATTTGGGATTGAAATACCGGGAATAATTAGTTGGAGTCCTGTGCAATATGTTTACAAACAATGGGCAGGATTGTATGAAAATTTAGGAAGATATATTTATGTAAATAGAGGTCTAGGGTTTCATGCCTACCCGGGTAGAGTAGGTATTTGGCCTGAAATAACTGTATTTGAACTAAAAAAAGGGGAAAAAGTAGTATAATTAGTTAAAAGTGCTACATTTGTGTTTTAATAGTTCTTTTTAATTGCTAAAAGAAAATATAAATATTTTGGTTTTATGTCAAAATTTGGAGAATTAATCAATGCCCAAGTACCTGTGTTAATTGATTTTTACACAGAATGGAACGAATCTTCCGTGTCCATGCATCCTGTTATTAGAGATGTAGCAGCAGCACTTGGTGATAAAGCAAAAGTGATAAAAATTGATGTAGATAAAAATCAAGAATTGGCAGATGCATTGCGCATCAAAGGATTGCCTACCTTGATGATATACAAAGAAGGCAACATGGTTTGGAGACAATCCGGCGAATTAGATGCTAATACAATTATTGGCTTGGTTCAAGAACAACTTTAGTCAATTTTATCACAAACAAACCCATTTTCTTTTAAGAACTCTAGCGTTTTAGGCAAAACATATTTTAAGTTATGTTCCGCTTTTAAACTGTCATGAAACACGATGATGCTACCTGTTTTAACATTGGGTAAAACATTTTCCAAACATTGTGTTGCAGAAATAGTTTGGTCATAATCACGGCTCAATACATCCCACATAATTATTTTGTATCCTAATTTTCGTAATCTTTTAGATTGAGAAGGTTTTATTTTTCCGTAAGGAGGACGGAAAAGATTTCGAGTTACGAGTTTCGGGTTTTTGGTTTCGAATAATTTGACATTTTCAATATAATCTTCAGTTGAAGTTTTCCAACCTTTTAAATGATTGAATGTGTGATTGCCAATAGCATGTCCTTCTGCAATAGTTTTTTGGAATAGTTCAGGATATTTTTCAATGTTATTGCCAATGCAAAAAAAAGTAGCTTTGGCATTGTATTTCTTCAATTGCTCTAAAACCCATTCGGTGATTTCAGGCGTTGGTCCATCGTCAAAAGTGAGAAATACTTTTTGCCCATCATTAGGAATATCCCAAACATAGTTTGGAAAAATCCACTTAATAATACGATTTGTTTTAACCCAAAATTTCATGGTGTAAAAGTAGTAATATGAAAAAAATGTGCCAATTAGAAAATTCTTATTGGCACACCTTTAATTTAAAAGATGAATTTATTCTAAATCTCTTCCAAAACGAGTAAATCGTTGCACAAACGAATTGAAAATGGGTTTGTTTTTGTTATAAAAATCAATATCACCTCGGTCTTTCATCACCGTCAATAAACTTCTGTAACGTTCAATATCAGTAATTATATCAGAGGCAATTCCATTTTGAATAGAAGGTTGAATGCCTGAGTAATAGGTTAAACTTTGTTTGTATTTGGACATTAATCTTTCAAGTAATTGTCTTGCTTTTACTTTTTCGCCCACTTCATAATAGCCGCTAGCGAAGGGTTCTACCATGGTATAATAACCGTAATAATCCATTGGCATTTTGGTCAAAGCCAAATCGATAATTTTTTTGGCTTTCTCGATTTTCCCTTCGTTTATTAATTGTTCCATCAATCTTGCCATGTTGGTTCTATAGGAAATACTGTTTTTTCTAGTTTCTGGATCATGGTAAATAGTGGTTAAATCACCGTTACCCCATTCCCATTTCATGACTAAATCATACATTTTATCACTATCAATTTGACCCATATCATATCTATTTTCTTTATCAACTGGAGTTTTAATCGGAACCAATTTATAAACCAACCCATCCAATTGTAGGTAATCTTTCATCCAAAGATAATCGTCATCGCCAAAACTTCCACCGGTAAAATAAACAGGTCGTTTCCAATTGTTATTGGCTAACACATCCAACATCATCAATCGGTTTTTATACATTGCACTTCCTTTAACATCTAAATCAATAAAAGGAACAATAGAATCATTATATATGGAACTTACCACCTTATTTTTAATAACGGCGTTTTTATCAACTGGAATTCTGATTTTGTTGGTAGGATAAAAATGGATGGTTTGTCCGTTTTGTAAATCAACTGTTGATTGAGGATTTTTAATAAATGCAATCAAATCTTTAATATCCCATCGTGCTTCTGTTTTTGGGATATGCGCTACATAATCTAATTTATCACCTACATATTCATTATGGGTAAAAGAAATAGGCAATCCATCAGATTTATAGGTTTTAAATTTCATCTGATCTATATACCAATCGGTCATGAAAAGACTTGTATTTACAATTTTTACATCTGTCCTAAAACCTTCAATTTCTTGAGCATACCATAATGGAAAAGTATCATTGTCACCAATGGTGAATAATATTGCGTTTGGCTCACAGGATTCCAGATAATTTTTCGCCATAGCAACTGCGGTATATTTATTTGAACGATCATGGTCATCCCAATTTTGAGTTGCCATTAATATAGGAGAAGCCAAAAGACAAGCGCCAATTACAATTGGTCCAACTATTTTTGATTTAATATAACCCGACACTATTTCATAAATGGCAAAAACCCCAAAACCAATCCAAATAGCAAACACATAAAACGAACCGACAAGGGCATAATCTCTTTCGCGTGGCTCAAATGGTCTTTCGTTTAAGAAAACTTTCAAAGCGATACTGGTAAATAAAAACAAAACTAATAACACATAAAAACTCTTCAAATCCCTTTGTGCATGATACATTAGTCCAATTAAGCCGATGATAAATGGCAAGAAATAATAAACGTTTCTTCCTTTGTTGCTTTTGACATCATCTGGTAAGTTTTCTTGCGTTCCTTTACCCAAATGGATTTCATCAATAAATTTAATTCCGCTAATCCAGTTGCCATCAAGATTATCATATTTTCCTTGAATATCGTTTTGTCTTCCCACAAAATTCCAAAGCAAATACCTGCCATACATATAACCAAATTGGTATTCAAACATAAAGCTGATATTATCCCAAGTGGAAGGTTTTTCAACAATTATATAATCGCTATATTTTTTCAGGAAAGAAATATATCCTTCATTGTCAATATCTTTTTGAGCATAAGCTGTTTTGAATTCATTAATATTTTTTTGCATTTCTTCTTTCAATTGTCCAACCGCCATGGCAACCTGCTCTTCACCTAAGCTATCAATATCAACTCCATATTGAGCTAAATCTTGCTCATAAGGATAATCTTGATTGAGCTTGAACTTAGGAACACCTATGAACTCCATGTAATTTTGCATAATGTTCTCGTCCTGGCTGTACCATAACCTTGGAAGAATAGCTTTATGCTTATCATCACTATTTTGTTCGGCATTTTTGTAGTTGTTTACAATAACATATTTTCCAGATTTATAATCTCTTTCGTAGTTGGGCGCTTTATCAAGATAAGGTTTATCTTCGTCAAGTCGGGCAAAAGCATCGGTATATTGTGGTCCATAAAACAAAGGATTCACACCATATTGTTCGCGGTTATAATACGCCAAAACTTCGGCAGCATCCGAAGGTTTATTTTCATTAATAACTACATTCGCATTGGCGCGAATGGGCAACATCATCCAAGTGGAGAAACCTATTAAAACAAAAAGCACACACAATAAAACAGTATTATAAAAAGGATGTCCTTTCTCTCGAGTGTATTTTAATCCAAAATAGAAAAAAGCAATTATTATTAAGCTAGCCAAAATGGTTCCCGAATTAAAAGGCAAACCAAAACTGTTCACCATAAAGATTTCCATTTTCCCGAAAAAAGCCAAGGTGTAGGGCAATAATAACTTGAAAATAAAAAGTAAAACGGTAACAATTATAATATTGGCAATAATGAAATTTTTTACAGTAACGGTTTTATAATTTTTGAAAAAATATAAAAAACCAATGGCGGGAATGGTTAATAATGCCATAAAGTGAACGCCAAATGAAAGGCCAATAATTAAAGAGATTAACAAAAGCCAACGATTTCCTTTGGGTGTATGCATGTCTTCTTCCCAACGTAACCCAAGCCAAAATAGGATGGCTATAAATAAGGACGCCATGGCATACACTTCGGCTTCCACTGCACTTGACCAAAAACTATCCGAAAATGTAAATGCTAAAGAGCCAATAAATGAACTACCAAGGATTACAATAGCTTTATTTCTGTCGATTGATACATAAGAAGAAACAATTTTTCGTAACAAAATAGAAGAAGACCAAAACATAAATAATATAGTAAATGCACTTGAGAAAACGGACATCATGTTAACCATCAAGGCAACCATTTCATTGTTTCCAAAGGAAAACATGGCAAAGAAAGCGCCAAGCATTTGATACAAAGGCGCACCAGGTGGATGGCCCACTTCGAGTTTTGCAGCAGTGGAAATATATTCACCACAATCCCAAAAACTCATAGTGGGTTCAACGGTTAACGAATAAGTGATTAAAGCAATTGCAAATGTTGTCCATCCTATGATAGTGTTCCATTTATTGAAATTAAAATTCATCATATATTATGAAATGAAAGGGTTTTATTTTGATTTTACAAAGAAACTATTTTTTTTAACGCAAGTAAACCCGCATTAACAAAATTTTCTCAAACGGATAACGAAATAAGTCTAAGTTTATTATGAAGTAAACAAGAAATGCTTTGAACTTGTTTTTTAATTTTTTATCATATTTGTTTGTGTAAAATAAAATTTCTGCTAAATTTGCACTCGCGTTGAGCAAAACGGCAGTTTCACGGAACTCCGCTTATATTATTGCCTCGAGAAGTAAACTGGTCTATGGTGTAATGGTAACACAACTGTTTTTGGTGCAGTCTTTCTAGGTTCGAGTCCTAGTAGACCAACAAAAAAGTCCCGATTTAATCGGGACTTTTTTGATTCTATAACTTTTACTTTTAAATTTTAAAGGTAACTACAGGTCTAGTAGAATGGTTTATTAAATCTTCACTAATGCTTCCGTTAAAGAAATGGGAAAGTCCTTTTCTGCCGTGAGTGCTCATTCCAATTAAATCTGCCTCAACATAATTAGCAAAATTTAAAATACCACTTTCCACATTTACATCATTATATATATGTGTAAAAAATTTGTTGACTGGAAAGTTTGAAATAAAATCATTCATTATTTCTTGTGCAATATGAGTGGGTTTAAAACTAGTCGGAGTATTGATCATAACTAAATGCAATTCGGCATCTAATTTATTTGCAAAATCAACAACTTTAGCAAAAGGTTTTTTAATTTCATCTGAAAAATCTGAAGCAAAGACAAACTTATTAACATCGAAATTTGCTTCGTCTTTTTTAACTACAAGTACTGGAATATCTGAAAAACGAACAACTTTTTCAGCATTGGAACCAATAAACATTTCTTTAAATCCACTTGCGCCGTGAGAACCCATTACAATTAAATCAACATCATTTTTTTTACTAATATTCATAATGCCATCGAAAGCTAATTCGAATTGGATAATTTCAGAGACTTTTAAACCATCAAGACATTTATCATCCATTAAATCTTCTAACCTTTTGATAGCCGCATTTTTAAAAAGCATAATTTCTGGAATATCATGACCACTTCCTATAGCATCACTTCCTTGATGGGGTAATTCTAACATATGGAGAAGCATGATTTCTCCATTATTTTTTTTTGCGATTTGTGCAGCCACTTTTAATGCATAATGAGCATAATCTGAAAAGTCTGTTGGGACTAAAATTTTTTTCATAATATAAAATGTAAATTTACGATTGTAATTTTTTAACACAATAAAGGTATTATTTTTTTTTGAATCAACAAGGATTTTTTGATTTATAAAAAAATAACTATATTTGTACCGTTATTTACCATTCAAATTAAATAATGAGGGAAGCATTGCTTCCCTCTTTTTATACAACTATGACATTTAAAGAGAAAGTAACTACTATATTAGAAGAAGGATTATTAGCCAATCCATCATTGTTTCTTGTGGATGTTACAATTTCTGATAGTTATAAAATTACCGTAACTTTGGATGGAGATAATGGGGTAGTTTTGCAAGATTGTATTGATATCAGTCGGTTAATCGAAAACAATTTAGATCGTGAAGCACAAGATTTTTCGTTAGAAGTAGCTTCGGCGGGAGTTACTAATCCATTAAAGTTACTTAGACAATATCACAAAAATATTGGAAGAACTTTACAGGTTAAAACAGCTAATGAAACTATACAGGCGTTACTAGAACAAGTTTTAGATGAAAGCATAGTACTATCATGGACAGCTAGAGAACAAAAAAAAATTGGAAAAGGAAAAGAGACCATAGAACACAAACGAGAAATTCCTTTTTCAGAAATAAAAGAAGCAATTGTTATTATAATATTTAATTAAATTAGGCATGGAAAATATTGCATTAATCGAGTCATTTTCAGAGTTTAAAGACGACAAACTTATTGATCGAGTAACGCTTATGGCGATTTTGGAGGATGTTTTTAGAAACGCATTAAAAAAGAAATACGGTTCAGACGATAATTTTGATATCATTATCAATCCTGATAAAGGCGATATGGAAATTTGGAGAAGAAGAATCGTTGTTGCAGATGATGATTTGGATTTAGAAAACGAAGAAATCACCTTAACAGATGCCAGAAAAATAGAACCCGATTTTGAAATTGGAGAAGAAGTTTCAGAAGAAGTGAAATTAATCGATCTTGGAAGAAGAGCTAT
The DNA here is from genome assembly GCA_020403245.1 of Flavobacterium sp. Taxonomy (GTDB): domain Bacteria; phylum Bacteroidota; class Bacteroidia; order Flavobacteriales; family Flavobacteriaceae; genus Flavobacterium. Next base: position 468,572 of record JADBYA010000002.1, on the reverse strand, counting down.
ATTAGCATTACGTCAAAATTTAATTTCTAAAATTCATGAGCACGACAATACGAATCTTTACAAACAATTTAAAGACTTAATTGGCGAAATTTATACTGCCGAAGTACATCATGTTCGACCAAGGGTTGTAATTTTGTTAGATGATGAAGGAAATGAAATCGTTTTGCCAAAGGAAAAACAAATACCATCGGACTTTTTCAGAAAAGGAGATAATGTTCGCGGAATTATTGAAAGTGTTGAGTTAAAGGGGAATAAACCACAGATAATTATGTCGAGAACAGCAGATATGTTTTTGGAAAAATTATTTGAACAAGAAATCCCAGAGGTTTTCGACGGTTTGATAATGATTAAAAAAGTAGTGAGAATTCCTGGCGAAAAAGCAAAAGTAGCTGTAGACTCTTATGACGATAGAATTGACCCGGTTGGAGCTTGTGTTGGAATGAAAGGTTCACGTATTCATGGAATTGTTCGCGAATTAGGAAACGAAAATATTGATGTCATCAATTACACAACTAATGCATCACTTTTAATCACAAGAGCATTAAGTCCTGCAAAAGTATCTTCGGTTAAAATTGACGAAGAGAAAAAAAGAGCAGAAGTGTTTTTGAAATTAGAAGAAGTTTCAAAAGCTATTGGTCGTGGAGGACATAATATTAAATTAGCAGGTTTATTGACAGGTTATGAGTTAGATGTAATTCGAGAAGGCATTACTGCAGAGGAAGATGATGTTGAATTAACAGAGTTTTCAGATGAAATTGATGGATGGGTAATAGATGAATTCGCCAAAATAGGATTGGATACCGCTAGAAGTATTTTGAATCAAGATGTAGCAGATTTAGTAAGAAGAACTGATTTAGAAGAAGAAACCATATTAGAAGTAATACGAATTTTGAAAGATGAATTTGAAGACTAATTCATACTCTCAACCAAGTAACATTAAAAAGATTTTATGTCTGAAGGAAATATTAGAATAAACAAAGTTTTAAGGGAATTAAATATTTCTTTAGAAAGAGCTGTGGATTACCTAAAAGGTAAAGGAATTGTTATTGAAAACAATTCCAACACAAAAATTTCTGATGATGTATACAATATTCTTTGTGGCCAATTTGCAGGTGACAAAGGAAACAAAGAAGCTTCTATAGGGGTAAGCGAAGAGATTAGAAAAGAAAAAGAAGCACTTCGATTAGAAAGAGAAAAAGAACTTGAAGACAAGCGTAAACTTGAAGAAGAGCGTCAAAAATCAGAGTTAATTAAAGCTAAAGCAATTGTTACTGCCCCAAAACAAGTTGGTAAAATTGATTTAGAACTCAAAGCTAAAGTGGCTATTACTCCTTCTAAAGAAACGACTAAAACAGCTATTTCTCCCGAAAAATCAGAAGTTGTTAGAAATCAGGAAACTTCACCAATAAAAGATTCTAAAGAAAAAGTTGCAAAAGTTGATGAAGATAAACTGTCTGTCGTTAAACCTTCCGAAGAAGATCCTGTTGATGAAACAATAACTACTCAATATCAAAAATTATCGGGCGCTACTTTAACAGGACAAGTGATTGACCTATCTCAATTTAACAAGCCCAAAAAGAAAAAAGAAGATTTTAAAAAGGATGTGATTAAACCAGCAACTCCAATAGCTGGCCAAAGTGCAGCCCAAGCAGCCCAAAATGCAGCCAACAAAAATAAAAGAAAAAGAATTCCTCCTAAACCAGGAGAGAAACCAGCCATTACTAGTGGTGGAAATACTCAAGGTGGACCATCAAAATTTGTTCCTAAGCAAGGATTCCAAAAAGGAAATCGTCCTGCAATAGTTCAAAAAGTTGAGCCAACAGAAGAAGAGGTTAAAAACCAAATCAAAGAAACTTTAGAAAGACTTCAGGGTAAAGGAAATAAGTCAAAAGCAGCTAAATACAGAAGAGATAAAAGAGATACGCACCGTCAAAGAAATGAAGACGAAATGCAAGCTATTGAAGAGGGAAGCAAAACAATCAAAGTAACAGAATTTGTTACCGTAGGTGAAATTGCAACCATGATGGACGTACCAATCACTAAAGTTATTGGAACATGTATGTCATTAGGAATAATGGTTACCATGAACCAGCGTTTGGATGCAGAAACATTATCTATTGTTGCCGATGAATTTGGTTATGAAGTTGAATTTATTACAACTGAAATTGAAGATTCTTTAGCGGTTGTCGAAGACAAACCAGAAGATTTAGTTACTCGTGCGCCAATTGTAACTGTAATGGGTCACGTTGACCACGGTAAAACATCTTTACTAGATTATATCCGAAAAGAGAATGTAATTGCCGGAGAATCAGGAGGAATAACCCAACATATTGGCGCTTACGCAGTAACTCTTGATGGCGGGCAAAAGATAACGTTCTTAGACACACCTGGTCACGAAGCATTTACGGCCATGCGTGCTCGTGGAGCACAAGTAACCGATATTGCTATAATTGTTGTAGCGGCAGATGATGACATCATGCCACAAACAAAAGAAGCTATTAGCCATGCGCAAGCGGCAAATGTTCCAATGATATTTGCTATTAATAAAATCGACAAGCAAGGTGCTAATCCTGAAAAAATTAAGGAGAAATTAGCAGCAATGAATTTATTGGTAGAAGATTGGGGTGGAAAATACCAATCCCATGATATTTCTGCTAAAAAAGGCACTGGCGTTAAAGAATTATTAGAAAAAGTACTGCTTGAAGCAGAAATTCTGGACTTAAAAGCTAACCCAAACAAACCAGCTGTAGGTACCGTTGTTGAAGCACAATTGGATAAAGGAAGAGGTTATGTTTCTACTATATTGGTTCAATCGGGAACCTTAAAAGTTGGAGATTATGTATTGGCTGGAAAGAATCATGGAAAAGTGAAAGCTATGCATGACGAAAGAGGGCATAACGTTAAAGAAGCTGGACCATCAACACCAATATCAATATTAGGTTTGGATGGTGCGTCTACTGCCGGAGATAAATTTAATGTGTTTGAAGATGAAAGAGAAGCCAAACAAATTGCTTCTAAACGCCTTCAATTAATGCGTGAACAATCCGTTAGAACGCAACGTCATATAACTTTGGCTGAAATTGGTCGACGTATTGCTCTAGGTCAATTTAAAGAATTAAATATTATCCTCAAAGGAGATGTGGATGGTTCTGTAGAAGCACTTTCTAGTGAGTTTTCTAAATTATCTACAGATGAAATTCAAATCAATATTATACACAAAGGTGTTGGAGCCATTACTGAAACCGACGTAATGTTAGCTTCTGCATCAGATGCTATTATTATTGGATTTAATGTCCGTCCAGCAGGAAATGCTCGCCAATTAGCTCAAAAAGAAGAAATTGATATCAGAAGTTATTCTATTATCTATGATGCAATCAATGAATTGAAAGACGCAATGGAAGGAATGCTTTCCCCAGAAATGAAGGAAGAAATCACCGGAACAGCCGAAATAAGAGAAATATTTAAAGTATCTAAAGTAGGTTCAATTGCAGGATGTATGGTTACAGATGGAAAAATCTATAGAAACTCTAAAATCAGAATCATACGTGAAGGTGTCGTAATTTTTACAGGCGAATTGTCTACATTAAAACGTTTCAAAGATGATGTAAAAGAGGTATCAAAAGGATATGACTGCGGTATGCAAATCAAAAATTACAATGACATTGAACAACTTGATTTAATTGAAGCTTTCCAAGAAGTGGAAGTGAAGAAAAAGTTGAAATAATTTGTAGATAAAGTCCCGATTTTTATCGGGACTTTTTTATTTGTTAGGTTTAATTAAAAATGCATTTGGGTATTTTTTCTTTAAAATATTGAGGTTTTTCTCTGCATCAATTCTCGATTTAAAATTGCCGACCCATACCTTATATATAGGTGTACTAAAAACGATAGTTCCATCTTGCCCTTTATTTTCTTTTTTGAAATTTGTTAAAGTCTTTTTGGAATTTTCACTATCCCCATTAAAAATCTGAATTTTATAACGATCATTGATGGTAATTGAACTATTAATTTTTCTTTTTTCGTTAAGAAGTAGTTCAAACTTTGGGTCTTGAGAAATAGTAATATTTCCTTCTTGTGCAACGCTTTTTTTGCCAAAAAATAAAACAAAAGAAACTAATAAAACAACCTTTATTTTTAATGAATGCATCATAATGATTTGATTTTAATACAAATGTAAAACTTAATAAATTAATCAAAACACAAATCGTTATTTAGAATTAATATAAATTGATATTTATGATATATTTTGGTTTTTGTGAATAGTTCTTAAGTCGTATTTTTGTCCAAGTTTTTAAAAAAGTGTGGATTTTTATTCTATTCTTATTAGGGTATTACCACAAAAACATTAGTCGATAATCATTATATTATATGAAAAAAGTGGGTAACCATAATTCGATTTCAAGGGAATTACTTTTCAGCTTAGCTTTAATGCTAACACTTTCCTTCTCTTCATCATCTCAAAATGCTACTCCTGCTCCACCAGCAGCAACTCCTGCAACTACAACTCCTGCTCCAGCTGCTACTGCAACTGCTGGTGGCGACGCTGTTGCTGGGAAAGCATTATTTAATCTAAACTGTGCAGCTTGTCATAATTTAGACAAAAAAATGACCGGTCCGGCTCTAAGAAACGTTTCTGCAAAATATGACAAGGAATGGCTATATAAATGGATAAAGAATAGTTCTGCTTTAATCAAATCAGGTGATGCTAAAGCAATTGCTATTTTTGAAGAGTACAATAAATCAGTAATGACTGCATTCCCGCAGTTATCAAATACTGATATTGATAATATCATTGCTTATACATCTGAGCCAAAACCAGAACCTGTAATTGCTACAGTTCCTGATGGTGGAGGTCAAGTACAACAAGGTGGAATTTCAAACGAAGTAATTCTGGGTGCTTTATCATTAGTTATGTTGCTCTTGGTGGTGATGTTGTTTTTTGTGAACAATGTATTGACTAAAATAGCCAAAGCAAATGGAATAGAAGTTGCGCCAAAAGAACCAACATTACCAATTTGGAAAGCATTTGCTAAAAACCAATTTTTGGTTTTTGTTTCCTCTGTTTTCTTATTATTAGCGAGTGGCTATTTCTTTTATGGTTGGGTAATGCAAATAGGTGTCGACCAAGATTATGCGCCGATACAACCGATTCATTACTCACACAGAATTCACGCGGGAAGCAATGGTATAAATTGTCAATATTGTCACTCTGCAGCACGCGTTAGTAAAAATGGTGGTATTCCTTCATTGAATGTGTGTATGAACTGTCACAAGAACATTGCTGAAGTTGCTGATACCACTGCAACTCCGGAATACACAAAAGCATTCTATGACGGAGAAATCCAAAAATTATATGATGCTGTGGGTTGGGATAAAGCAAATCAAAAATATACAGGAAAAACAAAACCTGTAAAATGGGTACGTATTCACAACTTGCCTGATTTTGCTTATTTCAATCACTCTCAACACGTAACCGTTGCTGGTATTGAATGTCAAAAATGTCATGGCCCAGTTCAAGAATATGAAATCCAAAAACAGTTTGCACCATTAACCATGGGTTGGTGTATTAAATGTCACCGCGAAACAGATGTTAAGATGGAAGGCAATGCCTATTACACAAAAATTCATGATGAACTTTCAAAAAAATATGGTGTAGACAAATTGACTGCAGCACAAATGGGAGGTTTAGAATGTGGTAAGTGTCACTACTAATAAAATAATTTAAGAAGCTAATATTTATATACGATGTCATCGAACAAAAAATACTGGAAAAGTGTTGAGGAACTTAACGAAAATAGTTCTATTGTTGAGACGCTAAGAAATAATGAATTTGTAGAAGCAATTCCAACAGATGAATTTCTGTCAGACAAAGATTCATTATCATCTTCTTCAACAACTCGTCGTGATTTCTTGAAATACGTTGGATTTAGTACCGCAGCTGCTACTTTGGCTGCTTGCGAAGGTCCAGTACATAAGTCTATACCATACGTTTTACAACCAGAACAAATTATTCCAGGGGTTGCTGATTATTATGCAACTTCTATGTTTGATGGTTTTGATTTTGCTAATTTATTAGTGAAAACTCGTGAAGGTCGTCCGATAAAAATTGAAAACAATACTATAGTTGGTGCCAAGTTTACTGCTAATGCCAGAGTTCACGCTTCGGTATTATCATTATATGACAGTATGCGTCTTAAAGTGACTAAGGTTGCTCAAAAAGAAGCAACATGGCAAGAAGCTGATTTGAAAATCAAAGCAAGTTTGGCTGATGCAAAAGCTAAAGGAGGTCAAGTTGTTTTGTTGACAAACACATTGGCAAGTCCATCTACCGAAAAATTAATCGCTGAGTTTATTGCAAAAAACCCAACCGCAAAACATGTTATTTACGATGCTGTTTCTGAGTCTGCTGCATTAGATGCTTTTGAAACAGTTTATGGCGAAAGAGCTCTAGTTGACTATGATTTTTCAAAAGCAAATACGATTGTTTCTATTGGTGCAGATTTCCTTGGAGATTGGCAAGGTGGTGGTTTTGATAGCGGATACGCTCAAGGCAGAATTCCACAAGCTGGAAAAATGTCAAAACACTATCAGTTTGAAGCTAATATGACTTTGTCAGGTGCAGCGGCAGATAAGAGAGTACCAATGACTGTGGCAAATCAAAAATTGGCCTTAGTAAAAATATATAATATTATAACTGGTTCTTCTGTTGCAACTGGAAAATTAGCTAATGAAGATGTTGTTATTAATGCAGCAAAACAATTAAAAGCATCTGGAAGCAAAGGTCTTTTAGTTTCAGGTATTCAAGATAAAAATGCACAATTGTTGGTTTTGGCGATAAACCAAGCTCTATCTAGCGAAGCATTTTCAACTATAGGGACTCGCCAAATCAGAAAAGGATCTAACGAAAAAGTGGCGCAATTAGTAGCTGATATGAATTCAGGTAGTGTTCATACTTTGATAATGAGTGGTGTAAATCCAGTCTACACTTTAGCTAATAGTTTAGCTTTTATTTCTGGATTGAAAAAAGTAAAATTATCAGTGGCGTTCTCTTTGAAAGAAGACGAAACAGCATCGATAACAACTATAGCAGTTCCAGATTCTCATTATTTAGAATCTTGGAATGATTTAATGTTGACAAAAGGAACGTATTCTTTAACCCAACCAACTATTCGTCCCTTATTCAGTTCAAAACAATTTCAAGAAGGATTATTGTCTTGGAATGGCAACAGTGCTTCCTATTATGATTACATAAAAGATACTGCTTCAGGTTATACAAATGGTGGAAGTTGGAATAAAACAGTTCACGACGGAATTTATGTTGGAGTCCCACCTGCCGCATCCAGTGCTTCTGTTGATTTTTCCGCTGCTGCTAATGCTTTGTCACAATCAAAAACACCAGGCGGATTTGAATTGGTATTGTATACCAAAACAGGTTTAGGCGATGGTCAACAAGCTAATAATCCTTGGTTACAAGAATTGCCAGACCCTATTACAAGAGTGTCTTGGGATAATTATGTAACTATTTCTAAAGCAGATGCCGAGAAATTAGAATTAGAAAACAAAATTGTAGCTAACGGTGGTCTTAACGGAAGTTATGCTACTCTTGAAGTAAATGGAACTAAACTACAAGTCCCTGTAATTGTTCAACCTGGACAAGCAATTGGAACTTTAGGTTTGGCTTTAGGGTATGGTAAAAAAGCCGCTTTAAAAGAAGAAATGCAAGTGGGTGTAAATGCCTATGCTTTATATGCTAACTTTAATAATGTTCAATCAGTTTCTATCAAAAAAGCAGACGGCGAACATGAATTTGCTTGTGTTCAGTCTCAAAAAACATTGATGGGAAGAGGTGATATTATTAAAGAAACTACTCTCGAAATATTTAATGCAAAATACAACGAACCAGAAGTATGGAATTCCGTAGCGATGGTTTCACTAGACCATAAAGAAGTAGAAGCCACCAAAGTCGATTTATGGGAGTCTTTTGATCGTTCAGTCGGACATCATTTTAACCTGTCAATCGATTTGAATGCTTGTACCGGTTGTGGTGCTTGTGTAATTGCTTGTCACGCCGAAAACAATGTTCCAGTAGTTGGAAAATCAGAAATAAGAAGAAGCCGTGATATGCACTGGTTGCGTATTGACCGATATTATTCTTCAGAGGATACTTTTGAAGGAGACAATAAGAAGAAAAAAGAATTTGATGGATTGTTTGGTGAAAAAGGTTCTCTTGGTGGATTCGGTGAAATGGAAAATCCAGCTGAAAATCCACAAGTTGTTTTCCAACCCGTAATGTGTCAACATTGTAATCATGCTCCATGTGAAACAGTTTGTCCTGTTGCTGCAACGTCACATTCACGTCAAGGTCAAAACCACATGGCCTACAATCGTTGTGTAGGAACTCGTTATTGTGCCAACAACTGTCCTTATAAAGTGCGTCGTTTCAACTGGTTTTTATACAATAATAATGATGAATTTGATTTCCATATGAATAATGATTTAGGACGTATGGTAATTAATCCAGATGTAAATGTTCGTTCTCGTGGAGTTATGGAAAAATGTTCTATGTGTATACAAAAAACACAATTGACTATTTTAACGGCTAAAAAAGAAGGAAGAGAAGTTGGTGCAGATGAATTTTCGACAGCTTGTTCAAGTGCTTGTGCTACAGGTGCAATAAAATTTGGAGATATCAATAATACATCTGATAAAATAACGGAATTAGTTGCTGATAAAAGAGCGTATCACTTGTTAGAAAGTGTAGGAACAAAACCCAATGTGGTTTACCAAGTTAAAGTAAGAAATATTTAAGAGAATTAGTTGGAAGATGGAAGACGGAAGTCAGAAATTGTAAAACCTAAAAAATAATTAAAAGTAAAATATTGATTGAATTTGCTTTTTTCCCAAAATCGTAAATCTAAAATCATAAATCTAAAATTAAAATATGTCGTCTCATTACGAAGCACCCATTAGAAAACCTTTAGTTATAGGTGATAAAAGTTATCATGATGTAACTGTAGATGTAGCTGCTCCAGTAGAAGGAAGAGCCAATAAACAGTGGTGGACTGTATTTTCTATCGCATTAGCCGCATTCCTTTGGGGAATAGCTTGTATTACGTATACAATTTCTACAGGAATTGGAACTTGGGGATTAAATAAAACCGTAGGTTGGGCTTGGGATATTACTAACTTCGTTTGGTGGGTTGGTATTGGTCATGCTGGTACACTTATTTCTGCCGTATTATTATTATTCCGTCAACGATGGAGAATGGCAATTAACCGTTCTGCTGAAGCCATGACTATTTTCTCGGTAATTCAAGCGGGTTTATTCCCAATCATTCACATGGGTCGTCCATGGTTAGCATATTGGGTTGTACCAATTCCAAATCAGTTTGGTTCTCTTTGGGTAAACTTTAATTCCCCATTACTTTGGGACGTATTTGCTATATCTACCTATCTTTCGGTTTCATTAGTTTTCTGGTGGACAGGTTTATTGCCCGATTTTGCAATGCTTAGAGACCGAGCAGTAACACCTTTTAATAAGAGAATTTATTCCATACTATCTTTTGGTTGGAGTGGAAGAGCAAAAGACTGGCAGCGTTTTGAAGAAGTTTCTTTAGTATTAGCTGGGTTAGCTACTCCATTGGTACTTTCAGTGCATACAATTGTATCTTTTGACTTTGCTACTTCGGTAATTCCTGGATGGCATACTACGATTTTTCCACCATATTTCGTTGCTGGTGCGGTATTCTCAGGATTTGCGATGGTTAATACCTTGCTTATCATCATGAGAAAAGTATCAAACCTTGAAGCATATATCACAATTCAACATATCGAATTAATGAATATTGTAATTATGATTACAGGTTCTATTGTTGGGGTTGCCTATATTACTGAGTTGTTTGTTGCATGGTATTCAGGAGTAGAATATGAGCAGTATGCTTTTTTGAATAGAGCCACTGGGCCTTATGCTTGGGCCTACTGGGCAATGATGACATGTAATGTGTTCTCTCCGCAGTTCATGTGGTTTAAGAAATTAAGAACAAGCATTATGTTCTCTTTCATCATTTCTATTGTGGTGAATATAGGTATGTGGTTTGAGCGTTTTGTAATTATCGTAACCTCTTTACACAGAGATTATCTTCCATCATCTTGGACAATGTTCCAACCAACATTTGTTGATATAGGTATTTTTATAGGTACTATTGGTTTCTTCTTTGTATTGTTCCTTTTATATGCTAGAACTTTCCCTGTGATAGCTCAAGCTGAGGTAAAAACAATTTTGAAATCATCGGGAGAAAATTATAAAAAACAAAGAGAATTAGAAGGTCATAATCATTCAGATAAACATTAATAATTGCTATGAGTAGTAATAAAGTAATACACGCTATATATAATGATGATGATATATTAATGGACGCAGTTCACAAAACAAGAGCTGCACATCATCACATTGAAGAAGTTTTTACACCATTCCCTGTTCACGGGTTGGATAAAGCTATGGGAATTGCGCCAACACGATTAGCTATTTGTGCTTTCATTTATGGATGTATCGGTTTAAGTGTAGCTACCATTATGATGAATTATATCATGATTGAAGATTGGCCTCAGGATATTGGAGGAAAACCAAGTTTTGCTTACTATCAAAATATGCCAGCTTTCGTTCCAGTTATGTTTGAAATGACCGTATTTTTTGCAGCGCATTTAATGGTTATTACTTTTTATATGAGAAGTAGATTGTGGCCATTTAAACAAGCTGAAAATCCAGATGTAAGAACTACTGACGATCATTTTTTAATGGAAGTTTCTATTAATGAAAATGAAGCAGAGTTAGTAAAGTTTTTCCAAGGAACTGGAGCAGTAGAAGTTAAAGTAATTGATAAGCATTAGTATAGATATGAAAAGTTTACTTAAAATAATATTTGTATTGGGTATCGTTGTTTCCTTTTCATCATGTAAAGATGATTTGAAACCTAACTATCAATACATGCCCAACATGTACGAGTCTGTGGCGTATGAAACCTATTCAGAGTCTGATGCTTTCAATTCGCCAACTGGTTTAAAAGGTAAAGAAGGGCAATTGCCTGCTAATGGTTCTATTAAAAGAGGATTTGTACCATATGAATATCCAAATACACCTGAAGCACTAGCTTCAATAAAAGCATTAAATCCTAAATCACCACTAGATTCATCTCAAGTTGATATGAAAAAAGCAGAACAACTTTATGTTATATATTGTGCTATATGTCATGGAACTGAAGGAAATGGTAAAGGAAAATTAGTAACCCAAGAAAAATTTTTAGGTGTGCCTAGTTATGCTGACAGAGTGATAAACGAAGCAAGCACTTTTCACGTTGTAACATATGGTTTGAACTCAATGGGTTCTCATGCTAATCAATTAAGCCAAGAAGAACGTTGGCAGGTTGCAGCTTATGTTATGCAGCTAAAAAGTAAATTATAATTCTAGAACAAACAGATAGTTAAAGCTATGTATACATTTTCAAGTAAATTAAAAACATTCTCTTATATCCTGATGCTAGTTGGTGTCCTGGGTATAGGTTATGGTTTTTTCGCTGCACCAAAAACGGTTCAAGACGTTGAGACAATTCTGAAAGAAGAGGAATCTCATCACGAAGGCGGGCATGAAGCCACAGCAGCGCATCACGATGCTAAAGCAGAATCTCATCACGCTACTACAAATCATGAAGAAGTTGCTAACACTGCTATTGTCTCAAAAGTTGATCATACCGAATCGGTTTCCTCAGTAAAAGATACAGTTGCTGAAACAACTTCAACAAATCATGAAGAACACATAAGTACTACCGTTGGGGTTACTTACGAAGAAGCAAATAAACATGTTGAACATAAAGAACATGTTGAACACGTTTTTCATCAATTGCAAAACAAACCATGGGCAGCACTTTATGTAGCGTGTATATTTTTTATGCTAATTTCACTTGGAGCTTTAGCTTTTTATGCCATTCAACAAGTGGCACAGGCCGGTTGGTCTCCAGTATTGTTTAGAGTAATGCAAGGAATTACTGCCTATTTATTGCCTGGTTCAATTATCTTTTTTATATTGTTATTGTTGTCAGGGTTTCACTTAAACCATCTTTTTGTTTGGATGGCTGACGGAATAACAGATCCTACAAAGCCCAACTATGATCACTTGATTGCTGGTAAATCAGGATATTTGAATTTTCCTTTCTGGATAATTAGAGCATTGTTGTTTTTAACTGTTTGGAATTTATACAGGTATTATTCAAGAAAAAATTGTTTAGCACAAGACGAGTCAAATGACAATACTTTTTACAAAAAGAATTTCAAATTGTCAGCAGCATTCCTAGTATTCTTTATTGTTTCTGAATCGATTATGTCTTGGGATTGGATCATGTCATTTGACCCGCATTGGTTCAGTACATTATTTGGATGGTACGTTTTTGCAAGCTTCTTTGTAAGTGGTATTACGACTATTCAAATGGTTACCATATATTTAAAATCAAAAGGATATTTAGAAAATGTGAACTCAAGCCACATTCACGATTTATCTAAATTTATGTTCGGTATTAGTGTGTTCTGGACTTATTTATGGTTCTCGCAATTTATGTTGATTTGGTATGCTAACATACCTGAAGAAGTTACCTATTTCGTCACCAGAATTAATGATTATGGTATTACTTTTTGGGGCGCAGTTGTAATGAACTTTATTTTCCCAATATTACTTTTAATCAATACCGATTTCAAACGTATATTTTGGATTATTGTAATGGCAGGTATCATCATTTTAATTGGACATTATGTTGATTTCTTCAATATGATTATGCCAGCAACAGTTGGAGACAGATGGTTTATTGGAATACCTGAAATTTCATCATTAGCATTCTTCCTAGGATTATTTATTTACGTAGTATTCAGTGCCCTAACAAAAGCACCTTTGGTACCAAAACGAAATCCTTTCATTGAAGAAAGTAAACATTTTCATTATTAATATTTAAAGTAAATTACAAATGACAACTTTTATGATACTTATAGTTGTAGTTTTATTGGCAGTTGCACTTTGGCAGTTAACTAAAATTTTCCACCTAACACAGGTTGGAAGAAGAGTAGATGACAGTCCAGTTGCAACAGATAATGATAATAAAGTTAATGGTTATTTAATGTTTGCATTCTTAGGTTTTATTTATTTAACAACAATTTACTGCCTATTAAATTACGGACATTTTCCTTTGATGAGCGATGCTGCTTCTGAACACGGACCAGAAGTGGACAATCTTATGATGATTACCATGGTCTTGATTTTATTTGTTCAAACTATTACTCAAGCATTATTACATTATTTTGCTTTTAAATATAGAGGAAAACAAGGACAAAAAGCATTATATTTTGCCGACAATAATAAACTAGAATTTATTTGGAGTGTAATCCCTGCAATTGTTTTAGCAGGATTAATTCTATATGGTTTATATGCTTGGACAAACATTATGTTTGTAGATGAAGAAGACGCTGATGACGCTATTGTTATCGAACTTTATGCTCAACAATTCAAATGGGAAGCTAGGTATGCTGGAAATGATAAAGTTTTGGGTAAAGCCAATGTTAGATACATCGAAGGAGTAAATAATTTGGGGGTTGATTTATCTGACCCAAATGCTCAAGATGATTTCGCTTCAACAGAATTACATATCCCGAAAGGAAAAAGAATAATATTCAAAATGCGTTCACAAGATGTGTTGCACTCTGCTTACATGCCACATTTCAGAGCTCAAATGAATTGTGTGCCTGGAATGGTTACTAGTTTTTCTTTCATCCCATCTGTAACTACTGCAGAAATGAGAGATAAACCAGCCATGATTGAAAAAGTAGCAAACATTAATGCTATACGTGCAAAGAAAAGTATTGACCTTGTGGCAAACGGTCAAGTTGCCCTTGATCCTTACACTTTTGATTTCTTGTTATTATGTAACAAGATTTGTGGAACATCTCATTACAATATGCAAATGAAGATTGTAGTTGATACACCTGAAGAATATAAAGCTTGGTTAAAAGACAGAAAAACAATTGTTCAAGCAGTTAAAGATGCTGCAGTTCAAGCAAAAGCTTCTGAAGTAGCAGTGTCTCAAACTAAAGATTCAATAACTGTAAAAAGCAATGACACAACTGTAGTTGCTAAAGCAGAAATGAAATAGTAATAAAATTTAAAAGTTTACCCATATGTCAGCAGAAGCTCACAACCACGACCACGGTCACGACGAACACGAACACCATCATAAAGATACGTTCATTACTAAATATATTTTTAGTATTGATCATAAGATGATAGCCAAACAATACTTATTAACGGGTATCATTATGGGTGTAATTGGTGTTGGAATGTCATTGCTTTTCAGAATGCAATTGGCTTGGCCAGAACAGTCATTTAAAATATTTAGTTTTTTCTTAGGCGAAAAAATGGCGCCAGGTGGAGTGATGTCAAATGAAACGTATCTTTCTTTGATTACCATTCACGGAACCATCATGGTATTCTTTGTATTAACTGCCGCTTTAAGTGGAACTTTTAGTAATCTTTTAATTCCCCTTCAAATTGGGGCAAGAGACATGGCATCAGGAATATTAAACATGATATCCTATTGGTTGTTTTTTGTTTCAAGTGTTGTAATGGTTTCTTCGCTTTTTGTGGAATCTGGACCGGCATCGGCAGGATGGACAATTTATCCACCATTAAGCGCACTACCACAAGCCATTCCGGGTTCAGGTACAGGTATGACCTTATGGTTAGTTTCGATGGCTATATTCATTGCGGCATCGCTTTTGGGGTCATTAAATTATATTGTAACAGTGATTAATTTAAGAACAAAAGGAATGTCGATGACAAGATTGCCTCTGACTATATGGGCATTCTTCATAACGGCTATCATTGGTGTTATTTCTTTCCCAGTTTTATTATCAGCAGCATTGATGTTGATTATGGATAGAAGTTTTGGAACGTCTTTTTTCTTGTCGGATATTTATATTGCTGGAGAAGTTTTACATTATCAAGGAGGGTCACCAGTATTATTTGAACATTTATTTTGGTTCTTAGGACATCCAGAAGTATATATTATCTTAATACCAGCATTAGGAATCACTTCTGAAGTTATAGCTACTAACTCTCGTAAACCAATCTTTGGCTACAGAGCGATGATCATGTCGCTAATTGCCATTGCATTTTTGTCAACTATCGTTTGGGGTCACCACATGTTTATTTCTGGTATGAATCCATTCCTTGGTTCGGTATTTACATTTACCACTTTATTAATTGCGATACCTTCTGCGGTAAAAGCATTTAACTATATCACTACGCTGTGGAAAGGAAACTTGCAATTAAATCCTGCGATGCTTTTTTCCATCGGGCTAGTATCTACTTTCATCACTGGTGGTTTGACTGGAATTATTTTGGGTGATAGTACTTTGGATATTAACGTTCACGATACGTATTTTGTAGTAGCACACTTCCACCTAGTAATGGGTATTTCAGCTCTTTACGGAATGTTTGCTGGAATTTATCATTGGTTCCCAAAAATGTTCGGAAGAATGATGAATAAAAACTTAGGATACATTCACTTTTGGGTAACTGCCGTTAGTGCTTATGGAGTTTTCTTCCCAATGCACTTCATCGGAATGGCAGGTTTACCAAGACGATATTATACCAACACCAACTTCCCTTTATTTGACGATTTGCAAAATGTTAATGTTATCATTACCGTTTTTGCTTTAGTTGGTGGTGCGTTCCAATTGGTATTCCTTTATAACTTCTTTAGTAGTATTTTCTACGGAAAAAGAACAGTACAAAATCCATGGAAATCGACCACACTGGAATGGACAGCGCCGATAGAACATTTCCACGGCAACTGGCAAGGAGAAATCCCTCATGTTCACAGATGGCCTTATGATTACAGCAAGCCAGGACATGAAGAAGATTTTGTTCCTCAAAATGTACCAATGAAAGAAGGTGAAGAACAACTGCACCATTAATTAATTGCTATAAAAAAACCACAAATGCCTTTCCTTTCGAAAGGCATTTTTATTTGCAACCAACTTTGTTATATATTTGTAGTATGAACGAAAATTTAGATTCAATAACATTTATCAAATAGCACAATCTACTTGTTATTTAATCTAAATTTCTTTGTCAGTTCGCAATCGCTACCATTGAAGTGGAAAGAAAAAAAAGTGTTTATTACGGCAATTTTAATGCAAAAATGGTATTACCTTTTCAGCGAAAAATGACCTCTATGCTCTTTACCATTCTGCCTTTTTACTACAAACCAGTAATCGTCAGCAAACAATAGTTTACCATTTAATGTGCCGTCCCAACCCAAATCAGTTCCTTTAAATCTTTTTATTAGTTTTCCATAGCGATCAAAAATAATCAATTCCATGTTCGTCTCTTGGAATGAAAATTTAATTTGCCAAGTGTCATGAATTCCATCGCCGTTAGGAGTAAAAAACTTGGGATAAATGAGCAAAAATACTTCTTGTGTTCTAAAACCACATTCTTTTTTATCATTTACATAAACGGTATATTGTCCGTTTTGTAAACCATAAAACGTATTACTATCTTGATATTCTATGCCATCCAATGAATATTCATAATCGCCATCGCCTGTTACAACCACCGTGATACTGTTTTGATTGTCGGTCCAGTCGGTGGTTATTATTTGAGTGATGGTGGCCACATTTGAATTATAAACCACAAAATCCTGTGATGTGCTACAACTGATACTACCATAGTTTTTAGTAACGGTCAAGGAATAATTCCCTGCTTGAGTAATATGTGCCGTTGGAGTGGTGTCGCCATTTGACCATAAATAAGAACTAAAACCAGTTGGTGCAGAAACAGCTATTGAATTTCCTTCACATATAGAATAAGTTTCATCTATATTTAATATAGGTTCCGCTTTTAGTTGCAATTGAAAAGAAGTAATGGCAAAACACGTTGGGTTGAGATTGTTTTGAATTCTAACATAAATAGTATGGTCATTGGATGTAGTAACAAAATCGGCTCCCAACGAATTGAAGCCATTATTGGCTTCGATAGAAGATGAATGATAAGAAACACTAAATTCGGTTGCCAATTGTGTTCCCAAAACTACACTCGTTTGCGGTGTCAAAACAAAGGTTTCAATTCCATCATTACCATCATCACAAAGAAACATATCTTGTGGTTGGTTTGCAATTGGCATTTTGTACAACCCAATTTGAAAAGAGGTGGTTGCAAAACAACTGGTTTGTTGGTTGTTTTCAATTCTAATGAAAATGGTTTGTGGGTTAGCTATATTTTGATAATTCAACGCTAAAGCATTGCTATTGGTATCGGCATCATTTTGGTTTAGATGAAAACTTACTGTATATAAAGTGGCATTTTGAGTTCCTAAAACAGTAGCTTTTACACTTTGCAAATCAAAATTTCCTATACCATCATTTGAGGAGTCGTCACAACTAAAAATGGCATTTGGAGTAGTTGCAACGGGTTGCAGGTATAAAGTTATAGTGAAACTAGTCAAAACGTAACAACTGATATGGGTAATACTGTGAATTTTAGCATAAAAAGTAGTTACTCCAAGTGGCAGACTATAATTTATTGGTAGGACATTGACATGATTGGTTGCATCCGATGAGGACAAAAAATAAGTAACGCCATACAGCGTATTGGATTGACTACCCAAAAGCGTAGTTGTAAATGGCGCTAAACTATAACTCATGTTGTCAGTACCACAAATAATTTGATTAGCAACAGTATTGGCTACAACGGGTATAGCAGCAATAGTGATAGTCCTTGTTTTTGTACTAGTCCCATTGGCAGCAGTAGCGGTTAGGGTTACGGTATAGTTTCCAGCTGTTAAATAGTTATGACTTGGATTTAGCACATTGGATAACGGACTGCCATCACCAAAATCCCAACTAACGCTTGTTACACCAGTTGTACTGTTCAAAGTAAACTGTGTAGCCGAACCCAAACAAAAATTCTCAACTGTAAAAGAAGCATTGAAAAAGGAGGTAATAAACGGAGGTAACCCTAATTTTACTAAAGTGTTTGTTGTCACCGGTTGACCATCTTGAACATAATTACAAGCAAGCCCTATCGAATTTGGGTTATTGATAACTCCCATTGACGCTACATAAGCAGTAGCACAATAAATCTTATTATTAGGAGCTAGCTGCAACGAAAACAGATAATTTTGTTGATTATCAATAATAACTTTAGAATTTGGTATGTCAGTAGCCAGTATATCAAACTGTGATAATTCCATATTTACATTCGTGTCAACTCTATACGTAGCATATAATTTTTCTGAATTGGGAGAAAATTCCACTCCATACGCTTGAACATTTGGCAAAACCGTGATTGGGTTCGAAACGATGCCAGTTGCCCCATCAAAATTAAATAATTCAATATTTCCTGTTCCAAACGAACCATTACCAAGAACAGTTCCGTTTTCGCTATGTGCAATAGCAAGTTTTCGACCATCGGGCGAAGCTTTTAAGTACCCTATAGCATTTCGTCTATAACCTAATAGCGTTTGATTACTTCCAACCGCAGAAATTACAGGAGAAGTAATAACTCCTGAACTAGTCACTTTAAAAGCAAAAAACTTATTGATAAAATGGGTAATTACCCAATAACTCCCATCAACTTCATTCTTTATAGCTGTTATTTTTTCTGCACACTTATATTTTATTTCTTCTCCAGTAGGATTGGTATCATAGGTAACCAAATGGTTGTTTCTGGAAACAATATTACCTATACTACCATTACTGCCTGTAACACTCAAATCTATTACAGAATAATTAAACCCATTATTCCTACCATCATCGGTGATTGGCACTGAACCACTACCTAATGCTGCATAACTCCCTACAAAAGCATTAGGATAAACCAAAGCATTTTCATGATGCGGTTCATCAACGGTAAAAACATAATAAATGTTAGGATCGTTTGGTTTTGGTACAATAATGGCCGATTGTGTGCTAGATGAATCGCCATGAAGCTCAGTACCATTGGCAAAACTTCCATTGAGCATTGGAATATGGTTTCTATCCCACACCGTTCTTCCATCGGTATAAAAAAGCAAATTACCAGTACCGTCAGCTATAGAACTACAACCTTCCTCGGTATCGAGTTGCCCATTGCTGAGTGGTGTAACGCTACCATTGGTTTCAAACTTTAACCCTGCGTTTTGACCAAAATACCAAACACTCGCTTCTTGCTGAGAGAAAACGAGTGTGGGTATAATCAGGACAATAAAAATTAGCTTTTTCAAAAATTTAATCTTTCAGCAAATATAAATCCTTTATAACGAACTACCCAATCTTTTGTCTGGGTTATAATTAAAGTTAGTTTTGCTGTCTTTCAAAAATATACGCTTTGGCATCCGTAACATTTTGACCATAATAATTTAAATCTTCCGTTTCCTTAAACTCTAATGTAAAGCCAGTTGCAGTTAGATTTTTTACAGTACTTTCTTTAAAAATCCCATCATCAGGCGTATAAAGCGTATTTGTTTCTGAATAAATGGTAAAATAATTGCAACCATAATTATATACATCAACACAATTTGGATGATAATTATAGGTGGTAATTTTAGTGTCGGGAAATATTTCCATCCAATTTGCCGTGGTAGTGCAAATTCTATTATAGGGCACTATTGTTCCGTTTGTTCTAATAATTGATTTATAGTTCCATTTTCCTATCAGGTTTTGATACGTAACCGGCAATGTTGAATCTCCGTCGTCTTTGTTACACGATAGCAAAAGGACTACTGCAAATAATACTACTATTTTTTTCATTTTTTTTAGGTTTATGCAACTTGTATGAGTTGCTGGTTATTATTATTTTATTTTTAACGCAAGTGCGAACAACTTGCTCGTACCCACAAATATAATCATTTCTATTCTATCCCAACACTTTTAAAACTTCACCGCAGTATCAAACAGTCGTTTTCTACCACACCACCGCTGGTTTCTTAACTATTTTTTTCTCCGCTTTGTCGGTACGAGCAAGATGCTTTAGCTATTTGGCATAAGCGTGACGCTTGCGCCAGCGTGGGGTTTTATAGGAAAAAACAAAATGGGGTAAAGTTATTTTCAAATAATACACCTTTTAAATTTTCCTTTAAGAACTCATCAATATTCCGTTTTAGTAATGAAGTAAGTATAATTTTTTTTCCATCATTTAGTATAACTTCACAATATTTGTAATGCTGAAAAGGAAAAAAAGGCACTCTTCCAGCTGTTAAAGCATATGACTTATTTATTGTGATTTTTTTAATATCTGAATTATAAATTTTCTTGTCACTCATTACATCAAAAATATATCCATTTTCAATTCTTAATTTAAAATCTTTGTTTTCAAAAAAATAAGTAATGTGAATATAGAGTACTATAATAAATTGAACAATTACCCATAAATGAACAATTATAAATAAAGCGTTCTCAGTGCTAAAAACATCATCTTTAAAAGCAATAAAAACAATAGAATAATAAATTAGAGCTGAAAAAAATGCCCATTTAATATTATTTAAATGATTTTTAATTGTAATTTCTAATATTTTTTTTTTCATAAAACGCAATTAACGTGAATTATAAAGCCAATTTAAATTATTTGCATTATTAACAACGTTTGTCCAATGATCCATTGTATTCACCCAAATCTCTCCTATTTTAAAAGCTATACTAGTACCTAATCCTGCAATTGGATTAAAAAAACTTGCCACCGTTGTCGCAACATTACCTGCAGTGTTATATGTCAATACAGCACCTGAAATATCACCTTGTAAATAACTATTATAATCGAGTAAAACACTGGCGCCAGTAGCTGCATTGGAAAATAGTCCAATACCACTTGCTGAAGTTTTAATGTATTTAAAGTAACTAGAAAAGGTTTTAAATGTTCCTATTTTGCTACTTAATGGCATTGCTTGTCTGACAGTAAGAAGACCTTGTTTTGTAAATTCTACAGAAGCTTCTCCATAAGATGAATATTCATTAGCAGTTCTAACTGCATCAACATTTGATTTACTCATATTAACACCTTTCTTCTTCCCTGGAGGATCACCTGGTTCATCCCCATCATGCATTAAATGATTAAACCCAGCCACAATAAGCCCAGTAGTAGCACCCTGCCAAAAGTTGCCACCGCCAATGGCACTACCTGCGCCACCAGCTATTGCACTAAATACCAAAGTACCAATGGCTCCTGTGCCAGCACCTATGCCATGATGAATGGTTGTTTCGGTAACTAAATGAACGTTTGATAAATCACTAGTATCCCAATGGGAACTTTTTGAAGTGCCACCCTTCCAAAAACTCGCCGCAATACTACTCAACGCCCCAGCCGCAAAACCAGCCCAAAACTTGCCACCTTGTGCCGCAGACAATCCTCCTTGAAAAGCACCGTGGGCTAGTGCCGAGACCGCGGCTCGAGTATAAAAGCTTTGAATACCTGCAACAGCTTCGCCAATACCAGCTGTTACCGCTATGCTAATGGCTGTAACCACTGCATCTACCGCCACTCTTCCCCAATCTATGGACTGGTGCATCAACAAACTCGCAAATATAGACCCAATAACGGGTATGCATCCTACTAAAGTAGCAATATTAAACACATTCCCTGTAATATCGGTATATTTCAAGGGGTTGTTTACACAATAGCCATAACGGTTGTAGTTTTGGGTATTGCTGGGGTCTTGTACATAGTTATCTACTGATAAAAACCTATGCAACATGGGGTCGTACAAACGCGCATTCATATTGATCAACCCCACACTTTGCAAGTGTTCGTGTCCAGTATAGCCCCTATCAAAGAACGTGAGTTTGGTTAAATTATTCCCTGCACCATCCTGCACTTTTAAAACAGCTCCCCAAGCGTCGAACAATCGTTTTTCTACTACTGCACCGCTCGCATTTGTAATGGCTAAGATAGTACCTTGATAATCCCTGTGCAAATAAAAATAATTTTGTGTGGTGCCATTGCTTTTTAAAACCACTGGAGCAGTGTAAGCACTTCCTCCTATATAGGTCAGTAATTCAACAGCCACTGGGGTTGCGTTGTTACCAGTGGCAAAAGTAGCGGTAATCTCCATGCTGCCATCGGCACTGTAATATCTTCTGAAGGGTTTGCTCAGTTTGTCTTCGCTAGTGTTGCCATAATACATGGCAGAACGCTGTTCGAAAGCATTGTAGCCAAATTTGATTAGGTCTATTCCTTGCTCTAAAATCCTAACAGGTGCTTTAAAGGCATTGTATGTTGCTTCTTGCTGTGGTCTGCCCGTATAATATTGCAAAGCAAAAGGCGTCATAACAATCCTAGTGTTTTGATACGGTCGTGCGGTATCATATTGATAATCGCCTAAATTGTTATTGGTAATCCGGCCTTTGTTGTCATAGCTTTGACTGTTAACCGGTATTTTATCAATTATTAAATTGTCTAAAAAGAAAGTAGCGTTGGCGGTGAGGGTTGTTGTTCCTCCATCAATACCGATACCAGGACAAGTTGTACAATTGGAACCTCCTTCAATAATAAATTTTAAACTGAGTTTTGTACTTTGAAAATTATCGCTAACCGTATAATTCAAGTCAACTATTCCATTAGAAACCGTCAGAAAAGGAAATTCAATAAAATTAAAATCATCCTCTGCATCTGTTTCAACTAGGAGTAACCTTGCAATAGTACCATTTAAAACCGTTAAGCTTGAGATGTCACATCTAATGCGTAATTTATCACCCGGAACGGCAGTAATGTTGAGGTTTTTGGTAGCATTAACCAAAACAGTTTTTAAGTTTATTCTCAGTTTACCTGTTACATTGGTAACAGAACCTTGAGTGCTTGTCCCACTAAAAGTAAAGCCCTCGGTAGTAGTATTGAACGGTAGTGTTAGAAGATTGGTAGCCAATCCATCCCAAGAAGTAAGTCGGTCTAAGGCATCATAAGTAAACTTCTCCTGATGGTCGAACATGCTGTTGTATCGGGAACTTAAATTTCCTAAAATGGGTTCAAACGTAGTATTCAGTTTCATTACGGTTGCCGTGCCCAGCTTGTGCTGAAATTGTGAGGCATATCCAAAGGAGTCAAACGTGTTGGTAACCGCAATACCATTACCCAAAGTGGCAGTGGTTATATTTCCTCTGGCATCAGATGCATTGGCTTGCCATAAGTTTGCCAAAGTAGTATTGTCTTTAATTTGAAATTCAGCACCGTTATTAGACGAATAAATGTGTTTGATGGCCTTAGTACTTGTTTTGCTAAAGGCAGTGGCAGTATTGGTTTCGGTATCCACACGGCTAAAAGTGTCAAAAGCCAATTGCTTGGTAAATACTGCTGTTCCCGAAGGTTGTAACGTTTGCGTTTCCACCGTTTTAAACAAGCGTCTTTGGGCGTCATAAGTATAAGCAAAAGTACTACCTCCATCGTTGGGATTGGTAACCGTCATAGAATCCAACAGTTTGGTGGTAGCATTATAATTATAAGTACTTACAATGTTAGTGGCATCGGCAGTGGTCAATCCTTGAATGGATTTAGTGAGCAGTCTTCCGCTCAATCCATCATAGGTATAGGTAGTTGTTCCTTTTGGAGCAACTTCGGTTTTAACTTCTCCATAAGCATTATAAGTGTAGGTATAAATGCCAGTGGTGGGATAAGTGCCAGTATACGAGTCTGCTAACTGTGTTTTTCTCCCCCAATTGTCATAAGCAATGGTCGTTTTAATGCCTTCAAAATTAGATTCCAATAGGTTGCCATTGGCATCATAGGTATAATTTATAGTGCCTCCTGGTGAGTCGGTTGTGGTGGTAGTTTGCCCATTGGAGTCAATGGTTTTGGATTTGCTCATTACCGAATCGGCAACAGTTACAGTCAAACCGCTGTAAGCAGTATTGACCACTTTCCCTGTAAATGAAGTTGTTCTAGTTGGCCTACTATAATCATCATATTGATACACCGTCCATTGCGAAGCAGAACTTCCCCCAATATAAGGTTCACTAGTTCGAGATTTCCTCCCATAAGAATCGTATTCGGTAGCAACATAAGTCCAAGTGCCGCTCAAGTTTTTGCTTCCTTGTCTTATTTCTCTTGCCAAGGCATCTTGATCCACAATCGAACTACTTCCGTCACCAATATTCCCTGTGGTGGTTTTGGTTACTGTTGTAGTATAAATGTTATTGACTCTGGTATAAGCATATTTGGTAACGAGATTCAAAGTGTTATCGGTTACACTTGTTTGTTTCCCCCAATTGTCATAAACGTTAGTAATCGTTTGGTTAAAAGGATTTTTTGCTACCAAAACGCTGCCATAAAGCGGATGAAAACTCACATTAGTGCTTACTAATAATTCGGGATCAGTAGTGGTACTTACAAACCTATTGGTAGGATCGTAGGTATAGGAAACTTTCCTTGGTGTTACATCATTAACGCCCGCTGTAGTTCCAATTGCACTAATTTCTTTATCCTTTAATAAGCCATTGGGGAAATAGGTCATCTTTTCAACCATGGTAACAGGGTCTAATGTAACGCCATTAGGTTGATATACATTTTTATCTATTTGAGAAACATTCCCATTAAGATAGGAAATGGTTTGCGAAGATTTTTTGGTACTGCCATAAGCCGTAGCTGTGGTAATTATCTTTTTGGGTCTTCCTATATAATAGTTACTGCCAGTTCCAAAACTTGGCGTGTCATATTCTGTTTCTGTTAGCACAGTGCCTTGTAGCGTGGTGCCAACATAATTTTTTTTGGTAACACTTGTTGGCAAATTATACGAATCGTAGGTATTATAAATAGTTTCATTCACAATACCCGTAACATAATCGGTATATTTTTGATTTTGCAATAATATAGTATAAGGAAAAACACCAGTAGCAGGGGTAGGAAAACTATTTTCAGTTTTATTCATTAACCCAGTAGATAGATTGGTAGGGAAAGAAAAGTTAGCAGTACTTGGCAGTAAAGTATAAGTTAATTTAGTGGCACCACGAAGTAATGGGTCAATTTCGGTAACTGCCCACGTTTTTTTATCTGTTTCGGAGTTATACCAAGCCGTTCGGGCAGTCTTCTTAAATCCGATACTTCCAATACCATCCATTCGAACGATGTAGCCGTTGTATCGAAACTGCTGAAATCTAGTAACACCCATTGCGGTGTTTTTAAGTTGGCTGACTAATCTATAACTCGGTGCCTGCTTTAATTCTACTGCAGGGTAATTGACAGAATTAGAGGAAGAATAAAAATCAGAAGCAGTGCCATAACCAAAATTGGCATCGGTACTTTGCATTGGAGAATAAAAAATTTCATCAACTATAGCTCCGTTGGATTGCGTTACTTTATTTAATAAATTTCCATCGCTGACACTTTTATTAAAATTGAAGTAGGTGATTTTTTTGGAAAAACTATTATTTCCATGATAGCGAAGTAGCAACAAATCGCTCGATAAACCCTTGTATTTTATATCCGCTACTATGGGTATCGGCCAACTATTGTCGTCACTATTATGGTCATTGGGTGAATTGTAATTATTAATAAACTTGGCTGCGCCAACCGTATTATTGCCTATATTGTTAACATAAGTTGAAATTCTCCATCTTGAGTCAACGTCAGTTGGGTCAAAGAAACCACCCGGGTTGTATAATGCCATGGATATTTTTACAAGATCTGTTTTTCCGTCTTTATTAATGTCTAGCGCATAATAGGAATTATAGTCATCTCCATTTTTCTTTACAAAATCAGTTACTAGGGTTGGTATCTTTGTAAAAAAAGCACCACCCGCTGGGTTTGGGTTAGCATAGTATATATTCCATACATTACTATTAGGACAAACAACTGCGGGTACTGTTACCCAAAATCCATCTAAATAATATTGGTATGAAGGTCTTGGAACGCAACTACCATCCACTTCGGGAATCATAATATCTGGCTTTCCATCTCCATTATAGTCACCAACTAAAAAAGGTTTTTCTGATGATGTATAACTATCTAAAACACCTTCTCCAATGACTTGCACACTCACCCAAGGTGAAACAGGAAGTTGATTAAAAGAATATATTTTATAGGTTTTATTACCTCCTTTAATAAGCATAATATCTGATTTTCCATCACCATTATAGTCGCTTACTATTGTTTTATCGAGATAATTTCGAGAAAAAACTAAACCACTAATAAGGGCAACTCCGGCACTTCCAAAAGTGGTAGAAGCAGCAGTATCAAGGTTTACCAGTAGTACTTCGCTCGAATTGTTGCTGATGTTATGATTCAGTAACGTACATAAACAGATATCTTCTTCACCTTCTCCTAAATCAGAACCTAAACAAAAGCTCGGATTAATTGCATATTCATAAGACTCATCATATCTTACAACAATTACTTCAGTAATACCATCTCCATTAAAATCTCCTTCATAAAAATTAACAGCAGTCTTTTTTTTAGGATCATTGCAAAGATTTGCATCAGCATAAGGAGAGCCCTCACATGCGTTTGTACATGGGGCAGAGTTGTCCATTGAAATAGTTTTGGTATTTTCCTGAACAACAGTATTAGTCGCTTGATTGTATCCAAAGTATTTAAATACTATTGAGTTAATGTTCATAGTAGCATCAATGATAGTCTGGGATTGGTTTAATTTATTGTCTTTTACAATTGTACCGCTTATTCTTTTTGACGACATTGTAGGCAGAGCTACAGGAGTAGTTGGTGTGCCTAGGAATGTTTTAAGGTGCATTTTCCCGTTCAGAATAAAATCCATCCTACCATCTCCATCAAAATCTCCTGTTAATTGTGGCGATTGGTCAACTGCAAAACTATCGGTATATAAATGGGTAGTTTCGGATACTGTATCAGTTGTAGGAGTGTACTCAAAAAGCACAGGATTAGCCGCTTCGCCAGCACCATTAAATTCTTGAATTTTAGTAATTCGTTGATATCCTAACTGTGCATCGGCAGTGTGAGTAAGCGCATATTCTTTAAATAAACTGCCATTGGTAAATACCTTTATATTAAAGAGCAATTCGGCTTTTTGAACTAATACTCCTTTAAAATAGGCGTTTTCGGACATTGCAGCTGTAGTATAATTAAATTTTATATAATTTAATGGTGTGGTATTACTGATAATATTCGCACTAAACTGAATGGTATCAACACATAAGGTTTTACCGAGTGGTTTAGTGTAATTGTATTTAATAAAATTCCCTTCGGCATCTTCAAATCTAACAATATAGTAAGCCGATAAATCTGTGGCATTCATTCCGCCATAATTGCCATACCAAGAGCGGGATCCATCGGGAGAAGTAACAATAAAATAGGTGTTTACACCAGTTCCCATCAATTGTATTTTGCTGTTGCTCTGAACCTCGGTTTCATATAAGGAACCATCTGCCCAATAGGTTGATCCCGATTTTACTAACAATCGTTGTCCGTCAAGAGCTAATTTGTCGTTTGTATCAAAATCAACACCGTCTTTAAAACCGTCAATGTCTATACGTGTGGCAACTCGACTGATATAGGAAATGCTGTTAATATTCCAGCCCTGTCCTGCTATGCCGCTATTTTGTCCACTTGAATAAACCAAATTAATGGTTGGACCAACACTTGATATACTTGGTGGCAAGGCAATAGGTAAGGTATAGGTAGCAGAGCCAGAATTGGAAATTTCCAACTTTCCTTGAGTATCATGATAGGAACTTTGAGCATCAACAAAACTAAAAACAAATAGGGCAGCTGCTAAAATAAATTTTTTCATGGTGTTAGTTTTATCGTTTTACAATTTTTAAAGTTTTGTTTTCTCCACTAGCATAAACTAATAGCACAGTGTAATAACCTTGAGGATAATTATAGAATGCCAAAGTGGTACTGTTTTCATTTCTAAGATTCTCATAACGCCTCATCAATTGTCCCGTCATAGAAAAAATCGCCACGTTATCGACATAATTTTCATCCACTTTTTCCCATTGAACATATAGTTCTTCTTGCACAGGATTGGGATAATATTTAACATCATTATAGATGTCTGCTTTGATTAAATCAGATTCGGTAGGGTTACTATGTGTGGTAGAATATGGGGACGCTTGCCTACCAGGAAAAATATCAATTAGGTATCGTTTTATCTGATTTCCAGCGTTATCATAGTCAAACTGAACATGGTCTTTTGTCTGCCCAGAAACAACACTCACAAAAAATAAAAAGAATAGTATCAAGTTTTTCATAGCATATAAATTTTAATAGTTAAAAAATTTAACACAATTTTAATTAAATTTTTCTTACGTATCTAAACTTTTGTTTAAAATTCTTAGGATATATTTTAAGCGCATTATAGCGCATAAACTAGCTTAAATTGAAATTATATGTATATTTGTGTATCAATCTTACTATCATGGAACAACAAAAACTCAGCGAAGCGCGAAAAGCTAAAGGACTTACTCAAAAACAAATGGCACTCAAAATAGCGATGGAACAAACCACCTATTCCAGAAAAGAAAGAGGAAAATCGCCCATTAGCTATGAAGAATGGAAACGTTTTGCAAAAGCACTTGATGTAACTGTTGAAGAAATTAGAGAAATAAATAATTCTAGTAATGCTAAAAATGAAAACTGCACTTTTAATGACAGTTCAATAGGAATTCAAATAGTAACTATGCCCCAAAACGCATTCGAAATCATTGTAAAATACAACAACAAACTCGAAGAAGAGAATGCAGCTTTGAAAGAGCAGTTGAAAGGCAAGTAATTTTTTTTGTAATTGTAATTCATAAAAAAATATAATTTTAAAATAAAAAGTAGTACGAATTTACAGTATGAATTATAATTGTTACAAATTATTGTTGTCAATTACCTCAATAAAGAAAAAAATCATCTTAATCAATACTATTTTATTATTAAATTCACAAATGCCTTTCCTAATCGAAAGGCATTTTTATTTGCATCTATCTTTATTATATATTTGTGGTATGAACGAAAATTTAGACCCAACCAACAACAATTTTAATCCAGAAGAACTTGACCT
Organism: Flavobacterium sp.; assembly: GCA_020403245.1. Lineage (GTDB taxonomy): Bacteria > Bacteroidota > Bacteroidia > Flavobacteriales > Flavobacteriaceae > Flavobacterium. The sequence goes on along the minus strand of JADBYA010000002.1, from coordinate 439,554 downwards.
TGAAAAAAAGTTACGGCCATTAACCTTTGATGATTTTACTGGCCAAGAGCAAGTGCTTGATAATTTGAAAGTGTTCGTTGAAGCAGCCAATCAAAGAGAGGAAGCGCTTGATCATACCCTTTTTCACGGACCTCCAGGTTTAGGAAAAACTACTTTGGCTAATATTTTAGCAAACGAACTTAGAGTTGGAATTAAAATCACTTCTGGTCCAGTACTTGACAAACCCGGAGATTTAGCAGGTTTGCTAACAAACTTAGAAGAAAGAGATGTTTTATTCATTGATGAAATTCATCGCTTGAGTCCAGTGGTCGAAGAATATTTGTATTCGGCAATGGAGGATTTCAAAATAGATATTATGATTGAATCAGGTCCCAATGCCAGAACGGTTCAAATCAATTTAAATCCTTTTACTTTGGTAGGCGCAACTACTCGCTCAGGGTTATTGACCGCTCCCATGCGTGCTCGTTTCGGAATACAAAGCAGACTACAATATTATAACACCGAACTTTTAACAACCATTGTACAACGAAGTTCTATGATTTTAAAAATGCCTATCACTATGGAAGCCGCTATAGAAATTGCCGGAAGAAGTCGAGGTACACCAAGAATAGCTAACGCACTTTTACGTCGTGTTCGCGATTTTGCGCAAATCAAAGGCAATGGAACTATTGATATTGAAATTGCCAGATATTCACTCAAGGCATTGCACGTTGATGCTCATGGTTTAGATGAAATGGACAATAAAATCCTCGTGACTATTATTGATAAATTCAAAGGAGGTCCTGTGGGATTATCCACATTGGCAACTGCTGTCTCCGAAAGTGGCGAAACTATCGAAGAAGTGTACGAACCCTTTTTAATCCAAGAAGGATTTATTATCAGAACACCAAGAGGAAGAGAAGTTACAGAGAAAGCATATAAGCATTTGGGCAGAGTGAAAGGGTTGAATCAAGGGGAGCTGTTTTAGGTGGGATGCCAGATGTTAGGTGTTAGATGTTTTTCATTAATAATAAAATTATGAGTTTTAAATTTGAGAAATTAATCATTTGGCAAAAAGCAATGGGTTTTGGAGAAGAGATACACCTATTAGCAGAAACATTCCCCAAGAAAGAACTTTATAATCTTACATCACAAATAACAAGAGCAGCTGACTCAATAGCTTTGAATATAGCTGAAGGTTCTATCGAACAATCAAATGGTGAATACAAAAGATTTTTGAATTATGCCATTCGCTCCATTGCTGAAGTAGTTACCTGTTTGTATAAAGCAAAGAATAGAAGTTATCTAACAACTGAAAAATTCACCATTTTTTATGATAGTTGTTATGAATTAATGAATATGACTTTAGCTTTTAAAGCGAAGCTAAAATGAAGAACAACTTTATAATCCGACATCCAACATCCAGCATCCAACATCGAACTGCTTTCATCAAATCCGAAGCAATACGCCTCGGTTTCTTGTCCTGCGGCATTTCAAAAGCTGGTTTTCTTGAAGAAGAAGCACCGAGATTGGAACAGTGGCTTAAAAAAAATCAGCACGGCGAAATGAAATACATGGAAAACCATTTTGACAAACGGTTAAATCCGACTTTGTTGGTTGACGATGCCAAAAGTGTGATTTCGTTGTTGCTGAATTATTATCCCTCAGAATTTCAAAATCAAGACAGCTATAAAATTTCAAAATACGCTTACGGCAAAGACTATCACAACATTATCAGAAAAAAAGTAATCAAACTACTCAAAAGTATTAAAAGAGAAATAGGCGATGTTTCAGGACGTGCTTTTGTTGATTTTGCACCCGTGATGGAAAAATCATGGGCTGCCAAAAGCGGTCTCGGATGGATTGGCAAAAACAGCAATCTAATTACAAAGCAAGTAGGTTCTTTTTATTTTATAGCGGAATTAATTATCGATTTAGAATTAGACTATGACCATCCAGTAACCGATCATTGTGGTAGTTGCACCGCCTGTATTGACGCTTGTCCTACGCAAGCTATTGTGGCACCCTATCAAGTTGATGGCAGCAAATGCATTTCCTATTTTACCATCGAACTTCAAGAAAATATTCCCCAAGAGATGAAAGGAAAATTCGACGATTGGATGTTTGGTTGCGATGTCTGCCAAGACGTATGTCCTTGGAATAAATTTTCGAAACCGCATAACGAACCTTTGTTCAACCCCTATCCTGAATTGCTTTCATACACCAAAAAAGACTGGGAAGAAATCACCGAAGAAACTTTTACCAAAGTATTCACCAATTCACCTTTGAAACGAACACAACTGGAAGGTTTGAAACGGAATATAAAATTTCTCAGGTAAAATTCAATTAAAAGAAAGCTCTAAAAATTTCCTTTTTACATTCAGTCCCCCGCTCCCGCCCGAAATCGCAGATTCGACGAAGTCAATCCTTTCGCGTGGTAAATGATTAATAAAAACAAAAGCAACTTATAAAGAGTTGCTTTTGTTGGTTAATTATAATGTCCTTTTAGGGAATATACTTTGAGGATATTGTCTTCAATTTGATAAATGTAACGGTGTTCTTCGTTAATTCTACGAGACCATTTGCCAGCAAGATTAAATTTTAATGCTTCGGGTTTTCCAATACCTGTGTAAGGATTTTCTAGAATAGCTTGAGTAAGTTTTGCAATCTTTTTTAAAATAGGTTTGTTACCAGTTTTAACCCAAAAACTTAAATCGTTGTCGGCTTGGGGTAAAAAAACTACTTCCATAAATTATTCAATTCTTGCATACTTACTTTCCTGCCTTTTCCTGCCTCATAATCTTTATCTCCTTGAGCTATTTTTTCAACAAAATCTGTATTGTATGGTTTTTCTTTAGAAACTTCAAACCTCATTTTCATAGCTTTTACAAATGCTTTTAAGGCACTTTCCTGTTCAGGTGTTTGTGCGTGTATGGTAAATATACTTTCTGCCATTTTGGTAAAAATTTAAAGGGTTGCTATATTTTGTTGTAAATAATCTTTAAAACGCTTTTTTGAAACAAATGTTTCAATAAGCTTTAAAAGTATCGTTTTTTCTTCGGGTTCTAACTCATTTATAAGTTGTAATTGTTCAAGCGTGGCTTTATCTTCTATGGTAACCTCGTTAGGGATTCTGCTATTGTCATACGAAATAATTTCATCAACGGTCATATTAAACTGTTTTGAAAGCAGTACAAGTGCTTCTATAGAAATTTCCTGTTGATTATTCTCTATTTTGGAATATCCTGACCGATGTGTATGGATTAAATCAGCCATTTGTTGCTGGGTTAAACCATTATTTTCACGCAGTTTCCTTAAGTTATCTCCTATCTTCATTTGGACAAATATTACACTACAAATGTATTAAAAAAGAACAAATATACATAATTTGATTTATATTAGAAATATTTATTGTTCTATAAAGGAACTTTTTAATATATCTGTCGTGTTCTAAATATTCACATTATGAAAACAATCTCAACACCCAAACCCCTTCTGCCGACCGAAATCGAAGATTCGACGGAGTCAATCCTTTCGTGTGGTAAGAGAAAAAAAAGAAAAAAAACATTCCAGCTGCTCAAAGAGTTCTAGATAAAAACTAACGTGCTGACCCCGCTGTCGCGCGAATCCCTTCGGGTGGTAAATGATAAATAAAAACAAAAGCAATTCATTTTGAGTTGCTTTTTTTAATACATTTACAACACGTTCTTATACAAAATGTCGCTATCCTTTTGGTAGTTTGGTGCCAAACCGCCATGGCTCAACGGCTGACTACCGTTACGGGTTTAATGGGAAAGAAAAGGATGATGAAGTAATGGGAGAAGGAAACTTCCAAGATTATGGAATGAGGATGTACAATCCGAGGATTGGACGTTTTTTTGCACCCGACCCAATAACTAAACAATATCCAATGTTGACACCATATCAGTTTGCTAGTAATACTCCTATTCAGGCAATTGATTTAGATGGTCTTGAAGCATGGATAGCTATTTGGGCAACTCAATCCAAAGATACTGATGGTAATGGAAGTTCACAAATTGGACATACTGCAATTGTTGTAGAAAATTTTGAAAAGGTTATTGATGCAAATGGAAAAGCAAGTTATAAATCTATGGGAACTTATTCATACTATGACTTATGGCCAGAATCTGCTAATTTAGGAGGTAAAGCAGCAACAAAAGATGTAAAACCTGTTTACAATAGTGCTCCATTCCAAATTATGACAAATGGAAGTAAAAACTCTAGTCATACATCTCTAGAGAATTATATTTCTAACCATGACATATCACAGTTACCAAGTATGCTTCAAGGAATTCCAGAAAACTCAATACCAGGTAATGGTGAAGGATACTCACCCGATGGTATTTTAAAAATTGATTTTACACCTGAACAAACATTTAACCTTCAACAAAAAATTAATAGTCTAATAACTGATAATAAGATGTATAACGGTGTTTCAAATAATTGTACTTCATTTGTTTGTGATGCTTTAAACAGTTCTGGCGTAATAGAAGTTGGGGCAGAAACAATACTTGATTGGAAAGGATTATTAATAGGATCATTTTCTGCACATACTCCTAATGAAACTTATAAACAACTGACAGTCCCTACCAATATTCCAACAACAAATAATGTTAAAAAGACGACTGTAATTAAAGATGCTAGTAAAAAAACCCAAGAAAGTTATGAAGATGCAATTATTGATCGCTAACATATTGTTTTTGTTTTATTCGTGTAGTGGTAGCTTGAAAGAAACCTTACCATTAAATGAAAAGGATGATTACAAGATTATTTCTTATAAATATATTAATTCAGAGATAAACGACGTAGGAACGTTTAATGTAATCAAAAGAATAAAGAAATCTAAAAATATTAAAGGACCAATTATCGGAGCAATAATAAAACAATTAAAAATATCAAATACCAGTAAAAAAGATACTATCTTGATTACTGTTTATGGTTTCGACAATAAACTATTTAAAATTGAGAATAAATGCTTTTCATCTGATGTATCTATTCTTCCAGACAGTACTAAATCATCAACTATACAAAGATTTAATCAAATCCAATGATTTTTGATAAAAATAAAAAAACAAAACCCAGCTCCACAAAGAGTTCTAGATAAAAACTAACGTGCTGCGCAAAGTGTCCTCACTTTGAGCTGTAATAAAACAAAAAGCAATTCATTTTGAGTTGCTTTTTTTAATACATTTACAACACGTTCTTATACAAAATGTCGCTATCCTTTTGGTAGTTTGGTTCCAAACCGTCATGGTAGCTCATCTTCATATCGTTATGGGTTTAATGGTAAGGAGAAGGATGACGAAGTAAAGGGCGAAGGAAATAGTTATGATTTTGGAGCGAGGATATATGATTCACGTATTGGAAGATGGTTAAGTCCAGACCCTAAATTTTCTTTACAGCCTAATTGGTCTCCTTATAAAGCTTTTTTTGATAATCCAAATTTATATATTGATCCTGATGGTAAAACAGAATGGCAAGTTACAACTGTCGTTAATCACAAAACAGGAAAAACCACAATGATTATTGAAGTTATTGATGCTGATAAGATGGACAGAAAGGTAATTAATGTTAGAGATTATTACACTAAAGATTGGGATTATAAATATAGCGACATTATACATAGTAGTACAATAAATATCTACAAAGACGGAACTTCATCAGTTGAAAATAATGAGACTCAATATGCTGAAAGATATACTAGAAGTAAGAATTGGGATTTTGTACCTGAAATTCCATCTATAAATCTTGGAGGCGATTCAGATATTAAAATAGAAGACGGATATGTTTTTACTACCGAATGGGGTAAAGATGGCATTGCAGGTCAAAATAAAGCATCTAACGGTAAAGCAAGAAGCGCTAAAGATTTTGATGTATCAGCATTAGAAGCCGTTACAGCCATAATTAGAGATATGGAATTACCCAAAGGTTTAGATGCAGTAAATGACGCATTAAACAATACAAGTGACATTGTACAAAGTATTTTTGATAAAAATGGTATAGCAGGAGAAATAAACCTTAAAGCAGGTAAAATAGAATTAAAATTTATACCTGAGGAAAAAGTTAAAGTTACTTTTCCTGTTGTTAATAAGAATATAATCTATGAAGTACCCAATAATGCACCTTTTTACGGAGGAAAAGATAAAGATTCAAGTGTTTATAAACACGATGCTGACAAAGTAGTTGGAGATAAGAAAGCTGAATTTTTCCAAAAAAGAAATAATGTTAAAAGATGAGAATAGTATATATAATTGCTTCTTTTTTATTTGCAGTAATTATTAATTCCTGTGATAAAAAACAAACTTTACCAAAAAAAATAAATAAAGACATTCAAAAAGAGAATGTGTATATTGGAAGAGATAGTCTACATAATATTAAATACATATATAAGTCTTATTCGAAAATGAAAAATAAACCATTTATTTTGAATGATGAAATAATGTATTTCTATCCCAATGGAGAAATTGATTACAGCAAAAGTGTTTTTGTAGAAATAAAAAACAATAACTTATACTATCATTCTCCTTATAATTTTAAATATAAAATGGGAGAGAATAGATTTGTTTTTTTTAGAGGAAATGATAGAATAAAAAAGGATTTCAGTAACATAAAAAAATTGACTTTAGAAGGATTTAGTTTTGATGAAAAAGGTATGATTGAAAATTATAAAAATACAATCCCAAAAATGGGGCTAATAGAAGAAACAATTGTTTTAGATACCTTAATTAAATCAAATAAAGGAAACAAAAAAATTATTAGAACTATTGAAACCTACGTAAATATTAATGATATTTTAATTAAAAACATAACTTTCCCAAAAAGAGATAAAAAACTTGATATTCATAAAGATAATAAGTAAACAACAGAGCCAGCCTTCCCCCCGCTCCCGCCCGAAATCGTAGATTCGACGAAGTCAATCCTTTCGGGTGGTCAATGATAAATAAAAGCAAAAAGCAACTCGTAAAGAGTTGCTTTTGTTTGTTTAAAATCCCCCCGATTAGAGGGGTTTTGGTTGTGTTGGTTATCGTAGTATGCAAATATGCCAAAAAACAATTACTCCGAAAAAGTTATTTTTCTATTTCGTTGAAACATTCATTTTACTAATTTATGGAGGTATAACTTTAATTCAAAATTATTTTCAGAACGACAAATACAATTATACATCATTTATACAATCTCACAAAAAATTAGGATTTAAATTTTTATTATCTTGATAGTTTTCAATTCCTTATTATTGTTTTTAAAACTGACAAAATAAAAACCTGATGATAAAGTATTACAATTAATTACAATTGTATTTGTTGTAATTTTCTCCATCTGTACTTGCTGTCCCAATGAATTATAGATGATATAGGAATTACATTCATTTTCATTCTGAAATCTAACATTCAAAAATTGTTTCACTGGATTAGGGTAATAATCAAATTTTAATTCATTAGTATCGATATTAGATAAATTGTTTGCCAATATATACACGCCATAATCTTCAACATCCGAAATAAAAAAAGGTGATGTACATGATATTTCACCAGAGGTAATTGTAATTGCTTCACCAATTACCCTCATTCGCAACATAGTGTTTTTTACTGCTGTGGTAGGTATAGTTATATTTGCCGTTTTAATTGACGTAGTCATTGGTGACGTTATACCTGTTAAAACTTGTTCGTTTGCTTGAAAAGTACCATTATTATTATAATCTATGTATACAGCTAATGATTCATTATAAGCAGTAGGAGAACTATTTAATGCATTGATTGTAACTTGAATAGGATAAACAGTACCATCATATACAATAGTGTTATTTTGACAAATAAAATTCTGATAACCATCATTAATAAGATTAGACGTTTCTTTATTAATGGTATTAAAATTAACTTTACTTACAGTATATCCAAAATTACCAACATTAGTGGATGTTGGGGTACACGAACTTATTGAATTTGAGACATAAATAATGTTAGATGCTGATATAGTATTACTTCCAAACGCATTTGTTACCGTATGAGAAATACTATAAACACCGGGTTGAACATTAATAAATGTCGGGTTTTGCACATTTGAATTATAGGTATTAGAACCATTTGATAATGACCAACTGTAAGTAACATTATTCCAATTATTTTCATTCAAAAGTGTATTAGGTATACAATTTGAATTATCAAAAAAACTAACACTGCCCGAGCATAAAAGATTTGAATTTGCTATAAAATTTGCAGTTGGAGAAGATACTGGAATTAATTTATTATTTCCATTTATAGCTAAAAGCGATGATCTTAAAGAAGTTATTGCTAATTGCATTCTAGTCTTCTGATTATTAGTAAACATATTTTTACATGCGTTTCCTGAATATTCAAGATAATTGCGAACAAAATTATTATTACTAGATGAACCATTACAACTATTCAAACCCGTTGAATTACATGGATTAACCGCCGTGTTACTTCTTATGTGAGGTGGAGTATCAGCACAACAGTCTCCAGAATTTAACCCGCATCCATTTGCATTGGTTGGACATGAAAGCCCATTATTATCTCCTTCAAAAGTGTGATACAGATTGAAAGCATGTCCAATTTCATGAATGCTTGTACGAGAAGATGAGTTTTTGAATTCTGAAAATACTATTACTGCACCATCTCTGGGTTGACCATGTAAAGCAGCTAAATTAGCAAAACCAAGAACACTGGCGTAAGCTATTTTTGATACTACCCATATATTGTAATATTGGCTAGAATTCCAATTTGAAATTGCCTTTAAATCCTCATGATACATTCCAATTCCTTGTGGTGATTCTGGATTAACACCATAATCAATGTAATCGGAGTACGCTGACATATTAACCCTATTTATACCATTCGTACATTGACCACTTGGACTCCTTACTGCTAAAGCTAATTCAATACCAGTGTCTACACCATTTCCATCACTTATTGAACCTGCAGTTTTTCTAAATGAATCATTAATGGCTTTTATTTGCATTTTTATATCCTGCTCAGATATATTACTTCCTACTCCTATGTCTTCACCATTGTGCATTATATGTACAACAACAGGAATTATATAGGTTGCTCCAACAAGAGTGCTCCTATTATTTATAGTAACTGAATCAACTGAAGCAAAGTTTCTCTCAAACTCTGCCATTCTATTACTGAAATCAGGTTGCTCAAAAAGTTTTGCATTAATAATATCAAAAGCACAACTTGGATTTACATCAATGTTCTTTTGTGAAAATGATACAATTGAAAAAAAAAGGAAAACGCCTAATAGATTGACTTTCATGATTTTTATTTTTCCAAATTTATATAAAAAACCAATACTGTCCTAAATAAATTATAGGTTTCATAAATTTTTTAAATCTATTGAGTTTATTGACCTAAAAAATCAATCAGAATAAAACCCTGCTCCAGCACCCCCGCTGCCGCCCGAAATCGAAGATTCGACGAAGTCAATCCTTTATGGTGATCAATGATAAATAAAAGCAAAAAGCAACTCACCGCTGACGCGCGAATCCCTTCGCGAGTTAAGAGATAAATAAATCAAAAGCAACTTTTAAAATAGTTGCTTTTTGTTTAATGGTGTTGCTGTAAAGGTTAAGAGTAAGCCTGCTTGGCTTTATAATCTCTACTATAAGCACTCATCACTTCAAGGATAACGCTTTGTTCTTTATCAGGCAGGTTTTCTATATCTTTATATTTAGTAAGTAACTCGGTGCTTTTAAGAGTTGCTTTTATTTTTCACACAAAATACTACCAAGCTAATAGAAGCATTTTGTTTTTAACATTATTCTAGTATTTTTGAGAAAACGTAATTCATGAAAAATCCTAAGCCATTAATACCTTTGTTCAAACAGTTCATTAAAGAATCACAATCTGGAAAACGCTTAAAGAAGAATGGGGAGCGAATTACTAAGAGCTCTATAGATAATTATAATTATGTTTTAAAAAATCTGATACTTTTTTCAGAGACAACACAAACAGAATTACGCGTTTGTGACATACTGAAGCTAACTAAAAAAGAATTACTTTCAGAAAAAAATTATTGGAAAAAGTTTTATAAAAACTTTACTGAATTTCTCTATAAAAAGGGCTGTTATGACAATTATGTTGGCTCCACGATAAAGATAATAAGAGTGTTCTTTAATTATCTTAAACTAGAGAAAGATATTTACACAGGTGATTTCTACAAACAATTTTATGTTCGCAAAGAAGAAATTGATATTTTAGTTTTATCGCCAGAACAATTAAAATTCCTGATTCATGACCCTGAATTTGAAACAAAACTAACTCCATGCCTGAAACGGATTAAGGATATATTTGTATTTGGCTGTACAACGGGACTTCGATATTCTGATATTTTTTTATTAACCAACAAAAATTTTGAATATTCAGGAAATGATTGCTACCTGAAACTGAAATCAAAAAAGACCAAAACCTATACTTCTATAAAGCTACCAAATTATGCTGTAGCTATCTTAGAGAAATACAAATGCAAGAACAGCAATGTACCATTGTTTGCACCTATAACCCTTTTTAATTTTAACAAAAGTCTTAAGAGTATAGGCGAGTTGGCCGAATTCAACCTTCCTGTAGCCATAACACGTGAAAAGCAAGGAGTAACAAAGGAGATTAAAAGCAATCGGGAAAAAGACCGTTTTTGCGACAAAATGAGTTCCCACATGATGCGAAGAACGGCAATAACAACATTACTAATTCTTGGTATGCCCGAACACCTGGTTAGGAAAATAAGCGGTCATAGTGCAGCCAGTAGTTCGTTTAACAGATATGTTCATTATGCCCAAGTTTATATCGATAGAGAAATAGATAAAGTACATAGCAAGATGGAGAGTTATTAATAAAAAAAATAGCTCAAAATTTAATATTGAGGTGACTTTGGTTGGACTTGTTAGCATTGCTCAAAGTGAGGACACTTTGCGCAGCACGTTAGTTTTTATCTAGAACTCTTTGCGCAGCTGGATGCTTTTATTCTAAAATCTAACTTGCAACAGCAACTTTCTTAAACAAAAAAAGCAACTCGCTTACAAGTTGCTTTTCTTTTTATTTATCATTTACCACCCGAAAGGATACGGGCGGCAGCGGGGGGTAATATAATTTGTTATGGCACATCCCAATTCTTGCCGTCAATGTCAAAATTTTGTAATACTTTATAAGCTGAAATATACGTTGTTTCTGATTTTAATTCAATACCTAATAATTTTCTTTCATAGTTTTTAAAAAACCTAATTTTATAATTACCAGTAAAAGCAGGGTTTTTTTTACAGTCTATAAATAGTATTGATCTATTTTTCTCTACTTGTTTTATTGACCATTTTGAGATTATTTCACTGTCTTCAATTTCGGAATGAATAGTGTCAGGAATTGTTACTGCACTATCTTTTTCAATTGTAAAAGCATTTATTAAAAGAGTTTCTAAATAATCTTTATCCTTGTAACTCATTTCATAGATATCCCAAGAACCAATTAATTTATCTTTTATTAAATCTTGTTTTGATTTACAAGAATTTAAAAAAAGTATAAATAAAAAGCACGTGTATACTGATATATTAACTTCTAGGTTCTTCAATTTTAACATCTGCGTTATCTTTAACTTTAACTCCTTCCATTACTTCACTTTTAGTTGCATTTTCAGAAGCTTTATCAAGAGAAGCTTTTTCTTTACGTCCTTCAGTGGTTAATTCGTAATAAATTTTCATACCTGCATCTACAATCTCTTTAGTGTATTTTTTGCTGCCGTCTCCACCAAATAAAACCACATTAGCAATAAGCGAAAGGCTTTGTACATCTCTCATTCCTTCCGGAATATAAGTTTTTTGCTCAGAAGACAATGCTTTTTTTATTGCAGGTAGCACTTTATCTCTTAATGTTATGTTATGTGATTTTAATAAATCTATATCTTGATTTACCATATAATTTTTCAATTTATCAATCGTAAAATTTACTGTTTCAACTATAGCAATAGCCGCATTTCCTTTTTTTGACTGTAAAGGAGCTGATGACAATGAAACTTGTCTTCCAGAATTAAACTTATCAGGGTGTTTTAGTGTTTTACTTTCACCCATAAAATCATCTTGATTTACAAGTATTGGCTCGTAATTTTTAGTATAAAGTTTTACTCCTGTTTCTTCTTTAACTGTAGTTCCTTGATAAATATATCTACCTAGATAAACTAAATCTTGATTTACATATCTATATTGGTAATTTCCTTTTTCATCATTCACAACAGTGTGAAGCATATTAAATGTTGGTGCATTTACATTATCTAAATTAATCATTGCAGCGCCATATGTCATTTTAATTCGTGCTACTTTGCTATCTAAAAATTCCAGACCTTCTAATTCTGTACCATCAATTACCCTATTTTCACTAAATGCAAATGGAGAGTTGTGAGGATATTGAGCACTCAAAGGATCTAAACTTAAAAACCGTCCCACCCTCGGATCGTGCATTCTAAAAGTATAATTCAAAGAATTCCCTTCCCCTTTTATCTCATCATCTTTTTCTTGCCCTTGGAACCCGTAACGGTAGTCAGCAGTTGAGCCATGACGGTTAGGCACCAAACTACCAAAAGGATAGCGACATTTTGTATAAGAACGTGATGTAAATGTATTAAAAAAAGCAACTCAAAATGAATTGCTTTTTTGTTTTATTACAGCTCAAAGTGAGGACACTTTGTCAGCACGTTAGTTTTTATTTAGAACTCTTTGAGCAGCTGGGGGACACTTTGAGCAGCACGTTAGTTTTTATTTAGAACTCTTTGATAATCTGGGTTATTTTTTTGAGCCCATAATGTTAAATACCATTTTTGATTATATCTACTTATCAAGTACAGAGATTCTCCTTTTACAAGGTCAAAACTTACTTTTGATTTTTCTTTTAACAAATAAATTTCAATTTTACTTTGACTTCTTTTTCTAGAAACATCTACAGTTTTGAATATTTCTTCATGTTTCATATTCATATAATTAATAGTATCATTCCTTATAAAATTCAAAACCCTTTTCTTATCACAGAAGACAACTATAGAATCTTGAAAATTATTTAAAAAGGCAAGACAAATTAAATTTTTATTTTCTGAATTAAAAGAAAAAGAGTTTCCTTGACCATTAGAAATTACCAAAGAATTTTCTTTGAAAAAGTCAAATTCATTTTTTTTCAATGGATTACAACCTACAATGAGTATAAAAAATACGTTAAATAATATTATTGCCTTTTTTAAAATCGACATAATTTTATTTTGTTTTAGGTTTTAACTCATCTACTTCATATAAAGACTTTTTCAACACATTCTCTTTAATAGTTTTTACTTGACCTGGTAAAATCTGATTAACATTACTCGGTGCTAATTTGCTTTCGATTGGTAAAATATCTGATGTATTCATAAAATTATCAATAATAGTCTTCTCAACTCTATTTGTGGAATCTGTCTGATCTAAAGTTGGATTATTTAATTTTTCAGTACCTGATAATTCCCATGGATGATTAAGCCCTGCTGAATGACCAAATATTTCATGTGTTCCAGTATCTGCAATATCAGTATCAGGAACAATAACTCCATCTACAGTTATTCCTATTGAAGTTTTAAAACGATTTACAATTCCTTTATTATCCCCAGCTATTAAATTGGTTGTAGTTGTGGTTGTAGTCGAGTTCCCTATTGTTTTTGTAGTAACTGTCTTTTTTGTAATTCTATCGTCAAATATTAAATATCCTATATTGCCGTCATTTTCAGTTCGAGGATTATAATCTAAGACTACAATAGTGTTTACGTTTTCAGTATAACTCTTACCTTCTTTAGTATATGTTAATGTAGTAGTGCCTTCTTTTTCTATTTTGGTTTTTATTACTTCTGCTTTTGCTCTCACAATTGCTGGATCTGTAACAATTGAAGATCTATTTTCTACTTTTACTTTTACAACTAACTCAGTAGTAACCAATATTGTCCCATCAGGCTTTGTTATTTCTGTTGTTTTACCAGCCCATTCTTTGCCATCTAAATCATTACCATCAATAGGTCTATTACTAGCAAACTGATAAGGTGTTAAATATGGATACATCGCTGTTAGAGGATCCACATTGAAGAACCTTCCAATTCTTGGATTGTACATCCTCATTCCGTAATCTTGGAAGTTTCCTTCTCCCATTACTTCATCATCCTTTTCTTTCCCATTAAACCCGTAACGGTAGTCAGCCGTTGAGCCATGGCGGTTTGGCACCAAACTACCAAAAGGGTAATAATCATTATAGGCAAGAACGTCAGGTTGAAACAAAGATACATAATCTGTGGGTGATGGTGGTAAAACATAAGCATAAAAATTATCAACAGTAAATGTTATTTCATTTTCTGCCGCTGGTAATGCTGTTATGGATACATAATACTCATTTGATATTGTAGGGGTAAATGAACCACTTACTATACCACTTGCAGGAACTAAAGAGCTCCAAAGCACGTTTTTGTCGTATATATCTCTAATTTCAAAATTTATAGGCGTAATTGCGGATAAATCATTTTCTCGTTTTACCTCAAGATTAAACATCACTGTTTCATTTTCTTGAAACTTTAGTTTCTTTAAAGCGCCAGACATCAAATTGTTTTCACTTGGAACTATAGTGATTTGTAATTCTCGCTGCTTATTAATAAATACATCTGATTCATTAAATGCTATCCAACCTAACTCATCTTCAAAAGTATCTACTAAGATTGTTTTTGTTTTTCTATTTACAATTTTTCTATCGCTAATTACGTTTAGAACATTGCCTAAGTGGTTGGATAATTCATACCGTTTGTCGCCAACTAGTCGGTGAAAGTTTGAGGGATTTTTATATATTTCATATTCTTGTAGTCCAAGCCGTGAACTTCCATAGATGTGGTGTTCTTTTAGGTTGTATTCTACTCTACGTTCAGGGTTTAATCTAAGGTCATATACCGCCATGGTGTTGCCTTGAGCATCGCGGGTATAGTGTGTAGATGATGTTCCTGCCCTTCCCATTGAAACTTGTTTTGCCACTCTGTTTCCTAAGCCATCGTAAAAGAAATTAATAAAATATTCTCCTGAATATTTTTGAATACTTTTTACTTTACCATCAACTCTCCAGCTTATTTTTTCTATGTTTTCTGCTTTATCTGAAATAAGCTGACCAATGGCATCATATTTATAATTATCAGCATTATAATTGCTTTCAGGTTCATTATTTGGTCTTTGATCATCAATGTCTTCTTCAAATAAATTAGTTAAATCTGTTTCGTCTTTAATGTATCTTAATTTATTGGTTAATGGTTTATATTTATATTCAAAGCGATCCATGCTTACAATTTGTTCACTATTTGGGTCATCATTGTTTTCTAGTCTTGGTGCATCTCTGTGTAATGTTTTTAGGTTACCATTTTTATCATAAGTATAATTACTTTTATAACTATTGTATAAATTTAATTCACCAGAGGTTTCGATTCCTTTGAAAGAATTCATTGCAAAAATTCGGTTCAATTGGTCGTAACTGTACAAATTAATTTGTGTAGGCATTATTTGCTCATCTAATCCTCTTAAAGAGGTAATCATTCTTTTTATATTACCATTATAAAGATTAGTACCTTGGTTAACATCACTGTTGCTTGACACAGCATGAGCATTGTTTGTACCTGGTTGTCTTGCCGAATAATCGTTATTAAAATAGGAAAGTGAATATCCAAAGGCATCTTTTGACACATAGTTTCCATCGCTTCCCATGTCTTTGGTGTTTGTGCTTAGGTTTTCTGAATTAACCGTTTTTAGCCACCCTTGAAGTGTGTAGGCATAATCGGTGCCTTGCACTTTTTTATCGCCAGTAATTACTCTGGCAAGCGGTCCGTGTTCATAGTATTCATAAGAGGCGTCTTTTTCCCAAATTTCGCCATCTCTAGAAGTTTCTACCGATGTTATCCTGTTATCGGCATCATAGTTATATTTATGAATAAACTGATCCTTAAACAAATTTCCTTTTTGATAATACACTTTATTGACATTACCGCTAATTAAATCATATTCATAATTTACTTTTTTAATGATACCCTCGGGGTATTGAGGTGCATATAAAATAGATGGGCTAATTCGCTGTGTCATTTCATTGACATTTCCATGAATATCATAACTATAGAAAATAGCTGTGTCATAATTTTCGAGAGGCCAGTTTAAATCACAAATATCATAGGTCAAAATAGCAGTAACTCTATTTCTGGTGCTGTTTGAAGAGGATGTTGAAAGTTGATGAACACTTTCCGAAAATGGTCCATAGCTGTCATACACTGTTTTAGTAACTTCGATTTGATTATTTGAAACGTTATGTGGATAATTAATAATAGCACTAACAGGAACCCATGATTGATTGTTGTTATACACTAATTTACCATCATCATTTATTCTTAAAGTTTGTCTTGCTGTAAATTGTCCTGCTTCGTTTATTCTACCTAAAGGATCATAACAAGTGTAGCTAAAATCTCTTCCGGGTTTAGTATAACCAATATTTATATTACTTATAGAAGTTTTAGCTTGAGGTAAATAAAAGTTGACATACATTAATTTACCATAAGATTCTTCAACAACTTCTTTTAGTAATTGTTCGTCTTTGAAAAAACGAATGTATCCATCTTCTCTGGTTATATATAAAACATTGCCCTCAGCAACAGGAATTATTTCAGAAATAGTTTCAAGGGTTTTAATGAAGACATTCCCTTGACAATCATGAATAAATCCATAATAAATTTGACCTAGATTTTCTTTTTTATATGTTAAACCTAAGATTACATTACAAAGCGAATTGTATTCCAACGAGTTTACACTTGAGGGAACACTATAAGAAATGGTTCCATAGTCGGCAATGGTTTCCTTTGATATTCCATAAGCTTCTTTAATGGGTATATTTTTACCAACATTGTAAATTACATTTTCTTTTGTTCCAATATAGGGGCTTAACTCAAATGAAGTTTTGGCCAAGGTTGCCAAATTACCTTGTTTACTGTTTTGAGAGGCAACAATTCTTCCTAATTCATCATAGGCAAAACGAGTTTCACCGCCATCGGGAGTTGATTGCCAAACGAGTTGATTTAATGAATTATATCGGTATTTTGTTTGGAAACTGTGAGATGGTAAAGTGGCGTTTTGATTATTGTTCACCCTCGCTAGGTTTATTTGTTGGTTTTGTGCTGTTGATAAATTTAAACGGTTTACGCCTTCAGGAGCAACGGTTTGAATTAAATTACCAGCTTGGTCATAATAGTATAACGTGTATTGGTATTCTTTGTCATCATAGGTCATTTTGAAATTTTCCACCGCATCATCAAGTGCTTTTTCTAAATAGGCCTTTTTGAAAGCAATTTTTTTAGAATTAATATAGTTTTCATAGGCATCTGCATTATAGGTTTCTGCTACGCTTAGATAAAAAGTTTTACATTTATTTTCAATAATAACAAATTCTGTGTCGTGGGGTACCATGGTGGCAGGTGGACAAATTTCGGGATGACCTTTTAAATACCAAGTGGCAAATTGTGCCCAGTTTTCTACCTCTACAGTATCACCCAAGCCATTTTGATAGGTATGGGGTTCTAAAGTAGTATTGTTTAAACCCGTAATATAAGTAGAAAATTGGTTAATCACAGTATTGTAACTATCATAGCCATAGTTTAAAGGAGTAGCTCCAAACTGACTTAAAGTAATAAAATAAGGATGTGAAGTGCTAGTTATATTTAAAGTTTGTAAATAATGGATATAGCCCTGAGTAATATATTGAAGATTATTATCACAAAAATTTTGTGGTGTGTATTGTGTTAAACCTGGCAAATAAATAGGATTGCTTTGTGAGTTTAAAGCTGTGTACGCTTCATGCATATCTGTGCAAGAAACCGCAATAGGCACTTGTGGCACACAATTACAGGTGTACTGAATACTTTGACTTACTGCAGTGTTTGTTGGTATTCTTGAAGCTACTGTAGGAACAGCATTTGGATTTTCATGTAGTGAGTTAACTTCTTCAAAAAAGCGACAAAAATTTATATTTCTAGAATTGTTTGGTATTTTAACTCGCAATGCAATTGTTCCTTCTGCTTGAAAAGGTTGCGAATTTTGGTAAGTTCCATTAATAGTAATGGAAGCGGTTTGTTGGGGACTGGTATTATTTGTATTACCATTAATGATTATTTGAGTAATACTTCCTATTAAACTAGTACTAGGTATTTGAATCTTAATTTGATATCCTTGATACGCTTGATTTGTTGGCGCTAAGAAAACTAATTCTAAAGTAGTAGTATCAATCGAATACATTTTTCTGTATTGGTAATTAACAAAATCAAAATAATTATAAGAAGGATATTGAGAAGTAGAAGCATTGTAGAAAACGTTTGCAAGATTAAACGTTGTTATCAAACTATTAACCTCACTAAGGTCGTCGTCTAAAGTTGGTGAAAAATTATTATTATCTAAATCAGAGTTATCATTTAAAATTTGGTTAAAAGCATTACTTAATTGGATTTCAAATTCAGTTTTGAGAGGTGAATTTTCAAAACAATGCTCATCACAAGCATCGCCTATGCCATCTTGATCAATATCTTCTTGTTGAGGGTTTATAGTATTTTTACAATTATCTTCACAATCAAATATTCTGTCTCCGTCAGTATCTAGAGAGAGTCCTACAGCAATTGTTGGACAAGGATCACAAGCATCACCTAAGCCATCACCATCGGTATCTAATTGATTTGGGTTATTTGTATGTGGGCAATTGTCAAATGTAGTAACTCCATCATCATCAGGATCGTGTGGTGGAATACAGTCAGAAGTACCATCATTGTTACTATCTACTCTATTATCGCAGGTATCACATCCACTAGCATTAAACACCCCATCATCGGGTACACCATCACCATCTAAATCCCACTCTCCACATGTGGAACAACAAGTAAAATTAAAAGATATTCCTTTAACACTTATCCCATTTAAACTATTTAACTCCATTCCAACTCTTCCAGATAACGTACCTGAATAACTTTGACCATTTTCTAAATTTATAGTAATATTATAATTACCTGTAGCAGTAACTAAATTATTTATTTGAAAACTATCAATAGTAGAAGCTGATAAATCGAGTAAATTATTACTATAACTTGCATTTAGTTTAATCCTTCGTTGGTTGTTTATGAATAAAAAATAGTTAGGAGCAACGTATTTCCATACCACTTCATCGCTAGGTTGTATACCCATATACTGTGTTAAAAAAGTAGGTATACTTGCTAAATCAATAGTAAATTGGCTACTATTTATTCCATTAATTGATCTTATATAATTAATTAAATCTTTTAAACCAACAGAAAATCGCTCTTTTTTATCACAATTAAGAGCTGCGCTACTATCTAAAAGAGTAGGTGTCCCGTTGTTTGGATTATTTCCAACAGCAGCAGGGTTTGAAGTACAAGTAAGAGAAACTTTAGTTGTGCCGTGCAAAGTTATTTCTCTATACGAATAGGGTGCTTCAACAATTGGATGGGAACCAACTATTCTTGCGATAACTGTAAAATTATAATTTTGAGTAATAGGGTCATAATCGGTAAAATTCAATTGTGATATTTGTGAGATTACCCAGCCGTTATTGCCATAATTACCCCAATCATTAACATAAAGATTTGGTTGTATTTCTAATGTTATGGGAGTTGTAGTTTGTCCCCCTTGTTGATGCATTGTTATAGCAATTGTGTTAGCGTTAGGGGCAAAATTTATTGTATTTATTATAGCATTAGAAGGGTTAATTGCATCTGTATAAATACCGCCCAATGCTTGTATCAAACTTTGAGAAATAAAATTTATATTTGGATTAGGTATTGATGCAAGAGAAGAGTTTGCAGGATCTATAAGATTTTGAAAAATGCCGTTTACAAATATTTTTAAATCTCTAACATTTGGACACTCACCAGTTGTTGTATATAGCTCATAATTTACGGTAGCACCCAGTTCGTCACTAACTTGTTGTGCTGAATGACCAGAATTGTGCATACTGTCGGAAGGGATAAATCTTTTTTGTTTGTCTGTTAAATATTGACCATTAGCTTGAAACAACGTGTCAGGACCAGGAATAGCTGGTAAATTAACCCAGCTTTGTACTTTATCTTTTGCTCTATCATATTCTTTAATTACATTCCAAATTTTATCCAATGATTGTACATTATTTCTACCTATACAATCATTATAGGAACCCAAACGGGCAGCATATAAATTGATAAATGCCGATTGAATTCTTTGCTTTAAACCTATATAATAGGTTGCATACATTTGCCAAAATCTATTTTTATCATTTACAGAAATAGATTGTGAACTATTTATAAAAGTTATTATATTACTAAAAGGAACGTTTTGCAATGGCGTACCATTAATAGTACAAGCTACTCCTGGTGCATTACAAAAAACAGTCATATATACGTATTGTGCCAATGTTAAATTACTTTTTTCAAAACCTTGAATATAGTAAGGTGTATTTCCTACAAAAAAGGCAGAAATAGCAGTTTCACCGTTATCTGATTTTGTTAATGCTTGCAACATAATTGCTTTTTTTACTAGAAGCATTTGATCATCGGTAACATTACTTGGAAGAGGGGTTGTTTCCGAACCACTACTATTATTGACTACTTGGAGTCGAATACCATCAAAAGGATGAACTTGTTGAAAAAACGGATCTGCATCATATAAAGTGGTATTATCTTCTAAAAAACCAGCGTTTTTAGCATCCTCAAAAGTGTTAACACTGCCAAGTAAAGCATCTAAACCATCTGAATTTAGAGTTATTGCAGGTTGACCATCAATAAACGTATATTGTTCTGTTATATCACAAGTTCTGTATTGGTAGTCTAAATAGTTAAACTCGGGGTGGTATTTTACCAGCGATAATAGCCAAGAGTTTTTATTGGAAATTAGATTGATAAAATCGGATACATTTTTTAGTAATTGTGGTTCAGCTTTATATAAATTATTGCTGGCATCTACCTCTATGACACCAATACCTGGTGCAATATTAGGTAGTTCAGGATTAGTAGAATTAGGGTTTTGATTTAAAACATCATCAATTAAAGGCGGTTCAAAGGAATTGGTTTGGGAATTCCAAACTACAGGTACATAATCTATTTGACCGGCTTCATTATAATAATGTTTGAATGCATTATCATTAGCCGGAAGATTAGGAGTTAATAAATTATGAACATCGAAATAGTGAGGATGTCTCCAATTGGTTTTAGTAGGGTCAATGCCATTAACAAGAGAATATATTTGGTTATTAATATTATATACCGTTATGTAATTATTAGCAATTACTTCATTAACATTAAATTCATCGGGGGAAGCAGTATCAGTTACTTCACCTTCATCATCAATATCAGATGGGTAAATACCATATTGCCCGTTTGGCAACATGTCTGACATGACCATATCTAAACTGTTGGAACAGCTCATAGAATTAACTTGACCAGAAGTAGAATACCCCGATTCTTGGCACTGATTTACACACTCTTCTTTTATTAGTTCCCACTCTCTATTGTATCGGACTTCTAGCAACGTTTTTAAATCGATATAATCTTGTGTCCCAGGCGTTAATTCTAACAATTCAACATTATTATCCAAAGCGTTTTGTGTATAAGCAGCTTGACCTGTAAATACTTGCCCTTGACTGTTGGTATAACTTAAACCAGGGATTTCAATAATTGGTTGGTTATTTCCAGGATTATAAGGAAATACATCACCATTATAATATGCTACACACTGTTCACAAGTATAAAAACAAGGACTCAAATCAACATCTATCGGTTGTGGTTCTAAAATACAACCGCTTATCAACCCTTTTTTAAGGTAATCATTAGCAAAAATTTCTAACGCTTCTTGATCTACTGTTAGCCGTTTAGAAATTCCATAATTTGCCACTTTATCATTTGGAACGGTAAAGGTTATGGCAGGATTTTGAATATCATTAAACTTAGCAGTATTAAAATCTGAGTTAAGCACAATATCCGACTCATCAACATCATTTGTGTCGGGATTATCTTCAACTATAGTTGTATTATATTTTCCTAATTTAATACCATTTTCAACTTCTGGTGTAGATGGATTATCTTGAATAAAACTATTATGTTCACCTAGAGTTATATCATTATAATTTACTTTGTTTACACCACATTCTGTATTGACTTCAAAATTTAATTTATAGATAAAAGGATAGGTAAAGGTGGCTTCATTACAATTAAAATTAAATTTGTTTTCCTTTAGTCGATAGGTAAATTTATAATCAGCAGGCGCTTGTATAAATACTTGTTGACTGTCATAACGAAGTCCGTCAGGGTTTGTACCCCAAAAGTTACTAGATAAATATTTTATAGTATTATCGGCATCTGTATTAGTCGCTTGAGAATCTAGTTTATTTAAAAGGTCAGTTGTTACCGATGGTAATGTTGCGGTTTGCTCTTCAAGCAAATTTTCCATGTTCTCAGGTGATTTTCCAGTCAAAGCTGTTGCAATAGTTCGTCCTTGTGGGTCTAAATAAGAAGTGCTAACTTGAAGATTTGGATCGACTACTATGTTTTTTTTGTAATGAGCCACATTGCCAACACTATACCCAAAAAGCCGATTCAACTCTTCCTGAGAGGGTACTGAATAAAAATACTCCATTTCATGATTTGAACCCAATTGATGGTCAATACCTACACCTCCTTTTTTCTTTATTCTTCCCGTATTATCTAATGAATATTCGGTTTGTGAAAAAGGATAATTGTTTGCCGTGGGTACAAAATCTTGATAAGTATTTTCCAATTGATTATTAACAGAATAGTATTTACTGGCACCTGTTGCAGGGCTCATTCCAACGGCATTCAGATTGCAGTTTAGAGATGTTGATGACGTAAAGTCTTGATACGAATATATTTTATCGGCTATGTTATTATTGAAAGATGGGTAATATTTTAATGCTCTTTGGTTTATAGGTACAGGTAAAACTTCAATGGCAGGTCTTCCTTCTTCATCATATATTACTTCCCCAACAACCGTCTTACCAGTTGTATTAACATTGGTAACCGTTTGTCTGTTACGTAAACTTCCATCAAAATAAGATACCACTTCTTTCTTTTTTCCTTGCTCTGCATACGATGCCTGAAACTGCCAATTTATTTTGGAATGTTCTACTGGAATACGATGGACAAAAGGAAACCATTCACTTACAAAATTGCGCAGGGCATCACCGGTACTCCAGATGCCTTCATATTTACTCTGAGTGTTACTCAAGAACCTACCTATAGGACGAATTCTATAGACTATATATCCTCTATCATATACAAGTGGTATAGAATAACGGTTAGTAATAGTTTGAACCCTCGTATTATTTAATTCAAAATCTCGAGTTGACAATGCTATAACATCTGCAGACAATGGCGTATTTAAATCAGTGGAGCTATAATCGTCAACCCAAGTCCATTCTAGTTCATATCCCTCGGCTCTAACTATTTCATTCCAACTAAAAAGAATACTATTCTCTCCTGAATCATCTACTTGAATAGAATTTATAGTTTCTGATGTTATATCGTAATAACGTTCAACCTCAAAGGTATAGGTTAAAACCACATTGTTAGGAATAGTATTTTCAACAGAATTTGTTTCATTGTTAAAGACAGTAAAACTTTCTACGTTTATAAATGCCCCTCTAACTCCACCATTTATAAGATGTTTTTGTAAATCAATAAAATTTCCAAAACCGCCATAGTGATTACTTTCAACATAAAGTTTAACTTGATAGGGTACTCCAGTTGTTCCGTTTTCAAGAATAGGTGTGATATTTAATTTTACCTCACAAGTAAACCAATGAAATGGCGCAACGAAATCATTTATTTTTAATTCAATAAAAGATTTACTTGAAACAGTAACGTACTGTGTACTTAGGTTAAATTCGGGGTCAATAAAGCCCAATTGTCCATTTTGTATAGCGGAACCCGTTAGAGGAGTATCATTCCCCCATTTTTTTTCTTTAGCAAAAACTAGGGTAAGATTGAGAAACAGCAAAAAAACACATGCTGTTTTTTTTAGAATGGCTATAATGGAGTGATTTACTGTCATAATACTATTTTTTTTATTCAACAATTTGATAAGTGCTATATTTTTTTGATGGATAATATTTTCCTTTTTTTAATTCTATGTAATAATTTATTTTAAAATAATCTTCATTTTGTTTTTTCAATTCAAAAGCTGAAAAAGTAATTTGAAGTTTTGGATAACTATAAACATCTTTTCCATTGACATCTTTTGTTGTTATCGTAGAAATCAAAAACAATTCTTGTTTTACAATCGAGTAATTTTTTTTATCTAAATAAATCACCACTTTAGAAAAGGGTACAAAAGTTACTTCTCTAGAATTTAATGTACATATCCAATAATTATCAGTACTTTTTAAATCAAAAGTTCCAAAATTGTTACAATATTTTACCAAATCATAAACTATATTTTCATTAGTCTCTTCTTCTTTAAAATATTGAATTAATTTAGATTCATTATCAATTTTTATCGTATTCCCTTTTATAACTATTATTTCAGTTTGACCTATTTTTGAATAAAAATTCTTATCCTCTTTAATAAAAACCCCCTTGTAGCTTTCTAATGCTTTTTTTGAATTCCCTGCAAACAAATCATAAGCAGTATTAAATTTAAACACCTTTTGTTTATCATAGTAGTCTTTACTTTTTTTTAGCAACGCAACTATTTTAACTTTATCATCATCGCTGTTGCTTTTTGAAGAAAAAGAACACAAAGCAAAAAACAATACAACAAGTAAAAATAGACTGGTTTTATTAAAAGTAACCATAATTAATTACCGGTTTTTTTTGTGCTAGACCTTGTTTCTTGAATGGTATTAATTCCTTTTTCTGTTTCTTTTTTCACTCTAACCAATCCACCCTCTTTGTCGTACTCATAAAAAGTGGCATAGTTATTTTCATCTAACTCAGCCATTAGTTTTTGGGTGGCTTGGTCATATACAAAAGATTTCATGTTTCCTTCAACAGGATGAACTCGAATATCATCGAAAAAAGTTGAAATTGGGCTTGAATAATTGTTTACCAATTCAATTTTTATATCGTCTATGTTATTTGGCATTACAAATTCACCTGATATTTTCTGCCAACCATCAATAATTTCTCCCGAAGTTGTAAAAATTAAAGGACTTCCAATAACTGAACCTCCAACAGCTAAAAAGGTAACAGCAATTTTGGCTTTGTCATAGTCAAACACATTTAGTTTTTCATAGTCACTGCCATTATCTTTCATTGCGTTCACCCATCCCGTTATTATGTACTTTTTGCCTAATTCTAAATCAAAGGAAGTACAGTCAATACAATCAGTAGAGGGTGGACAGTCACCAATCTCAAAATAACATTCAAAAGTAACATTACAACCGTTTTCAAGTTGAATTGTATACATTACACGATAATTGGCTGGAGTTGGAAAGGAATAACTGGTTGTACCAACTGGTAAACTAACAGAACTATCAGTGTCCATATTTATAATTGAATATTGTCCACTCCCACTATGATTTATAAGCTGAGGATCGATTAGATTATATAATGTATTTGGACAGAGTTTATCATTGGTAGGAGGTAAAGCAAACCAAGATCCTTGATCACAGTGAGCATTAATATAGGCATAAGCACTGTTTAAATTATTATATCCATTAGGTGGAGGAGCTAGTTGTTTACAATCGGAAACCATGCAAGATATAATTACAATTGGATCTTTACAAAAATTAACATATTCTGCAAAATCTATAGTAAAACCATTAGAGTTTATTTTATTTCCATTATGGATGTAATTATTTGTATTAGAAGGCGTTATAAAAGAACTCAAGTAGCTTGGTAATTGTGCAAAAGTACCGTCACTATACTGAACTTTAATTTCATATTTAAAAAAAGGAAGCATGTTAGAGTTTCCTGTTGTGTTTTCACCACTAAACACAGCTGCATAAAAAAAGTATAAAGAAGAATTATTAACTGTTAATTCATATCTCTTTAAAATCTGCTCACTTCCACCTCCTACAGGAAGTTCCCCACCTAATCTAAGAACGCTTGAAATATTTGAAGAATTCGAATATGAAAAATTTCCAGTATTATTTGCTAATTGTTGACCATTCGCAGTTTCGAATCTCATTCCAGAAGTATCATAAATCATATTACTAGTAGTGCTTTGAATATAATTGACAGATCCACTCGGTGGCAATGAGGACAAAAAATTATTTTGATTATAAATATTATTAGCATAAAAAAGACTCCATCCTAAAAAATTATGTGAAGCTGGAGTATTTATACAATCAGTAAGCGGAATATTGTAGTTGTTTTGTCCAAAAATAATTGGACAATTAAAAAAAAGCAAACTAATAACTATAAGTTTTTTCATAAAAATTAAGATTTAATTGGCAATAGTAGTATTTGGTGTTTTACAACCATTAATTTTTTTAACTAAAGTTGCTTTTTGATTTGATTTTACAACGATAGCGTTTTTTCCAGTATGTGATTTTTTGTTCGATATACTGGCATTTGGATTTACACTTTGTTGAAACCCAAAATGAGGTTTCAAAGCACTTGGTGTAGTATAGTTCAAAGGATTATAATCTTCAAATCCATCAAAGCCCATTTCTTGGTAGCGTGCATTAGAGCTCACCGCTACTGGTAATTTGTATTGATAGCCATATTGTGCTGATGAATACCTATTCAAGGCATCTTGATTTTCTAACTCAACTCCATAGGGATTGTACATAGTAACACTACTAGCAAAAGTCCAATTGGAATTGTCTATCACCCAAGTATTATTTTGTCTTTTATAAAATGGATTAAATTTTTTAAAATATCCTGAATTTCTGGTATTGCTGTTGGCGGTTGCATTTCTACCTGTTAAATAAGCATAGGATTTAACAGGACGCCATTCTCCTTTTATGTTGTAAATGAATGGATTTACAGGTGTACCCGTTCCATTCAATAACCCTAATTTTGAGGGCAAACCATTTTCACATTGAGAAACCCAATCTTGGCTATATTCAATGGCGCTTGCATTAATTATTTTTGGATCTTCTGCTATTGGATCAGGAGTAGTATTAAAACGAATTAAATCTTGGTTTAGAGTGCCTTCTCCATAATCATTTAAAAGTAACGGGTTTTTCATTAATGTTATACTTGCCATCGAAGCCATTTGTTGGTTTTTATAACCCGATCGAATTACTCTAAAATAAGGTCTCTTCTGCCATGGATTATTAACATTATTTAGAGTGTAAGGTTGTCCATTTGCTTTCATTAAAGACACCGCGGTGTTATTAGAATTATACCCACTTACCCATACCTTTTCTTTTAAACTAATAGAATTAAAAGGACTTACAGAAGTTCTTCTGTTAGTTACGATTTCGTCACCAAGCTTTAGATAATTAGATATATTATTTACACCTTGAATTTCCCAAAAACCAGATGTTGCAGGGTTTAATCTTCCCGAAATGTCGATATTTTCGCTCGCTAAGCCCATATATTCATAATTCCAATAGGCAGGATAGTTTAGCGTATAGTAACTATCATCGTATTCATTTTGTGTCTGTGTTACTAATACCTGTCCTGTTTGAGCATCCCACGCCAAATTTTTAGTGGATACTCTGGATCCGAGATCATATGCAATTTTCTCTTTTAGTATTCCTGTTTTGTTGATGACTTTGGTGGTTACAGCGGTGCGTAAAATTTGTTTGTGAGTTGATCTCTCGGGGACTCCCATTCCAATAACTATAGGGATAAATGCCAAAGGAATAACATCAACATTTACACCCACTCCTGCAACATTAGTTTCAGAATAGCTTTCTCTCAAGTCATTAATTACATCATAATGCATCCCAAGGGCATGGTCATTAGTAACGGTACCGTCTTTATTAATGACTGTGAGTTCACTTTTGATAGTTTTAGGGTCGTATTCATTTATTGTTAAAGTAGCAGGATCGTCTTCTTCTGTGTGATAAATATACTCAACACTAGAAATTTCATCACCAGCATTATTCAGAACTCTTTGTTTCTTCATTTTACCATTCATGTCATTGGTTTCAATTACAAATCCCTGAGACATGGTTAAGTCAGTTTTAACATCAATTTTTAAACCAAACATACCTTTTATCATGTTTTGGACCGCTTGATTTTCATTAGAATAATATTTGCTTGTTAAAGGATTGTCTAATGGGGTAAAATTTGTTTTTGTTGGAAAATCATAACTCGTATAATGTTCAGTAATTACTTTACCCGATCTTGTTTTTCTTTGCTCAGTTGTACCATCATCGTCGGCAGCTGTTATGTTTTTAACAGTAACTTTTCTGTAGGTAACTGTTGGGGTGGGATAAAAAGATTCCCCAAATGGTTTTTCTTGATAGGTTCTTGCTGCCATTTTTTCAGGATTATGATAAAAGGGTTGCACTAATGGGTTTTCTTTGCAAACATTTGGTTCGTAGGTAGCTACACCACTTGAGGTACCATCGCCAAGGGTATAATCATATTCTTGACCATATTTCTTTGAATATCTTTGAATATCTTCATTATCTGAAGATATATCCAACATATTTTCCCAACCATCTTTCATTATGACTTTTTTAATTCGAGCACCACCACCTAATTTTGAACCAGAAGGTTCCATTAACCGAATCCATGATTTTTCGGGTGTAAACGATTTTGCAACACCTTTATCCATTAATCTACCATTTGGTCCTCTAAATAATTCAATCATGGCACCCAAATTACTGAGGATACTTCGAGCAATGGTTACAATATTTGTTTGACCTGGATCAAAAGTATCGTTATAAAGTTGATATTGAAGGTATTGTCTTCCAAAGAACCATCCTGCTACTGATATTGGATTTTGTGTATCATTGTTGTTAAATTTTCCTTCTTTATTAATATATTTCATAGGTATCAATATGTACCTTTCTGATAAACTAACAGTTTTTACTATTGCATCTTTGTTCATTTCAAAATAACCCGACACATAGTCCTTTTCACCATTTGCCATATTTAAGAAAAAATTAAAATAAATGGCTTTTCCTTTTAATCCAGCGGTATATCTGTCAATTATTGTTTGATCAGGTAAATTAAAATATCCACTATTAATTTTTACTGCAACATACTTTGCTTCTTGTAGTCCACCGAAAAGTTCGTTAACTATATTTGCTGTTGGGCTTGGGCTTGAAGTTACCCCAGCCACTTTAAACATTTGCATGGCTTTTTTATCTTGCACATACTGGTAGTCATCAGACTCATAATCTAATTCTATTTTTCCTCCCGATGGTAATTCTATCGATGTTAAAGACCAAGCAGAAGCATTTGTATTTTGCACATTATCATTGTCTTGAGCAACATAAGGAAATTCTTGAGGGGTTGTTCTTGAAGACGCTTCAGTAGAATTTGTTACTGTGTTTTCTTTATAATTACCCCATATATCATAGTTCTTAGGGTTATAATTAAGTTCCCCATTCGAATAATTAAATTTATAGGGAGTATATTTACCCATATTAGAATCGCCATAAGTAAAATAGACTTTGGTCAAAGTTAGTTTACCACCATTATTACTACTATGATTACTATTACTGCTGTTTTCAATACCAGGGCATAATGAATAATCATATTCAAAATAAGCTGTTTTTATTGGTTTTATGGCTGAACCAATAGCAACAGGGTCTGAGATGGTTCCATTAGCATTGATAGTTAGTTCTGGTTTTGAATATAATCGTATAGATGCTATGCGTTGCATTTTTGGACCAATATAATCTGGATTATCACCATTCCTACTCGCAACGCCTAATCCATCCTCTCTATCTACTAAATCTATAAAGGCAACATGTGTTTTTGTTATAATTCTAGTAACATACTTTAATTCTTTTTCTCCATATAGATAACTTGCCTTTTGGTCTTTCTTGTCTGTTTTTAAACCTTCGTTGAATGATGCCCCTTTAAATGGTACTCTCCATTTATAATTTTGGAGTGTTTGATATTCAAATTTAGTATAAGACCCCAAATCATCGTCAGAAACACCATTCAAAGTCAAATCTTCGTAGTCTGGGGAGAGTATGGATGTTAATAAATAGGTATGTGCGAAAGCAGGAGTCTTAACATTATTATAGTAATAATCTATTCCAGAGGTATTCTCCGAAGAATCTTGTCCTTCTGTACCATACACTATACCATTTGAATAATTAGCTGAGGTATTATTAATAGAATATGTTACCTCTTGTTTATCAGTGTTATATGCTGTTCCTCCATAAATATGACGACTACCGTTTTCATCAGTTATAATATAGCCAGCAGTATGATGCGGTTTTGAATTAATATTTTCCTCAATTAACTTATTCAATTCAAAACGGTCTCTATCAAAGAAAGTCACTTTTTGAATAACTTGATTTCTTTTTTCTCTTTGACTTCTTTTAATACCTGTACCCATTGGAGTGCTAACAGCTTCAAGACTAGTGGTAGTATTGATTACTCTTTTCTCGAGATATTTATTAATCGCATCTTTATTGTTGTCTAACTTTAAAGTGATGGGGGCATATTTACCTAATTTACCTGAAAACAAAGAAGAGTATTCCATATCAATTCTGTTTTCACCCGTATTTTTATAATATACTTTTTCATAATTAAGGTTATTGCCAGTTTGTTTTTCTTTAAAAAAAGGTGTCGCAACGGTATTCCAATTTCCAGTATAGGAATTTGTGTTTGTTCGTCTAATATTAGCACCGCCATGAAACCCTGCACCACCTTCAACTTCAGCACCAATACTAGTGCTAGAAGAGATGTCATTCACCTTAGGTTCAAAAACATTTCCGATTTGACCACGATAGGGGCGAATTATGCCTCCTAAACCTTGTCCCTGTATAGTTAAAATATCATAAGTATAATTTGTTACGGGAAGAACCAAGGTATTGCTTGTAACTGTTGACTGCTCTTTTTCTCTATTAAAATCCAATAAATCAAATTGTGTTGCCAAGTCTGTGTATTCATACCCGTATGCCTTGTCATTTTTGGTTTTCTCTATTAATTTTTGAACCGAAGCCGAAGCTGTAATACTTCCTTCAAGATGGGCTCCCCAAACATCTACACCACCTGAAACTGAAAAAGTGACGTTATTGTTTTTTATTCCTAAACGTTTTGATGGAGTGAACGTATTGTTTAAAAAAGAGATACTACCACTTCCAGAAGATGTAGTTTGGTTAGAATTTACATTTTCACCTTGTTTATCTTTATAAGGAACTGTATAACCAACACTAGACGATAAGTTAAAAGAAGACAATCCTTGTCTAGAATTATAAGTCAAACTTGGTGAAAAACTAGCTGTAAAACCATTATATAGTTTATCAGCTACATCCTTTGTTCCGCTTAATGTTACAGAAGGAGTAACGCTTGCTCCTTCTTGATTTGAACTTGAAAGTTGCATCCCTACCGATACATTATCTGAAATCTTAAATGACACCCCAAAGGAAGGTTTTGCAGAAATACCGTGATAGTTATTATATTCTAGATTTAATCCCGCTGAAAACGGATTTGTTGGAGGTGGAGGTGCATCTAAAGCCCCTATTACTTGTGGATTTACATATCCTTGAACTCCAACGGTTATATTATTTCTAAGATTATTCTTAGTTATAATCTGATCACCTTTAAAATCATCGGGCAAACCGCGAACATTTCTATTGATTTGACCAATATTTAAATTCCAACCCAATCCTACCCATGAAGCTTCCTGATCCATAGTTACGCCAGAATTGTAGGCAAGATTGATAGGATAACCACCTACATCCATAATGGGGATATTGTAATTAAAATCGCCACTTGTTAAATCTACCATATCGGAAGTTCCAATGGGAGTAAAGGAATTAAACTCAGGTTGAGAAGGACCTTCAGTTAGGGCCATCATTACCATAGGTTGGGTCATTTCCAAAAAAATCATCATTACTAAATAACAAGCAACAACTTTACTAAACTTACTGGTTCTAATACTTTTAATCATAATTATAGTTTTAAGATAGGTTCTTTAAATCTGAATTTAAGGGTTCCTTTTTTGAAAAGTTTATCCTGATATATTAATTGAATTTTATCATTGGGATTTATATCCGAAAAAAACAATAGTAGTTTATGATAGGGAGCTATTTTAAAATTCCTCTCAAACATGACTCCGGAACATTGTATAGTATCATTTTTTGATGTTATGACTGAAAAATCCTTTTGTATTGTAAATGACATGTATTCTACTGCTTTCTGATAATCCAGATTTGTGAATTTATCCTCCAGCAAATCTTCTTCACTCTCATCCTGGAACACAAATTCTATTACCCGCTCTCTTTTGTTTTGTTCATAAATAGAATCCGTTGCAATTAAATCCTGGTTTGGACTGTCTTTCAACAAATAGTATATAATAGGCACTTCTGTTGCTGTAAAATCAATATTATCTACTTTCTGAATATGCATTTTTGATTTCCATCCCTGCTTTTCTAGATTATAATACCTATGTCGAATTTCAGAATCACTCTTTATATCATTATCATTTTTACAGGAAATAAAAATAATTAACATAACAAAACTGGTATAGATATTAAAAACCTTCATACTTTTCATTTATGAAGTTTAACAATTCTTTTGTCACATCTTTATCTTTATTACCCGCCAACACTGTCTGATTATTATTTGAATTTAAGATAAAATCATATCCTTTTAATTTGGCATAATCTGAGGAATAAACAGCTATTCTCGACCAAATTTTTTGGGAATTCAACTGAGTATATTGGTTCTCAAATTCAGCAATCTCTTGCTTTTTATTTATCAATTGTTCAATCAGTACCGATTTAGAACTTTCATCTGAAGTTAGACTTACTAAATTCCGAAGAGAATCTATTTGACTATTTTTCAATCGGATTTCTTTTTCTCCAGCCAATTTTAGCTCTTTAGTCATTTTAAATTCTGTGAACAGCTCATTGCTGTTTACATATACAATAGAACAAACAGTCTTCTTGTAGAAAACAAAAAAAATAACACTCAACGATAAAACTAGTAAAAGGCATATAACTAAATTCCGTTTCAACATGCTTGTTAATTTTTTCATAAATCTAAATCATTTATTCTTACAAAAAAAATATAATTAATACTTTTTTAGTAAAATTTAGCTTTATTAGTAAATAAAGGGATTGCAACTCTTTAAAAAAATAACAAACCAATTTTTTCAAGTTAAAAAAAGGTTTTAAGCGAAAAAAAAAGCTGCTAATTGGTTGAAAAAAAACATGAGTAATTGTTATAATTACATTAAAATCTCAAAAAGTAACCTCAAATACTTTTTATCTCTTGGGTTTTATTTGAAAAACTAAATTTATCTCTCAATATCTTCATATCCTCACTCACTTTTTTGTCTAATATTTTAGCATAGTGCTGAGTCGTTTTAATGCTTTTGTGACCAAGCATTTTACTTACTGTTTCAATTGGAACGCCATTTGAAAGTGTAACAGATGTTGCAAATGTATGTCTAGCTATGTGAAATGTTAGTTCTTTATTAATGCCGCAAACTGCTGCAATTTCTTTTAAATAGGAGTTCATTCGTTGATTTGTTAAAATTGGCATTAATCGGTTTTGATTTAAGCATTGCGGATGATTTTTGTACTTTTCGATTAACATTTCTGGAATAGGTAGTAAAGGAATTTTAGAAGCAGTTTCTGTTTTTTGTCGGTGTGTGAAAATCCATTTTTGACCATCAATTCCATAATTGATATTGTTTATAGTCAAATTTTTAACGTCAACGTAAGCAAGTCCGGTGAAGCAGCTGAAAACAAAAATATCCCTAACTAATGCTATTCGTTCTATTGAAAAATCTTTGTTTATCAAGTTTTGAATTTCAGTTTCTGAGAGATAATCTCTTTCAACTTCATTTAATTTAGCTTTATAATTCGAAAATGGATTTTTAGTAATCCAATCATTATCTATGCAAATCTTGATTACTTTATGAAAATTTTTAATGTATTTTACCGCAGTATTATTGGCGCAATTTCTAACGCTTCTCAAATAAAATTCATAATCTGTAATGAACGTGTGATCTATTCTATTAATATCGATATCACTACAATTATATTTCCATTTTAAGAAATCAATTGTATGGCTTAAAGATGTTTTGTATCGTTCTAAAGTACCTGGAGCATATTCTTTGCCGACTAATTCTTTAATTTTGTTATTGTGGTCTTGGAAAATAGGAACTAACATTCTCACACGTTCATCAAGACCGAATAGTTTACTTTTTAGAGTTTCAGTTGTAATTGGAAGCTTCTTATAGACCAATTCCATTTCGGCATCCCTAATTTGATTTTTAAGTAATTCAAGATGATTATTTATTGAACGAGCTTCTTCCGTAGCACCTTTCATTTTACCAGCGTCTGTAGACCATTTGGACGTTTCTACAAATCGGTTTGTACTTAACTCAATACGTTTTCCACCGATAGTAATTCGTGTGTAGATAGGAACTAAACCATTTGTAGCTGCTTTTGCTTTCTTGGCATAAAAGAGAATTGATACTTTCGTTTTCATAGTGGTGACCTTTTTAGTTGTTATTAAATTTAACTTCAATATGACTAATCCACAAGATGTACAGTTTTTAAACTGGTTATTGAACTGGCTGTAAAGCCATGTGAATAGTAGTCTGAAATAAAAATCGGTTACCCCAATTTTGGATTGTTTAGGGTAACCGATTTTATCCCCTTAGGTTCACGAATTAATGAATGATTTGATTTTGTCTAAAAAAAGAAAACCCTTAAAATCATACGATT
Organism: Flavobacterium sp.; assembly: GCA_020403245.1. GTDB lineage: Bacteria > Bacteroidota > Bacteroidia > Flavobacteriales > Flavobacteriaceae > Flavobacterium. Next base: position 404,722 of record JADBYA010000002.1, on the reverse strand, counting down.
TTATGGGTTTTAATTCAATTAGAGTTTCTTGTTGCAGAGAGGAAGGGATTCGAACCCTCGATATGTTGCCATATACACGCTTTCCAAGCGTGCGCCTTCAGCCACTCGGCCACCTCTCTAATTGTGTTGCAAATAACAGCAAATTTTTTCAGTAAAAAAAGCTAGAGACGCAATTTGTTACTGCATTTCGCCTCGCAAGGGTGTTTCAAAAATAGTTTTGAAAACTGGAGAGGCAACATTTTGTCCCAGCAAATACATCAGTTTGGTAATGGCGGCTTCGGTAGTGATGTCTTTTCCAGAAATAACACCTATTTTCTTCAGTTGTGTACTGGTTTCATATTGTCCCATGTTAACACTTCCGCCTGAACATTGGGTAACATTGATGATATGCAAACCACTTTTGATGGCTTTTTTCAAAATTTGGATAAACCAATCTTCCGATGGAGCATTTCCTGAACCATAAGTTTCAAGAATAATTCCTTTCAAATTAGGAATGGCAATAATGGAGGACAATACCATTTCAGTAATGCCAGGAAACATTTTAATAATAACAACATCGCCGTTCAAATGTTTATGAACTACTAATTTTTTATTGACTGTTTTTTGTAAAACGGTATTGGGATTGATATTCAAATGCACTCCCGATTCTGCCAATGGAGGAAAATTAGGCGATGCAAATGCATTAAAATGTTCGGCATTTATTTTGGTAGTTCGATTGCCACGGTATAATTTGTATTCAAAATACAAACAAACTTCCTGAATTATAGGTTTCCCTCTATGCTGCAATGAAGCAATTTGGATGGCGGTAATCAAGTTTTCTTTGGCATCCGTTCGCAAATCACCTATGGGTAATTGTGAACCAGTAAACACTACTGGTTTAGTCAAATTCTCCAACATAAAACTCAATGCAGAAGCAGAATACGACATAGTGTCTGAACCATGAAGCACTACAAATCCATCAAAATTGGTATAATTATCTTCAATAATGGTGGCAATAGTTACCCATTTGTCGGGATTACTATTGGATGAATCAATAGGTTTTTCAAACGAAATGGTTTTAATATTGCAGTCCAGCTGTTTCAATTCTGGTATTTTTTGCAATAGCTTACTAAAGTTGAATGCTTTCAACGCTCCCGTTTCAAAATCTTTCATCATCCCGATGGTGCCACCGGTATAAATCAAAAGTATGTTGGCTTTAGATTGCATTCTCGTATTTTGATTTGTTCACTACAGGATTGGCATACATTGCTAGGAAACTTTCCACCATTTGTGAATTGTTTTCATCAATTTTCATTTCAAGTCTACGTTCAAATAGAGACTTTTCGTTTTCTGTATAATAGGTTTTAAACTTGTCCGTTTTGTGAAGTAAGTCGTAGGCAATATAATTGGTCGGCCACAACTTATAACTTTTTAAAATGGCATCATCAATTAGTTTTGCCACCGCTTGCACTTGCTTGTTACTACTATCAAACTCAGCTTCAACTATATCCAATTCTTTATCTATTACATCACAAACATGGATGTGAATGCGCTTTTTCTGACCAATAATTCCGCTTAGCAACGTCATAAAATCTTCGTTTTTCTCTTTGATGTAAACTTCATCATTAGCTTCTGCTAAAAGTTGGGGCATTTTTAAAGCATCCGTTGGGTCATATTCATAGGATATAGAAACGGGTACAATTTTTATTTTCTTAAAATAATCAAGCATTTTCGGCTCATCAGAACCCATTGATAGCATTTTTAAAACACCCGTTTGAGTGGCGTCGTTGCCATCTTTTGTTCTTCCTTCTCGTTGTGCAATCCAAACCGAACGGTTTTCGCGAAGCAATAATTGCCCAATGTATTGAGAAAGTAATTTGGAACTTTCTAACAACTCTCTTGGAGGCAACCCGCGTTGTACCAAGAAATTTCTATTGAGTTTAGATAATGTTTTTAGAAATGATTTTTTTACCAAATTATCTCCAATAGCGGAAGCAGTCATGACCAAACCATGATCAAACAAGGCAACATTCAAAAGTGAGGTATCAAGAATTATATCTCTATGATTGGAAATAAAAAGATAGGAAGTGTTGGGTTCTAACTTTTCAAAACCCGATGTAGTTAATCCTTCAGAACTTTTTTCTAATACTTTTTTTACTGACTGGTAAATAAAATTACATTGAAAATCACGAATGGAATGTGTCTTTTTGAGTTGGTTTTTCCAAACTTCTTCATCAACATCGGGAAAAGTAAATTCCATCAATGCTTTCATCATGGGATGATTTACTGCAGAATGAATAGCTTCATTTACTTCAGCATCATAAAAAGGTCGAATAGAATCAAATCTCTGCATGTAATCTTTCAATTTTTGATGAACAAATGAACAAAAAAAAAGTCAATTTTTGTCGATTTAGGCATTAAATTCCAAAAATAGCTTTCGAATTTTCATTGGTAATTCGGGCAATTTCTTCTATGGGCAATTGGTAAATCTGAGCAAGTTTTTCAGCAACAATTTTAGTATAACTACTTTCGTTTCGTTTGCCTCTAAAGGGTACTGGCGCTAAATAAGGTGAATCCGTTTCGAGAACAATGTGTTTTAAATCAATCTCATTTAAAAACTGATCAATCTTTCCGTTTTTAAACGTAACAACACCGCCAATTCCCAATTTCATATTCAAATCGATTGCTCTTTTGGCCTGTTCGAAATCGCCAGCAAAGCAATGAAATATGCCAAATAAATCAGTCGCCTTTTCACTTTCTAACACTTCAAAAACTTCATCAAACGCCTCACGACAGTGAATATTGATGGCTAATTTGTGTTTTTTTGCCAATTGGATTTGGCGCTGAAAAGCTTCTTGTTGAATTTTCAAAGTTGTTTTGTCCCAATACAAATCCACCCCAATTTCTCCAATGGCATAAAACTTTCTTATGGCCAATTCGGTTTCTACATGCGCCAATTCTTCCTGATAGGTTTCGGGCTTTACATAACACGGATGCAAACCCATCATCAAGAAAATGTTTGAAGGAAATTGTGCTTCTAAGTCATACATTTTTTGAGTGTAGGACGAATCAATAGACGGAACAAAAAATCGCGAAACACCAGAATCAATAGCGCGTTGAATCATTTCATTTCTGTCGTGGTCAAATTCTTCAGAATATAAATGGGTGTGGGTATCGGTTAAAATCATTTTGAGTTGCGGGTTACAGGTTTCGAGTTTAAGGTTTCGGGTTAAACTTTGCAAAATTACGATTTTAAGCACTATAACACGAAGTTTCACTAAGAAAGCATAAAGTCACCCAAAGAAAACTTAATGTATCTTTGTGCAAAACCTTTGTGATACTTTGTGCTACAACTATGAAATCACCATTAACAACAAGTTTGTTGCAAACAAACACCAATGAAGATAAGGTGATTCCATATGACCTTAAAAAAACAATAATTATCTACATATGAAAAATCTACATGATATTCTCAAAAAATCAAACTATAAAAAACTGAACTTCAAAGTTTCTAAAACCCAACATTTATTAATCAAAGCAAAAATAAACGGTGTTACTGGAAACTTTATTCTCGATACTGGTGCTTCCAATAGTTGTGTGGGTTTTGAAGGTATTGACTATTTTAATTTGACTGCAGGAAAATCGAAAACCAAAGCATCGGGTGCCGGAGCCACAGGAATGAAAACTCAACTCGCCAAAAACAATTCACTAAAAATTGGTCGTTGGAAAACCGATGAATTTCATTTGGTTATTTTTGATATGACCCATGTTAACGAAGCGTTACAACAACACAAAGCCAAACCAGTTCAAGGTATTATTGGTGCCGATATTTTATTGGAAGGCAAAGCGATTATTGATTATTATAATCATTGTTTGTATTTGCAGTAACATGTTTTTTTAATGAATAATAAGCAATCACCGTACTCAACAACATCAAAAAACTTCCTAAAATAAAAGGCGCACCTGGCAACTGAAACGGGGCTTCTTTATGGGTGAAAAAAATAAATAAACAACAAATAGAAAACGAAAAGAGTTCACTTTTAAACAGAATTTACTTTAAAAAAATTACTACTGAATAATAAAAATGACTTTATATGTGTATTAAGAATTAATCAAGCATTTCTAACGCAACCTTTTTCCTATAATACCATCATTCATAAAGTTATGTTAAAAATCTAAAAACCATTAGCTTTGTCTAATATACCTAAAACTTCTATTACATAAATTATTTTTACCATGAAAAAAAAAATTACCTTCCTTTTATTATTATTATCGAATCTTATTTTAAATGCTCAGTCAACTACTTGCTCAAATGCTGAAGGTTATTGTACTGGAAACGGTATTTTGATTTTTCAAAATACAACTGATTTTCCTTCAATTGGTCCCATTTCTTGTTTAGATTCTACTCCAAATCCATCTTGGTTTTATTTACAAACTAATGCTGCTGGAACTATTAATTTCTCGATTTCGCAAACTTCAAACACAGGAACACCAATTGATGTTGACTATGTTGCATGGGGACCATTTTTAAATCCAAGTTGTAGTGCTGCCGATTTGTCTCCAGCCAATTTAGTAGGTTGTAGTTATTCATCTTCTAATATAGAAACCTTTACGATTAGTAATGCACAAGCGGATCAATTTTATATGGTTTTAATAACTAACTTTTCAAGTCAAGCTGGACTTACAACATTTGCACAAACGAACTATGGACTGCCGGGAGCAGGATCAACAGATTGTGATATTATTTGTCCTTTACATATAAATGGCGGAGTTCCTAATTGTTATGACAATCTTACAACACTTACAGCTACGATTTCTGGAGCTACAAGTTATCAATGGAGTTCTTCTGTTAGTGGTCCAATATTAGGAAATACACAAAGCATAACTGTTTCACAATCTGCAACGTATACGGTTGTAGTAAACAAACCTGGTTGTGTTGCAAATGCAACAGCGTCTACAGGGGTTTACTTTTCACAACCAATGAATATAAATCCTGCAGTTAATTTAAGTCAATGTAGTTCAAATCTTAATGCGGTTTTTGATTTAACTCATAATATCCCTATAATCATCGGGAGTTTAAATCCCATCGACTATGAGGTGTATTTTTATTTAAATCAAGACGATGTTTACAATTTAAGTAACCCAATAACCAATCCAAATTCTTTCACTAATAATTTATCACCACAAGTTATTTATTATAATGTTATTAATAATTATGGCTGTATAGAAACAGGAACATTTCAACTATTTGTTTATCCAATTCAAAATCCTAACGTAATAGCTACAGTAACTAATAACACAATTACTATTGAGACCACTGATACTGGAAATTTTCTATACCAATTAGATAATGGTGTTTTTCAAAATAGTCCTATTTTTAATAATGTCTCATTAGGTAATCACACCGTTACGGTTAACAATACTAACGGTTGTGGTTCAACGACAGTTACAGTAACAATTACAATGCCTTTAGCGCCTCTTGCAGTTTCTCCTCAATATTTTAATACAGGACAAACATTACAAAACTTAATGGTTGATGGACAAAATATACAATGGTATGCAAATGCAACTAATAAAAATAGTTCACAGCAAGTTGTGAGTACACCTTTACCATTAACAACTCTGCTGGTTGATGGAACAACTTATTTTGCTTCACAAACAATTAATGGCGTTGAAAGTGTTGAGAGAATTCCGATTTTAACTTTATTTACAACACTTTCTAATACAAATTTTGCTTTCTCGAATTTGAATTGTTATCCTAATCCTGTAAATAATAGCTTAATCATTTCAAATTTATCTGTTATAGATGAAGTTATAGTTACTTCCGTTATAGGTCAAAAAATGCTTTCTAAAAAAGTAAATGAATTACAAACAGAAATTGAAATGAGTTCACTTTCAAATGGGATTTATTTTGTAAAAGTAACTTCTGAAGGACAGGAAAAAATGGTAAAAATTATTAAAGAATAAAGTTTTATTTAACAGCTTTATAAATCCTAAATTTCAAATTTGAAATTGGGATTTTTTATTATTTAGAAATGAATAATAAGCAATCACCGTACTCAACAACATCAAAAAACTTCCTAAAATAAAGGGCGCACCTGGCAGCTGAAACGGCGCTTCTTTATGAGTAAAAAAGTAAAACGTATTGGTCATCATTGGTGGCCCAATAATAGCCGAAGCACTCATTAAACTGGCTAATGTTCCTTGAATCTCGCCTTGTTCATTGGCTGGAACTTTTGCAGAAACAGTGGCTTGTAATGCAGGACCGGCAATTCCACCTAAGCAATAGGGTATTAAGAATACAAACATCATCCAACTCTCCGTAGCAAAAGCAAAGAGTAACATGCCTACTGTATACAACGATAACCCAATATAAATACTCTTTTCATTTCCCAGTCTTGGACTTGTCCAACGAATTAATCCGCCTTGCACAATACCAACTAAAAGTCCAACAACGCCCAGCGAAATGCCAACCATTTTTTCATCCCATTTGAAACGATACATCGTATAGAAACTCCAATTACTATGAACGGCATGCGAACCAACATACAACAGGAAAATAGCGATAATCAAACCTATCAATGACGGGTATCTTTTCAAACGTGTAAAAGCCGTAATTGGATTGGCGCGTTTCCATTCAAAAGCTCGTCGGTTTTCTTTGGATAACGATTCGGGCAAAATAAAATAGCCATATACGAAATTCAACATACACAAAATAGCCGCAGCATAAAAAGGAACTCTAGAACCAAATTGCCCTAGTAATCCACCAATAACAGGTCCAATAATAAAGCCCAAGCCAAAAGCAGCACCAATCATCCCAAAGTTTTTGGCTCTATTTTCGGGCGTGCTAACATCAGCAATGTAAGCCGAAGCAGTAGTGATACTAGCGCCTGTTAGTCCTGCAATAATTCTGCCTACAAAAAGCCAAACAATCGTTGGTGAAAAAGCCAATAAAAGATAATCCAATGCAAAAGCAAAAAGTGAAATTAAGATAATAGGTCGTCGGCCAAATTTATCGCTCAAATTTCCTATTAGCGGTGCGAAAAGAAACTGAGTTATGGCATACGCAAAAGTCAACCAACCTCCATACTTTGCAGCTTCGCTAATATCACCATTAATAAGTTCAGCAATCAGTTTTGGAATTACCGGAATGATTATTCCCCAGCCGGTAATATCAATAAGCATCGTGATGAAAATAAATCCAATCGCTGCTTGTTTTTTGGTTTTTTGCATCAATGCTATTTTTATATTTTTTGGCGTGTCGCTTCGTCGTTCCTCCTGGCGCCGGGCTATCCGCTGCAATCTTTTATTCGTTCCTCATAAAAGGATTTTCGCTTCTATCCCTCACGCAGAACACACAAATAAACGAAAAATCCCGCTTCAAAAACGAAACGAGATTTTTATTTTACATTGTCACCCTGAGCGTCTTCCTGTCTGCAGACAGACAGTCGAAGGGTTATAGTTCCAAAGCTTTCTTAACATTACCATCCATCAAAATTTCAACTGGATTTTCCAATGCTTCCTTTACTGCAACCAAGAATCCAACCGACTCACGACCATCAATAATTCTGTGATCATAAGAAAGTGCTACAAACATAACGGGTGCAATTACGATTTGTCCATTTTTAACAATCGCTCTTTCTACTACATTGTGCATTCCTAAAATACCTGATTGTGGTGGATTGATAATTGGTGTGCTCAACATACTTCCAAAAACACCTCCGTTAGAAATGGTGAAGGTTCCTCCAGTCATTTCATCAACCGTGATTTGTCCGTCACGAGCGCGAATGGCTAGTCTTTTGATTTCGGCTTCAACACCTTTAAACGTTAATTTTTCGGCAGCACGAACTACAGGAACCATCAATCCTTTTGGCCCTGAAACCGCCACTGAAATATCACAAAAATCATACGATATTTTTTCTTGTCCGTCAATCATGGAGTTAACATCAGGGAAAAGTTGTAAGGCGCGAGTAACCGCTTTGGTAAAGAATGACATGAATCCTAATCCTAATCCGTGTTTAGTTTTAAACTCTTCTTTGTATTGTTCCCGCAACCCATAAATAGCAGTCATATCTACTTCATTGAAAGTAGTTAACATGGCTGTTTCGTTTTTGGCAGCGACTAATCTTTCAGCCACTTTACGACGCAACATGGATAATTTTGTTCTCTGTGAACTACGATTTCCAGCGGTTGGTGTTCCCATCGAAGGAACGCCTTTTACAGCATCTTCTTTGGTAATTCTGCCGTCTTTCCCAGTGCCAACAATTTCTGAGGGTTGGATGTTTTTTTCATCTAATATTTTTCTAGCTGCAGGTGAAGGATGCCCCACAACCCCCGAAGGGAGAGTCTGAGCAGCTGGTGTCGCAACCACTTCTGCTTTTTTGTCTTCTACTATTGGTTTTTCTATTACTTCTGGTGTAGAAGCCCCTCCTTTGGAGGGGTTGGGGAGGCTAGTATCTATAAGACAAACTACGGCACCAACGGCAACTGCATCGCCTTCTTCCGCTTTTAGTGTAATAATTCCGCTTGCTTCAGCTGGTAATTCCAACGTAGCTTTATCAGAATCAACCTCAGCAATCGCTTGGTCTTTTTCTACATAATCGCCGTCTTTTACTAACCAAGTTGCAATTTCAACTTCTTTAATCGATTCTCCCGGTGATGGGACTTTCATTTCTAAAATCATGTTCTTTTAGTTTAAAGTATACTGCGCTAGCATGCTAACGCTCTTGTCAGGTTTAAAATTTACTAATTTAATCTGAAAATTCTATAATTATTAAGTATCGTGTTCGTTTATTATTTTCGCTATTTGAAAATGAAGTTCTGGGATTTTATTTACTATTGTAATCCAAACTATTGAATAATCAACACCTTCATAATAGTGAATTATTTTGTCTCTCATTCCAGCCATTTCTTTCCAAGGTATTAATGGATATTTACTTCTAAATTCTAAATCTACTCTTTTTGAAGCTTCACCTATAATTTCAAGACATCTGGTAAATGCTCTTTGAAGTGTTTCGTCTTTATAAAAATCTTCCTCAGATAAATTCTTAGAAAATTTTAATAAATAATCACACTCTTTTTTTATGTGATTTAAAAACTCTACATCAGATTTTGACATACTCAACTTCTTTTAAGATATATGGCCCAATAAATTCTGATAATCCATTTTTTGTAACAATATCAACTTTTAAATCGTTAAATAAATTTTCAATGATTTCACAAAAGTCGATAAATTTAAAAAAGTCCATTTCTCCTTTTTTATAATCAACCAAAAAATCTATATCGCTGTTCTCTGTTTGCTCGCCTCGAACATAAGAACCAAACAAACCAATTTGGGTAACACCAAAACTTTTGATAGTTTCTTTGTTATCTTGTATGGTTTTGAATATGTCTTGTTTGGTTAGCATTATTACATTTAGTATATTTATAAATCTTTGCTCTATTTTCTTTGCTCTATTTTCTTATTATCTAAATAAATTTTTATCAAACACCATTCTAATAGCATCGGCATGTCGTCTTCTATCTCTGGTATGACTTCCGGCTGCTGGTGCTGCATACGCTTTTAAAGATGCTAATCTCCATTTCACTAAATCGAAATTCATCAACATAAAACTGTATGCGCCCATGTTTTTTGGTTCTTCTTGTGCCCAAACAAAATCATCGGCATTGGGATAACTAGCAATAATAGCTTTCAATTGTTCCACAGGCAATGGAAATAATTGCTCAATACGAACCAAAGCTACATCATTTCTTCCTAAATTTTCTCTTTCGGCAAGAATATCGTAATAGAATTTCCCAGTACAGAAAACTACTGTTTTTATATTTTTCTTGTCAACTGATGTATCATCAAATACTTCTTGGAAACTTCCCTTATACAATTCCTCTCGTGTAGAAACGCAGAGCGGATGACGCAACAAACTCTTTGGTGTAAATACTACTAACGGCTTGCGGAATTTGGTTTTCATTTGACGACGCAACAAGTGATAGAAATTGGCTGGCGTAGTACAATTGGTTACATACATATTATGACGTGCACAAAGCTGTAAATAACGTTCCATTCTTGCCGAAGAGTGTTCAGCACCTTGTCCTTCATAACCATGAGGTAACAACAATACAATTCCGTTTTGATTATTCCATTTGTCTTCGCCACACGAAATATATTGGTCAATCATAATTTGGGCTCCATTAGAGAAATCTCCAAACTGAGCTTCCCAAATCGTTAAGGCGTTTGGATTGGCCAAGGCATACCCATAATCAAATCCAAGAACTCCATATTCTGAAAGGAAAGAATTGAAAATATTGAACTTCCCTTTTTTGTCTTTTATTGAATCGAGAAGTACTACTTCTTCTTCGCTGTCTTCGACTTTAACTACGGCATGACGGTGAGAAAATGTACCTCTTTCAACATCCTGACCAGAAACACGAACATCATAACCTTCGATCAATAATGAACCGTAAGCCAATGATTCGGCTGTTCCCCAATCGATGACATCGTTGTCATACATGGTTTTTCTATCGGTAACAATCTTGGTTATTTTGCTGATGAATTTCTTATCCGAAGGCAATGTCGAGATTGAAACAATAATTTGGTCCAATTTCTTTTGGTCGAAAGTTGTATCCACCTTTTTAAGCATTTCATCATCAGAAACTTGAACAAATCCTTGCCATTCGTCTTGCATAAATGGTTTGATTATTGTCAAATCTTTTTTGCGTGAAGCTTGCAGATTTTCATCTAAATTATCTTTATAATCGTTTTCAATTTTTGCCAAATAACTTGCATCTACAATACCCGCAGTAATTAATTTATCGGCATAAATGTCTCTTGGATTTTTTTGACGCGCTATCAGTTTATACAAAACCGGTTGTGTAAAACGCGGCTCATCACCTTCGTTGTGACCATACTTTCTATAGCCCAATAAATCGATGAATACATCTCTTCCAAATTGCATGCGAAAATCTAATGCAAACAACATAGCATGTACTACGGCTTCGGCATCATCCGAATTTACGTGAAGTACAGGCGACAAAGTAACTTTGGCAACATCGGTACAATATGTTGAAGAACGTGCATCAAGATAATTTGTGGTAAAACCAACTTGGTTATTAATCACAATATGGATGGTTCCGCCGGTTTTGTATCCGTCGAGTTGCGCCATTTGCACGATTTCGTATACAATGCCTTGTCCGGCTACTGCGGCATCTCCGTGAACGGCAATGGGCAATACTTTTGAGAAATCGTTTGGAAAATATTTATCTTGTTTTGCTCTGGTTATTCCTTCAATCACAGCACCAACAGTTTCAAGATGCGATGGATTTGGTGCTAAGTTCAGGTTAATTTTTTTTCCTGATTTTGTTTTTCTTTCGGCAGTTAAACCCAAATGGTATTTGACATCACCATCAAAATATTCTTTGTCATAATCTTTACCGTCAAATTCGGAGAAAATATCTTGTGTTGCTTTTCCAAAAATGTTAGCAAGGATATTCAATCTTCCTCGGTGCGCCATTCCCATTACGAAATGCTCTACTCCTTTTTCGGCAGCGTTTTCAATCAATGCATCTAGTGCCGGAATAATACTTTCGCCACCTTCGAGTGAGAACCTTTTTTGTCCCACATATTTAGTATGTAAAAAGTTTTCGAATGAAACGGCTTCGTTCAATTTCCCCAAGATGTGTTTCTTTTGGTCGACATCAAAATTCGGTAGATTGTCGTTAAGATTTATTCTATCTTGAATCCATTGAATAACCACAGGGTTTCTCATGTACATGTACTCGATACCAATGTGTTGGCAATAGACGTTTTTCAAATGACTAAGGATTTCCTGAAGTGTAGAAGGTTGGTGTCCTAAGATTTTGGCTGCATCAAAAACCGTATTTAAATCGGCTGTTGAAAGGTCAAAGTTTTCTATATCTAATGTTGGCGAATAGGTTCTTCGGTCACGAACAGGATTGGTTTGGGTAAAAAGATGACCACGAGTTCTGTAACCGTCTATCAATTTTAATACATTAAATTCTTTTTGCAATTTATCCGAAACCTGTGTGTTTTGAGGAACATTAGCGGCATAATTGGCTAATTGTTTTACCGACGTTTCGGTAGCATTCTCTGTAGCATTTTCTTCTCCATAGGTAGTCAACCCAAAGTCAAACCCCTGAAAAAAAGCTCTCCAACTCGGTTCAACGCTGTCTGGATTAACTAAGTATTGGTCGTATAGTTGTGCGAAAAATTCGGTGTGTGCTGCGTTTAAAAAGGAAAACCTATCCATGTCTGTATGAGAAATAATCTTTGAGTTAGAAAATTAAGTGCAAAAGTATGATATTTGTTATAATCTATCAATGTTTTTAATACATTTATAACACTAATTAAATATATCTATTTCTATGAGAATGATTACGTTCAAACCAGTAAGAATGATGTTGTTATTTATTTTTTTAATTGGAATACCAACCTTTGTTTTTTCTCAACAAAACTCAGCACCAAAACCTAAAAGTGATTTTTGGAGACATGTCCAATTTGGTGGTGGTTTTGGTTTATCCATAGGCAATGATTTTACTAACATTACCGTTGCGCCAATTGCCATTTATAATTTCAACGAGAAATTTGCATTTGGCACAGCGCTACAATACAGTTATATTAATCAAGATAACTTTTATAAGTCAAATGTTTTTGGCGGAAGCTTAATTGGGTTATTCAACCCGATTCCCCAAATCCAACTTTCACTTGAACTTGAAGAAGTAAATGTTAGTAATACCTATCAAGATTTTGGCGGTGAATTTAATGATAATTTTTGGTACACCGGGTTGTATGTTGGCGCAGGTTATAGAACTAATAATGTAACTTTGGGTTTTCGTTACAACTTGCTTTTCGATAAAAATATTGATTTGTATGGTGATGCTTTTATGCCTTTTGTTAGAGTGTTTTTTTAATACCTATTCCTAAACCAAACCTTCATCCATTCCCTTTTCAAAATCAAAAAAGCTACTTGTTCTGAAAGTTCGACCAAATCGGAACCATCCAATTGTTTCACAGTTTCTTCGGGAACATCAATGATGTAAAGGAGGTTTAAATATTCGGCAAACTTGTATTGAATTAAACGATATATTTTTTCATATAGTTGTACTTTTAGTTCGTGTGGTGATGTGCTTTGTGGAAAATCTATTGGTTCGTTGGCAAGATTAAAGTCCTTGTTGATTTGTTCGATTAATTTAGAATAGAGGTTTTCGTTTTGTGCCTTTGACAAAAGCTCATCTGTAGAAATTGGAATTGGAAAATTCATTATTCTGATTTTATTACTTTTTATTTACTCTTTCCAATAGCTCACCATTTTGGCCAAAATCATATCGCCGCCTGCATAGAAAAAAACAGCTCCCATAGGTGGATTTACTGCTGGAATAACTCCGAAGGTTTTAGGGACCCAAGTCCAACATTTAAAATAAGTCCCGACCAATTCTATAAAGATAACACAAAGTGCAATAGAATAATAAACGTTATTCCATTTTTTTCTTTTCAGTAAAACAAAAAACAAAGTTCCAAAAACAACCGAAAAAATATCATGTAAAAAAATTCCAACACCTAAAAAAAGAGTTGCAAATGAAATAAAAAATAGTTGCTTAAGCTTATTTTCATTTGCAACAAAATAAGGCCTTTCAACTAATACAAATCCAGAAGCATACACAATAGCATGACCAAAAGGCACATAAAGCGGAATATCCGATGTTCTATAGGCATACATTCCGAGTAGTTTGCAAAAAATAAGCTCTCCTATGTAGGATAAAAAAACCATTACAAACATGAGTTTTTTTAAATAGGATTGCGCCGAAATATAGAATAAACAGAAATAAAAAATGGCTAAAAAATTGGTTAGACTTCTTCCATCAAAATAATGTTTACTAAAATACACCGAATCAATCCAAAGTGCTAGCAGCGTAAAAAAAGGAAAGAAATAGGCGTATAAATAGGAATTACTTTTTTCTGATTTGGAAATATTGAAAATAGATGATGCCAAAAACAATTTCATTTATTTAAACTTTTCTTCCCATTAAATTCTCGCCAAATGAACGTAAAATATCTTTTTTTTCGTTATCAATACTAATATTTCTTAGCGTTTCAAATGCTTTAAAAGTATAGTCTTGTATGGCTTTTTGGGTAGCACTTGATGCGCCAGAGGAATTGAAAATCTCTTTAACCGAAGCTATTTTAGCTGAGTTGTCTTCTGGTTGAATAGAAAATAAATGCATCAATTGTTTTTTATCTTCATCGGAAGAAAATTCTATTGCTTTTAAATACAAATAGGTTTTCTTGTTTTCGATAATATCACCACCAACCTGTTTTCCAAAAGTTTCAGGGTTTCCAAATGCGTCTAAATAATCATCTTGCAATTGAAAAGCCAAACCCAGATTCAATCCGAAATCATAAATTAAATTGGCATTTTCGGCTGAAGTTTCCGCTACAATAGCACCCATTTTCATAGAGGCACCTACCAAAACAGCGGTTTTATATTCAATCATTTTTAAGTATTGGTCAATGGTAACATCATCACGAGTTTCAAAATCGACATCGTATTGTTGTCCTTCGCAAACTTCGAGAGCTGTTTTGCTAAACAATTTTGCCAAATCTCTAAAAACATCCGTATTGTATTTTTCAAAATATTGATAGGCCAAAATTAACATGGCATCGCCCGAAAGTATGGCTGTATTCGTATTCCATTTTTCATGCACTGTTTCATTTCCTCTTCTTAAAGGAGCATCATCCATAATATCATCATGTATCAAAGAGAAATTATGAAAAACCTCAACGGCTAGTGCCGCTGGAAGTGCCAGTTTATAATCTGCATCAAAAACCTCAGCACTCATTAATGTTAAAACCGGACGTATTCTTTTGCCTCCAAGTTTTAAAATATAATGTATGGGTTCGTATAAATTGCGTGGCTCTTTGGTTTCATATTGTGATTCCAAATATGCTGAAATAAATTCCTGATACTGATAAATGGAGTGCATAGCTTAATTTTTGGCTAATTTACAGTATTCCCCCTTTATTCCAAACTTCGTTTTATAATGATATGTTAAATAATTGTAAATACTTTGGAAACTATTTTGGTGTTAAAAGTTTCCAAATTATATTTGCACAGAAATTCATATTAAATGAAAGATAAAATTATAGCAAAAGCAACCGAAATGTTCTTGAAAATAGGTTTCAAAAGCGTTACTATGGATGATATCGCCACTGAAATGTGTATTTCAAAAAAAACCATTTATAAATATTTTGAAAATAAAGAAATTCTAATTTCCGAAGGAACAAAAGCAGTTCATGAAAAAATACACGAAACTATTGATGCTATTGTGTCCAAAAATTATAATGCCATTCAAGAAAATTTTGAAATTAGAAAAATGTTCAAAGAAATGTTTAATTCTTTTGACAATTCACCCGTTTATCAATTAAAAAAGCATTACCCCGAAATACATAACGAATTTATGTGCAGAGAAGTAGATGAATGTAATGCCGTTTTTAGACAAAATATTGCCAAAGGCATCAAAGAAGGATTGTATCGTTCAACTACTGATGTTGAATCGAGTATTCGGTTTTACTACACGTTGATATTTAACATTAATGAAACTACAAAATCTGAGAAAGAAGTGTTTGAATTAGAATATCATGCTTTGGAATACCATACTCGAGCGCTGGCAACGCCAAAAGGAATTGAAGAATTAGAAAAACAGTTAAAGCAAACCAATATATAAACTATGAAGAAACAAATCACCTTATTACTACTGTTTGTCATCAGTATTTTAAATGCCCAAGAAAAAACACAAACCTACTCGTTCAGTTTACAGCAAGCCATTGACCATGCTTTGCAAAACAATTATTCGGCCATCAACGCTGGAAGAGATATTGAATCTTCCAAAGAAAAAAAATGGGAAACAACTGCCATGGGACTACCACAAATAAACGCTGGAGTCAACTATCAAAACAATTTTGTCATACAAAAATCGGTAATTCCCGCTGAATTTTTAGGCGGTACACCAGGTGAATTTGCCACAGTAGCTTTTGGAACAAAACATAATATGATAGCCAATGCTTCTTTAAGTCAATTGATTTTTGATGGTTCCTATATCGTAGCGCTTCAAGCTTCAAAAACTTATATGAAATTTTATCAAAATGCAAAACAAAAAACAGATAGCGAAATCAAAGAAATGATTATTAACTCCTACGGGAACGTTTTGCTGGCTGAAGAAAGCATAAAAATCCTTGAAAAAAACAAAGCTTCATTAGAAAAAACGTTGTTTGAAACCAATGAAACTTTCAAAAACGGTTTGATTGAGGAAGAAAATGTAGAGCAACTTCAAATCACGCTAACTTCTATCAACAGCACACTTAATTACAACAATAGATTGTTAGAATTGGCATACAAACTATTAAAAATAAATTTGGGAATTAACATTGATGCCGAATTAAAATTAACAGATACTTTAGATAATTTAACGATATCTAATTTGGATTTGGCATTTTCTAAGAACGAATTTGTTGTTACAGACAATATAAACTATAAAATGGCCATGAATTTTCAAGAGCAAAGACAACTTGAATATAAACTTGAAAAAAGCAAAGCTTTGCCATCCTTAGCAGCAAATTTAAACTTTGGCTATAATGCTTTCAATGATGGATTTGGATTTTTTGAAGCAAATCAAAACTGGTTTAATTATTCAAACTTGGGTGTCAGTTTAAACGTTCCCATTTTTAGTAGTTTAGCCCGAAGTTCTAGAACACAACAAGCTAAAATAGCGTTTGATCAAGCCAAAACGCAATTGACAGAAACAGAACAAAAATTAAAGCTACAATTTGAAAAAGCCAAAAGTGAGTACGAATACAGTATCGAACAATATACAACTTCCAAAAATAGTTTGAGTTTAGCAGAAAGAATAGAAAACAAACAACAAATAAAATTTAAAGAAGGTCTTTCCTCTAGTTTTGATTTTACCGAAGCGCAACAACAACTGTACTCAAAACAACAAGATTACCTTCAATCTATGGTAGATATTATAAACAAAAAAGCAGCTTTAGAAAAAATAGTAAACAAAAACTAATCCATCATCAAAATGAAATCGAAGAGTAACGAATTCCATAAAACAAAAATCATGAGTAAAAAAATAATAGTAATTGCCCTTTTATCATTGTCAATAATTTCTTGTGCTAACAAGGAGAATTCAAATAATATTGATAACTTAATAAGTTCCAAAAACGTTAAAGGATTGCAAGAACGAAAAGCAACACTTCAAGCCGAAATAACAAAAATTGAGGAAGCTTTAGCTACTTTGGACATAAAAAAAGTAGAAGCATTAGTAGAAGTTTCAACTGTGAAAGACACGCTATTCAATCATTATCTTGAAATTCAAGGAAGCGTTGACACTAAAGAAAACATTTTGGTACAACCCGAATTCAGTGGCACTCTAACTTCGTTAACTGTTACCGCTGGACAGCGCGTTACAAAAGGACAAATTCTTGGTAAAATTGATGATGGTGGTTTGAGCCAACAATTGGCAAGTCTAGAAAATCAATATGCCCTAGCCAAAACCACTTACGATAGACAAAAAAATCTATGGGATAAAAAAATTGGTTCTGAAATTCAATTTCTTCAAGCGCAAACCCAAATGGTAGCAGCTCAAAAAGGCGTTGCTCAAATGAAGGCACAATTGTCAAAAACAGTTATTAGAGCTCCATTCTCAGGAACTATAGATGAAGTTTTTGTTGAAAAAGGACAAGTGGTTGCACCAAGCGCTCAGGGATTAATGCGAATTGTAAATCTTGGCAATATGTTTGTCTCAACCTCAGTTCCTGAAACCTATATTGGCAAGTTAAAAGTAGGAACCGAAGTTAATGTGTATTTAACATCGCTTGGAAAAACCTATGTTGGTAAAGTAAGACAAATAGGGAATTTTATTAATCCTAATAATAGAAGTTTTGGAATAGAGGTTAGTATTCCAAATCCAGATAACATGTTACGTCCAAACCAAGTGGCTAAACTAAAAATTATTGACTATATAAATAAACAAGCAATAGTTGTACCAACAAATATAATACAAGAAGATGGAAGTGGAAATAAGTTTATTTACACGGTTTCAGACAGTAATGGAAAAACAGGAACCGCCAAAAAAGTAATTGTAACCCCTGGAAAATCATCTGATAACGTAACCGAAATATTGAGTGGTTTATCAGCAAATGACATTATTGTTATCGAAGGGGTAAACACTATTTCGGATGGAATGAAGTTGAATTTTTAAAAAGTTTATGGTTTGTTGTTTATGGTTTATAATCTAACCTTAACAACAAACTACAAACACTAAACTATAAACAAATACTATGTCACATCAAAATAAAGAATTCGGAATTTCCAGTTGGGCGATAGAAAATCGTGTAACCGTATATATTTTTACACTATTAGTAACCATCACTGGTCTGATAGCTTATACCACAATGCCCCGTGAAGATTTTCCGGAAATTATAGAAAACAAAGTCTACATTTCATCGGTTTTCCCCGGTAATTCAGCCGAAGATGTAGAAAAATTAATCATCAAACCGCTCGAAAAAGAAATCAAAAATATCAGTGGCGTTGAGAAAGTAACGGCAAGTTCCTTTCAAGATTATGGAATGATTATCGCGGAGTTTAGTGATAAAGTTTCTATTGAAGAAGCCAAAACAAAAATCAAAGACAAAGTTGATATCGTAAAAGCCGACACCGATTGGCCCAACTTAGACAACGGTAGCAAAGTAGAACCAAGTGTTTTCGAACTCAACATTTCGGAAGAAGTGCCTATTTTAAACATCAATTTGAAAGGAAATTACACCACACAACAGCTCAAAAAGTATGGTGAAAAACTACAAGATGATATTGAAGAAATTCCCGAAGTAAAGAAAGTTGATATTCTGGGCGTTGATGATAAAGAAGTAGAAATTGCGGTTGATATATTTAAAATGACTGCAGCACAAGTATCATTTGATGACATTCAAAATGCCGTAAAATATGAAAACATGACGCTTTCGGGTGGAAATTTGATTTCGCAAGGATCAAGAAATAACATTCGAATAGTGGGTGAAATTAAAAATCCTAAAGAACTTGAAAATATTATTGTAAAACACAATTATGGAACTGTTTATCTAAAAGATATTGCTGAAGTATCTTTTAAAGAAAAAGAAAAAACTACTTATGCTCGGGAGAAAGGCAAAGAAGTAGTAATGTTAAACGTGAAAAAACGTTCGGGTCAAAACATGATTTCTGCTATTGAACAAGTAAAAGAAAAGCTCAAATTAGCACACGAAAATTACTTGCCAAAAGATTTACAAGTGGAATTGACCAATGACCAATCTTCTCGAGTAGAACACCAAGTAGATGAATTATCTAACCATATTATCTTCGGAATTGTATTGGTAATGATTGTGTTAATGTTCACCATGGGATTGAGGAATTCTTTATTTGTTGGCGCTGCCATTCCACTGTCCATGATGATTGCGTTTACTATTTTGGCCGCTTTTGGGTTGACCTTAAACACGATGGTGCTTTTCGGCTTGGTAATGGGATTAGGATTACTGGTGGACGATGGAATTGTGGTGGTCGATAATGTTTTTGCCAACATGAAAAAAGGAATGCCACGAGTGCAAGCTTCCAAAGTGGGAATTGGCGAAATTGCTTGGCCGGTAATTTCCTCTACGGCAACTACACTGATGGCTTTCTTACCATTTGCATTATGGCCTGGCACTATGGGTAAATTTATGATTTATTTCCCCATAACCTTATCGGTAACGTTAACGGCGTCTTTATTTGTAGCAATGGTGGTCAACGCTGCTATGACGGGTGGTTCGATGGATATTGAGGATAGAAATGTAACTTTAAAATCAGCCAAAAGATATAGTTTGATTTTGGGAATTATTGGAATTCTATTTGTCATTATTGGAAATATAAATGACTCCAAATTTGCTAGAGGAATTGGTCATTTTGCATTAATATCATTGGGACTGTTGTGGCTTTACAAATGGAAAATGTACCAATGGACTCAAGATTTCCAACACAGCTTTTTTCCTAGATTGGAAGAAAAATACAAACGCTTTTTGAGTAAAATTTTAGTGGGAAGAAATGCTTGGTTGGCTCTTGTTGGCATCATTGGGATGTTATTTTTATCAGTAGCTCTTTTAAACGTTTTCCCAAGAAAAGTATTGTTTTTCCCAGAAAATATTCCAAATCAAGTGATTACTTATATTGAATATCCCCAAGGAACCGATATAGAAAAAACAAACAAAGCCACTTATTTTGTTGAAAAACAGGTAATCGAGATAATGAAAAAATATATCGATCCTAAAACCAATGAAAACTATTTGGCCGAAAGTATTGTTTCTCAAGTAGGTGTTGGTGCCGGAAATCCAAATGTAGACCCAGGTTCTGCCAATGAAACGCCCTTCAAAGGAAAAGTAACGGTCAATTTCTCTGAATTCAAATTTAGAAGAGGGGTTAATACTTCAGATGTTTTGGACGAAATTAGAGCAAGAGTAAAAGGAATTGCTGGCGCAAAAGTAACTGTTGAAAAAGATGCCAATGGCCCGCCAGCAGGTTATCCAATAAGTATTCAATTAACTGGCTACGCTGGAGTTGATTACGATGTGATGCTCAAAGAAGCCGACAAGATGATTGCCTTTGTAGATTCTAAAAATATACCAGGAATTGAACGACTGAATGTGGATGTAAATAAAGAAAGTCCTGAGCTAGAAGTAAAAGTTGATAGAGTCAATGCTGGAAGTCTTGGCGTTTCTACAGGACAACTTGGGTTCAATTTGCGTCGTTCTGTGTATGGTCAAGAAATATCAACCTTTAAAGAAGGCGATGATGATTATAATATAGTGGTTCGAATGCAAGATGACCAACGTAAAAATGAAAATATACTTTTCAATCAGTCGTTGACATTTAGAAATCAAACCAACGGTCAAATGATGCAAGTGCCTATTTCGGCTGTTTCCAAAACCGAAAAAACATACACCTATAATCAAATTAAAAGAAAAGACTACAAACGAATAATGACTATTTATTCCAATGTATTGACAGGTTTCAACGGAGATGAAATTACCAAACAAATTGGTGCTGAATTGAAATCCTATCAATTGCCCAAAGGAATTACCTATTCGTTCTCTGGTGTTCAAGAAGAACAAGGTAAAAACCAAAGTTTCTTGATGTATGCGTTATTCCTTGCCATGGCTGGAATTACGATTATAATTGTGCTTCAGTTCAATTCGATTTCAAAAACATTGGTGATTTTGTTTACTGTCTTGTTAAGTTTCAGTGGTGTTTTCTATGGTTATGTCATTGCCAATATGGATTTTGTAATCCTAATGACCATGATGGGAATTATTTCCTTAGCCGGAATTGTGGTAAAAAACGGAATTGTATTAATGGACTTTTTCGTCTTGCTTTTGGACAAAAAAATAGCCGATAAAGGAGTTGAAAGTCACAACGATTTATCGCTTGACGAAATAAAAGAAATCATTATTGAAAGCGGTAAAAACCGTTTACGCCCTGTTTTATTAACCGCGTTAACCGCAGTTTTAGGTTTAATACCTTTAGCTATTGGATTGAACTTTGACTTTTTTGGTTTGATTACCGATTTAAATCCACATTTATATATGGGTGGTGATAATGTAATTTTCTGGTCTCCATTAGCTTGGACCATTATTTTCGGATTGACTTATGCTACCGTATTGACTTTAGTGATGGTTCCGGTAATGTTCTATTTAGTGAAACGAACAAAGTATTGGTTACGAGACAGAAAAGCATTGTAATTTCTATTTTATAAAAAATGTCCCAAAAAGTGAAATACTATTTGGGGCATTTTTAGTAGTATTCATTTCATTCCAGATAACTTTAGTTCAATTAAAACAAAATAATAATTTTATTTCCATTTTAAAGTTTCCATTAACCGTTGCATGTCATTTTTCACATAACTTTCGGCAGGAAAAATAGAATCAAAATTGGGCTTTGCATAAAAATATACAGAACCCGTTACAAAATGTTTGATACTGTCTGTGGCATAAAACAAAGAATTTGTAGCCGCATTTCCTGTAACATTATACAACATTCCATAAACTTTTTTATCTCGGTTTATAAAGGGTTGTTCCATAATTTCATCCGCTTTTTGTGTATGCAATTTGTAAGTCAAGTTTTGCGCATCTCTCAATAATGAACTGATGTCGTTATTTACTGTTTTATATGTGAGATAAATGGTTGCTTTCATTTTCGGATAATGGATTGAAAAACCGCAGTTTTTATCTTCTTTTATAATAGCATCATCATTCATTTCAAATTCAAACGGACAATGATTACTGAAATAAGCATAACGTGCTTCAGGATAATCCAATCTCAGTTGGCTTGCAGGTTTTGGCAGTACATCATCTTTACAACTAATCATAAGTAATATAAGCAGAAGAACAGACAAAAAGCCAATTGTTTTTTTTACCATTTTTTATTATTCTAAAGTTACTTTAATTTGTTTTATTCTTTTTTTATCAACTGATTCAATGGTGAAATATACATTTGAAAAATGAATTTTTTGCCCTTTTTTGGGGAAGTTCCCTAAAATTTCCAAAATAAATCCAGCCAAAGTTTCTGCTTCTCCTTTTCTATTTTCAAAAGCTTCTTCATCAACATCTATAATTCGGTAGAAATCTTTTAAATTTATTTTGCCCTCAAACAGGAAATTTTTGTCGTTAATTTGAGAATAATTCAAATTTTCATCATCAAACTCATCTGAAATATCACCTACAATTTCTTCAATAACATCTTCGAGAGAAACTAATCCAGATGTTCCTCCATATTCATCAACTACAATAGCCAAATGACTTTTTAACCTTTGAAAATCTTTTAATAAGTCATCTAGTTTTTTGTTTTCGGGAACAAAAAATGGCTGACGCATTAGTGTATTCCAGTCAAACTCTTTTTTGTGAATATGTGGAATTAAATCTTTAACAAATAAAAGTCCTTCTATATGATCAATGCTTTCCTTGTAAACAGGAATTCTAGAATATCCTTTGTCAATAATTTTAGCATAAATTTCAGCAAAAGTCTCTTCTATTTCTATGGCAAAAATATCTATCCTCGGACTCATCACTTGCTTGGTGTCTGTATTTCCGAATGACACAATGCCCTCCAGAATTTTATGTTCCTCTGTTGTAGTATCATCCGAAGAAGTAAGTTCCAAAGCCTGAGACAATTGATCAACAGAAATGTTTGATTTTTGTTTTGCTAATTTTTCATGTAAAAAAACAGTCACTGTGCGCATTGGAATGCTGATAGGCGAAAGCAACTTATCAAGAATAGCTAATGGATTGGCAATAAATTTTGCAAATTTTATATTATTTCTACTAGCGTAAACTTTGGGTAATACTTCACCAAACAATAAAATAAGAAAGGTTATCAGGATAACTTCAACCACAAATTTCAGTAATGGCGATGCAATGGATTCAAAAATAGTATTTCCAACAAAAGAAAAAATTATTACAACACCTATATGACTGAAGTTATTGGCCACTAAAATTGTAGCTAATAATTTTTTGGGACGCGATAGTAAATTGGAAATTAAATTAGCTTTGGAGGAATCTTCCGCGTATAAAACTTTTAAATCTTTTTGAGTTAGTGAAAAAAGTGCAATCTCAGAGGCAGATACCATGGCAGAACAAAACAACAAAAAAATAATTCCCATACTTCCAAAAAGCAAGTGTGTATCAATATTGGCAAGAAAATTTAAACTGGGCTCAGAGTCCAATGGAGAAAGGGTTAGTTAAACAATATTAATAAGGTAAATCGTTTTCAGGATTTGACGGGCTTGGTGTTTCAAAATTAGTGTTTTTTGATTCCAAATTTTGAGCAGATTTAACACTATCAAATTCTTTTTTTGTTGTCAAAAAGGTAAACTCCGTAACTTGAATTTCTGTTGTATACTTTGTAGTACCATCTTCTGCTTGCCATTGTCTTGATTTAATTCTACCTTCTACGAATATTTTATCGCCTTTTGACAAATACTTTTCACATATTTCAGCCGCTTTATTTCGCACTACTAAATTATGCCATTCGGTAGAAGTGATTTTTTCATTGGTTTGCTTATTAATATAAACTTCATTGGTAGCTAAAGGAAAGCGGCCAATGCAATTTCCACCTTCAAAGTAATGCATTTTCACCTCGTCGCCAAGATGTCCAATTAACATAACTTTATTTAATGTACCGTTCATTTTTAATGTATTTGTTTCCATCAAATTTAGTACTTTTTTTGAAATCTAAAACTAATGATTGGAAATAAAATTAAAAATCACAATTGGGAAAGGCATTTTTTTTACTGACTCCCAGTCGATACCGTTTTCAATTTTACCGTTAACTTTTATTTTCCAAAATTTAATATTCAAATGTTGGTGAGAGAGTTTATGAACAATAGTTTGAGGATTAAAAAGTTGTATGTTTTGAATAGAGTTGTTTATAAAATTTTGATTTTTAATTAAAGTAAGAATGTTCTCTTCGGTTTCGATAATTTCGGTTTCTAATAAAGGAAACTCATATAAATTGTGCCAAATTCCTTTTTGGGTTCGTTTATGAATCAAGGTGTTATTGTCTTTATCAGAAAAAACCAAATAATTAAAGTACCGATGTCTAACCTTCAATTTTTTTGACTTCACAGGAAGTTGAGCTACTTTTTTCTTTTGTAATGCAAGGCAACTATAATTGAAAACACAATTTTGACAATCGGGATTCTTAGGTACGCATAGCAAAGCGCCAAATTCCATAATCGCTTGATTGAACTCATTTGCTTTTCCTTTGGGCAATAATTCATAAGCTAGCTGTGAAAATTCCTTTTTTGCACCAGCAGAAGCTATGTCGGTTTCAATATCAAAATAGCGTGATAAAACTCTAAAGACATTTCCGTCAACAACAGGCACATTTTCATTATAGGCAAATGAAGCAATAGCAGCGGCTGTATATTCGCCTACACCTTTCAATCGTAATAAATCGATGTAGTTATTAGGAAATTCGCCATTTAGCTCAAATGCTATTTGTTTTGCCGTTTTATGTAAATTTCGAGCACGAGAATAATACCCCAAACCTTGCCAAAGTTTTAACACTTGCTCTTCGCTAGCATTAGCCAAATCAAAAACAGTTGGAAATGCTTCTGTAAAACGAAGAAAAAAAGGCAGTCCTTGAGCCACTCGCGTCTGTTGGAGCATTATTTCAGAAAGCCAGATTATATATGGATTAGTATTGTTTCGCCATGGCAAATCACGTTTGTTTTGTAAATACCATTGGATTAATGTTTTAGAGAATCTCATAGTTAAATTATGGTTAGCAAAAATAAATCTTTATGTTATTAAATTTTAATAGATTATGCTTGAAATATTGTTTTTTTAATTCATATATTTGCAACCTCAAAAAAATTACATAATAATATTAAATACGAAAGAAAATGACGAAAGCAGATATCGTAGCAAAGGTTTCAGAAAAATTAGGTCTTGAAAAAGGAGATGTTCAAGCAACAGTTGAAGCGTTTATGGAAGAAGTAAAAACTTCTTTAGAAACAGGAGACAATGTTTATTTAAGAGGGTTTGGTAGCTTCATTATTAAAACTAGAGCTGAAAAAACAGGAAGAAACATTTCTAAAAACACCACCATAAAAATTCCTGCACACAATATTCCAGCATTTAAACCTGCAAAAGTATTTGTAGAAGCGATAAAAACAAATACTGAAGTAGCAGTATAAACTTATTTATTAATAACAAAAACACCAACCTATGCCAAGTGGTAAAAAAAGAAAAAGACATAAGGTAGCGACTCACAAGAGAAAAAAAAGAGCGAGAGCTAACCGTCACAAAAAGAAAAAGTAGTTCTAAACTACTTTTTCTTGTTTTTAAAATCGTTCATTGAAATTGGAATTGAGAGATTCCGCCGGGTAAAAACAATACCTGTTTAAAAATGTTTAATCCATCTGTATATAAAGTTGGAAGCTTGAAGCTGGAAGTTGGAAGATTTAGTTCTTTCATCTACCATCTGACATCCGACATCTGACATTACAGATAAAAATTTACAACATGAATAAAGAATTAATCATCCGTAGTGGTGAAGATGCTGTAGATTTTGCCTTATTAAAAGATGGAAAACTAATTGAATTACACAAACAAGAAGAAACAAGTAACTTTCAGGTTGGCGATATTTTTATTGCCAAAATCAGAAAACCAGTTGCTGGCTTAAATGCTGCTTTTGTAAATGTTGGCTACGAAAAAGACGCCTTTTTACATTATCAAGATTTAGGTCCTAATTTAGCTTCTTATGTGAAATTCATAAAACTTGTAAGCGCAGGTAAACTAAAAGATTTCTCCCTAAAAAACTTCCAGTTTGAAAAAGAGATTGATAAAAATGGTTCAATATCAGAAATTCTGAATGCCAATCAATCTGTATTAGTACAAGTGGTCAAAGAACCTATTTCAACAAAAGGGCCTAGAATAAGCACTGAGCTTTCATTCGCAGGACGATTTGTGGTTTTGGTTCCGTTTTCGGATCGCGTTTCTATTTCTCAAAAAATAGAATCAAAAGAAGAAAAAGACCGCCTTAAAAAATTAATGCAATCTATCAAACCAAGAGGTTTTGGTGTTATTGTGAGAACAGTAGCAGAAGGCAAAAACATAGCCGAATTAGAAAAAGATTTGCAAAACCTACTAGCTAGGTGGTTTGCAATGAGTAAAAAATTACCAACTGCTCATCATCCATCAAAGATTTTGGGAGAGCTTAATAAAGCTTCTTCTATTTTAAGAGATGTTTTTAACGATACTTTCACCAGTATCCAAATTGATGATGAAGAGTTGTACGAAGAAACAAAGGAGTATTTAGCCGAAATAGCTCCCGAGAAACAAAAAATTGTTAAGTTTTATCAATCGAAAGACACACCATTGTTTGAAAAATATCATATCGAAAGACAAATAAAGACTTCTTTTGGCCGAACAGTATCAATGAGCAAAGGCGCTTATTTGATTATAGAACACACCGAAGCACTTCACGTTATTGACGTGAATAGTGGAAACCGTTCTAACAAAGCCAATAATCAAGAGGACACTGCTATGGAAGTAAATATGATTGCTGCCGCCGAAATCGCAAGACAATTACGTCTGCGGGATATGGGCGGAATAATCGTAGTCGATTTTATCGACATGAAAGACCCAGACAATCGACAAGTGTTATTCAATTTCCTTAGAGAGGAAATGAGCGATGATAAAGCCAAACACAAAATCTTACCGCCTAGTAAATTTGGATTAGTCCAAATAACAAGACAACGCGTAAGACCAGAAGTGAATATTGAAACAAGAGAAGAAAATCCTAATAATTTGAGCGGTGATGTAGATGCTCCAATTCAGATTATTGATAAGATTAATTTTTCTCTTGAAAAGATTGTAAAAGACCACAAGAAAGTGAAATTGAATGTTCACCCATTTGTGGCAGCATACCTTAAAAAAGGTTTTCCATCATTACGTTCAAAATGGTTTTTTGAACATAAAAAGTGGGTGAAAATCATACCTCGTGACGCTTACACGTATCTGGAATATCACTTCTTTGATGAAAAAGGAGAAGAGATTTTAGAAAAATAAAAGAAACCGTCTCGTTATAGTAACGAGGCGGTTTTTTTGTGGGTTTTTGCTAAGTCTGTTCCTAATTAAAGCGAACTAATGTTGGTGTACCTTACTTCCATTGGCATTCCTCCTTTAAATTTCAAATAATAACAAAAGACAGGAAATTAAAGAATAAAGAAAAAACCATCTTGTCTATAACAGATAGTTTTTTTATTTAGTGATAGTCATAAAATTTTAATTCTATTTCTTAACCATACCGTTTTCTTCCATTTCAAACTCAATTTTCATTAATGCTAGCGTATACAAAAATAAAGGAGCGATAATCCTTGTGGCGGAATGATTTATTGTAAACAACCAAAAAATAAAAAAAGGCAGCAGATAAAAGTTTCCCAAATTATTAAAATACAGACGAATCGGATAATACACCAAAATGAGTAAAGCTAATAAACCTAAAACACCGTGTTCTGACATCAAACGGGTTATTTCACTATGAGTTGACACATTTATGTTGTATTCAATTTTTCTAATTTCTTTGCCTTTTCCGGAGCCAATTCCTAAGAGTGGGTTTTCGGCAAAATTTTTAATATCTGATTTAATCTGTATGTATCTGCCTTTTGGTTTATGGGTATTCTTAGTATGAAATAGGTTAAAATTTGTATACCTTTTAAATAAATTAGTTTCTGTCTGATAGTCAGTAAACATAAAAACAGCAGTGATTATAACTAAGGACAAACCAATTTTTATTTTTAATTTACATCCTTTCCGACTTATATACAGTGAGACACACAGAATTAAAACTGCTATTAGTGCAGCTATAATGCCTCCGCGAGAAAAAGTTAAAAGCGCTCTATGAAAAAGGAGGCCTAAAATAATAATATTGGGATAAAACATTTTCCCATTTTCTGATTCGCTTAATATTTTTAGTAAATAAATAAATACGCCAAGTCCCAATGCGGTAGCCATCTGATTTGGGGCGTATCCACCTGAAAAATAAAAATTAGAACAATTTGAGCAAATGGGATAAAAATTATGCGAATATCTTAATATCAAATAAGCGCAGGAAGCTAGAATTGGAAGTGCTATTGCGTTTAAAATAATAGTAATTTCTCTGGCAGAAATTTTCCTTCCATAGGTATATAAAGCTAAAACTCCAAGACAAATTGGCCCTAAAATTTCAAAGAAGATTTTCCGCTTAAGATCACCATCTAAAAACAGAAATGACAGAAATACCGAAGGCAAAAGCACTATTAAATAAATCCAATATGGGTTCTTTATTTTGGGAAAACCATTATAAACAAAACCTAAAAAGGCAAAAAACAACATCGAATACTTTCCAA
This sequence comes from Flavobacterium sp., assembly GCA_020403245.1. Lineage (GTDB taxonomy): Bacteria > Bacteroidota > Bacteroidia > Flavobacteriales > Flavobacteriaceae > Flavobacterium. The sequence goes on along the minus strand of JADBYA010000002.1, from coordinate 375,784 downwards.
ACTCATGGAAAGGATTTCCATAAGTTGTTCTCAAAAAAACTTCGCTTCCTGCTATATATGCTATAACATAAAGTATTTCGTTGTTTTTATTTTTGTTTTTAACAACAAAATAAATACCTGCTAAAACAATTAAATGCGCATATATTTTGGACAACGGAGGATAAAATGCTATTAAAAAACCAATGCCGATATGAAGCAGGGTTAACTTAATTTGGTGTGCTTCTTTCATAGATGTTTATTGTAAAGCAAATATATTTAAAAGATATTCTTATTAAATGTAATTTTGAAATGCTTTTAAAATTTAATATTTATGGATTTAACTACTGAAAACAAAAGTTTCAATTTAATTTTAGTACTCTATTTTGTTTTACTCCCTTTTGCTTTTTTTAGCTCAATATTAGACCCTTTCTTGTTAGCAAGACAATCGCTGACAACCATTTTTTTATTTTTTGTCTTATTTTTATTGATCCTGAAAAATAAAGCAATTGCCTTTTTTACAATTGATAAAACCTTATTATTTTTTTTAGGTTTTATCTTTTTTTGCCTATTCTCTTTTTCAAAATCTCAGATACCCGATTTAAGCCATGCAGCATTATCTAAATACTTAATTTTTTTACTGTTTTTTATGCTAATCAGGCATTTAATAATGAATGAATTAATCACTATTAACAGTTTATTATCTTATTTAATTCTATTTGGATTGTTATGTATTGTGATTGCTTTATTGGCTTTTACCAATAAGACTCTCAATGGACAAAATTTATTCAGACAAGTAGATATTATGAGTGGCACATTTGGTAACAAGAACTTTTTATCTTCAATTTTGTTTTTTTGCCTTCCCTTTTATTTCATTGGTACCTCAATGACTAAAAAAACAAAAATTGTTTCTGTAATCGCAATTGTCTTTACTATTATTCTACTCTTAATGTTAAGAACGAGAGCTGTCTTAATAGCGTTAGGTATTTATTTATTTTTGGTGCTATTACTTCAGATAAAAAGTAAGTTTTCAAAAAAAATATTGGGTTGGTCCTTATTATTTCTTATAATAATTTTAGTTAGTGGCACTTGGTATCTGTTTTCAATAAAAAGTAATCTTCATCAATCATCAGATATCAAAATGCAATATTTTTACAGATTGTTTTCTTTAAAAACTTTTTTCTCAAGAGTAGAATATTGGCAACAGGCAATTTATATTATTAAAGACAATTTTTTTGACGGTATTGGTGTTGGGAATTGGATTAGCACTTATCCAAAATATGGATTAGTCCATTTTTCTAACACAAACATCCTTAATAGCAGAATGTTTATAAGCAATCCACACAATGATTATTTATTGGTTTTTTCAGAAATCGGCATCTTCGGATTTTTATGTTATCTCGGGATTTTTATATCTATACTATACCAAGGATTTTGGCTTTTAAAAAACGAGGGTGAAAGTAATGACAAAAAAAGCACATCCTATTTTTTCTTCTTTTTAATTTGCTATCTCGTTATTGCTTTTTTTGATTTTCCTTTAGCCAGAATAGAGCATCAGATAGTGCTACTAATTGTTTTTTCAATAATCAATTCTAAATATTTAAAAGCAAACATCAACAATGGGTTTAAAATTTCCTCTAGGTTAGTTTACCTGTTCAGCTTCTTATTATTACTTTATTCTGCTACAATACTACTATCTAGAATAAATGGTGAAAAGCATTTATTGAGGGCTTTGGATGCGGAAAAAAAGTTGGACAATATCACTGCAAACTTCGAATTTAATAAAGCTAAGAGCAGCTTTTTAACGACCGATAATTATGCGATTCCAATTGATTGGCATATCGGAAGAATACAATATAATGAAGGTTATTTTGAAGATAGCCTAATTTCTTTTTCTAATGCCTATGAGGTCAATCCATATAGTTTAGTTGTCAACAACGATTTAGCTTCTTCCTACATAAAAAACGGAAACATAACGGATGGTTTGAAACACTACAAAATAGCCTTGTCCATTTCTGAAAAGTATGAAGACGCACGGATAAATTTAGCCGCTACTTATTACAACATTAAAGCATATGAACTTGCCTTCCAAACAATTGACGAATGTGATAGTAATTCTAAAAATGATTCCTATAGACAAATAGTAATTCCGATTGTTGAGCAGAAATTAAATGCGACACTCAAAAGTTTAAACAATACTAATCTAAACAATTATCTGCAATCAAAAATAAAAAGTGAAAAAGACTTACAAGAATTATATATTGATTATAAAAAAAAGAATCGTACCTTCGATAATTATATTAATTCTTTAATCAACTGAAAATGAAAAAACTACTACTCCTTTTGGCATTCTTTTTTTATAATTTTATAATTGGTCAGTCAATAATATCGGTTTCGCCAAATAATGGTAATAGAGGTCAACAAGACCTTAATGTTACTATTACAATGCAAAATGTTGATTTTTCGGTAACCACACCAATAGTTGATGTTTCCTTCGTTGATCAATTTGGCAATATACTTCCCGCTAACACTACTGGTTTTGAAAATACAAACCAATTATTAGTAAATTTAACCATTCCTGGATATGCTATCCCTGGCTTGTATGACGTTAATGTGGCTGAGGTCGATGGCGTTTTTAGTACAACATTAGCTGATTCCTTTACAGTAAACACTGCATATACGTATACGATACAAGGAACTGTTCGTTATGACAGTAATGGCAATGGTTGCGATGGGTCTGACCCCATTTTACCATACCAAAATGTTGCTTTTATAAATGGTCCGGCTTCTGGGACGATAACAACAAATCAAGCTGGTTTTTATAATTTTTATGATGTTATAGTTGGTAATAATAACTTTAGTCCAATTCTAGAAAACCCATCCTATTTTACTATTACACCACCAAATGCAAGTGTTAATATATCAACAACAAGCCCTTTAGTTGTCCAAAACTTTTGCATTTCGCCCAATGGAACGCACAACGATTTGGAAGTAGTTCTGTTTTCAACTATTCCTGCAAGACCAGGTTTCGACGCTAGCTATAGAATTGTATACAAAAACAAAGGTACTACAATACAAAGCGGCACAGTTGTATTGACCTTTGACGATAATGTGATGGATTTAATTTCTGCCACACCTGCTGTAAATAATCAAACCACAAATACATTAAGTTGGAATTTTAGCAATCTAGGGTTATTTGAAAGTAGAGCGATTGATTTTACAATGAATATTAATTCGCCATCAGAAGTGCCTGCCGTAAATGCAGGAAACATCTTGATATTCGACGCAACTGTTAACGGTGCAACAGATCTAACTCCATCAAACAACTCGTCAATACTTGAACAAACTGTAGTTGGTTCATACGATCCCAACGACAAAACATGTACAGATGGTCCATCTATGCCTATCAATGAAGTTGGTAAATACCTTAATTATGTTATTCGTTTTGAAAATACGGGAACGGCAAATGCTGAATTTGTAGTTATACGTGATATTATTGACATCAGTAAATTTGAGATTAACACCTTAACGCCTTTATCAGGAAGTCATCCATTTGTTACAAGAATTAGCGAAACTAATAAGGTTGAGTTTATTTTTGAAAATATTAATCTTCCATTTGATGATGCCAATAATGATGGTTTTGTTGCCTTTAAAATCAAAACTAAATCCAATTTAACTGTTGGTGCAAACATCAGCAACACCGCTAATATCTATTTTGATTATAATTTACCTATCACGACAAATACCTATACAACGAATGTTTTCAATCCTCTGGCAACTCCAGATTTTGAATTTGGAAGTGTATTTACTCTATCTCCTGTCCCAGCAAAAGACCACTTAATTGTTACAACCAAACAAGAAGTGATGATGAGTTCGGCAAACATTTATAATACACTCGGGCAACTAGTTCAAGTAGTTACTAATCCATCTGAAACGATAGATGTTTCAGGATTGAAAACAGGAAGTTATTTTATTAAAATCAATAGTGATAAGGGAACTACAAGTTCAAAATTTTTGAAGGAATAATCTAACTAGAAATTTAAAAATAAAAACCGCCTTTCGAGAGATTGGCGGTTTTTTTGTTTCTTTTTTTTAAGCTATTCCGGCTATACGTTGCATTCTTTTTCGTAAACAATACAGTCGTTTCAATCATAAATCGAGATGACGAAAAAGGATTTGCACTGCAACCTGCAGGCAGGCAGGTCCGGGGGCTAGGGCTAATCCTTTATAATCTCAATCTTCCTCCTAATCTCATTCCCAAATTCATCCGCCACCGTAATATAATGAATGCCTGTCTCAGCTGCAATTTGCATTTCATGAAAAGTTTGGGTTGTGCCTTTGTAGGCATTATCCACATACCAATACAACTTCGCTTCCCGATTAGAATGTGCCACTTTTAAAATCACCGGCTGGATAGTACTATTGAAATCTTTGGCCAAATATATTTTACTATTGGTTTTGGGGTAAATAAAATCCATTGCTGCTTTTTGGTCTTGCTGGCAATCGGCTCTGAAAGGCGGCAACGTTTTATAATCAATATGCAAACTCTTGTAATACCATTCCATCACCGGTGGCAGCACAAACCATTTTTTGGAAACGATTTTATCCACATCTTCGCAACTGCTGTTGACTCTAAATTGTTCCGTTGCGTCCAAATGAACCAATTTGTGATAAGGACAAACGATTGTTTTTTTGCCTCTTCGGGTAATTAATTGTTTGGTTTTTGGGCAATCGTCTTGCGCTAAATGACCACTCAAACTGCAAACTTCAGCATATTCTAAATCATTCAAAGGGGGTTGAAACCATTTTTTTCTGGGCAACAAATTGAATACATCAAATAAGATTGGCGCTGCACTTCCTACACCGGTCAACTCTGGTCTTCCTTCGCCGTTGGCATTGCCTACCCAAACTCCCACAACATATCGCGAATTCGTTCCGATGGCCCAGGCATCGCGGTTCCCAAAACTAGTTCCGGTTTTCCAAGCTAATTCTAAGGAAGAATCATAAAACTTCCAAGCTTCATCGCCTTCGGGACGGTTGACTTCTTTCATGGCGTTATAGCTCAGATAAATAGACCCTGCTCCCAAGATAGTTTTCTGAAAGCTATCTTCTCCATAATTTTGCTCAAATCCGTTGACATAGTTGAGTTCGGCAAACTCTTTGGTTCGGTATTTCCCAACCGAAGCATTGAAATAATTAATCGTAGAAGACATATTTGCATAAGTGCGGCACAAATCCCAAAGATTGCTTTCAGCACCGCCAAGAATCAGCGACAAGCCATAATGATCAGGATGTTTGTTGATGTTTTTGAGTTGGAACTTTTGCAACAATTCATAAAAATTATTCACTCCATGTTGCTGCAACATCAACACCGCAGGAATGTTCAACGAACGTGCCAATGCGCGTTGAGCAGGCACAGCGCCATCAAAAGTCATATTAAAATTCTGTGGTGAATACCCCGAAATGAGCGTTGGTACATCGGCTACCAAAGTATTGGGCAATAATTCGCCTTCATCGAGCATTGAGGCAAATAACAACGGTTTTAAAATACTTCCGGTACTTCTTGGTGCCGAAATAATATCAACATCTTTATCGTGGTCTTTATCCGTTGGTGAATTGCCTACATAACTGATGATATTTCGGTTTTGAATATCTATCACAATAACTGCTAGGTTGTGCACTTCATTTTGTTTGTACTGATTATAGTACTGTTGAGCGATTTGGTTGACTCGGTTTTGTAACGAAATATCAACTGTAGTTTTGATGCGTTTACCTTCGCCTGTTTTGGCAATTTGTTGTAGCAAATGTGGTGCAATTTGAGGTAAATTATACGGTTTTTGGGGCAAAGGTTCTTTGATAGCTAATTCATACGTCAGCTTATCAATTATTTTTTCATGGTAAAGTTTTAACAATAGCGTATTGCGTTTTCTCATCAACTTGATTTGATTTTTGCCAGGGTAAATCAAGCTTGGTGCATTGGGTAACACTGCCAAAGTAGCACTTTCTGCCCACGAAAGCTGATGCGATTGCACACCAAAATACCGCCAAGACGCCATTTCTAAACCAACAACATTACCTCCAAAAGGTGCATGAGCGGCATACAATTGAATAATTTTTTCTTTAGAATGTCGAAATTCTAATCGTGTGGCTAAAACAAGCTCGATTCCTTTTTCAAAATAAGTTCGCTTATTGTTTTTTCGCGATAAACGAATGACTTGTTGGGTCAAGGTGCTTCCACCTCGAACGACTTTTCCAGCACTACGGTTTTGTTGAAATGCCTTGACCATCGCCACAGGATTGAATCCTGGATGATAGTAAAAATGTTCGTCTTCAAAATAAACGATGCATTTCTTAAACTTATCGGGAACACTGTCTTTAGCTGGGAAACGCCATTGACCGTCACGAGCAATTTTGGCAGCCAATAAATCTCCATCATTACTTTCGATTACGGTTGCATAAGGTTCTTCGAATAAAACCCGTGGTAACGAAAAGTAATACACGACCAAAAGAATAAAGACAATAGCCGATTTCTTTGGGTTGCGTTTGATATTGTTAAGGAAGCGTTGGTATAAAGCTTTAGCTCCGCTCTGTTCGGCTTTGGCTCGTGTGAGTTTAGTTTTCATTGTTAGTGATTTTAACCACAAAGAACACTAAGAAGGCGCTAAGTAAACAAAGTTGTTTTATTTGTGACCTTTGTGCCTCCTTTGTGCCCTTAGTGGTTATCTTTTTATTTCACCACTTCCACCCATTGCCCTTTGGTTCTTGCCAAAAAGTCGTTGTCATACATCGCTTCGCATTGCAATCCAGGCAAATAATAGTTGCCCAAATACGAAGCGTTTAGTAGGATTTTGAATTGGCGTGTTTCGGCTGCTTTCAAACTAAAATAGTAATTGGCGCGGTCGTCTCGAATATCAATATAATCAGCAATATTGGCTGTGGCATCGCCAAAATCAGTGTAACGAGTATTTACTATTTCAAAGCCAGAAGGAAGAATTTGGGACAAAGCAATATTTTCAACACGTTCATTTTTACGATTGGTTAAGGTTACTTCGCCATAAAATTCGGTTCCTTGAGCAATTTTGGAAATGTTGATCACTTTCCCTTTTCGGTCTTTAAAAACCACATTAGCTGATATATTATTTTGAACAACCTTCTCGTTTCCAACGGGTAATATCCCACTATTTAAAACACGAACAAACAATGTATTCTTTTTGTTGTTTTTAATGGTAACTGAATTATTCCCGGTTTTTACTGATATATTGCGTTGTACTATGGTTTTATCGGTAGTGATAATTTCCGTTTTTCCGGCATTACTAAACTGAATGGAAACCCCTTTTGTTCCATTGGATTTTGCAAATTTTGCCATAGCATATAAACCATAAGCCGTCGTTTGCGTGCTCATCCATTTTTGGCTGGAAAGATCTTTTGCTAGTTTTGTTGCCATTGCAAAAGCTCTTGGTTTTTGATCCAATAAAATTAAAGTTTCAAGTGCCATTGCCCTGTTTCGTTCTGCCGAACCATAGTAGTAATAATAATGATAAGTATTGTCTGGATTTTGTTCGTCAATGAAGGATTTGCTCAACAAAGACATACCCGCTGCATTTTGTTTTATCATAGCATAACTCGCTGCCAAACGCAATTTACTTTCGTTTGAAATTCCCACTGTTTCTCGCAATCTGTTCATCGAAGCCAAATCGGGTGAACCCGCTAAAGCAAGTGTATATAAGCGATACGCTTGTGCAAAATCATTATTATACTGGTTTTCAAAACGCCATTGTTTCGCCATTTTTTGTTGGTAGGAAATCCATTTTGATTTGAAGTTTATGGGCAACACATAGCCCTTTTTCTCCGCTTCAATCAAAAAATGTCCGGCATAAGAAGTTCCCCAATCATCAGCTTGACTATTGCCAGGCCAATACGAAAATCCGCCATTTGCTAATTGGAAACCACCTAATCTTTGAATTCCAGCGGTTACATTTTTCTGAATTTTTTGTTTATAAACAGCATCTAAATCCATTATTTCGGTCAAATACAATTGAGGAAAAACTGACGATGTTGTTTGTTCTACACAGCCGTGAGGATATTGAATTAAATAATCCAATCGTCGCCCAAAATCAACTGTTGGCACAGAGGAAACTTCCATTTTGGCTTTATTGCTTCCGCTTACGCCAAAGGTTTCCCAAGTAATTGTTTTTGAAGTGTTTGGCGGAATAATAACATCGGTGAAATCATTCGTTATCGGATTTGGATTGGAAACATCAATTTCAACAGTATAGGTTGATTTTTCTTTGCCTGAAGTCGCAATGATGTCAATTTTTCCAATTCCTGTTGAACTGCCCACTTCTAAATTGAAATAAGCCATTTTCTCATCGGGTTCGGTGAAAGAAATGATTTGACTTGCTTTTCCGATTGCTTTTACAAAACTATTGGTTTTGATTTGTAATGTTACTTTTTTGATTTGTTTCTCGGTAGCAAAAAGCGTTACCGGAATGGTTACTTTTTCGGAAGGCGAAATCTTTCTTGGCAACGATGCTAATAGCATCAACGGGCTTTTTACCTGAGTTGCTTTTTCGGTCATTCCGTATGCGTTTGTTTTAGAGTCAGCCGCTACCACCATTGTTCTAACAGAACCAATATATTTTGGCAAGGTAATTTTATGGGTTTTTGAAGCTCCTTTTTCCAATTCAAATGGACCAAAATAAAGCACTACGGGTTTGAAACGATTGGCTTTTTTGGCTTTGCCTCCACCCGCGTCAGCATCACCTCCAATACTGAAAACTTGGTTGACTTTTCCTCCATAAGCTCCAATAACATCATCATAAATATCCCAAGTGCGAACGCCCAAAGCTTCTCGTGTGTAAAAACTATTCCAAGCATTTGGTGTTTTGAATCGAGTTAAATCCAACAACCCTTCATCAACCACAGCAATGGTATAGGTCATTCTTTTTCCTTTCTTTTCAGCAACTTTTACGTTTACCGTTTGTTCAGGTCGCAGTACATCGGGCATGGTCAACTGCGGTTCTAAGACGGTGTTTTTATCAATTACTTCAATCGGTAGAATACCATACATTCGTATTGGCGAATCGTTTTTGGTTGATGCATGTGGTTGTAATAAAGAAATGTTGATATAGACGTTTGGAGCCATATCACCTGTAATAGGCATTTCGACTGTTGTTTCCCCTTTTTTGGTTTTGGCCCAAATGGTTTTTAGCACTTTGGTTCCGTTTTCTATGGAAATCATCGCTCTTCCACCTTCGCTTGACGGGAAGAAGATTTTGGCTTTATCTCCCACAGCATAATTGGATTTATCGGTAGAAAATTTCAACATGGTTGCCGATTCCCCATCGGTAGTTCTACTTTTGGCAGACCACCAAGGCATATCAATGTACACTTTTACTCCCGTTGAATGACCATTATTTGGATCGGTTACACGAATTAAATAATTCCCCCATTCTTGGTCATCTACAACAAAAGCAATACTTCCTTGTCCTAAAGTATTGGTGTTGATTCTAAAATTTTTATAGCCAATAGTAGCATTGGAGGTGTTGTAGCTTGACAAATCATCATTGGATGCATCCCACCACCAGCGCGATTGTAATTTATAAACACGAACATCGAGATTTTGAAGAGCAACTGGACGACCATTTTCGGTTACCGAAACAATATCGAAGCGGTTGTTTTTACCCGTTTCAATCATTCCGTATTTATTGGGATCAGGCGATTTTATGCCAACATAGGTTTTGTAGGGCGAATAGGAAGCCGAAGCCACATCGGTGCTAACATCGCCTCCATTTTCATATACTTTGGTAATAAAAGCAGCACGCAACATTCCAGGTGATTCGCCTACGATGTTGGGTTTAATCGGGATAGTAGCTTGTCCTTTTGAATCAACTTTTCCTGAGAAAATATTGATTTCTTCTGTATAAAAACTTTTGGTTGGGTCGTCAAATACATAGTTAGAAAATCCTTTGAAAGTAGTTACTTGTTGTGAAAACTTAGCTTGCACTTCGGTTTTTAAATCTTTGGCAACAGCTCCGTGTAACCACAAAACCTGAATTTTGTTGACATTTTCTTTACTTGCCGAAAGGATTGGGTCGTTGAAACTGTTTTTGATTTTCAAACGATTGGGTTTGATGGTTTCAATTTTGATGGTTTTGTAAAAACGAGCACCGCCAACACTGATTACTGCTTCCCAATTTCCTGTAATGTCATCGTCTTCTGTTGGAATGATAAACTTGTAATGGTTGAGTTCATTCATTTTTTGAACACATTCATAAACCGTTTTCCCATTTGGGTCGTTCATTTTTAATTTGATTGGATGCGAAGTGGGCAGTTTGTTGGCATTGTCGTTAAAGATAAAAGACAAATACACGGTATCGCCCGGACGCCATACGCCACGTTCACCATAGATGTAACCTTTTAATCCTTTTTGTAACGTTTCGCCAGAAACATCAAAATTACTCACCGATAAAGACAACTCGTCATCTAATTTCACATATGTGCTTTGACCATTATTGCTGACAATAGCGAAATAGGCGTATTTGTCCAACTGGAATATAGCCATCCCTTCACCATTAGTTGTTGAACTTGCAATTTTTTGTTGTTGGTAATTGTACAATTCTACTTTTGCGCCCGAAACCGCATTGGTAGAAACAATATCGCTAACGGCAATAACAATAGATTTATCGGTACCTCGCTTGGCAATAACTCCTATATCGGAGGCTAAAATATTGGTGCCTGTTTTGGTATTATAAAAATAATAATCGGAGCATGGATCTTGACTTTGTCGCCATTCGTAGTCTTGTTCGTAATAGTAATCATATCCATTATTACTATAATTTACATCATTTTCCTCTATATCTTCTTCGTTTTTACGATTGTAATAGCCCCCCTCTTCATCTTCATCCTCTTGGTCCGTTGTGGCACTCCCTACACATTTATACAAAGAATATTCCTTTTTATAAGAGAACTCCACCCGATAAATTGCTCCGGGTTCTGGTTTTATGATTTTTGAAAGATCTAGGGCATAGGTATTCCATTTGGAATAATCTACAATGTTATTTTGTTTTAAGTCAATCTTTGTCTTGGTAATAGATTGCCCAACTTGTCTCAGATTTTGAGTGCCATTGATTGCATTGTCTTGTAAAAACTGTAAAATATTGCTTTTGTATATTTTAAAAATCTTTACATCTACCGCTTTCAAATTGGCCGCTTCAAAATTGATTTTTAAATTATTGGAACTTGGCAAAATAGTACCGCTTTTTATTAATTTGACACCGGGTTTTATTTGGTCAAATAGTATTTTTTCCGAATAACTATTTTTCATTTTGTAGCCATCAATGTTTTCAACGCCTTGAAACACCTCAACTAATTTTGTCCCCGAAAAACCTGTTTCTGTTGACTGCGCCGTTTCTTCAACTTCAACAACTGCGGTCGAATCAACCACTGCTTCGGTTGTGCTTCCTCTATCTACTTTTGAACTCTCGGGTTCTTTGTTGTAAAAGACTTTCAACACATTTCCCATTGTGGTAAACTTGAGATTGCTGGTGTTTTCAATCGCCACCAATCCTTTGAAATCTTGATCTTTTTTTAATGGGTCCGAAAAATTGATAAGTATCGATTGATTATTGGCGTCACCGGGTTCAATTTTCACAACTTTGAACTGGTTTTTGCCAGGAATTGGGAATTTAAGAACTCCTTTTTGATCGATGCCAACATCATCTCCATCCGAGTTGATTATAATTTCCGTGTCTTCATCAAAGCGTTGAATACTATCAATAGTGAACTTAAAATCAGTATTGGTACTCACTGATTTATCAAAATTAATTTTTAGTTTTTTATTATTTTGAGTGGCCTCAATAATTTTTTGAGCGTCTTCAAAACTGAGATTGTCAGCGGTTTTTAAATTTCCGTTGAGATAATACCAGTCCTTACTGTAGGATTGTAAATCTTGTGTATTGACGATAAAATCTTGCTTGATAGTTTTAACCGAAAAGTTGAAATTTTTGAGTTCTTTTGGAACTTTATTGGTCACCTCAGAAAGGTGAAACGTAATTTGATACAAGGTGTTTTGTTCCAATTTGTCTTTTGGAATAAAGGCAATTGTATTGGGTGAAAGCGCTACTACTTTTCCGCTAACCGATGGTGAAATATCGAATAAATCATTGTCTAACTCTTGATTGGCTTTCCAATCTGTTTTGTTGAAAGCCAATTGAATTCTGAAGTCGGAGTGGACCGAGACGAAACCAGATGAAAATCCTGTAATGTAGTCTTTGAAAAGAGAGGGGTCTGAATCAAAATCGGAAACCGATTTTTTTGAACAGGATTGCAATAAAAGAATTGCAACAAACAAGCCGAAAATCTTGCTGGTTTTCATAGGTAGTAAATGAATTATTTGTTAGAACTTATTCCTTGAGTGATTTTCCTCAATTAGCAATATAACGATAAAAATAGTATAATATTATTTACGTTGTAAAATATATTTTAGGAATATTTTTCTTGTCAAATTATCCTCTTTTGGAGGCAAAAAAGCGGAACATTAAATCGGAACATTCCTTAGCCAAAACGCCCTGAATTACTTGGGTTTTCGGGTGAATGGTAGTGCCTAAATTTTGGTAACCTCGTTGTTCGTCCGAAGCTCCAAAAACAATTTTGGAAATTTGGCTCCAGTATAATGCACCAGCACACATCTGACATGGTTCTAGTGTGACGTAAAGTGTGCACCCTTTCAAATATTTCCCACCTATGAAATTAGCAGCCGAAGTAATGGCTTGCATTTCGGCATGAGCGGTAACATCATTAAGCATTTCGGTGAGATTGTGAGTTCTTGCAATAATTTTATTATCGATTACAATTACGGCACCAACCGGAATTTCGCCTTTATCAAAAGCGAGTTCGGCTTCTTGCAACGCTTTCTTCATAAAATACTCGTGGGTGAAAGGGTTTTCCATATAAGGAAATGAATGAGGTTTTATTTATCAGAATAATGACCTAAAGCAGCAATTACAAATACAGTAACAATATTTTCTTCAACTCTGTAAATAATCCGGTCTTTTTGACTAATTCGTCTCGACCAATACCCCGATAAATTATTTTTAAGTGCTTCTGGATTTCCAATTCCAGTATAGGGAGTTTCCGTCAATTCTTCTAATATCTTTTCGAGCTTTTTGAGTACTGCTTTATTGCCTGATTTGTAATGCTTTTGGATGTGAATTATTGCCAATTCTTCTATTTTAACCCTAAACTTCCCCATATATCATTTGGATCTATTGTCTTGAAATTACCTCTTTTATCGGCGTCTTTAATCATTTTTACAAATTCAGGATTGTAAATCTCATCTTCCGTTTGGGTTGAGGTTTCTAAAATCTCGATGCCTTTAACATCCTTAAAAAATGTTTCGGTCATCGCTCTAAATGCTTTTCCTGCTTTAGTGCGTTCGTTAATTTTAATAGTGAAAGTTGTCATAGCGATGAATTTATAATACAAATATACAATTTCAAATTGTACATTTGTGATATGTCAAAAAAATTGCTCGAACATATCAACAACCCAAAAGATTTACGAAAGTTAAACCTTTTGCAATTGCCTCAACTGGCAAAGGAATTGCGCGAGTTTATCATTGCTATTGTTTCGGTAAAAGAAGGTCATCTTGGCGCATCACTTGGTGTGGTTGAGTTGACAATTGCCTTGCATTATGTTTTTGATACGCCCAATGATTTGTTGGTTTGGGATGTTGGTCATCAAGCATACGGACATAAAATCTTAACCGAACGCAGAAAAAAATTTGATAGTAATCGACAATTAGGAGGAATTTCTGGATTTCCAAAACGCAATGAGAGTGTGTATGATACTTTTGGCGTTGGTCATTCTTCCACTTCTATCTCAGCGGCTTTGGGAATGGCGATTGCTTCGCAGCTTAAAGGCGAAAACAAACATCATATTGCTGTGATTGGTGATGCTTCTATAGCGAGCGGAATGGCGTTTGAAGGATTAAATCATGCCGGAGTGACCAATGCTGATTTGCTAGTAATTTTAAATGATAACGCTATCGGAATTGATCCTAGTGTTGGTGCTTTAAAAAACTATTTGACGGCTGTTAAAGAAGGCAAAAATCCGAAACAGAATAACATGATTAAGTCGCTTAACTTTGATTATTCAGGTCCTGTTGATGGTCATGATATCGAAGCTTTAATCAGAGAATTGGAACGACTAAAAAAAGTAAAAGGCCCAAAGTTTTTACACATCATTACTACGAAAGGCAAAGGATTACAACTAGCCGAAGAGGATCAGGTGAAATACCATGCGCCTGGAAAATTTGATGCAGCAACTGGAGAAATCCATAAAAAATTGGAAGAAAATTTGCCTCCGAAATTTCAGGATGTATTTGGTTTAACTTTAGTAGAATTGGCTAAAAATAACAAAAAGATTATTGGCATTACTCCAGCCATGCCCAGCGGTAGTTCGATGAAATTTATGATGGAAGTTTTTCCAGAGCGCGCTTTTGATGTGGGTATTGCCGAGCAACATGCTGTGACGCTTTCAGCAGGAATGGCAACACAAGGTATGGTGGTATTTTGCAATATCTATTCTACTTTCTTGCAACGAGCTTACGATCAAGTAATACATGATGTAGCATTGCAAAACTTGCCTGTGATTTTCTGTTTAGACCGCGCTGGATTAGTTGGTGAAGATGGAGCGACACATCATGGAGTTTTTGATTTGGCCTATTTGCGCTGCATTCCGAATATGATTATTTATGCGCCAAAAGATGAAATTGAACTTCAAAATATCTTGTACACGGCTTCTTTAGGATTAAAAAATCCAATTGCGATTCGGTATCCGCGTGGACGTGGAAAAATTCCCAACTTCGAAATTCCAAATTCCAAAAACTTTCAAAAAATTGAAATTGGAAAAGCTCATAAACTCAAAAAAGGGGAAAAAGTTGCCATTCTATCAACAGGTACCATTGCCTATAATGTGACTGACGCCCTTGCTGAAATAGAGGATGATGGCCATTTTGCGCACTACCATTTTGGTTTTGTAAAACCGTTAGACGAAAAGAAACTGCACAAAATATGCGACAAGTTTTCTACCATTATTACTGTCGAAGATGGCGTAACTACGGGTGGTTTTGGAAGTGCTGTTTTAGAATTTTCGGCCAAAAATGATTACGTAAACGAAGTCTTCCTTTGTGGTGTTCCTGATTATTTTATCGAACACGGAACGGTTAATGAACTGCAGCAATTTTGCAATATTGATGTGGATGGATTAAGATCTCTTTTCTCGGGTTTGCTTGAGGAAGAAGAGAACGAAGATTAAGCCGTTACAATTTTATTCAACTCAACCGCTTTCCCATCAGTCAGCATGGAGATGAAATGGCAAATGTGCAATAACCTGTCGTAAAGATTTTCTTTTTCCAGATGGTGTTTTTCGGGAAGAATTTTGAGTAATAATTTATCGTAATTTGTGGCTTTCCCTTCGTGGTTATTGTTGTAGGCGGTGATGAATTTATCCAATAAATTATTGATGATTTGGTAGCCCGATAATTCTTTTTCAATCACTTCTCGGCTTTGGTAAATGCTCCTAACACTCAACTTGATGATATCGTCCATTTGTACTTTGTACTTGCTTTTGTCGGTCAGTGCAAAATGGAATTTTCCTTGTAGAATGGCTTCTTCATTTTCAATAAAAACCCGAACTGCATCATTAATTAAATTGCCAATCGCCAAGGCGCGCAGGTAACTGATGCGGTCTTCTTTGGTGGTTAATGTTTGGTATTTGGCCGTATCAATAGTATCTTTTACCAATTTGATTAAATATTCTAATGCAAAATCTTCGGAAACTAAACCTAGATTGATACCGTCTTCAAAGTCGATTATCGTGTAGCAAATATCATCGGCAGCTTCGACTAAAAACGCCAACGGATGGCGCTCATAACCGATATCGTCTCCGGTTTTATTGGAAATCATCCCTAGTTCTTCGGCAACTTCTTTAAAGAAATCCTTGTCCGATTGGAAGAAACCGTATTTTTTATCAGCTATATTTTTGGTTGGTTTTTTGGGTAAACTTTCTTTGGGATATTTGGTAAAAGCTCCGAGTGTAGCATAAGACAAACGCAAACTTCCTTCAATGCCTGGTCGTGAACTCGTTAGCACCGAAAATCCATTGGCATTGCCTTCAAAATCGATTAAATCTTGCCATTGTTTTGGGGTTAGATGGTCTTTGTAATGTTGCCCTTTTCCAATGGAAAAAAATTCACCTATTGCCTTTTCGCCTGAATGTCCGAATGGTGGATTTCCGATATCGTGTGCTAAAGCAGCGGCAGCGACAATTGCTCCAAAATCGTTCATGTGATAGCCGTGCACCTCGCGTAAATGGGGGTATTTTTGGATGATTTTTTTTCCTACTAATCTTCCGATAGAACGACCCACGACCGAAACCTCCAAACTGTGCGTCAAGCGCGTATGGACAAAATCGGTTTTAGAAAGTGGAATTACTTGGGTTTTATCCTGTAAACTTCTGAAGGCAGATGAAAAAATAATTCGGTCATAATCGACTTCAAAACCGAGACGCGTATCGTCTTGCTCAATGCGCAACCGTTTGCTAGTGTCTGCTTGGCGTTTTAGTGATAAAAGTTGTTCCCAGGTCATGTTATTTTAGATTGAAGATTAACGATTTTTGATTTTAGAAGTCAACGATAACTTTAATTATCATTCCTTTTCTGATGAACGTATGTCTGCATTGTAAAACAAATGCTTCTTTTCGTCTAATAATTTTTTGTCAACCACATAGGTTTTTGAAATGCTATCGTGCCAACCTCTTCCTGAAATTCCTAAAAAAGATAAGGCGTTAAAAGGAATTAACCGACACAAAGAACGCACTAAAATGGTCTCAGAATTGGGTTTTTCGCCATTTTCATCAACGACTATGGTTTGCGTAAAATATTTGCCGACAGTTCTCGCTAGGACTATTTCAAAAAAATTGTAATAAAACAAAGCAATAGCAATTGTGATACTGTATTGCAAAATAGTGTTTTTTTCAAAATTTGCAATAAATGTCATGTCGCCACTAGCTTGCGCATTGGCTACCATAAAAACAAGCACAATAAAAAACAGGATGAGTTGCATTAGCGTATCAATCAATAAATTCAAAAATCGTTGACTTAATGACGCAAAAATATCGGCTGAAACTTTGAATTGCTTTTTGTTATTTTCTTGCATTGTCACTATTCTTTTTGATTAGCTAAAAAGAAATTGCGCGACTTTTTTGGATATTGATTGTAGCTTTTATCACTTGGATTGGCAATTACCGTTTTGATATTGATTTCGTCGCCAAGTTTGAAACTGGCTTCGGTGTATTTATAATCCAACAAATATTCCCCACAAAAATAGTTGCCGTCTTTGTCTTTTTCGATGATGCCGGTATAGACTCCTTTTTTTTCTTTTGACATGGTTTAGTTTTTTAGCCCAAATTGAGCGATTGTTGAAGCTCTTTTTCGTCAGTTCGATTTTGTTTCGCTTCTCGATACATCCGCCAAGGCGGACACTCGAAGTGACGAAACAAAAGACCCGAGGTGATAGCCGAACGGAGCGAAGCTAATCGTGAACTGGAAAAAGCGACACGCGAAAGTTGGAAATAGCTCCTAAAAATACTAAAAAACAGCCATCAATAGATAGCTGTTTCTCTTTATTCTTTTCTTATTATTCTTTTCTCTTTTTTACGACCCGCACATCTCACAATCATCACCACCGTTTGCTGCAGCATTTCTGGCTTGTTCCACCATGGCGGCAAAATCTTCGGCGGTCATTTCACCATTCTCTACCGGTGCTACCACTTCTACAGCAACTGCTGCTGGTTTTTCTACTATTGTTGGTTCCGCTTTTTTATCGTTATTCAAGGTAAATTTGATGGCATCAACGGCTGCTTTGGTTCTCAAGTAATACATTCCTGTTTTCAAACCACTTTGCCAGGCGTAGAAATGCATTGAGGTCAGTTTGGCATAATTCGCATCTTGCATGAACAAGTTCAACGATTGCGATTGGTCAATAAAATAACCTCTGTGTCGTGACATATCAATGATATCTTTCATCGACATTTCCCAAACGGTTTTGTACAATTCTTTCAAATCATCCGGAATATTCAATGCTTGTACAGAGCCGTTGTTTCTCATTAATTCTTGTTTCAAATCTTCGGTCCACAAGCCACGATTTACTAAGTCTTCTAATAAATGTTTGTTGACCACGATGAACTCTCCAGACAGTACACGACGGGTGTATATGTTGGACGTATACGGTTCAAATGCTTCGTTATTACCCAAAATTTGTGACGTAGAAGCTGTAGGCATTGGCGCTACCAATAATGAATTTCTAACGCCGTGTTTTACTACTTCTTTTCTTAAAGCTGCCCAATCCCATCTTCCTGATAATTCTTCGTCTTTAATATTCCAAAGGTTGTGTTGGAACAAACCTTCTGAAATAGGAGACCCTTTAAAGGAAGAATACGGTCCTTCTTCTTTTGCCATTTCCATAGAAGCGGTTACAGCGGCAAAGTACAACGTTTCGAAGATTTCTTGGTTTAATTGTTTGGCTTCATCGCTGGTAAAAGGCATTCTCAACAAAATAAAAGCATCTGCCAAACCTTGCACACCCAACCCAACGGGACGGTGACGCATATTAGAATTTTCGGCTTCTTTTACTGGATAATAATTTCTGTCGATTACTTTATTCAAATTCCTCGTTACACGTTTGGTAACATTAAATAACAATTCGTGATTGAATTGTCCTTTATCCACAAACATTGGTAAGGAAATGGATGCCAAGTTACATACTGCAATTTCGTCTTCAGAGGTGTATTCCATAATTTCGGTACACAAGTTTGACGAGCGAATGGTTCCCAGATTTTTTTGGTTGGATTTTCTATTGGCTGCATCTTTATACAACATGTATGGCGTTCCCGTTTCGATTTGAGATTCTAAGATTTTCTCCCAAAGTTCACGCGCTTTGATGGTTTTTCTACCTTTTCCTTGAGCTTCATAGGAAGTATATAAAGCTTCGAATTCGTCTCCATAAACATCGTATAATCCCGGACATTCATTGGGACACATTAAAGTCCAAATGGTATCTTCTTGCACTCGTTTCATAAATAAATCGGAAGTCCACATGGCAAAAAACAAATCACGCGCACGCATTTCTTCTTTCCCGGTATTCTTTTTCAAATCCAAAAATTCGAAAATATCGGCATGCCAAGTTTCTAAATAAATAGCAAAACTTCCTTTGCGTTTTCCACCACCTTGATCTACATAACGAGCGGTATCGTTGAATACACGCAACATCGGCACAATTCCATTTGAAGTTCCATTCGTACCCCGAATATAAGAACCAGTCGCACGCACATTATGAATTGATAATCCTATTCCTCCTGCTGATTGCGAGATTTTGGCAGTGTTTTTTAGCGTATCATAAATCCCATCAATGCTATCATCTTTCATCGATAACAAGAAACAAGATGACATTTGTGGTTTTGGTGTTCCTGCGTTGAATAAGGTTGGTGTAGCGTGTGTAAAGAATTTTTTTGACATTAAGTCGTATGTTTCAATTACAGCATCCAAATCGTTTAAGTGAATACCAACCGCCACACGCATTAACATGTGTTGTGGACGCTCTACAATTTTTCCGTTGATTTTTAACAAATACGAACGCTCTAACGTTTTAAAACCGAAGTAATCGTAATTGAAATCACGGTTGTATATGATATGTGAATTTAAAAATTCAGCATTTTCTTGAATTACTTTATGCACTTCTTCTGATAGTAAAGGTGCTTGTTGGTTGGTTCTGGGGTTTACGTAATGAAACATTTCGCTCATTGTTTCTGAGAACGATTTATTGGTGTTTTTATGTAAATTTGAAATAGCTATTCTTGCTGCTAATTGTGCATAATCTGGATGCGCAATCGTCATAGAGGCTGCGGTTTCAGCGGCTAAATTATCTAATTCTGAGGTAGTAACTCCGTCATATAAACCTTCAATTACTCTCATTGCCACTTTCACGGCATCTACTAAATCGTTTAAACCATAGCATAGTTTTTTAATTCTATCGGTAATTTTGTCGAACATTACTGGCTCTTTGTGGCCGTCTCTTTTTACTACGTACATAATTTTTGTTTTTTTGTGAAATAGAAAATCCCTTCTCTATTTCGGGGTTATTTGTTTATGCTGTATTCATTTCAGCATCTGTTTTTAGTGCTATGTTTTACTTCCTAGCCCTGATGGAAGTGGAAATCTTTTTGTTTTTAAAATAAGCCCTTCGACAGCGTGTCTGCCGACAGGTGGACGCTGAGGGAGACAAAACAAAAAATTGGAACGGACAGCAGGAATATGGTTTCCTAAAATGCCCGAGCCATTCGCTCCAGATTCTGCATTAATTCATGAGAATCTGAAACAAGTTCTGATTAAAATTCGGCGTCGAAAGTAATTTTACTTGCTTCTGAATCGGTGTTCATTACACCTGCTTTTTGGTATTCGGCTACGCGTTTTTCAAAGAAATTGGTTTTTCCTTGCAATGAAATCATGTCCATAAAATCGAATGGATTTGAGGAATTATATACTCTATTGCAACCTAATTCCACCAACAATCTATCGGCAACAAATTCAAGATATTGGGTCATCAAAGTGGCATTCATTCCAATCAAACTCACAGGAAGCGACTCGGTAATAAACTCTCTTTCGATGGTCAAAGCGTCGGTAATAATTTCTGTAATTCTTGCTTTTGACACTTTGTTAACCAAATGATGGTTGTGCAAATGCACGGCAAAATCGCAGTGAACCCCTTCGTCACGAGAAATTAACTCGTTTGAAAAGGTCAGACCTGGCATCAAACCGCGTTTTTTCAACCAATAGATAGAACAAAACGCGCCTGAGAAAAAGATTCCTTCTACAGCA
Source organism: Flavobacterium sp. (assembly GCA_020403245.1). Taxonomy (GTDB): domain Bacteria; phylum Bacteroidota; class Bacteroidia; order Flavobacteriales; family Flavobacteriaceae; genus Flavobacterium. Next base: position 354,873 of record JADBYA010000002.1, on the reverse strand, counting down.
GCAAAAGCGATTAATCTTTCGGCAAAAGAGTCGGAACCAATCCATTTTAAAGCCCAATCTGCTTTTTTTCTAATGGCTGGAAATACTTCTAAAGCATTAAAAAGTTGTGCTTTTTCGGCTTCGTCTTTTACATACGTATCTATTAAAAGCGAATAGGTTTCACTATGAATGTTTTCCATCATGATTTGAAATCCATAAAAAAACTTTGCCTCTGGATATTGCACTTCGTTTACGAAGTTTTCGGCCAAATTTTCATTTACAATTCCATCAGAAGCAGCAAAAAATGCTAAAATATGCTTGATGAAATATTTCTCATCGCTATTTAACTTGTTTTCCCAATCAGATAAATCTTGATGCAAATCAATTTCTTCTGCTGTCCAAAAACTAGCTTCCATTTTTTTATACCATTCCCATATATCTTGATGCTTGATTGGAAAAATTACAAAGCGATCTTTGTTTTCTTTTAGAATTGGTTCGATAGTAGCCATTTTGAATTTTTAATTATTATTTTAGGTGTTATTTATTGAAATGTGTATGTTACAAAGATTATCAAATGAAACGTAAAAAGAAAGTCAAACTTATTCACAATCGGCTATAGTTTTTAACAAATTGAATAAATTTGAGAATAATTTACAAAAATTTAATGTCTTGATTTTTAATAGTTTACAAAAAACGAAAAGTTAAAAATCCCTTAAAACAAAGGAAGTTAAGAATTTTCTTTCTGTGCAATTTTAACATTTCTCTTCATCTTGAATTTTAATTTTTAGAATAAAAAAAAGTGATTTTTCAAATTGAAAAATCACTTTTTTAAAACAATTCTAGAAAACCTGATTTTAATCGGTGATGTATGTTTTATTCCCGTTGGAATTGATATAATATTCTCCGCCTCTTGGACCGGTATAAACTGTTTTGCCTTTGTATTTTCCTGTGACTTTATCTTTCTTCTTTGGTGCTTTTTCGTTTGAATGGGTCTCTTTTTTGTATTTTGTTTTAGCTTTATTTGAAATGGGATTTGCTTTTCCTTCTGCAGCTTTTTTTTGCCCCGTTGTAGAGGTCTTGCTTTCTTTGGTTGAAGCATTATAACGTTTGTCTGGAGTTCCATCTTTTTTTAGAGGAACATTTTCTTTTTGAGAAGTTTTGTACCTTTTGTCTGGAGTTCCATCTTTTTTTAGAGGAACTTTTGTTTTTGCTTCTTTTTTTGACTTAGTTGATTTTTCTGTTGTTGTGTTTGATTTTTCACCTTTTTTTTCTTGTCCATTCATATTTAAACAGAAAGCGAAAAGGAGTGAAAATAAAAATAGTTTTTTCATGATGTTTTGTTTTACAAATTAGAGTTATAAAAGTAAAGAAAAAACTATTTGAATATTTTAAAGTAATTAAAAATATGCACGAAGTTGAACATTTCCAGTATGAATGGTTTGGCTAGTCTCTGATTTTCTACCTTGATAATTAACATTTATATCTAGAAACTGTGTTAAATTCTTTTGCAAAAGCAGTCTCCAAGTCATGTTTTCCCCAGGTTGTAAGCCCTCCAGCATTTGGAAAGCTACTGGCGACAAAGCATCGCCCTGAAATTTATTTTGATAAAAAGAGAATTCTCCATTCATGGTAATTTTACTTTCGCTGGCATAAGAAAACGAAGTGCCAAATCGACTTTGCAATAATTTTTCTGAATTTCCAATTTGGTTTTCTTTATTTTGGTATTCATAAAAAATATCCCAGCTGGCATTTTTATTGAATAAATAAGAGATTTTTGGATTGCATTGATAACCCAATATGGTGAAGTTTCTTGCCGAATAATTTTCAGAAACTAAACTGGTCTCAATAGTTTTTGTCCCCAATGATAAGAGCCAAGTTTTTTTAAGTAAATGAAGGTATTGTAATTGATGTGAGCCGTTTTTAGTTTCTTGTGAACCTACAGAAAGTAAACTTTTCAGTCGGTTTTGAATGAAGGTATAAGTAACGGAATGCTTTTGTTTTCCACGATTGTAGAATAAACTATTTCGAAAACTGGAATTCAATCCCAATAAATTTTCATCGGAAGCTGTGAACGGATTAAAATAAAAATTATTACCGTTTTGTTCTGTTTTTCGTTCCACTAAATAGGATGTTTGATTGTAGAAATAGGACAAAATCTTTTTAAAACCTGCGGCACTTTGCCACCTAACTGGATTTAAATTCAAAGATTGCGAAAATTTATTTTGGTGTGTTTTTACAAAAACTTGATTGGGCAAAAAGACACGAATATATTTTGCTTGATCAGGAAATGGAGCCACTTCAAACTCTTCTAATTCCTGAATTCCGTTACCATTATAATCATTCCAAGTATAAACTCCTTGCCCTGGTTCAACTTCTAGATAGGTGAATTCTTGTTGGGCAATACTTCCAGAGGTATTTTCATACGCTGTGGTAACTTGCACCATTTGATTAAAATACTGGTCGTTATACAACAAACGGGAATTTAATGACGGTTCGTCTTGACGACTATTGTCTTCATATTTCAAATTTCTATAATTGACAAACAGCGTTAGATCGCTTTTTTTGGTTTGCACTAATTTAGATTTCAAATAATAGGATTGAGATGTATTTACTTTTTTTAACAACCCATTCTGCAAACTATCATTGACACGATGAAGAAATCCTAATTCTACAAATACTTTAGTACTATCACCTCGACCAATAAATGCTCCATATTCTGTAAATTTCTGGCTCAGAGAAGATAATTGATTGGTGGCAACGAGTTTTTCTTTATTGTTTTCCAATCGTAAACTGCTTCCAATCCAATTTTTCTTGAAATGATACTTCACTTGACTTTCATTTCTCAAAAATTTAGTTTGAGAAAAGCTCCCATCACTATTCAATAGACTTCCATTTTGAAGTATATTCCAATTTTTAAAGACAAATAAACCATTGATAAAGTGACGATTTCCTGAAAAACTTTTGGAGAAATCCAACTTTTCAAACTGGTAACGAAACTTCCCCTTTTCGGGTAACGTGAAATCCAAACCAGTGACTAGCAAACTTTGATTGCCTTCAAAAGTGGTTAGGTTCCAATCGCGGTTGAACTCAATATTGAATAATCGCTCTATAGTTTTAAAATGTTCTTGTACAAATTGATAGTTTCCAAAAGCATTTACTTGCCATTTTTTGGTAAATAATCGCTGTTTGAAGTTTAACTTTCCCGCAATACCTTTATTATTGTTGTCATTAATGGATGAAAATAAATTCAAATCGTTATTACTCACACCTAGTTCAAAATCAATCAATGTTTTTTCACTAGGATTGTATTTTCCTAAAACGGTAGCAATTTGAATTTTTGTAGGCGCAACCAATCGTGTAATGGGTTCGTAATTTCCCTGTGGTATACCATTTAGAGGTTGGACATATTGGTAAATTTTTCCAATAGCTGAAGAGTTCAAAATTATATAATTCCCAAGATTATTGCCTACCAAGGAAAAAGTAACATTATATAATACATCGTTAGGATTATTGGAATATTCGAAAACGGCGACATTATTTATGATCACTTTTTTATATAATATCTTATTATCAGAATAAGTGTCCAAGTAAGCCGATGGCGAAACCATTAAACTAATGTTATCACCAGCATTTTGAAGAATAGCTACTTGTTCTGGTGATAAATTTTGCTGTAATGGTTGGTTTTTTACATCATTTTCAGAATACAAATAGCCCCCTAAACTCCATTTTTTTGCTTCATGATTGGCGCCGCCATAGGTTACAAAACGAGTATAATTTCTATCGGAATATTGGTATTCAATCACGATTCTCATTTCGGATGTAATGGGAAAAAGAGAGGTAAAAGTGATTTCTCCTGCATTGTAATCGATAATATAATCGTTGTTATCTCCGCGCTCGCGTAAAATTCCGTTAACATAAACTCTTTCTGAACCCGAAATAACTAGGACATATAATTCTCCATTATTTCCTCTCAATTTATATGGCCCTTGATTCCCTTCTTGTCCAGTAAACGAACTTTTGGCGTATTGCCCACGAACTATAGCTGCCGAAGCAAAAATCTCTGTCTTGTCCTCTTCGCCACCGAAAGAAAATCGAGTAGAAAGTCCTTGTACCTTCTTGTTGAAATTTAAAAATCGTGATTGTCGGTTTTCTAAAAATAAATCCCCCGCACGTATGTTCCACTTATCCGTAAAAAGTTCGATGAAAATTTGGTCAAATTCATCCAGTTTTTGTGAATATCCTCCATCTTGAAGCGGAATGTTACTGTCTTGAATAGAGGCACGAAGCGAAACTTTATCTGATATTTTCCCTGTGATTTGCAAATCGAGATTGGAACTCACCGTAGTATTTTGATTATTCCCAATAGTTACGCCACGTGAAATACTTCCCGAAGTGTTTAATCCGTCAAAGGGAACAAACTTTTTTACAGACCGATTGACTTTAAAGAGATTACCAGCTTCATTAGGAACTACTTTGTCTTGGTCGTAAATGCTGTAGGTTTTGGTTAAATATTCTGGGTATTTAAAATAACGAATGGTAATACTATCATTGGTAGTAAACCCTTTTTTGAAAAGTAGTTTTCCTGTTTTGAAATCCACTTTATAAAAAGCAGTATCAATTTCTTTACCTTCAGAGGTTACTAGTTTAAAAAAGCTTGGGCTGATACTTACTTTTTCTAGAGTTATGGTATCCTTTGAAACGACTACTTTTTTTGTTTGATAAAGCGATTTGATTTCCTGAGCTGAGAGCTTAGAAATTGCAAAAAATACAAAGAGAAAAAAAAGTTTTTTTAGCATACATAATAAAAACGCAAAAAAGCTGTTTTGTGTATAATTGTAGTATTAAATGCGAGACTAATTTACTCCTTTGTAACCACTTGCATTGTTTCTCTAGAAATTTGTTTCAATAAAACCGTTTTATCTTTTTCTACAATTTCGGCAGCTACTGCAGTAAAATGTCTGATGGTGTATAAAGATACATTTTCGTTATAAGAGACTTTGAATTTTTTGGACAAAATGTTTTTCAACTCATTAAATTTTCCAAATTTATCTTCAATACAAACTGAAAAACTTATCGCCGAGTTTTGAATTAAACTCACCTTCATTTTATACTGGTGAAACAAGGCAAAAATTTCACTAATGTTTTCTTCCATTATAAATGAAAAATCGATTGACGATAACGAGAGTAATAACAGGTCTCGTTTAATAATAAAACATGGGGTTTGTGGCTCTAAATCTTTTCCTTTAGAAACACTTGTTCCTGGCAACAATGGATTGATAAACGATTTTACAAACAACGGGATTTCTTTTTTCTGTAATGGTTGCAACGTTTTTGGGTGAATAACGGTAGCGCCATAAAATGCCAACTCAATTGCTTCGCGGTAGGAAATTTGGTTAAGCAAGATGGCGTTTTCAAAAAATCTCGGATCAGCATTCATAACCCCTGGTACATCTTTCCAAATCGTTACGCTTTCGGCATTCAAACAATAAGCAAAAATGGCTGCGGTATAATCCGATCCTTCACGCCCTAATGTTGTGGTAAAATTATTGTCATCCGATCCCAAAAATCCTTGAGTAATAGAAAGTGCTTTTTTATTAATTCCTTTTGAAATAAACTGTTGAGTTCTTTCCCAATCAACATCAGCATCTCTGTAATTGTTATTGGTTTTGATGAAGTTTCGAACGTCAATCCAATTGTTTTTCAAGCCAATATGATTGAAATAATGACTAACGATTGTGGTAGAAACTATTTCGCCATAGCAAATAACTTGGTCATATACAAAGTTGTAATTAGGCGATTTATTACTTCGTAAAAAATACTCTAAATCGGCAAAATGGCTATTTACTGCAAAATATACATCGTGTTCTTCGTCATCAAAAAGGTCAAGTAAAATTTGATTGTGATACTTTTTAACATCTTGTAATGAAGAATGCAACTCAGGCGATTTATCAAAGTAATTATTTATTACGATTTCCAAAGCATTCGTGGTTTTTCCCATGGCAGAAATTACCAAAAGTGTGTCTTGGTGACCTACTTTTTCCAACACACTAAACACATTTTTAATTCCATTAGCATCTTTAACTGATGCACCACCAAATTTGAATATTCTCATTATTTATCAGTATTAAGACTTTGGTATTAAGTATTAAGACAAGTATTTTTTACTTTTAAAAATTCATTTATTCCGTTTTCATCCATGTGAACAACACGCCAATCGTCGAGCACTTTGGCTCCTGATTTGGTATAAAAATCGATGGCTGGTGTGTTCCAATCGAGAACATTCCATTCTATTCGGCGAACATGATCTCTCTTGGCTTGAGCGATAATTTCAGCATACAATGCAAATCCCAATCCCGAACCGCGCATTTTTTCTTTCACGATTAAATCTTCCAAATGAATGGTTCTTCCTTTCCAAGTAGAATAGCGATAATAATATAAGGCGACGCCAACAACATCTCCATCAAATTCTGCTACAAAAGTATAAAACATTGGATTGTCACCAAAACCATCGCGTTCTAAATCGGATACAGTGACAACAACCGCCTCGGGTTCTTTTTCGAAAGTTGCCAATTCTTGAATGAGTTCAAGCACTGCTTTCATATCTTTTTTTTCTCCTCTTCGGATAATCATTTTGGAATAATTTTAAGCAAAAATACAATTAATAATTTCTTAGTTAAATACATTTTTTCTTTACCAAATTTATCGATATTTGCACAAACAACTACAACGATTTCGTAATGGAAGAACGCAATAAAACTTTAGGTGAATTTATCATTGAGAACCAAAAAGCTCATCAATACTCATCCGGCGAATTATCCAAAATTATCAACTCCATTCGCTTGGCTGCCAAAGTGGTTAATTACAAAGTAAACAAAGCGGGTTTAGTCGATATTGTTGGTGCTGCTGGCGAACAAAACATACAGGGTGAAGACCAACAAAAATTGGACGTTTATGCTAATACTATTTTTATTCAAACCTTGATTAATCGTGAAATCGTTTGTGGAATTGCTTCAGAAGAAAGTGATGATTTCATTACAGTTCAAGGATTAGACGAGGGACATAATAATAAATATGTGGTTTTAATGGATCCATTAGACGGTTCATCCAATATTGATGTGAATGTTTCAGTTGGAACTATTTTTTCAGTATATAGAAGAATTACACCTATCGGAACTCCAGTTACTTTAGAAGATTTTTTACAACCCGGGACGCAGCAAGTAGCGGCAGGTTATGTCATTTATGGAACCTCAACTATGCTAGTGTATACCACTGGTCATGGGGTGAATGGTTTTACTCTGAATCCAGCTATTGGAACATTTTATTTATCACATCCTAATATGCAATTTTCCAAAGACGGAAATATTTACTCCATCAATGAGGGAAATTATGTTCATTTCCCTCAAGGCGTAAAAGATTATTTAAAGTATTGCCAATTGGAAGAAGAGGACAGACCTTATACATCAAGGTACATTGGTAGTCTGGTTTCTGACATTCACAGAAATATGATAAAAGGTGGTATATACATTTATCCAACGAGTTCAAAATCGCCCAATGGGAAACTTCGATTATTATATGAATGCAACCCAATGGCTTTCATCACAGAACAAGCTGGCGGAAAAGCAACCGATGGTTTTGGAAGAATCATGGAAATTCAACCCACAGAGCTACACCAACGCGTTCCATTCTTTTGCGGAAGTTACAATATGGTAAAAAAAGCTGAAGAATTCATGGCAAAGTATTGCTAAACAAACCGAATGTATCTGTTTTTTATTTATTCATGTTTGTCATTTCATAAACAAAAGTATCTAAATCCACATTCATAACTAATAATGATAGTGCTTTATCAACAATAAAAGAAACATTCCCTGGCGTAAACCCTAATGCCAAAGCAAACTTGATTAAAATGTGTTTTTGTTTTGGCCCGAGTACATGATCAGCATAAACCATTCTTGACAAATCATACAAACGCTCCAAACGTTGAGAGTGTAAATAAGGAGGATTGATTGGATATTTTGAAGGATTTTCTAAAATCTCTTCATATTCTGCTGGAGAAATTTCCAAACGTATGGCCAATTTATCTAAAAATTCCTTTTCTTCCTCTGTCATATCTCCATCAGCAGTGGCAACACGAACAATTGCCGAAAAATGACTTTTATTTCTACTTTTAAACTCGTTATCAAACAAATCTGAAATTGACATAATGTTATTGGTTTTATACCACAAAGGTAAGCCAATTTCCTTTTTTTTGAAAATGATTTGTGAAAATTTTTATATCTATTTTAGGAAGAAATTATGAATGTAAAACAAAATAAATTGTATGTTTACGTTCCAAAACAACCACATTACCATGTCAGATTTCTGGATATACTTCACTATTGGGTTAAAGCATGTACTTAGTGTTTTTGCCTACGACCACATATTATTTCTTTTAGCGTTGACTGTTCCTTATGAATTTAAATCATGGAAAAAAATACTGATTTTAGTGTCCGTTTTCACACTAGGACATACACTAGCGCTATTCCTTTCCGTTTTTAATATACTATCCATCAAACCCTCGTTTGTTGAATTTTTAATCCCTATAACTATTCTCATCGCTGCCTTATACAACATTATTATTGCTGGAAAGTCAAGCAAAAAAGAGAATAGTATTGTTGTTAGTGTTATCACTCTTTTTTTTGGAATTATTCACGGATTGGGGTTTTCAAACTATTTCAACAGCATCCTTTCAGGAAAACCTACTGATAAACTATTACCACTTTTCGAGTTTGCCCTTGGAATAGAAATAGCTCAAATTGTTGTAGTCATTGTTTCATTACTTTTAGCTTATGTAGTCCAAAATTTATTCAAATTCTCCAAGCGAGATTGGATTTTTATTATTTCAGCTTTTACTGTTGGAGTGATAATACCCATTATTATTCAAAATGAAATTTGGTATAAATAATTTTTAATTGGAGCGAATGGTTTAGGTATATTTGCTATCCATATTCCTGCTGTTCGTCTCGCGCGGCGATTCCTTCCATCAGGGCTAAAAGAAACATCATTTGAGAATCAGCAATCTTGAAAAAAAGACACTGATAGAATTTTAGAATAAAATGAAAGAAGCAAAACAAAAAAAATACGACACTGCATATCTAAGAATTGCTGCCGAATGGAGCAAATTATCCTATTGCAAACGAAAACAAGTTGGCGCCATCATTGTTCGTGACCGCATGATCATTTCCGATGGTTATAACGGAACCCCATCTGGCTTTGAAAACTGTTGCGAAGACGAAGAAGGATTAACACAATGGTATGTGCTGCATGCAGAAGCCAATGCTATTTCAAAAGTAGCACGTTCCACCCAAACTTGTGAAAATGCAACTTTATATATTACACTTTCCCCTTGCAAAGAATGTAGTAAACTCATTCATCAATCAGGAATTAAACGAGTCGTGTTTCAACAGGGTTATCGTGACACATCAGGATTAGATTTTTTAGAAAAAGCAGGCGTCGAAGTACATCAAATCGAAGATTTAGAATAATGGAATAGCCATAAACAAACTGTTTGCTACTAACAAACACTTATAAATAAAAGCGATAACATTAAAGACCTACGACAAATATATTTTACCTAAATGAAATCAAAGAACAACTACTTGCCTATTTTGTTATTTTCCTGCGTAGCTTTGGGAATAATCATTGGTGGTATGTTAAACTTTCCGGAACGAAAAATTTCTAAACAAAATGCTCATAAAATTAAAATTGAACGACTTATTGATTTTATCAATGAGGAATATGTTGACGATATCAATTCTGATTCTATTGTAGATTTGACGGTGAGCAGCATTTTGGCTAATCTCGATCCACATTCCATTTATATTCCACCCAATGAACAATCCACCGAAGCGGAAATCATGAAAGGTGATTTTGTGGGAATCGGCGTGAATTTTTTTATGTATAATGATACTGTTACCGTTGTAAAACCTCTTGAAAATGGTCCAGCAGCAAAAGCAGGAATTATTGCGGGCGATAGAATTTTATATGCTGATAAATCCAAGCTTTTTGGAAGAAAACTACCAACTGATAGTTTATACACCAAGTTAAAAGGAGAAGAAGGAACGAATGTTTTGCTAACTATTTATAGAAAAAGCACTAACAAAAAACTAAAAATCCCTGTTGTTCGTGAAGTTGTTCCAATAAAAAGTGTTGATACCTATCTGATGCTAAACAAAACTTCTGGCTACATTAAAATCAATCGGTTTGCCGAAAATACCTATGACGAATTCCGATTGGGATTGGAAAAATTAAAAAAACAAGGTATGTCCACTTTAGTCATTGATTTGCGTGATAATGGCGGTGGGTATTTGGAAAAAGCTGTGGAAATTGCCGACGAATTGCTAAAAGACAAAGAACTGATTGTTTTTACCAAAAACAGAAAAGGAACTATTACTAAAACCTATGCCACCACCGAAGGCATTTTTGAAACAGGACGAGTTTTTGTTTTAATTGATGAAAATTCAGCTTCGGCAAGTGAAATTTTGGCTGGTGCCATCCAGGATAATGATAGAGGAACTATTATTGGGCGACGTTCATTTGGAAAAGGACTGGTACAACGCGAGATGGATTTTGATGATGGTTCTGCAGTGCGATTAACTACTTCAAGGTATTATACTCCAAGTGGTCGTTCTATTCAAAAGCCCTATGTGAAAGGCGAAGGCGAAGAGTACAATCAAGACTTTGAAACCCGTTTTGAAAGCGGAGAATTATATATCAAAGACAAAATAAAAATTGCCGATTCACTGAAATTCAAAACCAAAAAAGGACGTATTGTTTATGGCGGCGGTGGAATCGTTCCTGATATATTTGTTCCTTTGGAAGTGAAAAAAGGAGAAGAAAGTTTGGCTTATATTTTAAATTCTGGTTTGGTTAGTCATTTTGTTTTTGAACAATTGGAGAATGACCGAAACGCTTATAAAGGTATACATTTTCAAGTGTTTTTAACCAAAATGCAGCAAGACGAAACTTGTGTTTCTAAATTTGAGAGTTATCTGAAGGACTCGGGTTTAGACATGACTTTGTCAAACAATAAACCTTTAGTAAAAAAATACCTCACCGCAGAATTTGCGCGACAGCTTTTTGGTGAAAATCAATATTATCGTATTCTTTTGAAAGATGATACGATGTTGAAAGCTGTATTGAAATAATTTTATTTCCTTACACTATCATGCACTTGCACATGAATTCCATCATTCCACAATGTTAAAATATCCGTTGCTACCGCAGCTCCACTTCCTGCTGCTATTGCCAATTGGCTTCGCCAGCCAGCCAAAGTTCCTGTAACATAAATCCCATCGGTAACTTTGTGGTCAATATTGCTAAGTTGGACTCTGTTTTTCTCTGCAATTACTTTTTGATGTGGCATGACAAATTCTTCTAACCCTCGGATAGTAAAGGGATTAGCAGCGCCTATGCTGATGACAACTATTTTTGATTGATAAGAATACTTGTTGGTAATAATTGTAAAATATCCAGCTTCGGCTTCAATTTTCATCACTTTTTCGTTGGGAATTTGAATAACATGAGGATATAATTGTTGCAACTGATTAACACTTTCAGTCAATAAATCAGCCCCCAGTTTTCCGACAGGAATTCCATAAGCATTATTAAAAAGTGCCTCTTGAAGCGAAGATGCTTTTTGATGCGTGACAATACCAATTTTTTTGTCCGAAGCAAAAGGTTTATGTTGTGCCGAACCTAAAACCAAAGCACAGGACATGCCCGATACACCACCACCAATAATCAAAACATCAAACATGGATTAGTTTTTTAGTTTCTCCTCAATTTTTTTTGACATTCTAAAAATCAGTAGAATTAAAACCGCGCAAAAAGAAGCTACTATCCCAATGAGAGCAATCATACTATTGCCTTCTAATGGTTTGTTGAAATCAAGAAGAAAAACATTTAGTATTATTAGTGCAATAGCAAGAAAAATAAGGATATACGTAAAAATTTTCATGATTAAAATTTATATTGCAAAAATAGTAATTTTTACAGTTATGAAAAAAATCCTTTAACATTAGTAGTAACTTTTTTAACAACTATTCGAGAACAGAAACTCAATATTCCAAATCTAAAATGGCTATTTTTGCAACATAATTTATTATCAAAAAACAAAAAAATTCATGTTTCAACTAGGCAAAACCATAGTTTCTGAAGACATCCTCGAAAAAGATTTTGTTTGTAATCTTTCTGCTTGTCATGGCGCTTGTTGTGTTGATGGCGATGCTGGTGCGCCTTTGTCTAAAGACGAAACCAAAATAGTAGAAGAAATTTATCCAAAAATTAAACCTTTTTTGCGCAAGGAAGGCATTGAAGCCATCGAAAGATTAGGCACTTGGGTTGTGGGTACTGACCAAGAATTGGAAACTCCATTAATTGAAAACAAGGATTGCGCCTATGTTATTTTTGATGGTAAAACTGCACTTTGTGGTATTGAACAGGCCTACAATCAAGGAATAATCAACTGGAAAAAACCAATTTCTTGTCATTTATACCCAATTCGAGTGAAAGAATTTTCAGAATTTTCAGCTGTCAATTATGATCGTTGGGATATTTGCAACCCTGCCTGTTCCTTAGGAAAAGAACTCGAAGTCCCCGTATACAAATTTGTAAAAGAAGCTTTAATTAGAAAATTTGGCGAAGATTGGTATGTGGAGTTAGAAAAAGTAGCCAAAGATTTAAAAAGTGGGAAATAAGATTTGCGATTTAAGATTAACGATTTAAGATTGCAAAAAAAAATTTCTATTCTAAAATCAAAAATCGTTAATCATCATTCTTCAATTAAATAAAAAAGCCGTTTCGAATAAATCAAATCGGCTTTTTTTGTGGAGAAGATGGGACTCGAACCCACGACTTCTTGCCTGCCAGGCAAGCACTCTAACCAGCTGAGCTACATCCCCAAATTTTGGCAAAGATAAAACAAATAACAAATTATTAATGTAAAAAATTAAATGATTAAGAAATTAACATTCCATCTCAAAAAAAGCAATTAAAACAAATGTTATTTTTTAGAAAAAAATTAACTATACTTGCATTTTAAAATAAAATTTTAACTGTCAAAAAACCAATCACTAATGAAAAAAAAATTACTCCTTTTATTATTTTTTACATCTTTTAGCTCCTATTCTCAAACAATTGTAAGTACCACACCACAAAACAAGAAAGTAATCTTAGAGGAGTTTACAGGCATTAATTGTCAGTTTTGTCCTTCGGGTCACACTATTGCTAACGCCATAAAAAATGCAAATCCTGCAGATGTATTTTTAATTAACATACATGTTGGTGGATTTTCAACTCCTGGTGCAGGTCAACCCGATTTTAGAACATCATTTGGAACAGCTATTGCTAATCAATCAGGATTAACTGGCTACCCAGCGGGAACAGTAAACCGAACTGCATTTGCTGGTTTATCTCAAAATGGTTCTACAGGAACTGCAATGGGGAGAAACAATTGGACCAATGCTTCAAACCAAACCCGCAATCAAAGTTCGTATGTAAACGTGGCAACAACTGCAAGTATTAACGTTAACACAAGATTGTTAACTGTATTTGTAGAAGCATATTATACAGGAGCCAGCCCAGTTGCCTCAAACAGATTAAATGTTGCCTTATTACAAAACAACACATTGGGACCACAGAGTAGTGGTGGCTTGGGTGATAATTATCCTCACCAACATAGATTAGTTCATATGCTTACAGGGCAATGGGGAGACACTTACAATACAACTACTGCTGGTACGCTTGTTACAAGAACCTATACTTATACAATACCAGCTGCTTACAACAACATTCCTGCTGAATTAGGAGATTTTGAAATTGTCGCTTTTGTAGCTGAAGGACAACAGAAAATCATTTCTGGTAACGGTACAGTTCCTACTTATACTGGTTTAATTGCAAATGATGCAAAAATAAAAGAGGTAAAGGATATTGCAGAACAATGTGTAAATACTATACAACCTAAGGTAGAAATTCAAAATAATGGCCAAAATAATCTAACTAGCTTACCAATTACGTATAGTATAAATAGTGGAACTCCACAAGTATTCAATTGGACAGGTAATTTATCATCATTTGCTAAAACAACAATAACATTACCTTCTATCGCCTATAGTTTACAAGCAAGTAACAATTTAAATATTTCATTGCCTGCTGATGACAATACAACAAATAATACCGCAACAATAGGGTTTATCAAAGCTCCTGAAACTACAACCTCAAATCTAACAATCAAAATTACATTAGATCAATACGGTTCAGAAACTTCATGGACTTTAAAAAACGCAACTGGTGCAACTGTTGCTTCAAGTCCAGCTTATACTGACTCAGCTGCCTCTGGTGCTTATCCACAACCTGACATCAACATCAATGTGCCAAATGACTGTTATACATTTACAATTTTTGATTCATATGGTGATGGAATAGTTGGTGCATACGGAATTGGTTCGTATAGAATTTTTTCTAATGGAGTTCTTATCACTGGTGTTGAAGGTGGCGAGTTTGGTTCATCTGATGCAAGATCTTTTGGTGTAGCTAATCCTCTAAATATAGACGAATTTACTAGAAATTCAATTTCTATTTTCCCAAATCCATCAAATGGAATCATCACTATAAATACAGAAAATACTTTAAGTATAACTGTTTGTGACATTGCTGGTAAAGTTGTCTTTTCAAAAAACAATGTTACTAATAATGAAACTATCAACTTATCAAACCTTCAAAGTGGTATTTATTTAGCCAAGATGGTTACTGAAACTGGAGTTGAAGAAACTAAAAAAATAATATTAAAATAATTCCAACTTAGCCATGCCTTCTTTCAAAGCATCGCTATTTTTAGATTTAAAAAATTAAAATATGAAAAAAATATTCATTTTAGCACTTTTTATAAGTCAGTTTTCTTTTGCTCAAGAAATTACTATGACTAGACCATCTGATGGTTCTCCTATCGTAAATGGTACTGTATTAGCCAGTAATGTAAGCGGTGATGCGAGTGAGATTAAATTTAAAGTTAGAAACACTGGAACAACAACTACAAATGTTTGGGCAAGATGTCAAAGTTTGGTTAATAACAATGGTTCAAATTTTCAATTTTGCTTTGGTCAAGAATGTATTGGAGAAGTTACTCTAGGTGGAGTTTACCCGAGTGTCGCACTTACTCTAGCTCCAAATGCTGCTAATGGTAATTTTGATCATTTTTTAAATTATAATACAGGGGGCGGCGTTTTTCCTATGGATTTTGTATTTAAATTTTTTCAAACTAATCAAACAACACAAGGAGGAGCAGAAGTTGGGAACTCTATAACTGTAACTTATAGATTTGACCCAAATTTATCCATTGATGATGTAAACCAATTACAAAACTCTGGCGTTATTATTAAATCAACAATTGTAGATAGTGAATTAAGTCTAGATGTACTTAAACCTACCCTAATGAGTATTTATGATTTGAATGGTAAAATAGTAGTTAATTCTCATTTGGATTACGGAATTCAAAGTATTGATGTTTCCAATTTTAGTTCTGGAATTTATCTAGTTAATTTTAGAAATTCTGAAGGGAATTCATCAAACAAAAAGATTGTCAAAAAATAATTTCATTTTTTTAGCATAAAATAAGGTTCAACAATAAATTGAACCTTTTTTTTATAACGAATTTATCCAAGTTTCAATTAATTGTACTGCTTCAGTATGTCTTTTTGTTCTTGTTAATGGTGGCATTATATACAATAAATCATTTTCTGTATTTATTCTGTAATGCAAAATAGATAGATTTACATTGCCTGGAGTTACCGTAACGTTGTTATAACCTTCTAAATAATGTGCAGCGTGAGCAGTAACGCCCATTTTTACTGGGTTTATTGTTTCGTTAAACGCAAAGCGCAAGTTGTGCATAGATGCTTCTCCACCGTTCACATGACAATGAGCGCAATTTGCATCAAAATAAGACCTTACTCTTAAATCTAGTGATTTAGAAGTGTCATTAAAGTCAACAGTTGAATTAATCTGATCGGGTAAATTATTTTCTAAATAACCAAACTCAATTAGCTTGTTCAATTGATTTTTTGAACCTTCAGTATAATTAAAATTGTAGTTAATGTTTTGAGGTTTAATCCCCAAGGGATTAATGATTTGATTATTAAAAGTAGAATGGCATCGCAAACATTCAAAATCAACTTCTGGTGTTCTGTAATTTAAAGTATGAACAACATTGTTATCGTCTTTCCAGCTTAAATCTCTAGCAGTACTTTGAGTAGTAAGTAAAGCGTCTGTTTGTTGATCATTCCATATATAGTTTGCAAAAATCCATCCAGTAGATTTTCTGATCATTATTCGAGTTTCAATAATTTTAGTAGTGTTATTGGGTTGCACATTTTTATAATAAAAATTTTTAATTAGTGCAGAACCTACAGGTAATTCAAGAACATTATCATCGCCATTAAAAGTTGCTTTTACACCTTTTGGCATCCAAACAAATCTGTTCTTTAGTGCATAATCTGAAAAAAGTTCGCTGTTGGGTTTATAAGGAATAACACCATAAGAAGGTTTTTGATCTTTTAAATTACCTTCAAAAAATTTGTAATCCGAAAGTTTTGAATAAGGCACTTGTGCTAAATCTAACACAACAGGATACTTTTCTATTTCAGTATAATCTTCTTTATTACACGATAAAAAAGAGTAAAAAAATAATACTAAAACAATTTTTAAGCTTTTCATTTCTTACTTTTTTTAGAACGATGTGTTTAACGACAAAGAAACTCCTGAACTTTCTGGAACATTTCTACAAACTCCTCCAACGCAAACTAAACCTCCGCGTTGTCTTCCGTAACTTAGGGCAATTCGAGTAGTTTTTTTTCTGTAAGCACCCCCAAAATTATAGTAGTGATTTCTCTGATACTCCAAATCGTTACCATAGTTATATAAATCCATAACATAAAAAGAATACTTAGAATTTGCATTAAACTCTACCGTTGTACTAGCCCAATTTTTCTTATCGTAATCAGCCCACATGTGTTCACCAACGACACGTATTGATTTTGTTGGTGTAAACTTATAAGTTGCTTCCGCTGCTGCAATATTCGTATGAATAACACCATCTGTTCCTTCGACTAATTGTTTGTTGTAATATTGATTGATGTAACTAAAGGCCGACTGCCATTTATTGTTCCATTTTTTTGTCACCTCAATACTAAAATCGGTATAATATTTTTTACCAAATTTTAAAAAGTCTGTTTGATAATCTTGTGGATTAAAAATATAAAAAGTTCCGCTTAAAGCATTCCAATTTGAGGCATTTACTGCGATTTTCATTCCATTTTTCCCTCCTAAAGCAGTTCCTTTTTTTATATCGTAGAACACATCTATTTGCCCACCTATTTCTCCAGCTTTCAATAAATCTTTATCCGCTATAAATACACCCGGCTGGGCTTGATAAACATATATATTAGCTAAATTATAGTGTTGCTGTTTCGTTAAGCTAGGAATAAAGTTCATTATTTTATCGTTAAATTCATTGCCTTTTGCACCTCTTTCAGAGAAGAAGCTCATATTTTCTAGTCTTCTAAAAGTGGCATCCACTCCAAATCCTTTTTTAGAATATCCTGTATTTATTAAAAAAGATGACCCTGGCTTCACCAATCTGTTATTTACTTGGTTATTTACCTGAACAACAGCATCTTCTGCTTTATAATTCATCTCAAAAGACATGTAGTAAGAGTTGTGAGAGAAGCTTATTCTTCCTCCAAACGCATTAGTAAGATCATTAAATTTTTGATCCGGAAGATCTAATTTTTCATCTCGACCTACATAATTAAAACCAAGAGTTAAATCTGATGTTTGAAATTTAAAAAGAGTTTTTAAATCAAACTCAACATCAGAACCATATATTTTACTGTCAGCTACATCAAAACCAGTTCTTTGCCGTCCATACAATGATTTTATTGTAATAAAACTAGTAGGTTTAAAAATTACTCTTAGTCCTCTTAATGCATTATTAATTCCCAATGCTCTATCTTCCCAACTTCTTAATAACAACCCACTACCAAACTGTTCATAAAAATAACCCCCAGTTATGTCCAATTTTTCTGATTTATATTGTATAAAATAGGTTGCAACATTGGTGCCGTTATATTTAGGATTTAAGTTTAGTAACGCATTTTGCTCATAAGCTTCCCCTTGAATTCCAGCTGACCAGTTCTTATAATTATAATTAAGAAACAAATAATTATTTGATCTTAATGGCTCATCTGGTTGGGATGTTGGATTATTGAACTCATCTTTCAACCCTTTATCATTTAAATACCATTGTGTATTTGATTCAAATCCACCCGATAAATTTCCATTAACTTGAGAAAATACTGAGATAGATAAAAGAAAAAGCAAAGTAAAACTATATAACTTTTTCATTTATTTAAGAGATTTCAATTTTTCAAACAATTCTAATTCGTTCCCAGGCACATACCCATTTTGAACATGAACTATCATATTATTTTTAACAACTATTGTATAAGGTACGTTAACTATGGTCAGTGCTCTTTTAAGATCCTGATTAGAATCTAGCAAAATCATAAACTCCCATTCTTTCCCATTTGTTAATGGTTTAACTCTTTTCTGAGTTCTTGAATCATCAATAGAAACCGCAATTACATCAAAATTTACTTCTTTTTTCCATGACTTCTGTAAATCATTAATCTCGTCTAATTCATTGATACAAGGTGTGCACCATGTAGCCCAAAAAGAGTAAACGTATAATTTGTCTTTTTCAGAAAAATCATTTTTCAACGATATTTTTTTCCCCTCTAAATTAGCAATTGAAACATCGGGTAAATTAGTTTGAGCATTTAAATGTATCCCTATAAAAAAAAATAAGTTAATAATAAATAATTTCATGGTTTAGTATATAATTTTCACAAATAAATGAATAATGTTATTGAATATGAAATTTTTTTTATTTTTTTGCATAATTATATTCATTTCTAAATAAATAAACATGGTAAAAACATATTATTTAAATTTATTGTTTTTTGTTTTGTTTTTCGTTTCCTGTGGTGATACCAATGTAGTTGAAAATATTCCAGATGAAAGTTTAGATACACCACCAATATCTGGCTACTTCAAAAAAAGAGTTTTGATTGAAGATTACACAGGAACTTGGTGTGGAAACTGTACAAGAGTTGCTTATGCGATTGATCAAGTTAAAGAGCAAAGTGATAAAGCTGTAACCGTTGCTATTCATAATGGTAATGACCCTTTTCATTTTACAGGAATTGCACCTTTAAAAAACTTAATTTTACCTAATAGCCCACTAGCTTTACCAGTATCTAGATTAAACCGAATGATTGTTTGGACTTTTCCAGAACCCACAAATGTTCAAGAAGCTTTAAATCTAACAGGAAACAATTCTGGTTTAGGGATTGCTATGAATTCTAGCGTTGAAAACGGAAACATTAATCTTGATGTAAATGTTAAGTTTGCCTTAAACTACTCAAACTTAAAGTTGATAGTGTATCTTTTAGAAGATAATCTTGTCTACTCCCAACGTAACTACACTACTTATTATGATAATGTTAACCCGATTACAAATTATATTCATAACCATGTTTTAAGAGCATCTATGACTGACATTCTAGGGGAAACTATTTCAGGAAATACTTCTGCAGGAAGTTCATTTACTAAAAACTTTACCATTCCAGTTCCATCAAATATTGCCAATGCTGACAATATTAATTTCGTAGCTTTTATTGTAGGAGAAGATAATATAGCTATCAACGCTAGAGCATCTCACGCAAATGAGAATCAAGAATTTGAAGAAAACCCATAATTAAATTTAATACTTAAATATAAAGTTGCGAAAAGGCAACCTTATTTATTTATACTTGATCAATATAAATGATTTATATTCATCAAGTTATCTTTTTCATATCCCTTTCATTATCGAAATTACAGTTGCTTATTCCCTGAATAGCCATGCCAAAAAAAGAGAAAACGACTTATTGTAATATTTTAGTAAATTTACAGCGTTAATATATCTTAAATGAGTAACATTAGAATTACCAAACAATTTTCTTTCGAAACCGGACACGCACTATATGGCTATGACGGCAAATGCAAAAACGTGCACGGACACAGCTATAAATTATCGGTTACAGTGATTGGCAAACCTATTTTAGATGCTTCAAATGTAAAATTCGGAATGGTAATTGATTTTACGGATTTGAAAAAAATTGTGAGAGAAGAAATTGTAGACTTATTTGATCATGCTACGGTTTTTAATAAAAATACTCCTCATGTTGAATTGGCTAAAGAGCTTTCCAATCGTGGTCATCATGTAATTTTAGTTGATTATCAACCCACAAGTGAAAATATGGTAATTGACTTTGCGCAAAAAATTAATAATAGATTGCCTGTCGATATTCAATTACATTCTTTAAAATTGCAAGAAACTGAAACTTCTTTTGCCGAGTGGTATGCTTCCGATAACTAAACTGTCTCACTGAGCGCAGTCGAAGTGCTTTTATTAATCAAGAATTTTAAATGACAATTTCACCCAACAAAAAAATATATTTCGCCTCCGACCAACACTTTGGTGCACCAACTGCCGAAGCGAGTTTTCCTCGTGAACAAAAGTTTGTCGCTTGGTTGGATGAAGTAAAGCAGGATGCCGAATGTATTTTCCTTTTGGGCGATTTATTTGATTTTTGGTTTGAATATAAAACGGTAGTACCTAAAGGTTTCGTAAGAATTTTGGGTAAACTGGCTGAAATTCGAGACAGTGGCATTCCAATATATTTCTTTGTGGGCAATCACGATTTATGGATGTCGGATTATTTTGAAAAAGAATTGAACATTCCTGTGTACCACGACAATCAAGAATATACTTTTAATTCCAAGACTTTTTTAATTGGTCATGGCGATGGAAAAGGACCAGGAGACAATGGCTACAAACGCATGAAAAAAGTGTTTACCAATCCCCTTTCTAAATGGATTTTTCGTTGGTTGCATCCTGATTTGGGCGTGAAATTGGCGCAGTACTTATCCGTAAAAAACAAATTGATTTCTGGTGATGCCGATGTAAAATTTTTGGGTGAGGAAAACGAATGGTTGGTTCTTTACTCCAAACGAAAACTCGAAACCAAGCATTATAATTACCTTATTTTTGGACATCGTCATTTGCCAATGGTATTAACCGTTGGCGAAAACTCACAATACATCAACCTTGGCGATTGGATTGGCTATTTTACTTATGGTGTTTTTGATGGGGAAAGTTTTGAATTGAAGGAGTATAAATAATCATATATTTTGAATTTTCAGCTCTAACAGAGTTAGAAACTCTGTTAGAGTTCAAAGTAAAAAATCATCTCAAATCCTTCAATCGCAACTGAACTGTAACGTTTCCGTTAAACTCATTTTCATCGATACAAAAAGCCATATCAAACGGATTTTGGTTTTTAGTTAGTTCCAATTTATTTCCCAGTCCAAAACCAATTGCCCCAAATCCTTCGCTACTCCCGAAGCTTCGGGACTGTTTGACAAAAAGCTTTAAATGTTCTTCATTTTGACCAATTCCTTTGGCATAACCCGTATCTTTTACTCCTTTGGTCATAAAAACTGGCGTCATATTTTGTGGTCCAAAAGGTTCAAACTGATTTAAAATCCGAATTAATTTTTCGTTAATATCGGATAAGTCAATTTCAGCATCAACCGATATTTCCGGAATTAATAAATCAGGAGAAATGGTTTTTTCCACTTCTTTTTCAAAAGCATTTTTGAAGACAATATAATTTTCTTCTTTTAATGTCATTCCTGCGGCATACATGTGTCCACCAAATTGCTCCAAATGTTCCGCACAAGCTTCCAAAGCATTATATACATCAAAATCTTTAACCGAACGAGCCGAAGCAGCCAGTTTATCACCACTTTTGGTAAAAACAATCGTTGGACGATAATACGTTTCTGTCAATCGAGAAGCTACAATTCCAATAACCCCTTTGTGCCAATTTTCACTGTAAACAACAGTAGTGAATTTTTGCTTTTCGTTATTTTCTTCAATTTGGGAAAGTGCTTCCACTGTGATTTGTTTGTCCAAATCTTTTCTATCTGAATTATGCTGTTCTATTTCGGAAGCAAAAAATTCTGCTTGGTCTAAATCATACTCCGTGAGTAATGCAACCGCTTCGTTGCCATGCTTTATTCTTCCAGCAGCATTAATACGTGGTGCAATGATAAAAACGACATCGGTTATTGTGAGTACTTTTTTCTTCAAATTCTGAATTAAAGCTTTAATTCCAGGACGTGGATTGGAATTGATCACTTCTAATCCAAATTTAGCCAAAACTCGATTTTCTCCCGTAATAGGTACAATATCGGCAGCAATTGCAGTGGCAACCAAATCGAGATAAATAAGTAAATCATCGATAGTTTGATTTCTATTTTGTGCCAATGCCTGAATAAGTTTAAAACCCACGCCACAGCCGCACAATTCATCATAAGGATAACTGCAATCTACCCTTTTTGGGTCAAGTACAGCAACTGCTTTGGGCAACGCATCTCCAGGACGATGGTGATCACAAATGATAAAATCGATGTTTCGTTCATTAGCATAAGCAATGTGGTCAACCGATTTAATACCACAATCCAGCGCAATAATCAGGGTAAATTCATTGTCTTCGGCAAAGTCAATGCCTTTATACGAAATGCCATAACCTTCATCGTAACGATCTGGAATGTATGTAGCAACATTCGAATAATAACTTTTCAGATAGGATGAAACCAATGAAACAGCTGTAGTGCCATCAACATCATAATCGCCAAAAACCAAAATATTTTCACCATCTGCAATTGCCTTTTCAATGCGTGAAACGGCTTTATCCATATCTTTCATCAGATACGGATCGTGCAAATCATCTAAACTCGGACGAAAAAATTGTCGTGCTTGTTCAAAAGTTTCAATGCCGCGTTGCACTAAAAGAGTAGCAATAATCTCGTTGATTTGAAGTTCGCTTTGTAGTTTTTGAACTTTCTCTTTTTCTGGTTTCGATTTTAATGTCCAACGCATAGTTTAATTATGAATAAAAAAATATGAATTATGTTTATATGGCTTGTAAATGTTTGACAAATGTATTAAAATGAATTGAAAATTAAATAGTTGAATTTAATTGTTACTTCAAACTCTTACCTCCAACAACCGCAACAATTTCACCTTTTGGTGCTTTTGCTTCAAAGTGTTTTAAAACTTCTTCGGCTGTTCCACGAATGGTTTCTTCGTGCAGTTTTGATAATTCCCTTGAGATAGAAACTTGGCGTTCGGCTCCAAAATATTGTACAAATTCAGCTAAGGTTTTTACTAATTTGTGTGGCGAAACATAGAAAATCATCGTTCTCGTTTCTTCTACTAAAGCTAAATATCTTGTTTGTCTTCCTTTTTTTTCGGGCAAAAAACCTTCGAAAACAAATCTATCATTGGGCAAACCACTGTTAACTAACGCTGGTACAAAAGCCGTGGCACCTGGCAAGCAATCGACCTCAATATTGTTTTCGACACAAGCTCGAGTCAATAAAAATCCGGGGTCGGAAATGGCTGGTGTTCCTGCATCCGAAATCAACGCAATGGTTTCGCCAGCTTGCAAACGCTTTATTAAATTTTCTACCGTTTTATGCTCATTGTGCATGTGATGACTGTGCATGTGCGTGGCAATTTCGAAATGTTTTAATAGTTTACCACTAGTGCGGGTGTCTTCGGCCAAAATCAAATCGGCTTCCTTCAAAACTTTAATCGCTCTGAAAGTCATGTCATCCAAATTGCCAATGGGCGTGGGAACAATATATAATTTTGACATAAAAGCAAACACAGATTACACAGATTTTCACAGATTTATTGGTTTAAATCCATTAGATTAGTAATGTTATTAGTTAAATTTTTTCTCCACTACTTCCATAAATCGTTCAAGATAATCTTCTTTTCCAACCCAATAGTTGTAATCCGGTATTACCATTTCGTTGATAAAGTTTTTGGCCTCTTCAAAAGTGTCAAACGTATTTAATTGAGAAATCACACGATTAAAATCTTCATTGCTTTCGCCAAACAAATTATTCACAAAAGCAACTCTATCATTCAATCCAATTTCAATTGATTTTGATGAAACTGATTTTTCTTCATTTTCCTTGTCAGTTTGTTTCTTCTGTTCACTTGCATTCGGTTCAGTTGAAAACAAAGACACTTCATCAGGTTTTACAAAAACAGTATCGGCATAATTTTCGCCTAGTAATTCTTCAAAAGATACTTGCTTGGCTTCAGGTTTCACTTCAGAGACAGTCTCTGTTGCTTCAATTTGCTCTTCCTCTTCTACTTCCAATTCAAAAATAGGTTTAAAAACTGGCTCTTCTTCATCAACTTCTGGTTCAATTACAATTTCTTCTGATGATGATTCTACTTCTTCAAAAACAGTTTCGGGTGTTTCTTCGTCTTCATCAGCTTGTATTAATTCTTCCTCAACTATTTCTGGTTCGGTTGCAACAACTACTTCAGCAATTGGCTCAACAACTTCTATTGGTGTAGTATTTTCAAAAGATTGATCTAATTTTTCTTCTAAAACGTCTTGGTCAACATCTGATTTTATTGACTCAAAATTATCTTGATAAAACTTTAAAACAGAAAGCGTTTCGTATAATTTTTGGGTTTCTTTATACAACTGATCAACTTCCGATTTGTTTTTAAGTTTTAAAATTCGGTGCGCAATGCTGATTAATTCGGATTCTAATCTTTTTTTCATAAGTTTAAAAATTATAGTGAAAGGCGTTTCTTTTTTAATAAATTTGTTTGCGTTACAAAGTAACAAAACTAATCAAATTTTAAAGGTTTAAAATTACAAAATGTTTCTCGAAAATACAGTAAATCATAAAGAACAATTTGGATGGATTGAAGTCATCTGTGGTTCAATGTTTTCGGGGAAAACCGAAGAACTCATTCGCCGATTGAGAAGAGCTCAATTTGCCAAACAAAGAGTGGAAATTTTCAAACCTACCATCGATACTCGTTATCATGATGAAATGGTTGTTTCACATGATTCTAATGAAATTCGATCTACACCAGTTCCTGCTGCTGCCAATATTCGGATTTTGGCACAAGCATGTGATGTTGTAGGCATTGACGAAGCGCAGTTTTTTGATGACGAAATAATATCGGTTTGTAATGATTTAGCCAATTCAGGCATTAGAGTAATTGTTGCCGGTTTGGATATGGATTTTAAAGGCAATCCTTTTGGTCCTATGCCAGCATTGATGGCAACAGCTGAGTATGTGACCAAAGTTCACGCCGTTTGCACTCGCACTGGAAATTTAGCGCATTATAGTTTTAGAAAAAACGACAATGACAAATTAGTCATGCTTGGCGAAACCGAAGAATACGAACCGTTGAGTCGTGCTGCCTATTTTAATGCCGTGCGTGAAAATATGATTGTTAAAGACGCCGAAAATCTCTCTAAAGAAAAATAATTTCTAAGCCATTGACACTAACCATTAGAAATATTGTTTCCATCATCAAAGCCAATTGGATTGGACAAAATGATGTAGCCATAATCGATTTCATTTCCATTGATAGCCGTTCGTTACAAAATGACGAAAACACTTTGTTTTTTGCCCTTTTAGGCCCAAATCATGATGGGCATCAGTATATAGAAGAATTGATTGCCAAAAACGTCCAATATTTTGTAGTCACAAAAATTCCTGAGGACGTAAAAGGAAAAGGAAATTTTTTGGTGGTTGAAAACACACTTGAGGCATTACAAAAAATTGCCGCCTATTACCGCAGTCTATTCGATTTCCCAATAATTGGAATTACCGGAAGCAACGGAAAAACCATTATTAAAGAGTGGTTGAATTTCTTATTAAGTCCCGATTATAATATTATTCGAAGTCCAAAAAGTTACAACTCACAAGTGGGTGTGCCGCTTTCTATTTTGGGCATTAAAGAAAAACATAATTTAGGAATCTTTGAAGCCGGAATTTCCACTACCAATGAAATGGAAAAACTGCAAAAAATAATTCAACCCACCATAGGAATATTATCAAACATTGGTTCTGCACACGACGAAGGTTTTCAAAGTGCTGCCGAAAAAATAAAAGAAAAACTAAAACTTTTCACATCAGTAAAAGTGCTGATTTTGAACAAAAATAAAAGCATAAGTGCTTTTGTAAACCCAAAAATTAAAACCTTCAGTTGGTGTTCAGACGATAAAAGTGCGGATGTTTATATTACCAAAAAAAATATTGGCGAATTAACCGAATTGCAAATTACCTATAAAGAAGATACTTTCCCTGTAATCATTCCTTTTCAAGACCAAGCTTCGGTTGAAAATGCCATTCATTGTATGATGGTGATGCTTTATTTTGGGTATAATCAAAAAACAATTCAAGATCGAATGGCGCAATTGTATCCAGTAGAAATGCGTTTAAAAGTTAAAAATGGAATCAACAATACTACGATTATTGATGACAGCTACAGTTCTGATTTTCAATCGTTGAAAATTGCTTTAGACTTTTTAGAAAATCAAAAACAACACAAAAAGAAAAGCATAATTCTGTCGGATATTTTTCAAAGCGGTTTAAGTAATGATGAGCTGTATTCTCAGGTTTCCCAGCTTATTATTTCCAATAAAATTAATCGAGTTATTGGCATTGGCGAAACAATTTCGCAGTTTAAAAACAAGTTCATTAATTGTATAGCTTTCAAAAATATAGATGATTTTATTACTTCTTTTGAGAACTTGAATTTTGAAAACGAAACCATACTCATTAAAGGCGCGCGCGATTTTCACTTTGAACAAATCGTTTCCATGCTCGAAGAAAAAACACATGAAACGGTTTTAGAAATTAACCTGAACGCTATTAGCCATAATTTAAATTTCTACAAATCAAAACTAGCGCCAAAAACCAAAATGATGGTCATGGTCAAAGCTTTTGGCTATGGTAATGGTGGATTTGAAATAGCGAAGTTACTCGAACATCACAAAGTGGATTATTTGGGTGTGGCTTTTGCCGATGAAGGAATTTCTTTAAAAAGTGCTGGAATTACAGTTCCAATAATGGTTTTAAATCCAGAAAGTACCAGTTTTTCTGCCCTAATTCAACATCAATTAGAACCCGAAATATATTCGATAAAAGGACTAAAAGCATTTTTAAAAATTGCCGAACAAAAAAAACTCAAACACTTCCCTATTCATATCAAATTAGATACTGGAATGCATCGGTTGGGATTTGAAGAAGAACACTTACCAGAGTTAATTCAAATTCTTAAAGGAAATAATAATATTCAAATTAAAAGCATTTTATCACACATGGCAAGCAGTGACGATTTGAAACACGATGTCTTTTCAAAATCCCAAATCGCTTTGTTTGAAAAACTGTCTTCTCAATTGCAAACATCATTAAACATCAAACCTATTCGTCATATTTTAAACACCTCTGGAATTACTAATTATCCCGAAGCACAATATGATATGGTGCGATTAGGCATTGGTTTGTATGGTATTTCTAATGATGATGAAGAGCAAAAAGAATTAGAAAATGTGGGCACGTTGAAATCTATCATTTCCCAAATTAGAACTATTGAAAAAGGAGAAAGTGTGGGTTATGGTCGAAGATTCATAGCAGAAAAGGAAACTATAATCGCTACAATTCCTATAGGTTATGCGGATGGTATTAGAAGAAGTTGGGGAGAAGGTGTTGGTTATGTTGTTATTAATAATAAACAAGCCAAAATTATTGGTAGCGTTTGCATGGATATGTTGATGGTTGATGTTGCCAATATTGACTGCAAAGAAGGTCAAACTGTTATTGTTTTCGGTGAAAACCCTACGGTGAAATTGATGGCAAAACAACTGAACACTATTCCTTATGAAATTTTGACGAGTATTTCGCAACGAGTAAAACGCGTTTTTTTTAGAGAATAATTTTTTTTTGAACTATTCAAAATTTTATTACTTTAGTACTCTATTAACCAAATAAAAACAAAACAAATATGGGAATGATTTCAGAATTTAAAGACTTTATTGCAAAAGGTAATGCCATGGATTTGGCCGTTGGGGTAATCATTGGAGCCGCTTTTGGCGCCATTGTAAATTCATTAGTAGCCGATGTGATTACGCCAGCATTATTAAATCCAGCCCTCAAGGCGGCACAAGTTGATAACTTAGCCGATTTAAAAACAGAAGGCGGAATTCTTTACGGAAAATTCCTTGCTGCTGTAATCAGTTTCCTTGTTATTGCTTTTGTAATTTTCATCATGGTAAAAGGAATAAATAGCATGAAAAAACCAGTTGAAGCTGCTCCAGCTGGCCCAAGTCAAGAAGAATTGCTTACTCAAATTAGAGATTTGTTAAAAAAATAATACCGCTACATAGCATATTCTAATTTAACCCTGAACTCGTTTCAGGGTCTTTTTTTTATATTTGGAGCACGGCATCAGTTTGATCAGGAAGTATCCTCCCGCTATCCGCTATATCTTTTTTTTCAAAAAAGGATGCCGCTCTTATCGGGGCTAGTGAGAACCTATCTGCATTTCCTTCTTTTTTCTTTATTCTATTCTCTTTTTTCTATATTCTATTCTCTTTTTTCTACATACTTTTGTACTTCAAAAATAAATTTATAAAAATATGAAAGTTGCTGTTGTTGGTGCAACCGGAATGGTTGGTGAGGTAATGCTTCAAGTTTTGGCCGAACGGAATTTTCCAGTGACGGAATTAATTCCAGTGGCTTCCGAAAAATCTGTGGGAAAAGAAATAGAATTTAAAGGAAAGAAATACAAAGTTGTTGGTTTGCAAACGGCTGTTGATATGAAAGCCGATATTGCATTGTTTTCAGCTGGTGGAGAAACTTCATTAGAATGGGCTCCAAAATTCGCTGCAGCAGGAACAACAGTAATCGACAATTCATCGGCTTGGCGAATGGATCCAAGTAAAAAATTAATTGTTCCCGAAATCAATGCTTCCGAATTAACTGCAGCAGATAAAATCATCGCCAATCCCAACTGTTCTACCATTCAAATGGTAATGGTTTTAGCACCATTGCATAAAAAATACAACATCAAGCGTGTCATCGTTTCTACGTATCAATCCATCACTGGAACTGGAGTAAAAGCAGTGCAACAATTAGAAAATGAATACGCAGGCGTTTCAGGTGAAATGGCATATAAATACCAAATTCACCGCAATGCTATTCCACAATGCGACAGCTTTGAAGCTAACGGGTACACCAAAGAAGAGATGAAATTGGTGCGTGAAACCCGAAAAATAATTGGTGATGACAGCATTAATGTGACAGCAACTGCTATTAGAATTCCGGTTGTTGGCGGACACAGTGAAGCCGTGAATGTCGAATTTTCGAATGATTTTGACATCAATGAAATTCGAAACATTCTACACCACACTGATGGTGTTATAGTTCAAGATAATACCGACACCTATACGTATCCGATGCCATTGTATGCGCAAGGTAAAGACGATGTGTTTGTGGGTAGAATTCGCCGTGATGAAAGCCAGCCCAACTCTTTAAACATGTGGATTGTTTCTGATAATTTAAGAAAAGGAGCTGCGACCAATACGATTCAAATTGCAGAATATTTAGTGGCTAATAATTTAGTGTAATTTACAAGCTTCAGTACTGTTTTTATTAGCCACAAATTACACAAATTTCCAAGAATTAATTTGTGCTAATTTGTGGTTTGTTTTTTTTACATAAAACAATTACTAGTTTTTTGCAAATCCTAAAATTTGTTAAAATCATACAGTTTTCTTTTTTAATATGGCTACCTTTGTACAAATGAAAGGAAAGTTCAAATTCATAAATGCGTTGCTTGGATTGTTAGTGTTGTTTTCAATACTATTTCAGTCATTGCATTCTATTGAGCATTTAGCCAAACAGTTTTCCGAAGGTAGTTGTTATCATAAATATTCTGATAAAGCAACTTTAAATCACAGTCATTACTGGGAAAAATGTCATGCTTGTGAATTTGCGTTTAGCAATTATACAAAAATTAAAATTGCTAAAATATCATTTTTAAAAAATCCCATATTTTGTCAACTTTCATTTTATCACTATAAAGATAAAATAAATTACTACTCTGGAAGTAGTTTTTCTCTTCGCGGTCCTCCAATTGTTTAAATTTTCTTGACATAGGATTAGTGTTTACGAATTAGAAAACAATAAAAATGCAAAAATTCAGTTTGTTTTTTTGCTTATTGTGTTTTGGTAATGTTTATAGTCAAAACACAGTAAGCGGAAAAATAGTTGATGAAAATGAGAAGGCATTAGAAAAAAGTCACATCCATATTTCGTCAAAAACAACCAACAGTAAAAAAGATGGTTCTTATAGCATTCACAATATTCCAAATGGATCTACAAAGGTTTTAATAACTTATGTTGGATATAAACCCATTGATACTATAATTGAAATTAGTGGCAATCTTGAGTTAAATTTTAAGATGATACAAAAGAGGGAACAATTAGAGGAAATTGTTGTAAAACACAAAGACAATTATTTTAATCACTCCATATCAGAACAAAAAATTAAAGAGAAAACCATTGAAAAATATAGTAGTCAGTCACTTGGTAATGTGCTTAAGGAAGTTTCGGGAATTTCAGTTTTAAAAACTGGGAGCACTATTCTAAAACCTATAATTAACGGTTTGCACAGTAGTCGTGTTCCTGTTTTTAACAATAATGTAAAACTGGAAGACCAACAATGGGGAACAGAACATGCGCCTAATTTTGATGTGAATTCGGCTGGAAAAATAACCGTTTTAAAAGGCGCATCTGGTTTGCAATATGGTGGCGATGCCATTGGCGGAATTGTAATTATTGAACCTTTCAGCACCAAAAAAGACACGCTTTTTGGAAAAACCATTATGACAATGGAATCCAATGGTCGTGGCGGAACCATTTCGTCTAGTTTACACAAAGGAAATTTTTGCGACTGGAGTTGGAATGCGCAAGGAAGTTTCAAATATTTTGGTGACAGAGAATCGCCCGATTATATTTTGTCCAATACTGGAAACCGTGAAGCCAATTTTTCTGGCGACGTAAAATATATTGGCAAAAAGTTCGATTTTTCTGCCTATTACAGTTTGTACAATGCAACCATAGGAATTTTGAGTGCTTCTCACATTGGGAATGTCAACGACTTATACAACTCTATAAATAACGAAAGTCCGGCTGTGATTGAAAATTTTACTTATGCTATTGGAAATCCAAAACAAAGAGTACAACACCATTTAGCGAAGCTGAATTACAATTATTACATCAAAGATGGAGAGTCTATTGGTTTGCAATATGCTTTTCAGTTCAATAACCGCAGGGAATTTGATTTACGAACCGGAGTTTCAGATTCTAGAGCAGCTTTAGATTTAAACTTGATGACGCATACTTTTAATGCCGATTATAAATTGAGCATTGACACTTGGGATTTTAAATCAGGAATTATGGGTTTGTTCCAAAATAATTCGGCAAATCCAAATACTGGTGTTCGTCCGTTAATTCCAAGTTATAATAAGTTTGATGCCGGAGTTTATGCTATTGTTGACAATCATATTTCGGATGATTTTTCGGTAGAAGCTGGAATTCGATATGATTTTTCAACGATTGAAGCGACGAAATATTATCTGAAATCACGTTGGAACGAACGAAATTACAGTCCAGAATTTAATCATTTTATTGAAGAAGATTTTGGAACACAATGGTTAACCAAACCGCAATTTACATTCCATAATTTTTCAGCAAGTGTTGGAACGCAATATTCCTTTGGAAACGAATATGAATGGTATTTCAATATCAGTCGTGCGGTTAGAAATCCAAATCCTTCTGAATTTTTTAGCGATGGATTGCATCATTCGAGTGGTATGATTGAATTGGGCGATTTGAGTTTGAAACAAGAAAAGTCGAATAAAATCAGTACTTCTTTGCAAAAACAATGGAAGAATTTCAATGTAAACATCAATCCGTTTTTGAATTACATCGAAGATTATATGTTTTTGAAACCCGTTGGCTTTGAAACTACTATTCGCGGTGCTTTTCCAGTTTGGGAATACCAACAAATTAACGCATTGTTAACTGGAATTGATTTGAATTCAGAATGGCAAATCAGTGAACATTGGCAACATCGTTTGCTTTTATCATATGTAAACGGAAAAGATAAAACCAATGACGATTTTATTATCGATATGCCACCATTGAACATCAACAATCGAATTTCGTACAATAAAAAAAATTGGAACAATTTGACACTCGAATTACAGAGCGAAATGGTTTTTAGACAAACCCAATTCCCAAATAACAATTTTATTACAAATATTATTGTAGATGGCGAGTTAACTCCTGTAGAAGTGGATATTAGTTCGCCTCCAGCTGCGTATCATCTTTTACATTTTGCATCCGATTTTCAATTCAAAATCGCCAATAATTCTATGGCAACACTAGGTTTTTCGGTATTCAACCTTTTGGATATCAAATACAGAGATTATTTAAATAGACAACGTTTCTATGCCGATGAAATAGGTAGAAACTTTCAAATTCAATTAAAAATTAATTATTAAAACATGAAAACAATGAATTATTTAAACAAAACGAAAATCTTTTTTTTAGCAATTACTGCAATTGCATTTACCTCTTGTGACAATGATGATGCTCCTGTTAATGAAGAGGAATTAATTACAACTGTTATTGTAAATTTAACAAGTGGCGGACAGACAGTAACTTTTACTTCTAAAGATTTAGATGGTGACGGTCCAAATGCTCCAGTTATTACGCCTTTATCTGGCAATTTAGCTCCAAATACAACTTATACAGGGACTATTTCGTTTTTAGACGAAACCGATACACCTGCAGAAGATATAACAATTGAAGTAGAAGAAGAAGGTGCAGAACACCAAGTTTTTTACCAAGTTTCAAATAATTTAGGAACTGTGACTTACAATGACACAGATGTAAATGGCAAGCCAATAGGGTTACTCTTTACTTTAACTACTACAGGTACTGGAACAGGAAACTTCAGTGTTATTCTTAGACACGAATTAAATAAAAATGCAGCTGGTGTTTCAGCAGGTAATATCGCTAATGCTGGTGGATCAACGGATGTTGCTGTAACTTTCCCAATTGTTGTAGGGAATTAATTTTTTTAGGTTACTTATAAAGGTTTCCTTCTTTTGAACATGCCCCAAAAAGTTAGACACTATTTGGGGCATTTTTTATGGAAGGAAAATAAAATGTAATTATGTATTTAAGTTAGAATGTTTATAATTAGCTTAAAATTTTAAGCTTTAAAATGCTTTATTTATAAATATTTAATTTTATTTTTACATTATTACTAATTGTAAAATAAAAAAATTATGAATTCAATGTTTACAAAAATTGTTAGAATTTTTTTGGGAGTTATACTTGTGGTTTTTGGTGCCAATAAGTTTTTACATTTTATTCCTATGGATGCTCCTGATTTAAATACACCAGCAGGCGATTTTATGAACTCTCTTGGATCAACAGGATATATTTTTCCTGTTGTGGGTGTTTTAGAAGTTATTATTGGAGCCCTGCTTTTGTTAAAAAAATGGATTGCTTTTGCCTTAATATTGTTAGCTCCAATTTCTATTAATATTTTACTATTCCATTTGTTTTTAGATATTCCTGGATTGTCTATTGCCTTATTAATTTTGGTGTTCAATGCCGTTTTAATTTTTAAACATTGGCAACAATACAAGCCTTTATTTTACTAAAATCGTTTTACCAAGATCCCAAAGCAGTCTTTTTATCCTAACAATCCTGCTATTTTAATATTCTATTTTTCCTACGTTACGCATAACGCGCATAATTCTATCTTTTCTTCGTTCAATATAAGAACTGGAATTGGTGGCTTTATATTTTCTAGGATTTGGAAGAATGGCCGCGATTCCTGCAGCTTCTCTTTTGGTTAAATTCTTTGCATCAGTTCGATACCAATGTCTGGCGGCTTCTTGTGCGCCATAAACCCCATTACCCATTTCTATACTATTTAAATACACTTCCATAATGCGTTTTTTACCCCAAATAAGTTCAATTAAAACTGTGAAATAAGCTTCCAATACTTTGCGCACATAACTTCTACCTTGCCAAAGAAAAACGTTTTTAGCTGTTTGTTGCGAAATGGTGCTTCCGCCTTTTAGCTTCCTCCCTTTTTGATTATTTTTAAAAGCTTTTTGCATAGCTTTGAAATCAAAACCGCTATGTTTTAAAAAATTACCATCTTCACTGGCTATGACTGCTTTTTGAAGATTGGGGGATATTTCTTCTAGCGGAACCCAATCATGACTATAAATAGCATCTTGATTGTCTGATTTAAATTCTATGATTCTAATCACCATTAATGGCGTAAAGGGAATGGGAACCCATTTAAAAATAATGACAGATAAAATGGAAAGTCCAAAAAACCAAAGCATGGCTTTCCAAATCCAGCGAAAAATTTTTTTTATCATATCTTATAGAACTAAATCGGCTAATTCTTGACCTATTAAACTTCCAATAGCAACTCCCATTCCGCCTAGTCTTACTCCACAATACACATTTTCGGAAAGTTGTTCAACTATTGGTCTTTTGCTAGAACCTAATCCCATAATGCCACTCCATCGATGTGCTATTTTAAAATCGGTATTTGGTAAAATTACTTCTTTTAATAATTCCTCCAAACGATTTTGAATTAATTCTGTTTGACCTAATTCAGTGGTGGTTTCCCCTTCGAAATCTAAATTCCTTCCTCCACCAAGTAAAATTCTATTATCAATATTTCTGAAATAGTAATAGCCTCTGTCGAGATGAAAAGTTCCTTTAATATCAAGATTTGAAATAGGTTCAGTAATCAAAACCTGAGCTCTGGCGGGTTTTACCTGATTATTTGTGAGTTGTGATGCAAAACCATTCGTCGCAAAAAGCAACTTTTTAGTACTGAATATAAAATCTCCAATAGCAACTTCTACGTTATCTCTTTTTTCATGAAAAGCTGCAACTTCTACTTGATTTATAATCATAATATTATTTGAATTCGCTTTTTGCAATAAAGCATGCATCATTTTTCCAGTATCAATTTGGGCTTCATAAGGATTAAAAATCAAATAGTCTTGAATGTTCTTGAAGTCAAATCGATCAACTTCTTTTACAAATAAATCGTTTCTAAAAATAGGTTTCAATATTTCATTAATAAATGGTAATTTTTGTAAACATTCATTGTACATACTTTCATCATCCTTCAAAAACAATTCATAACCTCCATAAGGCTTAAAATCGATGACTGAATCACCTAGGTTTTTACGAAGTAGTTGTAATCCGTTCCAACGTTTTTGAATTAATTGAATAACTTCTTCTTCACTATGTGATTTTAAATCGTCAAGTATTTCGGAAATACTGCCAAAACAAGCGAACCCAGCATTTTTGGTACTTGCGCCTTGAGGTAAAATTCCTTTTTCTAAAATCAATATCTTACTGTCTGGAAATTTATTGCGCAATGCCAACGCACAATGCAAGCCAACAATTCCGCTACCGACGATAGTGAAATCAATATTTGAAAACCAATTTTTAAGTTCCCAGTAACTTAAGTTCATTTTTAATTTTTGTTAAAAATAGTTTTTGTTAATTGCAGTGCAAAACAAAAATACTGTTTTATGATTATTATAAAGTTTTATCTTATTTGTAAAACATAATTCATCTTTTTCTAATATTATTTAGCATTAAATTAATAAAATAATTTTTTTTTTGCTTTTTTGTTGAAAATATTTATAATTTTATAAACTAAATTAACCAAATAAAATGACTTATGAAATACAATTTACTCTCATTTACTCTTCTAATAATCAGTGGAGTAACTTTTTCACAAACCAAAAATTCCCCTTGGAATTCAACCACAAAAAAAAGTGACATGATTCCTATCGAAAGTGAAATGATTTTACCCGAAAAAAATCTATTTACTTTAAATATTGAACAAGTAAAAACTGTTCTAGCAAATGCCCCAAAAAGAACAACTGACTTAAAAAACTCAAACACAATTCTTGCCATTCCAAATCAAAATGGTCAGTTGCAAAATTTTAAAGTTTTTGAAAACTCCGTTTTAGATCCTGCTTTAGCTGCTCGTTATCCAGAAATTAAATCATATATTGGAGTTGGAATTGATAATCCCACTGCAGTATCTTATTTTAGTGTTACGCCTTTAGGATTTAAATCAATGACTATTAATGCTGATAGAACTACAGTTTTTATTGAGCCAATTTCTAGAGATTTAACTACTTACACGGTATACAATAGAGCTGATAAACAAAAAGTATTTACATCTTTTGAGTGTTCTGTTGTAGATAAAGCTAAAACAAGTCCTGAAATTTTGCTTAGAAACGCAGACGATTCAACTTTGAGAACATTTCGCCTTGCTGTATCATGTACAGGAGAATATGCTGCTTATTTTGGAGGAACTAAGGCACAAGCATTAGCTGCCATTAATGCATCTATGACAAGAGTTAATGGAGTTTTTGAAAACGATTTTGCTGTAAGGATGGTTTTAATCGCAAACAATGATTTAGTTCTATATACAAATGCTTCAACAGATCCTTACACAACAAGTTACAATAGCCAGTTGCAAAGTACATTAACATCTGTGATTGGAGAATCTAACTACGATGTAGGTCATTTATTTGTTAGAGCTTCAAACAACGGAAATGCAGGATGTATAGGTTGTGTTTGTGTAAACGGCTCAAAAGGAAGTGCTTTTACTTCGAGTACAATACCTACAGGTGACACATTTGATATTGATTATGTAGCACATGAAATAGGTCATCAATTTGGCGCCAATCACACATTTTCAATGAATAATGAAGGGACTGGTGCAAATATGGAACCAGGTTCGGGTTCAACTATAATGGGATATGCGGGTATAACTAGTCAAGATGTTCAACCAAATTCAGACGTCTATTTTCACGCTTTTAGTATTCAACAAGTTACCAATAATGTGAAGAATAAAACGTGTCAAACCAATACGCCTACAGGAAATGCAATACCAACGGCTAATGCTGGTTTAGATTACACCATTCCAAAAAGTACTCCCTTTATGTTAACAGGTTCAGGAACAGATGCAAACGGAGATGCGTTAACGTATAACTGGGAACAATTTGATAATGCTGCATCAACAGCAACTGGTGCAAGTTCCGCAGCAAGTGCTACAAGAACATCAGGCCCAACATTTAGATCATATAACTCAACTACTACACCTGTTAGATATTTTCCTAGAATTCAATCGGTGTTGGCAGGATCAAACACAACACAAGGAACTGAAATTGCGGTAGAAGCATTACCATCAGTAGCAAGAACGATGAATTTTAGACTAACTGTACGTGATAATAGAGTTGGAGGTTCTGGCAATAAATCGGATGATATGATTGTAACGGTTAATGCTACTGCTGGTCCATTTACTGTTAATTCTCCTAATACTGCAGTTTCATTCGTAGGAGGAAGTTCACAAACCATAACTTGGTCTGTGGCAGGAACAACTGCAAATGGTGTTAACTGTGCTAATGTTGATATTTTATTGTCAACAAATGGCGGAACAACTTGGAATAATTTACTGGCTTCAACCCCAAATGACGGTACTCAAGCAGTTACCATTCCGAATACCCCTGGAACAACCAACAGAATTATGGTAAAAGGTACTAACCATATTTTCTTTGATGTTTCTAATACTAACTTTACTATCACAGCTGGATCTGCTCCAGACACTGTTGCGCCAACAGCTCCAACTTTATCCGCATCAGGAACAACTCAAACAACAACCAACTTATCTTGGTCTGGCGCTACGGATAATATTGCAGTAACGGGATACGATGTCTTTAGAAACGGCTCTTTAATTGGTTCTACTACTACAGCAACTACTTTTGCTGTAACAGGTTTAACCGCTTCTACAACTTATTCATTTACCGTAAAAGCAAAAGATGCTGCAGGTAATGTTTCTCTGAACAGTAATGCTGTTAGTGTAACTACTTTGGCCCCTGCTCCTGATACAACAGCGCCAACAGCTCCAACTTTATCCGCATCAGGAACAACTCAAACAACAACCAACTTATCATGGTCTGGCGCTACGGATAATGTAGCAGTAACAGGATACGATGTCTTTAGAAATGGCTCTTTAATTGGTTCTACTACTACAGCAACTACTTTTGCTGTAACAGGTTTAATCGCTTCTACAACTTATACTTTTAATGTAAGAGCAAAAGATGCTGCTGGAAATAGTTCCGGAAATAGTAATACTGTTACGGTTACAACTTTAGCTGTTTCAACGGTTACTTACTGTGTTTCTAGAGGGAATAGTACTGCCGACGAGTTTATCAATAGAGTACAACTGGGTTCTATAAATAATTTATCTGGCAATAATAGTGGTTATGGCAATTTTACTGCACTTTCTACCAACTTGGTACGCGGAACAAGTAATGCAATAACGATAACTCCAGGATGGACTAGTACAGTTTATAGCGAAGCATACAGAGTATGGATAGATTATAATCGTGATGGAGATTTCCTTGATGCTGGTGAGCAAGTATTTAATAGAAATAGGACTACGGCAACGCCAATTTCTGGAAGTTTTACAATTCCTACTACAGCATTGTTGGGTTCAACCAGAATGAGAGTTTCGATGAAATACAATGCCTCTCCAACTTCTTGTGAAACTTTCTCTTTTGGTGAAGTAGAAGATTATACCGTAAACATTACAGCTGCGGCAAGAATAGAAGAAAACAATACCACTTTATTCTTCAATCTATATCCAAATCCCGTTAAAGGTGATGTATTAAACATTGCTAATCTTGATTCTCCATCAACCTATAGAATTTTCAATATGATGGGACAAGAATTAGGTAAAGGAAAAATTGAAAACAATGCAATATTTGTAGGTTCTTTAAAAGCCGGTACCTATTTAATTGAAGTTACTGATGCAACATCCAAAAACATAAAACGTTTTATAAAAGAATAATTTTTTATTTAAATTAGTTTAATAGCCACTCTCAAAAGGAGTGGCTTTTTTATTTATTCTACTACCACTCCACAAGATTTTCCTTTTATAACGCTACGTTGTAAAGTCTCCAAAAATTTAAGCTAATCCGTTAAAATTTCAATTAATGTAAAAAATCCACAAAGTCAGGAGGACATTTGAGGGCTTTTCAGTAGAACTCGTTACTAACGTATTGTTTTGATCAACACTTTTCGGAGTTGAGGGCTTATTGAGTAAAATAAATATTCCGTTTTGAACTAATAAATCGTGTTATTCCCTTGTTTAATTATGTTTAGATTTTAACTTTTCCCCTAGAATTTGGGAACGAGAATTGCATTTTCTTCTTTAGAAAGTAACGCTTATTAGTTATCAAATAATTGGTGGTGTAGTTATTTTTTTTCCTGACTTCCGCACTTTTTTTTAATTTTTTAATTTTTGATCATTTTAACTCTGAATATTAGGTTTTTATGATTTATGCTCTTATGGTTTTGGGTGTCCCAGGGTGTTTTTTACTTTTGTTTTATGTTTGTTAGACAGAAGAAAAATAAAAGTGGTGTTGTAAGTATTCAAGTTATTGATAAAAGTTCTGGCAGGTATAAGTTACTGAGAACCATTGGTAGTAGCAGTGATCTTGTTCAAATTGATAAACTTATTGAAGAGGCACGAAATTATATTAAAGAAATTAAAAAACTGAACGAGTTTGATTTTTCAAATTCAAACGAATTTATTCAAAATATTTTAGAAAATATCAGAGCTTTAAAATTATCAGGTATTGATTTAGTTTTAGGTAAAATATTTGACGAAATTGGATTTAGTAAAATTGAAGACAATTTGTTTAAAGACTTAGTTTTATATCGATTAGTTTATCCCAAAAGCAAATTAAAAACTACTGAATATCTCTATCGGTTTTCACAAAAGCAATACTCTGAGGATGATATTTATCGTTACATGGATAAGCTTCATAGCAAGCAAAAAGAAACAGTTCAGAAGATAAGTTTTGAACACACTCGGTTGATTTTAGATTCAGAGATAAGTGTTGTTTTTTATGATGTTACCACCATTTATTTTGAATCAGATAATGAAGATGAACTTCGTAAAACAGGCTTTTCAAAAGAAGGAAAGCATCAAAACCCACAAATTGTTTTAGGATTATTAGTTAGTAAAAATGGTTATCCATTGGCTTATGATATTTTTGAGGGAAATAAATTTGAAGGGCATACGATGTTACCTATAATTGACACGTTTAAAGAGAAATACAATATACATCAGTTAGTTATAATTGCTGATTCTGGATTACTTTCCTCAAGCAATGTTGAAGAACTTCAAGAAAAAAAATACGAGTTCATTTTAGGGGCAAGAATAAAATCAGAAAGTAAATCCATAAAAGAAAAAGTACTTGCTTTAAGATTAAAGAATGGAGAAAGTGAAATCATTGAAAAAGATAATTTAAAACTCATTATTACCTATTCTGAAAGCAGAGCAAAGAAAGATAAACTAAACCGTGAAAGAGGATTAAAAAAGCTCGAAAAGCAAATTAAAACTGGAAAATTAACCAAAGCCAGTATTAATAATCGGGGTTATAATAAATATTTAAAAATTGAAGGAGAAATAAAAGTTGTCATCGATAAAGTCAAGTTCCAACAAGACACAAAGTGGGATGGATTAAAAGGTTATGTAACCAATGCGAAACTTACGAAAGATGAAATTTTAGAGAATTATAGTAACTTATGGCAAATAGAAAAAGCATTTAGAACCGCTAAAACAGATTTAAAAATAAGACCTATTTATCACCGAAAAAAAGAACGAATAGAAGCACATATTTGTTTAACCTTTGTTGCTTACAAAGTTTACAAAGAACTCGAAAGACAACTAAAATTAAAGAGATCGAATCTATCCCCAGAAAAAGTTATCGAAATTCTTCAAAGTATGTTTCAAATTGAAGTAAAAAACACAACAAATAATGAGATAATTAAACACAATATTATGATAACAAAAGAGCATCAAATAATAAAAAAACTTTTTGAATTATAAATTGGGTGTCCCAGTGCGGAAGTCAGGAGAAAGTAACGCTTATTAGTTATCAAATAATTGGTGGTGTAGTTATTTTTTTTTAAAGTTTTAAAAAAACACTCATAAAACAAAATGCCCTCAAATAGCGTTTACTTTTTGGGGGCATTTGAAATGATATGGAATTATCACTCTACACAGTATAAATTATTTCACTATCAAAAATTCAGAACGTCTGTTTTGAGCATGTTGCTCTTCTGTACAGTCTTTGCCACAATCAACTTTGGGCTCCAACTCTCCCATTCCTTTTCCAGAAATTCTGCTAGCATCAATTCCTTTTGAAATGATGTATTGAACAGTTGATTTAGCTCTTCTATCTGATAAAGACAAATTGTATTTGTCACTTCCTCTATTATCGGTATGAGACTTAGCCATAACAACCATTTTTTCATTGTTTTTCATAACTTGAACTAATTTGTCTAACTCAAAAGCACCTTCTTGTGTGATGTTGCTTTTGTCATATTCAAAGAAGATTGGTTTCAACACAATTTCAGTTTCAGTAACGATAACGTCGATTGGTTGTATGTCCGCATCTATTTTAACTGTTGGTCCTTTACTTTTATTTACTGCAAAAGTATTGCCCTCATAACCATCTTTTGACGCTTGAACCACGTATGGTTTA
Source organism: Flavobacterium sp. (assembly GCA_020403245.1). Taxonomy (GTDB): domain Bacteria; phylum Bacteroidota; class Bacteroidia; order Flavobacteriales; family Flavobacteriaceae; genus Flavobacterium. The sequence goes on along the minus strand of JADBYA010000002.1, from coordinate 313,150 downwards.
TCGCATTCTACTTTGTATTTTACTTCCCCTTTTGCGTTCGACATTTCGGTAGCTATGACATTTCTCTTATCATCAAGGATAGAAACAGTTGCGTTAGTCAAAATAGCTCCCGTTTTAGCATCGGTAACTACCGTTAAAACATCTACACTACAAACCGGGATTGCACCAAAGATATCATCATTCCCATTTCGATTACTGGAAACAAATCCAACCTTTTTACTTTCATTGAATGTGAATGCAAAATCATCTTTTTCAGAATTTACCGGTTTCCCTAAATTACTAGCTTCACCACTTGTCAAATCAATTTGAAATACATCCAAACCACCTAAACCAGGTCTTCCGCTTGAAGCAAAGTATAAGGTTTTGTTGTCGTCTGCAATAAATGGAAAACTCTCATTTCCTTCTGTATTTACTTTGTTGCCTAAGTTTTGTGGCTCTCCATAAGTCCCATCTGCATTTACAGCTACTTTCCAAATATCCACTCCACCAATACTTCCTGGTCGGTCAGAGGAAAAATATAAAGTTTTCCCGTCTCTGCTTAAACTTGGATTACTCGTTGAAAATTCTTTGCTATTGAATGGTAAAGAAGTAATATCTCCCCATGAATCTCCATTCTTTGTGGCTTTAAAAAGATTGTTTCGTCCCAATTTTAGTTTATTGGCTTTGTCTTTTTCAAAAGAGCTTTCTCTAAAACTATCGCTAGTAAAATAAACCGTATTCCCATCGGTACTCATGGTTAGTGAACCGTCATGATATTTTGAATTTATTGTACTAACTCCAATCACATTTGTAATGGTTCCGTCTGCATTATAATCGGCTCTGTAAATGTCTAAAAACGGCTCGTCAGTCCAACCATAACTCTTTCTAGCGGTGTTTCTGGCGCTTGTAAAATACAAACTGGTATCATAAAGAACAGCTCCAAAATCTGATTTATCACTACTTACGTCTAATAAATTTACGTTATACCTTTTGGTTTTGTCTAATAAAGTCGGTATATAATTAGGATTTGCTTTAAAAGCTTTGGCTCGGTCATCATTGGGTGCAGCTGAAGCAAATTTTTGCATTTGTTTGTTTGCTTCTTCATATTTACCATTGGCTTTCAACATTTGGGCATAACGATAATAGGTCTCTGAATCTTGAGGTGTTTCCGTGGCTCTAGCATACCATTTAACTGCTTCAGTAGTATTGAACATGTTGTAGTAGGTATCGGCTAATTGTTTGTGAACATAACCATCGGCCTTGTCTTTCTCAACTAGTTTTAGATATTCTTTTGCTGCATCAACATACTCAAGTCTGTTATACAATTTATCGGCTGTTTTGGTTGCAGCATTTTGTGCTGAAACTGTAATGCTTAGTGCTACAAAACTTAATGTTATATATAGATTTTTCATTTTTTAGATTGCTTTATGGGTTAAAAATATCTAGGTGACTGGGATACTTTTTTCGAGAAATTTATGTCGAACAAGAGGATTACCTCGTGTGAAGCTGGTGTCACCACATTCAAATCAGAAACAATATGATCGTAAGCATATCCTACTCTCAAACTTGGAGTAATTGCAAAATTTACCATCGCTCCAAAAGAATCTTCTAATCTATAGGTTGCACCTAATTCTAACTTATCATAAATCATGAAATTTGTGGATATATCGAGAGAAATTGGGGCATTTACAGAAGATTTAACCATAGCAAACGGCTTAAATTTTAAGTTTGGATTTAAATCAAATACATAACCTCCAGTTAGAAAATAATGCAAGTCTTCTGTTCCGTATTGTCTGCCATCAAAGTCTAAATAATTTGATTTTAACATATTAGGCATAGAAAAAGCAACATAATACTTATTAGTATAATAAAACAATCCCGTTCCTATATTGATGAATGTTTCATTTGGGTTGCCTTGTCCAAAAACATCATCTCCTAAATCGGGTAACGTGGGAAAAATGCTGTTGAAATCAATTTTGTGCATCGTTAATCCAGCTTTCAAACCAAAAGCTAGTCGGTGTTCTCCTCCCAAATTTAAGGTATAAGAGAAATCTCCATAAAAATTATTCTCCTCTACTGGTCCAATCTTGTCAGAAATAACAGAAAGCCCTAAACCTACATTTTTTCCTACTGGGCTGTGAAGGAAAAAAGTCCCTGTGGTAGGAGCATCTTCTATCTCAACCCATTGTTTTCTGTATAAAACTCCACCCGAAATTCCCTCTTTCGAACCGGCATACGCCGGATTTATAACACTCATATTATACATGTACTGGGTGTAATGTGGATCCTGCTGTGCTTGTACATCAGTAAACATCGATAAAGCAACTATGGCAATGATATATATATTCTTCATTTTGTTTGATTTTATTTTGAATGACGTTTATTATTGTGCTCTATTGATGTATACCCATCCTGTCCTTGTCTCACCATTATCGCGATTAATTACGTAATAATAAGTTCCATCTGGAAGTTCATCTCCATTATCAGATTGTCCTCCCCATTGGTTTGTATAATTATTAAAGGTGTAAACCTTTTCTCCGTATCTATTAAAGATACTTAAGTTTTTAACATTAAATCCTGTTAAATCTAAAGTATCATTTTTACCGTCGTTATTTACAGATATTCCTTTTTGAATAACGCATGCCACATCATCTGCTGAAAACATTGCAGAACTTGGACAACCAACTGAAAAAACATTCACGGTATACTCACCTGGCTGAGTAACAATTATACTTTGTGTATTCCCTCCAATTGGATTTCCTGAACTATCTTCCCAAGAGTAAGTTGCTGCTGATGGATCGAAAGAACCATTAACTGGATTGGCAGTTAGCGTGTAAGCAGAACCGGCACAGTCACCTGCAATAGCTACTTGAGGCAGAGGATTAACTACAACTGTTGCAGTATTACTGAGTGTTGTATTACATCCCGCTATACTTATTTGACTTAACAGAATAACTGTATTTGCTGTCACAGCATTTACTGTTACTGTTCCATTTCCAGTAGCATTTAAAATAACCGTTTGGTTGGCATTGTTATTAATAGTGTACGTTACCGTGGCATTAGGAGTTCCTGATAAAGAGAACAAGGCATTACCTCCTGAACATACTGGGGTTGTAGCTGTTAAATTTCCAAACGTTGGATTTGGATTAACTACAACGGTTGCTGTATTACTTATTGATGTACTACAAGAAGCTAGACTAATTTGACTTAACAAAATAGTCGTATTTACTGTTACTGCATTTACTGATACTGTTCCGTTTCCTACTGCATCTAAAATAACTGTTTGGTCAGCACCACTATTAATAGTGTAAGTTACCGTGGCATTTGGAGTTCCTGATAAAGAGAACAAAGCATTACCTCCAGAACATACTGGGGTTGTGGCTGTTAGATTACCAAACGTTGGATTTGGATTAACTACAACGGTTGCTGTATTACTTATTGATGTATTACAAGAAGCTAAACTAATTTGACTTAGCAAAATAGTCGTATTTGCTGTTACTGCATTTACTGATACTGTTCCGTTTCCGGCTGCATCTAAAATAACTGTTTGGTCAGCACCACTATTAATAGTGTAAGTTACCGTGGCATTTGGAATTCCTGATAACGAGAACACCGCGTTTCCTCCAGAACATACTGGGGTTGTGGCTGTTAAATTACCAAACGTTGGATTTGGATTAACTACAACGGTTGCTGTATCAGTTATCGTTGCATTACATGTTCCTAAAGTAATTTGACTTAACAAAATAGTCGTATTTACTGTCACAGCATTTACTGTTACTGTTCCATTTCCTACTGCATCTAAAACAACCGTTTGATTAGCGCCACTATTAATAGTGTAAGTTACCGTGGCATTCGGAGTTCCTGATAACGAGAACACAGCATTTCCTCCAGAACATACTGGTGTTGCAGCTGTTAAACTTGTAATCGCAGGATTTAAGGAAATTGCTACAGTTGCTGTGTTATTTATTGGCACATCACATCCTGTTAAGCTAATTTGACTTGCCAGAAAAACGGTATTTGTTGCAATAGCATTTATAGTTACTGTTGCGTTTCCTGTTGCATCTAAAACAACCGTTTGGTTAGCGCCACTATTAATAGTATAAGTTACCGTTGCATTTGGGGTACCTGACAAAGTAAATACAGCGTCTCCTCCTGAACATACTGGAGTTGCGGCAGTTAATATATCTAGTGTGCTAGCCCCAATTACATCAACAGTAACATTTATTGATGATGTACAATTGGTGATTGTATCCTTAACTACCAAAATATGAGGTCCACCTGCTAAGCCAGTAAAAAGTGGATTCGATTGGAAAGCACCACTATCAAGACTGTATTGATAGTTTGAAACAAATAACAAATAAGACCCAACATTGGTATAATCTTCTGGCATTATAGCCGTCCAATCTGCAGGGTTCCATGTTGTACTTGGATGGGTTGCAATAGCATTCCTCCTATATACGTATCCTCCGCCATTGGGAGTATATATCGAACCGTCTGTTGCGCCCCAATTATCAATTACAGTACCAGTATTTGTAGTTAATTTAATATTGTCATTATTATTAACGCCATTACAACTAGCAAAAACTAAATTTGGAACAACACCTCCTTGATTAGCGGTTGAACCTATAGCAATTACTTTAACTGTATTATTTGGCATAGTTCCAGATAATAATAAATCTGAAGTTGTTTGTAACGTTGGTGAACCATTGTAATAAACCCTCAATCTATAATTAGCTAGGTTAACCGTAGCTCCAGTTCCATTAAACAGTTCGATATAGGACAATGATCCAACACCGGCATCAGTAACTTCAGAAATAAATAAATTTCCAGCAGGCGAACCGGCTACAGAAGTTGGGTTAGTAACCGTAATCGTTCCTGTTGGACTATTGCACGATGATGCTGTTTGCGTTACTTGAATTGGTCCGGGAATGGTATTGATAGTAACCGTAAACGATTTTTCGTTAAAACATCCATTCGCATTAATAGCATAAATATAAACCGTTTGTGACGTAGTAAGAGGAATCGTAGGATCCAAAGGAGTTCCTAAACCTCCCGGTTGTGAATAATAGTTCCCGACAGTTAAAGCAGGAAGTGTAGTTGAACCACAGCCAGAAATCGGTCCCGGTTGAATAATATTTGGGATTGGTAGGATTTCTACAGTGGCTTGTGGATTTGCAGCATTACAAACTGTTGACCCTGGCAAATTATAAGTAATGGTATAGATGCCTGGTGCACTTAAACTCGGGTTTATTGCTCCTGTACTAGTATCAATACTTAATCCACCATTTGGATTTACAGAAAAATTACCACCAGTGGTACCTGTAAGAGTTACATTCTGAATTGCTGTAATGCTTTTACAAAAAGAAGTTAAAGCAGTTGGACCATACGAAATTGTTGCCGAGGTTGGTGCTACAATACTAATGTTATAACCTTTTTGATATTGAGGACAAGAGGCGGTTGCTGCAACCGTGTTTAAAACAAGATAATTACCTGGTGCACTCGCTGCTAAGTCAATCTCTCCTGTTGCTGTATTTGCAAATACTAATCCTGTTGGCGATGCTGGAGATAAGGAAAAGACACCTGCTATAGAACCTAAACTCACTACTGCTATTGGGTTTGGTGCTCCTGGTGTTTTACAATAAGAAACCGGATTGTAAGTAAAAAACGCATCAGGACAGCACTGATAAATACCTGCGCCAGGACTTGTAGCATTAGTTTGAGTTAAGCTAACAAAACCTGGTTGATTTGAAAAATTGGTAATTAATATAACATAAATCTGTCCTGCTACTGCATTTACAATATTTAGATTTTCTATAGGCGCAGCAGAAAAACTACAGCCAGTTGTTAAAGTCACAGGAACTCCTATACCCGGAGCCAAGGTTGGTGGGTTGCCAATGGCAGCACAAGCGGCGGCTTGAGTGGTAAATGGCCCCCAAGCAGCATAATCGACATCCAAGTTTGGAGTTCCAGGAACACCATTTACTGTTGGAAAAGTAGATTGTGTTAACAATAAATTAATTGGTCCTGTAGTATCAACATTTATTGTATAATAGGTTGGGTTTGGTGAAGAGGCCAAACATCCTATTGTACCTTGACTAGCTACTCCTGTAGTGTTTTGATAACTCAAATTCTGACAAGCTGCTTGACCAGAAAGACAACTTGCTGGAGTAGAAATACACAAATTAAAGTTTACGTTTTGTGGTGTATTTGCGTTAGAATACACTCTTATATAGTAGGTTTGTCCTATTGTCAAACCATTTACAACACCACTTGTTGTGAATGCAGCACTACAAAATACTTGCGTCAGCGTTCCACAGTTACCGGAATAAACCGCAAAATTTAAATTAGTAGTTGGACCAACAATGTTTTGTAAAGATACAGTCAAAAATGGATTGGAAGCCACAAACTGGAACCATACATCATCATCAGCTGTTCCAACACATGGTGCTGCAGGGGCAGGTAGTGAAGCCGTTGCTCCAGTCAAAGTTCCGGCTGTAACTTGCTGACATATAGAAGACTGGTTAACTGGAGCAAAAATTGCACCTGAACAATTGTCATTTATAACCAATGTGTTAAAATTAAATCCATTCGACCACGCACTAGTTCCTGTTGTAGGACAAATTCCTCTAACATAATAGGTATATTGTGTTCCAGGATTTAAGCCAGTAAATAGAGCCGGATTAACTGTAACAATTGTGCCTATAGCCGATTGAGTTGGTGCGGGTGAACCAAATGGCAATACTATAACTTCCCATTGAGTTACAGTGCTACTAGGTTCTGTCCATCCTAATAAAGCCGATGTAGAAGTAATATCAGTTGCCGTTAAGCTGATAGGTTTTTGACAATTTGGCGCAGGGCCACAAGTAACATTGGCAACCCAACCTGGGTTGTTTACTGCCCCATCACTTCTGAAAACAAAGGTTAAACAACCATCTACAGTTGAAGATGAAAATGGTCCAGGAATTGTGGTTCCCCAATACGATCCTGCTAAACCACCTGGAACATTTCCTGCAGGGTTTGCGCTGGCTATTAAATTGGCAGGAACAACGCCATTTCCATCATAAACATACAAACCATCCCAATTTGCTTCGGTATTAAAGGAAGTAAAAGTTACAGTAACAATTTCTCCAGGATTTGTAGGACAAATTGTTGTTGTAATATTTGAATTATTTGGATAATTGGCAGTTGGCCCTCCAGCATCTACAAAAGTTCCACCACAAACTGGTGGAGCTAATTCTGTTGTTATTGTTCTTGGTCCTGACCATGCGCTCACTCCATTAGAAGTTGAACTACAATTGCCTCTAACATACAAATTATAACACGTAGCAGGAGTTAAACCTGTAAACACATATGGATTTGTATTTGTCGCTATAAAACCAGTAGTAGAAGCATTTGGTGCTGGTGCAGTACAAGGTAAAGCAATAACTTCCCATGTAGTTGCAACTCCAACATTAGTCCATGCTAAAGTAGCTGAATTAGAAGTTACTGCACTCGATACTAACCCTGTTGGTTGTTGACAAGGTGGTGGTGGTGCACAAGTAATATTAGACACCCAACCTGGGTTGTTAACTGCCCCATCACTTCTAAATACAAATGTCAAACACCCATCAGCAGCTGACGAAGTAAATGGTCCTGGAATTGTGGTACCCCAATACGATCCGGCTAATCCACCTGGAACATTTCCTGCTGGGTTAGCACTAGCAATTAAATTAGCAGGAACAACGCCATTTCCATCATAAACATATAATCCATCCCAAGTTGCCTCAGTGTTAAATGAGGTGAAGGTTACAGTAACTTTTTCACCGGGAACGGTTGGACAAATTGTTGTCGTTGAATTTGAATTATTAGGATAATTGGCAGTTGGACCTCCAGCATCTACAAAATTTCCACCACACTCTGGTGGCGCAACTAGAGTTGTTACTGTTCTTGGTCCTGACCATGCGCTCACTCCATTAGAAGTTGAACTACAATTACCTCTAACATATAAATTATAACATGTAGCCGATGCCAATCCAGTAAATGTATATGGATTTGTATTTGTCGCTATAAAACCAGTTGTAGAAGCATTTGGTGCTGGGGCTGTACAAGGTAAAGCAATAACTTCCCATGTGGTTGCAACTCCAACATTAGTCCATGCTAAAGTAGCTGAATTAGAAGTTACTGCACTCGATACTAATGTTGTTGGCTGTTGACAAACTGGTGGTGGTGCACAAGTAATATTAGACACCCAACCTGGATTGTTTACTGAGCCATCACTTCTAAATACAAATGTCAAACACCCATCAGCAGCTGATGAAGTAAATGGTCCTGGAATTGTGGTACCCCAATACGATCCGGCTAATCCACCTGGAACATTTCCTGCTGGGTTAGCACTGGCAATTAAATTAGCAGGAACAACGCCATTTCCATCATAAACATACAATCCATCAAAAGTTGCCTCAGTATTAAATGAGGTGAAGGTTACAGTAACTTTTTCACCGGGAACGGTTGGACAAATTGTTGTCGTTGAATTTGAATTATTAGGATAATTGGCAGTTGGACCTCCAGCATCTACAAAATTTCCACCACATTCTGGTGGAGCAGTTCCAGTAGTAAAGTTTGCAGAAGGACCAGCCCAAGCACTACTATATCCTGTAGTACATATTGCTCTAACATAAAATTTATACGAAGTGTTAGCAAGTAATCCTGTAACTACATAAGGTAAAGTTCCGTTATATACAACTCCTGTGCCTGTTGGAGTTGCTGTAGCCAAAATGACTTCTATCTCCCATGAAGTAGCACCACTTGGGTTAGCCCAATTTAGCGAAGCTCCGTTTTGTGTTACGGCAGAGAATGTTAAAGTTGTTGGATCTAAACATCGCTGCACTATGTTTACATTATCCACTAACCAACGATCTCCTGCTCCATTTATTCCTCCTGGAAGTTGCGTATGAACTCTAACAAATGAAACATACACTTGTTGTGTTGCAAATGCTGTTAAGTCGACAATTTTTTCTTCGTAAACATTAAATGTGGTATTCAAAGTAGTTTCATCCCATTGTTGAACCAGAGTAGTATAAGCAGCAGGATTGGTCTGTGATGCTGTTGCTGGCGCTACTCTTATTTGATATAAAGTTCCTTGATTACCACTTGCAAAACTCCTTGCAAAAAAACGAAGTTGTCCATTTGCTGGAATTGTAACTAGTGGAGTAGCTAAATAGTCCTGAGAAATCAGTCCTTCCGTAACCAAGTTTTCTCTATTTATGTATGCTGCATTATCACCTTGATAGGCGTTTGAAGGGATAGCAACAGGTGCGTTACCCCAACGTTGCGCTGTACCTACAGCATTATCAAATACAGCCCAATTTCCAGACCCAAGAGTCCAATTGGTAGATGGCAAAGCATCTGGTCCTGTGGTGTTTTCAAACCCTTCTGTTAACTGAGAATAACCAGTAATTGAAAAGAAAATGAATAACACTAATAACGTGATTTTTTTCATGAATGAAAATTTTAGTTGTTTGATTGTGTTTTTTAGGATTTTGAAGTCCAAATTTAGTAAAATTTCTGAAATAAGAAACCTTTACTATAATTTTTGTAATAAGAATAATTTTTAAATCATTATATCGTTAAACAATTATTAATTAATTTCATTTTCAAATCCCTATTTTTGTAACTTAATAAGATGAAATGTTAGAAAAGGAAATAATAAATTTTGAACGAACAGTTATTGTTGGAATAATTACTCAAAATCAGAATGAGGAAAAATTAAACGAATATCTTGATGAATTAGAATTCTTAACTTATACTGCTGGAGGACAAGTTATTAAAAGATTTTCTCAGAAACTAGAAAGACCAAATCCAAAAACGTTCCTCGGCACAGGCAAGATGGATGAAATTGGAGTTTACATCAAAGAAAAAGCCATTTCAACTGTAATTTTTGATGACGAATTATCTCCTTCTCAACAGAAAAATATTTCAAAAATTTTAGATTGTAAAATTCTAGACAGAACCAATTTAATCCTTGATATTTTTGCACAAAGGGCAGAAACTTCTTATGCTCGAACCCAAGTTGAACTGGCTCAGTGTCAGTATTTATTACCTAGACTTTCTGGAATGTGGACTCACTTAGAAAGACAAAAAGGAGGAATTGGTCTTCGTGGTCCAGGTGAAACTGAAATAGAAACTGATAGAAGAATTGTACGAGATAGAATTGCGCTACTCAAAGAAAAAATAATTACTATTGATAAGCAGATGTCAGTACAAAGAGGCAATCGTGGTGCCATGGTTCGCGTAGCTTTAGTAGGTTATACTAATGTTGGTAAATCAACTTTAATGAATGTAATCAGTAAAAGTGAAGTTTTTGTAGAAAATAAATTATTTGCAACTCTCGACACAACTGTACGTAAAGTGGTTATTAAAAATTTACCTTTTTTACTATCTGACACCGTTGGTTTTATTAGAAAATTACCTACTCAACTAATCGAGTCTTTCAAAAGCACACTAGATGAAGTTCGCGAAGCAGATTTATTACTGCATGTAGTTGATATATCACATCCTGATTTTGAAGAACACATTAACTCTGTTAATCAAATTTTACAAGACATAAAAAGCAATAACAAACCTGTGATAATGGTTTTTAATAAAATTGATGCTTACAAACACTTGGTTATTGATTCTGATGATTTAATTACCGAAAAAACTTCCAAACATTTTACGTTAGCAGAATTAAAAACAACATGGATGAGTAAGGTGGGAGAAAAAAACGCATTATTTATTTCTGCAACCAATAAAGAAAATTTTGAAGAATTCCGTGAAAAAGTATATGAAGTAGTAAGACAAATTCATATTACAAGATTCCCTTATAACAAATTCTTGTATCCCGATTATAAAGAAGCTATCGAAAAAGAAAATTAGGGAAGACTAATTTAAGTAGTATATATAGCCAAAATTCAACCACACATTCCAATCATTAGACTTGTTTTCAGGATATCTAGCTGGGTCAGGATTTAAACCATCTACCCAATTTGAAAAATAATATTGAAAACGCAAATCGATCATCAAATCAGAAAGTTCATTTAATTTATAACGCGTTCCAGCACCGCCTACAATAGACCAAACAGTCCCTCCTTGATTTGTTGTGGCGTTATAATATTTAATTGGTGTGGAAATAGGAGTATTCAAAGGCCCAAGAGTAGAATATGCTTCAGGGTCATAAAAACTAAATTGACCACCCAAACTGACAAAAGGCGCAAACGAACCTATAGTAGCTGTAAAATCTCTAATGCTAAGAGGGAAAAACTCTAATTGCATCCCAATGTTTGTAACCGCAGTACTTCCTCTCATGGCTCTCAATTGATCAGCGATCAAACCGGTTCTGCTATTATCCACCCATTTACCAAAATGTTGTAATTCAGTTTTATTGTATGATAATTCACTTCTTAATTTAAAGTGATCATTAAAATACGTTTCAGGAGTATAGCAATTACACTCTGCTTTATAAGAAAAATTTAAATAATGTATAATTCCTATACCATAGCCAGTATTTCCGGTATTTGTAGAAATATCGGAACGCTCTCCATAATCAGATTGAAAAGCAACAGGTCCAGCAATAACTCCAATTTCATGAGAGAAACCAAATTGAGCTAAAGTACTATTTGAAAAACCAAATAATAGAATTAAGGATTTGATAAAAAATTTGGGCATTTGCATACAAATAAGTTCAATTAGCGACAAATATATAAAAACATCAATCAGTTGTAAAATAAAATAAAAAAATAGTTCAATTTAAATGTAAAAAAGCTAAAAAACTTCTAAAACAAACCATAGTTATCCAATCTTCATTAAATTTTATTGCCAATAGAATAAAAATTTTGAGAATTTTAAAAAATTTACACTCACATTTTTAATAAAATGTATATTTGTGCGATTTTACGAAAACGTTTTCTTAAAAAAATTAATAGTATAATTTATGTCACAAAGTATTAACGAATTTATCGAATTGGTTGCTAAAAGAAATCCTAACGAGCCTGAATTTATGCAAGCAGTCATGGAAGTTGCTGAAACAGTAATTCCTTTCATTGAACAAAATAAAAAATACCAAAACAAAATGCTTTTGGAAAGAATGGTAGAGCCAGAAAGAGTGATTATGTTTCGTGTAACTTGGATTGACGACGCTGGAAATACTCAAGTAAACCGTGGTTACAGAATTCAAATGAACTCTGCTATTGGTCCATACAAAGGAGGAATCCGTTTCCATCCATCTGTAAATTTAAGCATATTAAAATTCTTAGCATTTGAACAAACATTCAAAAATAGTTTAACAACATTACCAATGGGTGGTGGAAAAGGCGGAGCAGATTTTGATCCTAAAGGAAAATCAGATATCGAAATCATGAAATTCTGTCAAGCATTCATGACCGAATTATCAAAGCACATTGGCGCTGATACTGATGTTCCTGCCGGAGATATCGGTGTTGGAGGAAGAGAGGTTGGTTATATGTTTGGTCAATATAAAAGACTCCGAAACGAATTCACAGGCGTTTTGACTGGAAAAGGAATTTCTTTTGGAGGTTCATTAATTCGTCCAGAAGCAACCGGTTATGGCGATGTGTATTTTGCTCAAAACATGTTAGCAACAAAAGGTGATAGTTTCACAGGTAAAACAGTTGTTGTTTCTGGTTCTGGAAACGTAGCGCAATATGCTATCCAAAAAGCAACTGAACTAGGAGGAAAAGTAGTTACAGCTTCTGACTCATCTGGATATATTCATGATGCTGACGGAATTAATGCTCAAAAATTAGCTTACATTATGGAAATTAAGAACGTAAACTACGGCAGAATTTCAGATTATGTGAGTAAATATCCAACCGCAAAATTCATTGCAGGAAAACGTCCTTGGGAAGTAAAATGTGATATTGCATTGCCATGTGCTACTCAAAACGAATTAAATGGTGAAGAGGCAAAAACACTTATTGCTAACGGATGTATTTGTGTTGCGGAAGGAGCAAATATGCCTTCAACTCCAGAAGCTATTACTGAGTTCCTAAAAGCTAAAATACTTTTCGCTCCAGGAAAAGCTTCAAATGCTGGTGGTGTTGCTACTTCGGGTCTTGAAATGTCGCAAAACTCATTGCGTTTAAGCTGGACATCTGAAGAAGTTGACCAACGATTAAAAAATATCATGGCAAACATTCACGAAGCCTGTGTAAAATATGGCACGGATGAAAATGGTTTTACTGATTATGTAAAAGGGGCTAACATAGCTGGTTTTGTAAAAGTAGCCGATGCAATGTTAGCACAAGGAATTGTATAATTTAGATTACAACAAACCTAAACCAGTAAAATGCCTTCAGGAATGAGGGCATTTTTTATGTCAAAATACCAAAACAATATTTTTTGCGTTTATACTATATTTGTAAATCAAATCGTTTTTAAATGAAAAATTGTTTTTTCTTGTTTTTACTTTTATTTTCACAAATCGGTTTTGCCCAACAAAATCAAAACTGGAAAGGCTATTTTTCATACAATCAAATAAATGATATTTCCGAGTCCTCAAGTAAAGTGTATACTGCAGCCGAAAACGCGTTGTTTACCAAAAATCTTACTTCAAATGACATCCAAACTATAAATACAGTAGATGGCTTATCAGGGCAAACTATTTCGGCGCTTTATCATAGTGATACTTTTAACAAAACCATAGTTGGTTATGATAATGGTTTGATGATAGTTATCAATGATATAGACGGGTCCATGTTGAACGTAGTAGATATCATCAATAAAAACATTCCTTCTAATATCAAAAAAATTAATCATTTCTTGGAATTCAACGGAATTGTCTATGTTTCCTGTGATTTTGGAATTGTTCAATACAAATTAGCAACGTTAGAATTTGGAGACACCTATTTTATTGGTCCAAATGGACAAGAAATAAAAGTATACCAAACTACTATTTTCAATAATGATATTTATGCCGTTACACAATTTAATGGCATCAGAAAAGCAGCGATAAATAATCCTAATCTAAATGATTTTGCTCAATGGCAAGTTTTTGATAACGGTTTTTGGAACGGATTAGTTACTTTCAACAACCAACTTATAGGAATGAATGCCAATACTCTTATTTATAAATACAATGGCACATTTTTCTCTCAGATTGGCAATTTAGGACAAACTGGTTTGGACATACGTGCAACAGCAAATTATCTTATTGCAACGTCAGAAAACAATGTGTTTATTTACAATCAAAATATTAATCAAATAGCACACATTCAAAGCTCCCAAATAACATCAACTCCAGTAACTTTCACTTGTGCAACAGTCATTAATGAAAATTTTTTTATTGGCACCAATGAAAATGGATTATTAACTTCATCAATAACTTCTCCAACAAATTTCGAATTTATATTGCCCGATGGACCATTAAGAAACTACCTCTTTGCAATAGATGGTTCTTCTTCTAATTTATGGGCGGTTTATGGTGGTTATCCTACAAACTACAACCCTTTTCTTTTTATTGGATTTGAATTAACTGCTTTTGGTGTAAGTAAATTTTCTGAAACTGGCTGGCTAAACATCCCTTATTCCGATGTTTTAGGCGCAAAAGCTTTGTCTAAAACAATAGTAAACCCTAACAACGAAAACCAAGTTTTTGTTAGTTCCTACAATAATGGCTTACTAAAGATTGAAAATGATATTCCAATCACACTATATAACGAAAGCAACAGTAGCTTGAGATCTCTTGCATCACCTTCAAGTTCCAATATCAGAATTTCATCTTCTAATTATGATAGATTTGGTAATTTATGGGTAACCAATAGTCGTGTCAAAAATGGTTTAAATGTATTAAAAACATCAGGACAATGGCAATCCTATAACATGGAAACCATTTTAGATAATTTTTTAAATAACGATTACAGTAAAATTGTCATTGATAGAAGTGGTACTAAATGGATTGCTTCTTCTCAAAATGGGGTTATTGCATTTAACGAAACAACAAATGTTTTTAAAAAAATAACCGAAGGTGCTGACAACGGAAATCTTCCCTCAAGAGATGTACGAGCCATAGCTATTGACAACAGAAATCAAGTTTGGATAGGAACCAACAGAGGTCTTCGAGTATTATCTAGTACAGGGAGTTATAATAGCGAAGATCAAATGAAAGCCAATTCAATAATTATTGAAGAAAATGACTTGGCTCAAGAACTTTTATTCGAACAATTCATTACCGATATTGCTGTAAATGGCTCCAATCAAAAATGGATTGCAACAGCCGACTCGGGTGTTTTCCTTTTTTCTTCTAATGGGCAAGAAACTATTTATCATTTTACCAAAGACAATTCGCCTCTACCAAGTAATGTAGTCAATGATGTAGAAATAAACGCCAACACAGGTGAAGTTTTTTTTGCTACCGATAAAGGTATGGTTTCCTTTCAAGGCACATCAACAAAACCTGCCGAAAACTTACAAGATGTATATGTATATCCCAATCCCGTTCGACCAGAATTTGAGGGGACAGTAAAAATTGCAGGATTAATTTCTAAAGCCAATATTAAAATCACCGATATCGAAGGAAATCTAGTTTACGAAACCACGTCCGAAGGCGGAACTATTGAATGGGACACCACCGCTTTTGGAAAATACAAAGTGGCTTCAGGAGTTTACATGATTTTCATCGCTGCCGAAGACGCTACTGAAACCGCTGTTAAAAAAGTGATGATTATCCGATAAAATTCCAATTTGAAAATTCCAAATTCCAAATGTTGGTAAAGACTAAAGCCATTGTCATTTCTTCATTAAAATATCAAGAAAAAAGCTTGATTGTAAAATGCTTTACACAAAGCGATGGTTTGAAAAGCTATTTTGTACAAAGTGCTTTTTCAGCGAAAAAATCATCCCGAAACTTCGGTAAAAAAATTGCCTATTTCCAACCCTTAACATTGCTAGAGATTGAAGCCAATCACAAGAACAAAGGTACCTTAGAACATTTCAAAGAAATAAAATTAGCTCATGCCTATCAAACCATAAATACCGATATTTTTAAAAGTACCATAGTTATTTTTATCTCCGAAATTTTGCACCACTGCATTCAAGAAGAAGAAAAAAACGAAAACTTGTTTCTCTTTTTAGAATCAGCTTTGCTTTGGCTCGATAACCACTCAGAAACTTCCAATTTTCATTTAATTCTAATGCTCGAAGCTACTAAGTTCCTTGGTTTTTATCCCGACATCTCAGAAATTCATGACAAGCATTTTGAAATGAAAGAAGGTTTTTTTACTCCGTTTCTAGGAACAAGCTGTTTATCCGAACACGAAACGCATTTGTTCAAAAAACTCATCGATTTAAAATTTGATAGCAACCAAAAAGTATTTGCTGGTATCGAAAGACAAATCATTCTCAAAATTCTGCTTGACTATTACTCGTTCCACTTAGATGGATTTCGAAAACCAAAATCTTTGGATGTTTTAAAGGAAGTTTTTGCATAAAAAAATGAAAAATCATTAGTTTTTCTAAATTTTTGGCAAAAGTCTATTCTCTTTTCTCTATTTTCTATTCTCTTTTCTCAAAATTCCTTACTTTCGCAAACTGATTAAAGAAAACGACAAAAATGAGTACTAAGTTTACTGAATACAAAGGACTTGACTTGCCTACAGTGGCTTCCGAAGTGCTGGAGTTCTGGAAAGAAAATAATGTATTTGAGCAAAGCGTCACTTCACGAGAAGGAGCAACTCCATTTGTGTTTTTTGAAGGGCCACCTTCGGCAAATGGATTGCCCGGAATTCACCACGTGATGGCGCGTGCCATTAAAGATATTTTTTGTCGCTATAAAACGCAAAAAGGTTTTCAGGTTAAACGAAAAGCAGGTTGGGATACTCACGGTTTACCTATTGAATTGGGAACCGAAGCAACATTAGGAATTACCAAAGAAGACATCGGAAACCCAGATAGCCATAGGGGCATTTCTATCGAAGAATATAACGAAGCATGTAAAAAAACAGTCATGCGTTATACTGACGTGTGGAACGACCTAACCGAAAAAATGGGTTATTGGGTTGATATGGAACATCCATATGTGACCTACAAATCCAAATATATGGAAAGCGTTTGGTGGTTGTTAAAACAAATTTACACTAAAAATTTACTATACAAAGGCTACACCATTCAACCCTATTCGCCAAAAGCTGGAACCGGATTGTCTTCGCACGAAGTAAACCAGCCCGGAAGTTATAGAGACGTTACGGATACAACGGTTGTAGCACAATTCAAAACCAAAACCGAGACCTTACCAAATTTTTTACAAGGTTTTGGTGATATACACATTTTGGCTTGGACAACAACACCTTGGACTTTGCCTAGTAATACTGCCTTAACAGTTGGTCCAAAAATCGATTATGTTTTGGTGGAAAGTTATAACATATATACTGAAACTTTGGTAAATTTAGTTGTTGCAAAAAACCTATACAATAAGCATTTTACTTCTATTGAAAATATTAATGAAAAATTAGTTATTAGCGGAATAGCTAATAATTTAGAATGGATGCTAATTAATCAGAAATTATTAGATAAAGTTTCATTACATAATTTATCTAAAGAAGAAATAGATTACATAAAAACAAAAGAAACTTCAAAAAAACCATTTGGTAATATAGTCGCCCAATGTAAAGGTGCTGATTTAGTCGGAATTCGTTACGAACAATTAATGCCATTGGCCTTGCCATATGAAAATGCTGAAAATGCATTTAGAGTAATTGCTGGCGATTTTGTTACTACCGAAGACGGAACTGGAATTGTACATACTGCGCCAACATTTGGTGCAGATGATGCTAAAGTAGCCAAAGAAGCATCGCCAGAAATACCACCAATGTTAATTTTGGACGAAAAAGGGAATACTGTTCCATTGGTTGACTTGCAGGGCAGGTTTATTCAAGGTTTAGGCAATTTATCAGGTAAATATGTAAAGAATGAATATTACGATGATGGTACTGCACCTGATAAATCTGTCGATGTCGAAATTGCTATTCAATTAAAAGAAGAGAACAAAGCGTTCAAAGTTGAAAAATACGTTCACAGTTACCCGCATTGTTGGAGAACTGATAAACCTATTTTATATTATCCGTTGGATTCTTGGTTCATCAAAGTTACGGAAGTCAAAGACAGAATGTTCGATTTAAACGAAACCATCAACTGGAAACCCAAAGCAACGGGTGAAGGACGTTTCGGAAATTGGTTAAAAAATGCTAATGATTGGAACTTATCGCGTTCCCGTTTTTGGGGAATTCCATTGCCTATTTGGAGAACTGAAGATGGGACAGAAGGTTCGGGAGAAGAAATCCTAATTGGTTCAATCGAAGAATTATATTCTGAAATCGAAAAATCAATTGCAGCTGGTTTTCAAAAAGCAAATCCTTTTAAAGGTTTTGAAATTGGAAACATGAGTGAGGCCAATTATGATTTAGTGGATTTACATAAAAATGTAGTTGACGAAATAACGTTAGTTTCCTCATCAGGAAAACCAATGAAACGCGAAAGTGATTTAATTGATGTTTGGTTCGATAGCGGAGCAATGCCTTATGCACAATGGCATTATCCATTTGAAAATAAAGACAAGATTGACGAAAACAAAGATTTTCCAGCCGATTTTATTGCAGAAGGTGTGGATCAAACTCGTGGTTGGTTTTATACGTTACACGCCATTGGAACATTGGTTTTTGATAAAATAGCTTATAAAAATGTAGTGTCAAACGGATTGGTTTTGGATAAAAATGGTCAAAAAATGTCCAAACGTTTAGGAAACGCCGTTGATCCATTCAAAACATTAGAAGAATTTGGTCCAGATGCTACACGTTGGTACATGATTTCAAATGCCAATCCTTGGGATAATTTGAAATTTGACAGCGAAGGCATTGCCGAAGTACGTCGTAAATTCTTTGGAACATTATACAATACGTATTCGTTCTTTAGTTTATATGCTAATATTGATGGTTTTAAATATGCAGAAGCCGAAATTCCGTTGAATGAAAGGCCTGAAATTGACCGTTGGATTTTATCAGAATTACATACTTTGATTAAAGTGGTTGATGATGCCTATGCCGATTATGAGCCAACCAAAGCAGCTCGAGCCATTTCTGATTTTGTTCAAGAAAATTTGAGCAATTGGTATGTTCGTTTGTGCAGACGACGATTTTGGAAAGGCGAATATGGAACTGATAAAATTGCGGCCTATCAAACCTTATATACTTGCATGTTAACTGTAGCAAAACTAGCTGCTCCAATTGCACCATTTTTTATGGACAAACTTTACAGAGACTTAACAAAAGCTACTAATTCAGAAGTATTTGAAAGTGTACATTTGGCGAAATTTCCAAATTTGGTTGAAAACTTTGTTGATAAATCACTTGAAAGCAAAATGATGAAAGCACAGACTGTTTCGTCGTTGGTATTATCCCTGCGAAAAAAGGAAATGATAAAGGTGCGTCAACCTTTGCAAAAGATACTAATTCCAATACTTGACGAGATGGAGCGTGCTGAAATTGAGGCCGTTTCTGACCTCATAAAAGCAGAAGTAAACGTTAAAGAAATCGAACTTTTGGACGATGCATCGGGTGTTTTAGTGAAGCAAATTAAACCAAATTTTAAAGCGCTTGGCCCACGTTTTGGAAAGGATATGGGATTGATTTCCAAAGAAATACAAAGTTTTACACCAGAACAAATTAATGAAATAGATGCCAATGGCGAGTTAGCACTTGTTATTTCAGGAAAAAGTATACTTTTATCATTGGAAGATGTAGAGATTTCTTCTCAAGACATTCCGGGTTGGTTGGTAGCTAATGCCAATGGCTTAACTGTTGCTTTAGACATAACATTAACCCCAGAATTGATCAACGAAGGAATAGCAAGAGAGTTAGTGAATAGAATACAAAATCTTAGAAAAGATAGTGGATTTGAAGTAACCGATAAAATAAAAGTGCAACTAATTAAAGAGGCAACTTTAGAAAAAGCAGTAATTGCAAATGAAAATTATATCAAATCGGAAACATTAACAAGCTCATTAGAGTTTGTTTCCGAACTTGAAAATGGAACAGAAATAGAATTTGACCAAATAAAAACAAAAATATTAATCTCAAAATAGTAAAAAGATGGTAGAAGAAAAAATGAGATACTCAGAAGCAGATTTAGCAGAGTTCAAAGAAATTATTGTGAATAAAATTGAAAAAGCAAAAGCCGATTTAGAGTTGATTAAAAGTGCTTACATGAATGACTTAAACAATGGAACTGATGACACATCGCCTACATTTAAAGCTTTCGAAGAAGGAAGTGAAACCATGTCTAAAGAAGCCAACTCTCAATTAGCCATTCGTCAGGAGAAATTTATTCGCGATTTAAAAAATGCTCTTTTTCGAGTGGAAAACAAAACCTATGGTGTTTGTAAAGTTACTGGTAAGCTAATCTCTAAAGAAAGATTGAAAATTGTTCCTCATGCCACCATGAGTATTGAAGCAAAAAATTTGCAACGATAACAATTTTACATGATATTAAGTAACGCTCCGTTTTGGAGCGTTACTTTTTAGAAAAAAAGATTATTTTTACCTCATTAAAATTCATAAAATGTCACTAAGAAATTCCATTTTAATTATTACTATTATTATATTGTTTGACCAATTCTTTAAGATTTATATCAAAACAAATTTTATTTATGGCGAAGCAGGACAAATTGACGTAGCTAGTTGGTTTAAAATATTATTGATTGAGAACGAAGGAATGGCCTGGGGAACCAAAATTCCGGGAGAATATGGTAAATTGTTTTTAACCGTTTTCAGAATTTTAGCTGTCTTTGGAATTGGATATTGGCTTTATGATGCCAACACAAAACACAGTTCTAATTATTTATTGGTTGCCATTTCTTTGATTTTTGCAGGTGCTTTAGGCAATATTATTGACTCTGTTTTTTATGGTGTTATTTTCGATGATAGCTATGGCCATTTATCAACTTTGTTTTCTGAAAATCCTTATGGAACTTGGTTTCATGGTAAAGTGGTAGACATGCTTTATTTCCCTATTTGGGAAGGAACTCTTCCTAATTGGATCCCTATTTGGGGCGGACAGCCATTCAAATTCTTCAACGCTATTTTCAACATTGCAGATATGGCCATTTCAACTGGTGTTGGAATTTTAATAGTATTTAATAAAAAAGCTTTCGCTAAAAAAACTATAGTTGAAAGTTATAGACGGTCATAGGCGTTACACAATAATCCAAACGAATATCGGTCTCAGAAACAGCTGTAATAGCTTCTTCTGGCTCAAAGAAAGATAAACCTATTTTGATAACATTTTCTCGGCATTTTGATAAAAATTTATCATAAAATCCCTTTCCATATCCTACTCTATTTCCTTTTTTATCATAGCACAAAAGCGGCACAAAAACCACATCAATTATAGATGTTGGCACTTCCAAACCATTTACTGGTTCATAAATATTATAGTCGCTTTTCTGGAATTTAGTGTTATCCGTCAACAAATAATGAGACATTTCTAACGTCTCAAAATTGCTTTTGGCTACTACAATTTCTTTGTCCTTTCCTGCTAAAATTTGAAGGATAAACTCCGTATCAATTTCTTTTTGCTCTTCAATAGTTAAAAATAAATGGAAATACGTTTTCTCCCAAACCTGCCTGCCGTTAGGTATTGCATCTAGTTGCAACAATCGATTGGCAATTGCCAAACTTTTAGTTTCAATTTCATCCAAAGAAAGTTGCTCTCTTAATTCTTTATATTTTTTACGAAGGTCTTTTTTATTCATATTCCAAAAGTACTTTAATTTTTATAACTTTGAAATCAATCAATATTTCTTAATGTCAACTCCTTCTTTAGAACTTCAAATACAATCCTTGCCAAATAATCCTGGCGTGTATCAATATTATGATAAAGAGGGGAAAATTTTATATGTAGGCAAAGCTAAAAACTTAAAAAAAAGAGTAGCGTCTTATTTCAACAAACTTCACGATAATGCCAAAACTAATGTTTTGGTAAAAAAAATAGTCGCCATAAAACACATCGTGGTTTCCTCTGAAGCCGATGCTTTATTGCTCGAAAATAACCTCATCAAAAAACTACAACCTCGCTATAACGTGATGCTCAAAGATGACAAAACCTATCCCTGGATTTGCATCAAGAAAGAACCCTTTTCTCGAATATTCCCCACACGAAGAATGATTAAAGACGGCTCAGAATATTTTGGCCCTTATACCAATTTCAAAACGGTGAATACTATTTTAGACTTAATCGCAGCATTATATCCGTTACGAACTTGCAACTATGATTTAAGCAATGCTAATATTAAATCGGGAAAATATAAAGTGTGTTTGGAGTATCACATTGGTAATTGCAAAGGGCCATGTGAAGCCCATGAAACACTAGAAAATTACCAAAAACAAGTGGATGCCATTCGCGAAATTCTGAAAGGAAATTTCAAAGACAGTTTGCGCGATTTTAAAAAAATGATGCTAGAATTGGCAACAGATATGCATTTTGAAGCTGCCCATAAAATAAAAGAAAAAATAGAAGTTTTAGAAAATTATCAATCGCGCTCTACTATTTTAAATCCTAAGATTTCAAATATTGATGTGTTTTCCATTATTTCTGATGAGAGTATGGCGTATGTTAATTTCCTGCAGATTTCACACGGTGCTATTATTCGTTCTTATACATTGGAACTGAAAAAAAAACTGGACGAAACCGATGAAGAATTGCTTGAACTGGCTATTGTTGAATTAAGAGAGCGTTTTCAGTTAACTTCAAAAGAAATTATTTTACCCTTCCATTTGGATTTTGGCAATTTGCTAAAAGTTACTGTGCCACTACTTGGAGATAAAAAACAAATTCTGGAATTGTCTCAACGCAATGCCAAATACCATCGACTAGAACAGCTAAAACAAATTCAAATTGTAGACCCAGAGCGACACACCAACCGAATTATGGCGCAAATGCAAAAGGATTTACGCCTTTCGGTGGAGCCACGACATATCGAATGTTTTGATAATTCCAACATTCAAGGAACCCATCCGGTTTCGGCTTGTGTGGTTTTTAAAGATGGAAAACCAAGCAAAAAAGACTACCGCCATTTTAATATTAAAACAGTAAAAGGACCCAATGATTTTGCCTCGATGGAAGAAGTGGTTTACCGAAGATACAAACGCATGCTCGACGAAAACCAACCGTTACCTCAACTTATTATTATTGACGGAGGAAAAGGGCAATTATCATCAGCTTTGAAAAGTTTAGATGATTTGGAGTTGCGAGGTAAAATTGCCATTATTGGTATTGCCAAAAGATTGGAAGAATTATTCTATCCAGGCGATTCCGTGCCTTTGTATTTAGATAAAAAAAGTGAAACACTTAAAATTATACAGCAACTACGTAATGAAGCACACCGTTTTGGGATATCCCATCATCGAGATAAAAGAAGTAAATCGGCCTTGAATTCGACCATAGAACTAATTCCGGGCATCGGAGAAAAAACAATGTTGACGCTATTGAAACATTTTAAAAGTGTTAGAAGAGTAAAATTAGCTACCGAAAAAGAAATATCTGAGGCAGTTGGTGCCTCAAAAGCAAAAAAAATTTACGAATTTTACACACAAAACAAATAATTATAATTTGAAGCAAATGGTAAAGGCATTTTTGCAAACCCTATTCCTGCTTTCCATTTCAATCTTTAAAAACTTAAAAGGGGTTTTTAAAGGATTTTCATTGCAAATAACATTCTATGAACTTCAATGTAATATAAACTCTTTAGAGAAGAAATCAGAGCTAAATAGGTTTTGTCTTTTGCAAAAACCGGTTTACGCGACAAAATATAAAGTCTGTTTTCTATTTTCTATTTTCTATTTTCTATTCGCGCCAAATTTACATTCCCAAAACAACGAAACAAGTAAACGTCCAAAAATAGGTTTAGTCCTCAGTGGTGGTGGCGCCAAAGGTTTTGCTCATATTGGAGTACTGAAAGTTCTGGAAGAAGCTGGCGTAAAAATTGATTACATAGGCGGGACTAGCATGGGTGCTGTTGTAGGCGGTTTATATGCATCTGGTTATAGTGCCACACAAATAGATTCTATATTTTACAACACCAATTTTGACGAGCTACTACAAGATTATATTCCGCGGTCTTCCAAAAATTTTTACGAAAAAAAGAATAACGAAGTCTATGCCGTTGTCTTACCATTTCACAAATTCAAAATAGGCATTCCCATAGCGCTTTCCAAAGGAATGTACAATTATAGTTTACTAACTAGACTAACCCACAATGTGAGACATGTTCGTGACTTTAGCAAACTTCCCATCCCTTTTTTGTGCATTGCTACCGATATAGAAAAAGGAGAAGAAGTCATTTTAAACAGTGGTTATCTAGCCCAAGCTATGCTGGCTAGTTCTGCCTTTCCTTCCCTATTTTCGCCAGTAGAAATTAACGGAAAATTATTAATTGATGGTGGAGTTATAAATAATTATCCTGTTGAAGAATTACGTAAAATGGGAGCTGATATTATTATTGGGGTTGATGTTCAAGATGATTTAAAAGATAGAAAATCACTAAATGATGCAACGAGAATTCTAGTTCAAATCACCAATTTGGACATGATAAAAAAAATGGAGGAAAAAACAAAAATCACCGATATTTATATAAAACCCAACGTAGCAGAATTCGGTGTGATTTCTTTTGATCAAGGAAAAGAAATTATTAAAAAAGGAGAAGATGCGGCTTTGCTCCATATTGAAAAATTAAAAGCATTGAGAAATAAAATAAATGAATACCATCCTAATCATCTAAAAGACCAACAAGATTCCATAGATATAAAAAAGATTGATATCAATAAACTAGACAATTACACTCGGTCGTATGTTTTAGGTAAATTGGGTTTAAAAAGTGGGAAAAAAATAAGTTATAACGATTTAAAAACGGGCATAAACAATCTAAATGCCACCCAAAATTTCAGCAGAATTAGTTATACTCTCAATAGTTTTCAAAATGCAGATGAATTAAAATTAAATCTTACAGAAAATTCCATTAAAACCTATTTAAAATTTGGAGTGCATTATGACGGACTTTATAAAAGTGCTTTATTGGTCAATCTAACACGAAAAAACACACTTTTCAAAAACGATGTAACTTCATTAGATGTTGGACTTGGCGATAATATTAGATATAATTTTGATTATTATATTGACAATGGATATTATTGGAGTTTTGGATTAAAATCAAGATACAATCAATTCAATAAAAATCTTTCTAATGATTTTAGCAACGGAGAAATTTTAAATCAACTAGGTTTAAACTCTATAAATATTGATTATGCCGACCTTACTAATCAAGTGTATGTACAAACTATTTTTATTCAAAAATATTTAATAGGAGCAGGTATAGAGTATAAAAATTTGAAAATCAATTCCGAAAATTTAAGCGTTATCAACCCTGTATTTGAAAATAGTTCCTACACTAGTATTTTTGGATACCTCAAATATGACTCCTATGACAATAAATTATTTCCAAAAAAAGGATGGTTTTTTGCAGGAGATATACAATCTTTTGTTTATTCTACTGATTATACCAACCAGTTTAATCGCTTTTCCATTGCAAAAGGAGAAATAGGATTAGTTAAAACCTTTTTTAAAAAAATTGCCGTTAAAGTTGACACCGAAGCTGGATTTGCGTTAGGAGAAAAAAGTGTTAATTTCTTAGATTTTTTCTTGGGAGGTTATGGCTTTAACACTATCAATAATTTCAAACATTTTTATGGATATGATTTCCTTAGTATTTCGGGCAATAGTTATATCAAATCATGTTTTACTTTTGACTATGAATTTTATAAAAAAAATCACGTAAATTTTGCTGCCAATTATGCCAATGTGGAAGACAATTTATTTGCTACGGGTAATTGGCTTTCAAAACCAAGCTACTCTGGCTATGCTTTTGGCTATGCCTTAGAGTCAATAATTGGCCCAATTGAGGTGAAATATACTTGGTCGCCCGAACTGAGTAAAGGATTCACTTTTGTCAGTGTTGGATTTTGGTTTTAAGATTTTTTTAAAAACCTCAAAAACTATTTTTTTTTCTTTGTGAACCATAAAAAACTATATTTGAAAACTATAACCTAAAATTATTATTTATGTCTATTTGGAGAGTTAAACCTGTTGCTGCTTTTGAGGCAGATATGAAAAAAAGTGACTTAAAACGCATTCTTACCCGTTGGGGCTTAACTTCGTTAGGAATTGGCGCAATCATTGGAGGAGGTATTTTTACGTTAACAGGAATTGCAGCCCATGATTATGCTGGCCCTGCATTAGCTTTATCATTTGTTATAGCTGGCATCGGTTGCTTATTTGCATCGTTGTGTTATGCAGAATTTGCATCTGTTTTACCTGTTGAGGGTTCGGCTTACGCCTACGCCTATGGGACGGTTGGCGAACTTTTTGCATGGTTTATTGGGTGGAATCTTATTTTAGAATATATGATGGGTGCCACTACCGTTGCCGTAGCTTGGAGTGGCTATTTTGTAAAGTTTTTACACCTCTTTGGTATTGATATTCCTATTTGGTTGTGTAACGACTTGGCTACTGCTACTGAGAAAATAATCGAACACAATAAAGAATTTCCGAATCAATTATTGGATTTACCTAGCTTCGCTTTCAACTTACCAGCATTTTTAATTACATGGATTGTTACAGGCGTTTTAATAAAAGGTATAAAAGAAGCAGCAAGTACCAATAATATTATTGTTGTCGTTAAAGTAGCCGTAGTATTATTTGTAATTATAGTTGGCGCCTTTTATATCGATACTAGTAATTGGCATCCATTTATACCTGAAGCCATTCCTGCCTTAGACGAAATGGGTAATGCCACTGGGAAAATGAATTTTGGCTTTGGTGGTGTGCTGACTGCTGCAACCATAGTATTTTTTGCCTACATAGGTTTTGATGCCGTTTCTACTCAAGCTGGCGAAGCAATAAATCCAAAAAAAGATGTACCATTTGCTATTATTGCTTCGCTTGTAATTTGTACCGTGTTGTATATTTTAGTTTCTCTAGTGCTAACCGGAATGGTTCCTTACTCAGTTTTGGACAAAGCTGCACCTGTAGCATCAGCGTTTAGCGAGAAGGGTTTGACTTGGGCGGTATTTATAATAACTCTTGCAGCAACAGCAGGTTTAACATCAGTAATGCTCGTAATGATGTTGGGACAAACAAGAATATTCCTTGGCATGGCTAAAGATGGTTTGTTGCCAAAATTTTTTAAATCTATTCATCCAGAATTTAAAACACCCTACAAAAGTACCATTTTAGTCGGTGCAATTATATCTATCGTAGCAGCCGTTACGCCTATAAATAATGTTAGTGAAATGTGCAGTATGGGAACATTGCTTGCTTTTGCAATGGTATGTATCGCAGTAATGATGCTTCGTTACAAAAAACCAGACCTAGATAGACCGTTTAAAACACCAGCTGTTTATGTTGTTGGTACACTTGGCGTTTCATTTAATATCTTTTTAATGTGTTTCGTTCGACTTCATACTTGGATTGCATTTTTAATTTGGGGTGCAGTAGGCATTGCCGTTTATTTTTTATACAGCAAAAGAAGATCTAATCTGGAGAATAACGACATTATAGAAAAAGAATTTTTATAAAATTATATCAACATATAAAAATCCAAAAGAAAACATCTTTTGGATTTTTTTGTTTAAAAAATTCACGATATTTGTTATATGAAAAAATGGGACAACTTACTAATCCATCTAAAATTCCTCATCAAGAGAAATCCTGAATGAGCCATTTGGTTATTGTTAGCTTCAAAGTTTGAAACAACTGTAAACTTTAAAATGTTAAACTTTAAACAAAAAATAAAATGCCATTTTATCACAAACTTGGAAATATTCCCCCTAAACGTCATACTCAATTCCGAAAACCAAACGGAGATTTGTATTATGAACAACTTTTTGGAACCGTGGGTTTTGACGGCATGTCAACTAATTCCTATCACGAGCAACGACCAACACAAGTCAAAGAAATTCGTTCTCAATATAGTGTAGCGCCAATAATTTCCAAATCCAATAATATTCAATCTTATAAGTTAAAAGGTTTTAATATAGCACCACAAGATGATTTTCTTGAGAGTAGAAAAATTATATTGACCAATTCAGATTGTCATATTGTACTCGCTGCGCCAAGAAAGTCCACAACCGATTATTTCTATAAAAATTCCGATTCTGACGAAATGATTTTTATTCATAAAGGATCAGGAAAATTACGAACCATTTACGGAAACCTTGATTTTAAATATGGAGATTATCTGATTATTCCTCGCGGAATTATTTACAAAATTGATTTTGACAATGAAGACAATCGATTATTTATTGTAGAATCTCACGTGCCAATTTACACCCCAAAACAGTATCGCAATTGGTTTGGTCAACTTTTGGAACATTCCCCATTTTGTGAAAGAGACATTCGTCGTCCCTATGAATTAGAAACCAATAATGAAAAGGGAGAATTCACCATCAAAGTAAAAAAGAAAGACGAAATTTTCGAAATGATATATGCTTCACATCCTTTTGACGTCATTGGATATGATGGATTCAATTATCCATATGCCCTTTCTATTCATGATTTCGAACCAATTACAGGTCGTATTCATCAACCGCCACCAGTACATCAAACATTCGAAACCACTGCATTTGTAGTTTGCTCTTTCGTCCCGCGTTTATACGATTATCATCCATTGTCAATTCCAGCGCCTTATAATCACAGTAATATCGATTCTGATGAGGTTTTGTACTATGTAGATGGTGATTTTATGAGTAGAAATGATGTAGCGCCTGGAAATATTTCATTGCACCCAGCAGGAATTCCTCATGGTCCACACCCTGGAGCAGCCGAGAGAAGCATTGGCAAAAAAGAAACGCAAGAACTAGCCGTTATGGTAGATACTTTCAAACCATTAATGGTTACTGAAGATGCCATGAAAATTGCCGATGACACCTATTTCCAATCTTGGTTAGAATAATTAAAATTAATAAAAAATTGAAAGTTATTTTTGAATAAGCTCGGTCTTGATTCTTAATACTTTTATCTTAATACCAAACACAATGAGTAAAGAAGTAAAATCCGTTGACTACGGTTTAGAAAAAATATTTGAAGGCGCTCAAGACTTCCTTCCGCTTTTAGGAACAGATTACGTAGAATTTTATGTTGGAAACGCCAAACAATCGGCACATTATTACAAAACTGCTTTTGGATATCAATCTCTGGCTTATGCTGGCTTGGAAACGGGTGTAAAAGACAGAGCCAGTTATGTGTTAAAACAAGATAAAATTCGTTTAGTATTAACCACCCCTATAAATCCAGAATCGCCAATCTATCAACACATTGTTAAACATGGTGATGGCGTAAAAGTCATTGCTCTATGGGTAGAAGATGCTTCAAAATCCTTTGAAGAAACAACCAAGCGTGGTGCAAAACCATTTATGAAACCTACGGTTGAAAAAGATGAACATGGCGAAGTTGTTCGTTCAGGCATTTATACCTATGGAGAAACAGTGCATATTTTTGTACAACGAAAAAACTACCACGGTATCTTTTTACCGGGTTATAAAGAATGGAAATCAGATTATAATCCTTCCTCCGTTGGATTAAAATATATAGACCACATGGTAGGAAATGTAGGTTGGAATGAAATGAATACTTGGGTAAAATTCTATGAAGATGTCATGGGATTTGTGAATTTCTTATCGTTTGATGACAAACAAATTCATACCGATTATTCTGCTTTGATGAGTAAAGTGATGAGCAACGGAAACGGTAGAATTAAATTTCCAATAAACGAACCAGCCAAAGGAAAGAAAAGATCTCAAATTGAAGAATATTTAGATTTTTATGGAGGACCAGGAGTACAACACATTGCTATTGCTACTGATGATATTATTTCCACAGTATCACAACTTAGAGCAAGAGGTGTAGAATTCCTGTCGGCACCACCACATTCCTATTATCAAGCAATACCTGAAAGATTAGGCGTTCATATGGATATGATGAAAGAAGACATCAATGAAATTGAAAAGTTAGCCATTATGGTTGATGCCGATGAAGATGGTTATTTACTTCAAATTTTCACCAAACCTGTACAAGACAGACCAACTTTATTTTTTGAAATCATTCAAAGAATGGGTGCCAAAGGTTTTGGTGCAGGAAATTTTAAAGCGTTGTTTGAATCTATAGAGAGAGAACAAATGTTGCGAGGAACATTGTAAAAAAAGTTAATTTTATTGCGGAATTAATAAAATACAACGTTGTAGTAACGCTTTTTTTGCTAAATTACTGTTAAAGTTAGTTTTTTGCTTGCAATAACGCAAGAAATTAAATTACATTTGCATCACAAAAATAACAGAGGAGTGGTTTCCTCTCATTTTTGGATAAATTTTCATAATTTATAGTTTTTTGGTTGGTTAATAGCATAAAAACTCGGTCATTAATTTGACTGAGTTTTTTTGTTTTAATACATTTGGAACGGATATTGCACTTGTTTGCAAAATTTAATGAAAAAAAATGAAAAAATACTTCTTCCTATTTTTGCTTTTCATAACCGTGAGCTTTGATTCTCAAAAACCTGTTGCCTATGATGCTGGCGAATGGTTCAAATTCAGAATTCACTATGGATTCATCAATGCTGGTTTTGCCACTCTCGAAATACAAGAAGCTGTTAAAAACAACATAAAAGTATATCATGCAATTGGGAAAGGATACACTGTTGGAATGTCCCGTTTCTTTTTTAAAGTGGATGACACGTATGAAAGTTATTTTGACAAAGTGACGAACAAACCCTTTCAATTTGTTAGAAAAATAGACGAAGGCGGCTATACCAAAAACCAAGAAGGTTTTTTTAATCAAGATGCTAATAAAGTTCTTTTAAAGGATTATAAAAACAAAACTGAAAAAACTTTCTTAGTTACTGAAAATGTGCAAGATATTATTTCAACTTTTTACTTCTTAAGAAACTATCCTACAATTGATAAATTAAAAGTAGGGGAGTCAGTAGTTGTAGATATGTTTTTTGATGATGAGGTTTTTAAGTTTAAGTTAAAATTCATCGGACGAGAAGATATTGCTACTAAATTTGGCATCGCTCCCTGTATGATTTTTAGACCGATTGTTCAATCTGGAAGAGTTTTTAAAGAAGAAGAAAGCTTAACCGTATGGATATCAGATGATGAAAATAAAATTCCACTTCGAATAAAAGCAAGTTTGGCTGTTGGTTCTATTAAAGCTGACTTAGAAAATTTCAAAGGATTAAAAAATCCATTTATGGTTAAACTAGAAAAAAAATGAATATTAAAACAACAAACTACTATACAACTTTAGAAGCTTTAGAACAAAAATTTGAAGCTATCAATCAAAAAACGGAAACACACCTTGAAGGGCTGCTATGGTCAAAACCTATAACATACTGGGATTATATCCAAACCGATGCTTTGTTAAATCTACAAACACAAAGAACCGTTTTGCCCGACGAAATGGTTTTTATCATGTATCATCAAGTCAACGAGTTGTTATTCAAAATGATACTTTGGGAAATTAATCAATTGTGTCATACTGATACACCTGAAACCGCCTTTTTTAGCGAAAAATTGAGAAGAATAAGCCGCTATTTTAATATGTTAACCACTTCATTTGACATCATGGGCGACGGAATGGAAGTAGAACAATACATGAAGTTTAGAAATACTTTGACACCGGCAAGTGGATTTCAAAGTGCACAATACCGATTTATTGAATTCTCTTCTACCGATTTAATCAACCTTATCGATTACCGATTTAGAGCATCCATCGACAGAAACACACCTTATTCTCATGCCTTTGAACATTTATATTGGCAAGCTGCAGGAAAAGATTATGCCACAGGCGAAAAATCCTTTTTGATTTTAGAATTCGAAAGAAAATATAGAGATGAATTCCTGCGCTATATGGAAGAATACAACACCATAAACATTTGGCAAAAATTCCAGCAACTCCCTCTGGATGATCAAAAAAATGAAGCATTAGTTAGTGCTATGCGTCATTATGACTACACGGTAAACATCACATGGGTAATGGGCCATTTAAACGCTGCCAAAAAATACATTGATAGCGGACAAGGTTCTGGCGAAGCGACTGGCGGAAGCGACTGGAAAAAATACATGCATCCAAAATACCAAAGAAGAATATTTTTCCCCGAATTGTGGAGTGATGAAGAATTAAAAAATTGGGGCGAAGGATTATAAGTAAAAAAAGATGTCAAAAATTCCCCAAAAAATTTTCTTTTTATTGCTAATTTCTACATTTCTTATTTCTTGTGATAAAACTGAAGAGGTAGAAATAGTTATTCCAAAAACGAGACCTAAACTGGTGGAATTTGGATTTAACCTGCATGATTTTAATATGCTCAATGATACTGTAAAATCGGGAGATACTTTTGGAAGTTTAATAGAAAAACAGAATCTTAAAGGAAAAGAAGTTTATGATATTGTTTTGAAAGTAAAAGACTCCTTTGATGTTAGAACAATTCGTAAAGGAAAACCATACACCATTCTTCGTAGTAAAAACAAAACCAATGAAATTCAAGTTTTTATTTATCAACCCGACAAGTTGAATTACTATGTAATTGATTTTAGGGACTCAATTGAGGTACATAAAAAAACCCGTCCATTAAAATTTAAGACACGAACTATTGCGGGTGCTTTAAACGGTTCTCTTTCTGAAACTTTGGCAAATGAAAAAGTAGATCCAGCATTAGCTTCAAAAATTGCTAAAATTTATGCTTGGTCTATTGATTTTTTTAAATTACAAAAAGGGGATAAATTTGGTTTAACCTTTACAGAACGTTTCATTAATGACACTATTTATGATGGCGTCGATAGTTTAAAAGCTGCTTTTTTTGAATACAAAGGAAAAAATATCTACGCTTTCCCTTTCACGCCAGATGGTAGCACAAGCAAACAAGAATATTATGATGAAGAAGGAAAAACGTTGAAAAACTTCTTTCTGAAAGCTCCATTAAAATTTATAAATATCACATCCCGATATACCAAAAATAGATTTCATCCCGTACAAAAAAGATGGAAGGCACACAATGGAACAGATTATGCTGCGCCAACTGGAACTCCCATTATGACAACAGCTTCAGGAATTGTTGAGCAAGCAGGTTACACCACAGGAAACGGGAATTTTGTTAAAGTAAAACATGATAGAATGTATTCCACACAATACCTTCACATGTCCAAAATAGTAGTTCGTCGTGGTCAAAGAGTGACACAAGGACAGGTTATTGGCAAAGTGGGAAGTACTGGATTGGCAACTGGACCACATGTTTGTTATCGTTTTTGGAAAAACGGAGTGCAAGTAGATGCTTTGCGACTAAAATTACCCACCTCAACTCCAATGGACTCAAAATACAAGCAAAAATTCATAGCAACAATAACACCACTTAAAAAAGTATTAGACAGCACAGCTGCATTGAAGTTCAAAAACTAATTTATAAATAAAATATTTTCTCACTACAACGTTAGCGTAAATTATTCTTTTACTTTTTCCCATCAATAGTTGTAAATTTGTCCTTCAAATATAAAAGAATGGCATTAGCAACTATAAATCCAACAAGCACAGATGCTTGGAAAAAATTAAAACAACATTATACTAAAATGGCAACTGTTTCTACCAAAGAAATGTTTGCTAATGACGCTACAAGAGCAGAAAAATTTACTATTCAATGGAATGATTTCTTAATTGATTATTCTAAAAACTGCATCAATCAAGAAACGTTTAGTTTACTCCAAAATTTAGCCAAAGAAGTGAATCTAAAAGAATCTATTACAAGTTATTTTGATGGCGAAAATATCAATAAAACCGAGAATAGAGCTGTGCTGCACACTGCTTTGCGCACTTCAGAAAACGCCACTGTTTTGGTTGATGGAAATAATGTAATTCCAGAAATTTACGAAGTAAAAAACAAAATGAAAAACTTCTCCAACGAAGTGATTTCAGGTATAAGAAAAGGATATACTGGAAAACCCTTTACCGATGTGGTCAACATAGGGATTGGCGGTTCAGACCTTGGGCCAGCGATGGTGGTTGAAGCTTTACAATTCTACAAAAATCATTTAAATATACATTTTGTTTCCAATGTTGATGGTGATCATGTTAACGAAATTATTAATAAACTAAATCCAGAAACGACACTTTTTGTCATTGCTTCTAAAACGTTTACGACACAAGAAACACTTTCAAATGCTGAAACTATTCGGGAATGGTTTTTATCCCGAGAATTCGGGACAGCAACACAAAATGATGTAGCCAAACATTTCGTTGCGGTCTCAACTAATATTCAAAAAGTAACCGAATTTGGCATCAATCCTGATAACATTTTCCCCATGTGGGATTGGGTTGGCGGACGCTTTTCACTTTGGAGTGCTGTTGGATTATCCATCTGTTTAGGAGTTGGTTTTGATAATTTCAACGATTTATTGAAAGGGGCACACGATATGGATAACCATTTCCAAAACGAAAGTTTTGACAAAAATATTCCGGTTGTTTTAGCTTTGCTAAGCATTTGGTACAACAACTTTTTTGGCGCCGAAAGCGAAGCATTAATTCCATATACCCAATATCTACAAAAATTGGCACCATACCTACAACAAGGCATCATGGAGAGCAACGGAAAGAGTATTGGTAGAGATGGAACCCCAGTAAATTATCAAACAGGAACTATCATTTGGGGTGAACCTGGAACCAATTCACAACATGCTTTTTTTCAATTAATTCATCAAGGCACAAAATTGATACCAACCGATTTTATTGGATTTGTAAAACCATTATACGGCAATCAAGAGCATCATGATAAGTTGATGTCCAACTTTTTTGCACAAACCGAAGCCCTATTGAATGGAAAAACTGAAGCGCAAGTTAAAACCGAATTTGATAAACAAGCAATTTCAGCAGAAAAAGCAGCGTTCTTACTGCCGTTTAAAGTTTTTACAGGAAACAAGCCAACGAATACTTTTTTAATTCAAAAATTAACCCCAAAATCATTAGGTTCATTAGTGGCTTTGTACGAGCACAAAATTTTTGTACAAGGTGTGATTTGGAATATTTTTAGTTATGATCAATGGGGCGTTGAACTCGGAAAACAATTGGCCAATTCTATTTTGGATGAAATAAATTCCAAAAAAATAAATTCTCATGATAGTTCAACAAATAAGCTTTTGGAATATTATTTAAGTACTAAATAAATGTTAAAACGGTAACTAGCGTTGCCGTTTTTTTATGCCTTTTTCGTTATATTTGTTTTTCTAAAAAGAAAACAATGTATCATTTTATTCAAAAATTCCATTCGGGTTGGGCTTATTTAGCATTATTATTATTGGTTTTTGCTGTTGTAAATTCTTTCATGGGAATGTCTTCCAAAAGACAATTCACTGCCAAAGACAGAAAAATTGCTTTGTTTGGATTAATAGCCACTCATATTCAATTGGTAGTTGGATTAGTTCTATATTTTATCTCTCCTCTAGGTTCAGTCGTTTTTGGTCAGATGAAAGATGCCGCACTCAGACTTACTTCACTTGAACATCCGTTAACCAATATTATTGCTATTGTTTTAATAACTATTGGATGGTCCAAACATAAAAAAGGGGAAACCAATACTGCAAAATTTAAATCAATTGCTGTTTTTTATGGTATTGGTTTGGCATTGATTTTAAGTAGAATTCCTTGGAGTTTGTGGTTCAATAAATAACAAATGAAGTCCTTAAAAGGACTTTTTTTATCCTAAAAATATATAAATGGGGCATAAATTAATCGTACTATTATTTTCGCTATGTAGTGTTGTGATACAAACAAATCCTAAACAAAAACAGCAAAAAGAAAAAGTACAAGAAAAGAAAACAGACAAGCCGAAAGTAACTGATGCTAAAGAGCCATCTAATTTTAATATTATAAAAAAAGATTCTTTAGCACCTAAATTCCCTTTAACGGAACAAGATTCGCTGAATGACTTATTCCAAAATGGTATCGTAAAACAAATCAAAAAAAACGCTCACGCCTCCTATTATCATAACAAATTCAATGGTAGAAGAACAGCAAGCGGAAAAAAATTTGATAATAATAAATACACCGCGGCTCATAAAAAATTGCCTTTTGGTACCAAAGTAAGAGTAACTAACGAAGCGAATGGCAAATCGGTAATTGTTGAAATTAACGATCGTGGACCATTTTCAAAAGTTCGAGAAATAGATTTGAGTAGAAGGGCTTTTATGGATATATCTTCCAACAAAAATTCTGGTGTAATAATCGTAAAATTGGAAGTTGTTGAGTAAAATTTACCATGTCTTAAAAGGATTTTTACTCAAATAAGCATTGTAAAATCGCTCATCGTTTGTCACTTCTTTTCCTAGCCAATGTGGTTTTTCAAAAATCTCATCTTCCCTAAGTAATTCGATTTCTGCCATTATCAAACCCTCATTTTCTCCCGAAAAAACGTCCACTTCATAAATGTGATTGCCCACTTTTACTTCGTGACGAACTTTATCAATCGTGCCGCTTTCGCAAATTGAAAGTAACGCCTCAGCATCGGCTAAGCTAATTTCTCTTTCCCATTCCAGTCGTGTTGTTCCATCGTTGGTGCTTTTCCCTTTGATGGTAATATAACCTTTGTCTGCTTTAATTCGAACTCGAACTGTGCGCTCTGGAACCGTACTTAAATACCCCTGAACAATTCTTTTTTTTTCAAATGCTTCCTCAATAAAAGCATTAGAAAGGACTAAAAACTTCCGCTCAATTTCAACCATTGGATACAAATTTTATCGAAAGATACTATAAATTTGTGATATGGCTGAACCGATTTCTTATCGAAAAATTATTCACGTTGACATGGATGCTTTCTATGCTTCTGTGGAGCAAATGGACAATCCTGAATTGAAGGGAAAGCCATTGGCTGTGGGCGGAAGTGAAATTCGTGGTGTGGTTTCGGCAGCGAGTTATGAAGCGCGAAAATTTGGTGTTCGCAGTGCGATGAGTGGTGTACAAGCCAAAAGGAATTGTCCCGATTTACTCTTTGTTCCCCCACGATTTGACCGTTATAAGGAAATTTCAAAACAAATTAGGAAAATTTTTCATGACTATACTGATTTGGTAGAACCGCTATCTCTTGACGAAGCGTATCTTGATGTGACACACAACAAAAAAGGAAATCCAAGTGCTTCACTCATTGCGCAAGAAATCAGACAACGGATTTTTGAAGAAGTAGGATTGACTGCCTCGGCTGGTATTTCGGTGAATAAATTTGTAGCAAAAATTGCCAGCGATTACAACAAACCCAACGGACAAAAAACAGTAAATCCCGAAGAAGTAGAATCGTTTTTAGAAAACTTAGACATCAAAAAATTCTATGGTATTGGAAAAGTCACTCGTGATAGAATGTATCAGCTTGGAATTTTTACCGGTAAAGATTTAAAATCAAAATCACGTGAATTTCTTGAAGACCATTTCAGCAAAAGTGGTTTGCATTTCTACAACATAGTGCGTGGCATTCACAATAGCGAAGTCAAACCCAATAGAATTGCAAAATCGGTTGCGGCAGAACATACGTTTACTGAAAACCTGACTTCCGAAATCTTTATGCTTGAAAAACTAGAGCGCATATCCACAGAATTAGAAAACCGTTTGAAGAAATACAATATCTCTGGAAAAACCGTTACACTAAAAATAAAATACAGCGATTTTACCACCCAAACCAGAAGCAAAACCTTGCCCTATTTCATTTCCGACAAAGGATTGCTTTTGGAAGTTGCCAAAGAACTTTTGTTTCAAGAACGCATGAAAGAATCGGTTCGACTGCTCGGCATTTCGTTAAACAATTTGAATACCGAAATTAAGAAAACGGTGGTGGTGCAGTTGAAGTTTGAGTTTTAGACAAAAAAACCAGCCCGAAAGCTGGTTTAAATGTATTGAGTGACTAATTTAATCTCTACTAGAAATTTTTGAAAGCAGTCGCAAGAATTCGATGTATAACCAAACTAAGGTTATCATTAATCCCATGGCACTATACCATTCCATGTATTTTGGCATTTTTTGTTGCACTCCTTTTTCTATTTGGTCAAAATCTAAAAATAGGTTAAGCGCTGCAATCACAATTACAAAAACACTAATTCCAATACTCATCCATGAATTTCCTTGATCTACTCGTTGAAAACTGGTAAACATAGAAAGCAGCCAAGAAATTAAATAATAAGTAGCGATGGCTAAGGTTGCAGCAATAACTACTGATCTGAATTTTTCGGTAACCTTTACAATTTCATATTTATAAAGTCCGAAACACACCATAAAGGTTACAAAAGTGCAACTCACGGCTTGTATCACAATTCCGGGATACATAACTTCAAAAATGGCCGAAATGCCACCAATAAATAATCCTTCAAAAATAGCATACCCTGGTGCTAAATATGTAGAATATTGTGGTTTGAAAGTAGCAATTAGAACCAACACAAAGCCCACAATAGCACCGCCAATAGTGATTATCATTGGGTTTTGTCCATTAAAAGACATTATCCAAGTGATGGCTGCACTGGCAACTAATAAAATTAACATAAGGAAACTTTTATTAATAGTTCCCGAAACAGTCATCGTTTGATTGTAATCAATAACTTTTGCTTCATGTACCGTATCTTCAGCGCGTGAAGTGTTGGTGAAAGCTTTGTTTTTAAAAAATGGATTGTTTGAATTCATAGTATTAAAATTTAAAATTAAAAAATTATTCTATTTCAGATATTCTCAAGGTATTTACCATTCCTTTATCGGCTACTGGCATGGCTGCTAAATTGATTAACATATCTCCTTTTTTTACATATCCATTGGCCTTTGCAATTTCGTTGATATCATCAACAGTATCATCGGTACTTACAAATTTATCATAAAAAAAAGCATTTACACCCCAAAGTAAACTCAATTGGGTTAAAATTTTCTTATTGGAGGTATATACTAAAATATGCGCTTTTGGTCTCCATGCCGAAATTTGAAAAGCTGTATAACCACTATTTGTTAGTGTAGAAATGGCTTTGGCTTTAATATCATTTGCCATAGTAGCCGCGTGGTAACAAATAGATTTTGTTATGTAACGCTTTGTTCTAACGTGAGGTGGATTTTGTGGTACATTAATTAACGGAGAGTCTTCCACTGCTTCAATAATTTGGGTCATTTTCTTAATCACTTCCACTGGATAATTTCCAACCGAGGTTTCTCCCGAAAGCATAACCGCATCAGCGCCATCCATAACCGAGTTGGCTACGTCATTCACCTCAGCACGAGTTGGTGTTAAGCTAGTAATCATGGTTTCCATCATTTGGGTTGCAACAATTACCGGAATACGAGCTGTTTTGGCTCTGTGAATTAATTTCTTTTGAATTAATGGTACTTCATGTGCCGGAATTTCAACCCCAAGATCACCACGAGCTACCATTAAACCATCACAAAACGCCACAATTTTATCAATATTTTCTACCGCTTCTGGTTTTTCTATTTTAGCTACAATCGGAATTTTATATTCAGAATGTTTTGCTATTAAATCTTGTAACTCTTCCAAATCGGCTGGTGTTCTAACAAATGAAAGTGCAATCCAATCTACTTTTTGTTCGATAGCAAATAATGCGTCTTTAATGTCTTTTTTGGTCAACGCAGGAAGTGAAACTCTTGTGTTTGGCAGATTTACTCCTTTTTTTGATTTTAATGGTCCACCTTGAATTACTTTACACAACACTTCTGTAGTTCTATTTGTTTCCAGCGCTTCAAACATTAATTTTCCGTCATCAAGGAGAATTTTTTCACCAGGATTTACATCTCTTGGAAATTCTTTGTAGTTCATATAAACTCTTTGTGCGTTTCCAGGAACATCTTCGGCAGTTTGAAAAGTTATCAAATCGCCTGGGTTTACCACTACATCTTCTTTCATCACTCCAACGCGCAATTTTGGCCCTTGTAAATCCCCTAAAATTGCTGTAGTGTATCCAAACTCATTATTTAACTCTCTGATGATATCAATTCGTTCTTTTACATCGGCATAATCAGCGTGTGAAAAATTAATACGGAATACGTTCACTCCAGCATCAATCATTTTTTTGATAACTTCTTTCGAACTACATGCAGGACCGAGTGTGGCTACAATTTTAGTTTTTTTTCTTGTTGGCATTATACTTAAAAAATTAAATTATTTTTTGATTTTATTGTTTGTATTTCAACGTTATATACGATACTTACTCTTTCAATTTTATTAATGAGGTTAATTATTGTTGTAATATTTACATCATCAACCTCATTTTCTATTTTCAAAAAGTAATCGACTTTTTTAAATTCGGGCAGCAAATAAATTTTTGAGGAAAATTTACTATTACTATTGGCAAATAAATCTTGACTGTTAGTTTGAGATAGGTTTGCTATACTGCTTTTATTTTGTACTAAATTCCATAAAACATTTTTCTTTTCATCTTGATATTCATATCGTGACAATTGGGTTTCTCCTTCTTTGCTACAAATTTGAATATTGCTATGACTCTTTTTTAAATTTATAGGCAGATTTTGATTAATAAAATACGCTAATCGATAATCTTCCAAGGAAGTATGAATGGCTACTAATTGATAAATAGCTTTTCCAATATCATCCAAACTCATTTTATGAACAATCATTCCACTCAAATATAAGTTGTAAATATAGTATATCTGTTCTTTACAATTACTAAATCAATAGCGAGTTAACGTTATTTTGTGAACGAAAACGTTATAGTTTTAGGAATATTTATTGTTTACTGTTAATTTTTTCTTGAAACACAAAATAGGCGCGCTGTGATGCTTTTTCTTCTGCTTTCTTTTTTGAAGTGGCTCTAGCTTTGGCAATTACTTTGGTATCGATGCTTAATTTTACGCCAAAATATTTTTGTCCATCAATGCCGTTATCCTCAAAAACATCATAGTTAAAGGATTTTTTTTCTTTTTGACACCACTCAATCAGCAAACTTTTATAACTGATTACTTTCCCTTCTAATTTTGCAATATCAACATAGGGAATAATGACACTTCTTTGGATAAATTGTTGACAGTATTCATATCCTTTGTCTAGAAAAATAGCGCCAACTAATGCTTCGAAAATGTTACCATGAATATTTTCTCCAAAATGACTCATAGGCACTTTACTCTCAACAAATCGGATTAGATTTAAATCTCTTCCCAATTCGTTTAAATGCTCGCGACTCACTATTTTAGATCGCATTTTAGTCAAATAACCTTCATCGCCTGCTGGTGCTTCGTTGTATAAATAGGCGGCAATTACTGAGCTCAACATTGCATCACCTAGAAACTCCAATCGTTCATAATTCATAGGATTTCCTTTCAAATCCATTCTATTGGTGGAGCGATGCGTAAATGCTTTTTGGTAATAAATTAGAGCTCCAGGTTTAAATCCGATAACTTTTTGAATTTCATCAAAAAAAATCCCGTCCTCAGATGAACGGGAATTTTTAAATATTTTTTTTAGAAATTTCATCTAATTTTAAGATTCTAATTTTTTGAATAAAACACAAGCATTGTGACCTCCAAATCCGAAAGTATTACTCATAGCCACCTTAACTTCTCTCTTTTGAGCTTTGTTTAAGGTCAAATTTAAGCTTGGATCTATGTTTTCATCCACAACACTATGGTTAATTGTTGGAGGGACAATCCCATTTTTCATAGCCAATATCGATGCTATAGCTTCAATAGCACCAGCAGCACCAAGCAGATGTCCTGTCATTGATTTAGTTGAATTGATATTGATGTTTTTTGCATGAGCACCAAAAACGGCACTAATAGCTTTCAACTCTGCAACGTCACCAAGTGGTGTTGATGTTCCGTGAGTGTTGATATGGTCAACTTGTTCTGGATTCATTCCAGCATCACGCAACGTGTTTTCCATAACAGCAATCACACCTATTCCTTCTGGATGTGGTGCTGTTAAGTGATAAGCATCAGATGACATTCCGCCGCCGCCAATTTCACAATATATTTTTGCACCACGAGCTTTGGCATGTTCATATTCTTCTAAAACCAAAGCGCCTGCGCCTTCACCCAGAACAAATCCGTCACGAGTAGCATCAAATGGTCTTGAAGCAGTTTCTGGACTTTCATTTCTAGTTGATAATGCTTGCATGGAGTTAAATCCTCCCATTCCTGCAATAGTTACAGCGGCTTCAGAGCCACCAGAAATAATAACATCACACATTCCTAAACGAATGTAATTGAAAGCATCAATCAAAGCATTGGCAGAGGAGGCACAAGCAGAAACGGTAGTATAATTTGGTCCCATGAAACCATTGCGCATTGAAATGTGAGCTGGGGCAATATCGGCAATCATTTTTGGAATAAAAAAAGGATTGAATCTTGGTGTTCCATCTCCTTGTGCATAACTGATAACCTCGTCTTGAAAAGTTTCTAACCCGCCAATTCCTGCACCCCAAATTACACCCACTCTATGCTTGTTAACGTTTTCAGCTGTAATTCCGGCATCTTTAATAGCTTCTTCACTAGCCGCAACTGCATATTGAGCGAATTTATCCATTCTTCGAGCTTCTTTGCGGTCCATAAAATCTTCAATGTTGAAGTTTTTTACTTCGCAAGCAAACTTGGTTTTGTGCTTTTCGGTATCGTAATAGGTTATTGGAGCAGCACCACTTTTACCGCTTATTAGAGCATTCCAATATTCCTGAATATTGTTTCCAATAGGAGTAAGTGCTCCCAAACCTGTTACTACAACTCGCTTTAATGTCATAACGTTATTTTTCAACTGTATTTAAACAAATAATACCCATGTTTTCTTCAAATATATAAATTAAAGAGACAAGGGTATTTCAATATTTTTAGATTGAATGTCAATCAGTGTTTTCTTTTTGTAAAAATAATAAAAATCCGTGAAACTAGCTCAGGTCTCACGGATTAGTAATTTTTATTTTTTAGCTTCCTCAATGTAAGAAATAGCTTGACCTACAGTTGCAATGTTTTCTGCTTGGTCGTCTGGAATTTGAATATCAAATTCTTTTTCGAACTCCATGATCAACTCAACTGTGTCTAGTGAATCAGCGCCTAAATCATTTGTGAAGCTTGCTTCTGTTACCACTTCGTTTTCGTCAACGCCTAATTTGTCTACAATAATCGCTTTAACTCTTGATGCAATGTCTGACATAATTTCTAATTTTAAATTTTAAATTGTTGGCAAAAATAAAAAACTTTATTTTAAAACAACATTTTTGTTACTAAATGTGACAACGAAAATAAAAAAATTATTTCAAAATCTTACATCTTCATGGTTTTAATTCAAGTTATTATTCTTTTTTTTGTGCAATCTAATCTTATTTTCAAATGAAAAGGATTTTATTTTTTGCTTCTGGGAATGGCTCTAATGTAGATAATATCGTTAACTACTTCAAAAACAGCGATTCTATTTCCA
The DNA here is from genome assembly GCA_020403245.1 of Flavobacterium sp. Classification (GTDB taxonomy): domain Bacteria; phylum Bacteroidota; class Bacteroidia; order Flavobacteriales; family Flavobacteriaceae; genus Flavobacterium. Next base: position 269,667 of record JADBYA010000002.1, on the reverse strand, counting down.
TAGTTGGCATATTTTCAAACAATCCAAACGCAAAAGTTTTAGAAAAAGCAAAATCCTATGACATATTTTCATTCGTTTTTAATAAAGAGGAACTTGCAAAAGATGTTGTTTTGAATAAAGTCAATGCTTTATGTCCCGATTTAATCGTTTTAGCCGGATTTTTATGGAAATTGCCCGAAACTATTGTGGCTAAGTATCCAAATAAAATTATCAATATTCATCCGGCATTGTTGCCAAAATATGGCGGAAAAGGCATGTATGGGTCGAAGGTTCATCAAGCGGTATTGGAAAACAAAGAAACAGCGTCAGGAATTACCATTCACTACGTCAACAAAAATTATGACGAAGGCGAATTTATTTTTCAAAAATCAGTAAACATCGAAGACTGCCAAACTGCAGAAGAAATAGCAAACAAAGTTCAAACATTAGAACATGAATATTTCCCTCAAATAATAGAGAGACTTCTAACTTCCAACATCTAACTTCCAACTTTGATACACCAAGTCCATATCTATACCGACGGCGCAGCCAAAGGAAATCCCGGAAACGGCGGATACGGCGTTGTAATGGAATTGGTCGGAACAAACTATAAAAAAGAATTCTACGAAGGTTTCCGCCATACAACCAACAATCGAATGGAATTATTAGCGGTAATTGTAGGTTTGGAAAAAATAACAAAACCCAATATGAAAGTTTTGGTTGTTTCCGATTCAAAATATGTAGTAGATGCTGTAGAGAAAAAATGGGTTTTTGGTTGGGAGAAAAAAGGTTTTAAGGATAAGAAAAATCCAGACTTATGGATGCGTTTCCTCAAAATTTACCACCAACATCAAGTCGATTTCAAATGGATAAAAGGACACAATAATCATCCGCAAAACGAACGTTGTGACGAGTTAGCGGTTATGGCATCGGGGTTGCCTAATTTATCTGTAGATGCTTATTATGAAAAGGAAGAAGGGAAATTGTTTTAAATTAACCGTGTAATTTCAAAGTTGATGTTCTAAAAACCTCAAATTGATTGAACTTACCGCTGCTTCAACAACAAATTATATTCTTCCAAAAACCGTAGGTAAGAGAAACAGTGCTATAATCAAACATTAGATACATCCACCTTCTACTTTTTCCCATTCGCTAGGCGAGCTCTGTAATGGGTACGCCACTTTTGTAGATAGCTATCCTTTTTCAATTTCACTCTTTTACATGCCATTGCTTTTTTGTATGTTTGTTCATTATGCACTAAGCTGTTATCTTAGTCTCAGTAGCGTTTATTTTAACAACTATTTTGAATTGTGCCTACACTGCGGACACAATTCAAAAACAAAGATTTTTTTAAAACAACAGTTGAAAATGTAATTATATGGCAGACAATACCAACCTCCTTTCAATTTCAGAAAATGAGTTATTCAATGAGTTATCACAACTTATTGAGCAAAGCAAACAACAAGTAGCGGTACAAGCTAATAGTGCTGTAACCATTTTGTTTTGGCAAGTTGGTAATCGTATCAATCAAGAAATCCTACAAAACAAACGGGCAGAATACGGAAAACAAATTGTGCCGACAGTGTCGGCACAATTGGAAAATAAATATGGCAGAAATTTTACAGAAAAAAATGTGAGACGAATGATCCGTTTTGCAGAGCAATTTACCGATTCTCAAATTGTCGTGACACTGGCACGACAATTGTCTTGGTCGCATTTTGTAGAGCTATTACCATTAAAAACAATGGAAGCAAAACTGTTTTATGCACAAAACGCATCAAATAATCTGTTTGGAATTAGAGAATTAAGAAGACAAATTGCCTTAAAAGCTTTTGAAAGAACAAATATTGCCGACGCACAAATCATCGAACCAACACCTATTCCATTCAATACATTCAAAGATCCTTACATTTTAGATTTATTGGGTTTGCAAAATACTTTTTTAGAAAAGGATTTAGAAGAGGCCATATTACACGATTTAGAAACTTTTATACTGGAACTAGGCAAAGGTTTTACGTTTGTAGAACGCCAAAAAAGAATAATTATAGATGGCGAAGATTTCAATTTAGATTTGCTTTTTTACCACCGTAAACTAAAACGATTAGTTGCCATAGAATTAAAATTAGGAAAATTCCAGGCCAAACACAAAGGACAAATGGAGTTATACCTCAAATGGTTGGACAAATACGAAAAACAAGAAGGTGAAAATACACCAATAGGATTAATCCTTTGTGCCGAAAGCAGCCGAGAACAAATTGAACTACTCGAAATGCACAAAGACGGAATAATGGTTGCTGAATATTGGACAGACTTACCACCAAAAAAGCAATTCGAAGAAAAAATACACTTGCTTTTAACCGAAGCAAGAGAAAGAATGGAAAGAAAAAAGTTGATTTAAAAAATTGATATCAAGCAGGTCAATACCATTTATACCTACCACCCTCAAAACGAACGTTGTGATGAATTGGCGGTTTATGCATCGGGTTTGCCTAATTTATCTGTTGATTCTTATTATGAAAAGGAAGAAGGGAAATTGTTTTAAATTAACCGTGTAATTTCAAAATAAATAATAGTGCATTTTTAAAGTTAACTATAGTGTAATTTCAAAGTGTTATGTAGTATAATTTCAAAATTGTTTATATATTTGCAATTCTAAAACCTTGAATATGAGTGCAAATAGAAGAATTAAAATGGAAATGGATATTTTTAAAAATAAATATCCAATTTTGGCTTTAACTGGACCAAGACAATCAGGTAAAACTACTTTTTTAAAAACACAATTTACTGAATATGAATATGTGAATTTAGAAAATTTGGATTTAAGAAAATTTGCTACAGATGATCCCAATGGTTTTTTGGCTCAATATGATAAATATGTGATTTTTGATGAAGCACAACGCGTTCCTCATTTGTTTTCCTATTTGCAAACTAAAGTAGATGAAGATAAAATAATGGGACAATATATTTTGTCTGGTTCACAGAATTTTCATTTGATGCAAAATATTACACAAAGTTTAGCCGGAAGAGTAGCTTTGTTTAAATTGTTGCCATTTGATATTTCAGAAATGCAAGAGGCAAATTGGTTAAATGATGATTACGCAATAAATCTTCAAAAAGGATTTTATCCTGCAATTTACGACAGAAACATCCCATCAAAAGCTTTTTATTCCAATTATATTCAGACTTATGTCGAACGAGATTTGTCGGAATTAATTCATGTAAAAAACTTAAAACAATTTCGAAATTTCATTTCATTATGTGCCGCAAGAACCGGACAATTGTTAAATCTGAATTCCTTAGCCAATGAATGTGGCATTTCACAACCTACCGCAAAATCATGGATTTCTGTTTTAGAAAGCAGTTATATTGTGTACCAATTGCAACCTTATTTTTCAAATTTTAACAAGCGTGTTACTAAAAGTTCAAAGTTGTATTTTTACGATACAGGTCTTCTTTGCTTTTTGCTAAAATTAAACGATGCCGAAAGCGTAAAATTAAGCGCGTTAAAAGGAAGTTTGTTTGAAAATTTTGTAATCAATGAATATATCAAAAAAAATTATCACAATAATTTACTTTTAGATGTATGGTTTTGGCGCGATGCCGTAGGACATGAAGTAGATTTAATTTGGCAAAATTCAGAAGTAATCAATCTAGTCGAAATCAAAGCATCAGAAACTATTATGACCGATATGTTTAAAGGATTAACTTATTTTGAAAAATTAAAACCCGATTTAATTCAAAGTAAGGCAATAGTTCACACAGGATTGTTTAACCAACAACGAACTTTGGGTAAAGTAATGAGTTGGAAGGAAATTGTTTTATAAATTTTTTGCTGTTTTTTAGATGGTAATTAGAATAATATTTTAAGGCCTGATGCATTTTAAACTTTTAACCTTTTTTACTTCTAAACTAAAGTTTATCTTTGCACTTTCTAATTTTAAACACTCATAATGAACAAACTTCTTATAGTAGGAACAGTTGCTTTTGACGCTATCGAAACGCCTTTTGGTAAAACAGACAAAATTTTAGGAGGTGCTGCTACTTTTATAGGACTTTCGGCTTCCCATTTTAATGTAAAATCAGGAATCGTTTCGGTTGTTGGGGATGATTTCCCACAGGAATATTTAGATTTATTGACCTCAAGAAACATCGATATTTCAGGATTAGAAGTTGTTAAAGGTGGAAAAACTTTCTTTTGGAGCGGTCGTTACCATAACGATATGAATTCAAGAGATACGCTAGCAACCGAATTAAATGTGTTGGCTGATTTCAATCCGATTGTTCCTGAAAATTTTAAAGATGCTGATGTGGTCATGTTAGGAAACCTGCATCCAATTGTGCAGACCGGTGTTTTGAATCAAATGACTAAAAAACCAAAACTAGTTGTATTGGATACAATGAATTTTTGGATGGATTGTGCTTTGCCTGAATTATTAGAAGTTATCAAACGTGTTGATGTTATAACAATTAACGATGAAGAAGCCCGTCAATTGTCAGGAGAATATTCATTGGTGAAAGCCGCCAAAAAAATCCACTCGATGGGCCCAAAATATGTAGTGATTAAAAAAGGAGAACACGGTGCGTTAATTTTCCATGACCATGAAATTTTCTTTGCCCCCGCATTGCCTTTAGCCGATGTGTTTGATCCAACAGGAGCCGGAGATACTTTTGCAGGAGGATTTGCAGGATTCATTACACAACAAGGTGATATTTCTTTTGAAGCTATGAAAACTGCAATTATTCAGGGTTCAAACTTAGCTTCGTTCTGCGTGGAGAAATTTGGAACAGAGAGAATGTTATCCTTGAAAAAAGAAGAAGTGAACAAACGCCTAAAACAATTCAAAGCGTTAACACAATTTGAAATAGAATTATCATAAATTTATGCCTCGAAAATTCGAGGCATTATTATTTTAAAAATTATGATAGCCACTGATTCACAGATTATAATTTAAAAAATAATAAGTCATATCAATTACAAACAGGATTGATGATATTTTAAAATTTTCATAAAAATAAAAATCTGCGAATCAGTGGCAATAAAAAGCAACACAACTAAACAACTACAATACAATGAGCGACGCCATAAAACACGAATGTGGGATAGCCCTTTTACGATTAAAAAAACCGTTAGAATTCTACAAAGAAAAATACGGTACTGCTTTTTATGGGATACAAAAAATGTATCTCTTGATGGAAAAGCAACACAATCGCGGTCAAGATGGAGCCGGATTTGCCTCTATAAAATTGGATGTTGAACCCGGTGAAAGATACATCAGCAGAGTTCGCTCCAATAAACCACAGGCCATTCAGGATGTTTTTGCACAAATTAATGAGCGAATCAATGACGAGTTAGTAATTCATCCTGAGTATCATGACAATATTGCATTACAAAAAGCCAATATCCCCTACATAGGAGAATTGTTTTTAGGCCATGTTCGCTATGGAACTTTTGGGAAAAACAGTATCGAAAGCGTTCATCCATTTTTGCGTCAAAACAATTGGATGCATCGAAATCTGATTTTGGCAGGCAATTTCAACATGACTAATGTAAAAGAACTTTTCAATAGTTTAGTGGAATTGGGTCAGCATCCAAAAGAAATGGCGGATACCGTAACTGTAATGGAAAAAATTGGACATTTTCTTGATGATGAAGTTACTGATTTGTACCAAGAATGTAAAAATAATGGGTTGTCAAAAAGGGAAGCGTCTCCAGTAATTGCTGAGAAACTTGATATTGCAAAAATATTAATGCGCGCTTCCAAAGGTTGGGATGGGGGCTATGCCATGGCTGGACTTTTAGGTCATGGTGATGCTTTTGTATTTCGTGATCCTGCCGGAATTAGACCTGCCTATTTTTATGAAGATGATGAAATTGTAGTTGTAGCTTCAGAAAGACCTGTGATTCAAACCTCTTTTAATGTTCCTTTTGAAAAAGTTCAAGAACTCCAACCTGGACATGCACTAATCATCAAGAAAAATGGAACGATTACAGAAGAAGAAATAATTACACCAACAATAAAAAAAGCATGTTCTTTTGAACGCATTTATTTTTCTAGAGGAAGTGATGCCGAAATTTATCAGGAACGAAAAGAATTGGGAAGATTAATTCTTCCTGCAGTTCTAAAGGCAATAGACAATGACACGGACAATACCGTTTTCTCTTATATTCCAAATACAGCTGAAACTTCTTTCTACGGAATGGTTGAAGCGGCAAATGATTTTTTGAACCAAAGAAAAAATCAATTTATTCTAAACAATAGAAAAACATTAACAAAAGAAAAACTAGAAGAAATCTTATCCGTAAAAATTAGGACGGAGAAAATAGCCATTAAAGATGCCAAACTCAGAACGTTCATAACCGAAGACAGTAGTCGTGATGATTTGGTGGCACATGTTTATGATGTGACCTATGGTGTAATTAAACCAACCGATAATTTAGTCATCATTGACGATAGTATTGTACGGGGAACTACTTTGAAAAAAAGTATACTTAAAATGATGGGGAGACTAAACCCTAAACGCATTGTTGTTGTTTCTTCTGCACCACAAATTCGTTACCCCGATTGTTATGGTATTGACATGGCAAAATTGGAGGGATTAATAGCTTTTCAAGCCGCAGTTGAATTGTTAAAAGAAAGAAACCTTTATCACATTGTTAATGATGTTTATAAGAAATGTAAATCTCAAGAAAATATTAAGGATGCAGACGTTGTGAACTATGTTACCAAAATTTACGCGCCTTTTTCTGATTTCGAAATATCTAATAAAATTGCTGAATTATTGCACCCAGAAGATATTAATGCTGAAGTAAAAATTATATTCCAAACCGTAGAAAATTTACATACCGCTTGTCCAAAAAATTTAGGCGATTGGTACTTTACGGGCGAATATCCAACTCCCGGAGGAAATAGAGTTGTAAATAAGGCATTTATGAATTTTTACGAAGGGAAAGATACTCGAGCATACTAAATATTAAAATTTTCTGTCTTTTAACGATTATTGATGCAGTTCATCTAAAATATTTGTTTGTAAAAAGTCAATACAGTTACATTTGACCTTACCATAGCATTAGTAGGTTAAGTTTATGGTAGATTTGGGGCAAAAAAGGTGAAAAGAAATTTTCGCCTTTTTTATTTTATGTTGACTTAAAAATCAATAAAAAAGTTAGTTTCACCATCATTTGACCCCCATTCCAATATATTTTTGTTAAAATTTAACATTTTTTAAAATGTTATGAGTAGATTTGCTGTACCATTATATTTAATGTAGGTTAAGTTTATGGTAGATTTGGGGCAAACAGGTGGAAGCAATTCCACCTGTTTATTTTTTTCTACCTCCCTAAATAAAAAAACCGATTGCTCTCACAACCGGTATTCTAAACTTTTAAAATAAAATTTATTTTTCAATTGCAAACAATCGAGCGACTTCAGTCCAATTGATAACATTAAAGAATGCTTCAATATAATCGGGACGACGATTTTGATAATGTAAATAATAGGCATGTTCCCAAACATCCATTCCTAAAATCGGAAAACCTCCACAAGCTGTTTCAGGCATTAATGGATTATCTTGGTTAGGAGTTGAACAAACTTCTAATTTTCCACCTTTATGAACACATAACCAAGCCCAACCTGAACCAAAACGAGTAGCACCTGCTTTTGCAAAATGAACTTTGAACTCTTCAAACGAACCAAAAGCAGCATCGATAGCTTCTGCTAATTCTCCCGTTGGTTTTCCGCCACCATTAGGAGCCATTACTCTCCAAAATAAATTGTGATTATAAAATCCACCACCATTATTTCTAACGGCCATGTTTTTCATATCTAAATTAATTAGAATATTTTCTATTGTTTTCCCTTCCATATCTGTTCCTGCAATGGCAGCATTTAGATTGGTGGTGTATGCATTATGATGTTTTGAATGATGAATTTCCATCGTTCTGGCATCAATATGTGGTTCTAATGCATCATATGCATAAGGTAATTTTGGTAATTCAAAGGCCATATTATTATTATTTTAGTTACTATTAAATTAAATTCAAATTTATACATTTAACTTTGTAAAAAGAAATACTATTTTTATAAAATTCAGTTAAAAAAATAAATAGTAAAATCAATGAGCTTTAATCTTCAGCCGTCATTTTTAAAAAACGATTTAATCCATCTGCTACCACTCCAAGAAACTGATTTTTCAGCATTATATAAAGTTGCTTCTGACCCATTGGTTTGGGAACAACATCCAAATAAATTACGTTATCAGAGCGCTATTTTTCAAAATTATTTTGAAGGCGCGTTGCTATCTAAAGGGGCGTTTTTAGTTCGCGACACCAAAACCAATGAAGTTATTGGCTGTAGTCGTTATTATGATTTTAATGAAAATGAAAACGCCATTTTAATTGGCTACACTTTTATCGGACGAAAATTTTGGGGCAAAGGGTATAACAAAGCGTTGAAAAAACTAATGTTGGATTATGCTTTTCAATTTGTAGATAAAGTCTATTTTCACATTGGAGCATTCAATATTCGTTCGCAAAAAGCCATAGAAAAAATTGGTGCACAGAAAGTCGATGAATTTGAGGTTGAATATTATGGCGAAGAGAGTAAATTGAATTTTGTTTATTTGATATCAAAAACCAACAATAATTGTCATCCTATGTTTGCAAAAATCGTTAATCAACAATCTAAAATCAAATGATCAAACCCGCTTTCTCAATATACGACGCATCGGCTGGTTCTGGAAAGACCTATACATTGGTAAAGGAATATTTAAAAATTATTCTTTTATCAAAAAACCCAGATGCTTATCGCAATATTCTAGCCATTACGTTTACCAACAAAGCGGTTCACGAAATGAAAAGTCGTGTGGTAGATAGTTTATCCGAATTTGCCAAGGACAAACCTAGCGAAAAAGCAGCATTTTTGATGCAAAATATTCAAGCCGAAACTGGTTTGAGTAAGGATAGTATTTCCGAAAAAGCAAAAAGCATTATCAAAAATTTAATTCATAATTACACTTCTTTCGACATTTCAACTATTGATAAATTTACACACAAAGTAATTCGAGCTTTTGCACACGATTTGAATCTACCTATAACATTTGATGTTTCACTTGATACTGATAATTTATTAAACGAAGCCGTTGACGCCATCATTGCCGAAGCTGGAAACGATGAAACCTTAACCAAATTACTAGTAGATTTCACGATGGAAAAAACCGATGATGATAAATCATGGGATATTTCAAAAGAAATTATGGAAACCGGTAAATTAATTCTTAACGAAAATAATCGTGAAGAAATTACTCATTTTAATAATAAAACCATTATCGAATTTATTGAAATCAAAAACAAACTCACTGAACTTAGTATACAACTCGAGGAAGATTGTGCCAATTTAGCAATTGAAGCACTTACGTTAATTGAAAATAAAGGAATTGATCTTAAATCGTTCTCTGGTGGATTTTTCCCAAAGCATTTGATTAGCATTCAAGAGAAAAAATTCAATCCAAAGAATAAAACCTATCATGAATTTGAAGATATAAAAATCAATAAAACTGCAAAAGATACCGCTATCATTGAAAGTATAATTCCTAATTTGCTTGATATAGTGAATTCCGTTTACACTAAAATGGAAAAGAAAAATTTTTATGACGCTTTTCTAAAAAACATAACACCTCTTTCATTACTCAATACTTTAAACAATAAATTGAATAAAATTCAAAAAGAACAGGGAATTTTATCCATCACAGAATTCAACAAACTTATTTTTGAACAAATTCAAAACCAACCCGCGCTATTTATTTACGAAAGATTAGGCGAAAAATACCGTCATTTTTTTATTGACGAATTCCAAGACACCTCTGAAATGCAGTGGCAAAACTTGATTCCACTGATAGACAATTCCCTTTCAAGCGAAGATTTGAATGGTGAACGAGGTTCGTTAATGATTGTTGGCGACCCAAAACAATCCATTTACAGGTGGCGTGGCGGAAAAGCTGAACAGTTTATCGAATTGGGCAAAGACAAAAACCCGTTTGTAAATCCTGATAAAAAATTATTCTCATTAGAAAGAAATTATCGAAGTTATTCGCAAGTTATAGAATTCAATAATGATTTTTTTAAATTTTTATCAAACGAATTTGAAAATGAGAGTTACAAAGATCTATACGCCAATCATAGCCATCAACAATTCAATGATAAAAAAGGTGGTTATGTCTCCATTTCATTTCTACAAAAAGAGGAAAAACCAGAATACAATTCCGAAGAAACAGAAGAAGAAAATTTGGAAATAAGTGAATTATTTCTAGAGGCAACTCTCAAAACTATTGAAAAGATTAAGGAAAATGGCTTTACCAATAAAGAAATTGCAATACTAACTCGAAAGAAAAAACAAGGAACTGCCATTGCCAATTTTTTAACCGAAAAGGGGGTTCCAATTTTATCTTCCGAAAGTTTATTACTCGAATCCTCTTCGGAAGTTAAGTTTATTGTTCATTTTTTATACTATCTAAAAAACAAAAGTGATATAGAAGCCAAAGCACATTTTCTCTATTATTTGGCCCAAACAAATACCAAAAAAACACCTATTCACGATTTTATTGCACAAGGAATGGAGCAAAAACAGGAAGTAGATTTTGTTCGCTGGCTTTCCAGTTTTGAATTTGAAATTTCCTTTGCTACTATTCGTAAAAAATCGCTTTATGAAGCAGTAGAAATTTTAATTTCCAAACTAATACCCGTTGATAATAGAAATGCTTATGTCCAGTATTTTCTTGATATTGTTTTGGAACGTGACTTGAAAAATCAAGCTGGCCTCTCTGATTTTTTGTTGTATTGGGAAACTCAAAAAGAAAAATTAAGCATTCCGTCTCCCGAAGGCAATGATGCCATTCGAATTATGACCATTCACAAATCGAAAGGATTGGAATTTCCTGTGGTTATTTTTCCATTTGCAAATGAAAATTATAGCAAAGGACCAAGAGAAAAAATTTGGATTAATGCCGATTTACAAACAATGGGATTACCAAAAGTACTAATTGATAAAAGCAGTATAATAAAAAGTTTTGGCGAGGAAGCATCAGAGACATACAGTCAAAAAAAACAGGAAGATTTATTAGACAATATCAACATTCTATATGTTGCCTTGACAAGAGCGGAAGAACAGTTATATGTGATTTCACAAATGCAAGAAAAAAGCAAAACATCAGGAGAATATCCAAATAATATGGCCACACTTTTCATTAAATTCATGATGAGTCAAAACGTATTTGATGAAAATAAATTACACTATGAATTTGGAACCAATGAAAAACTTTCTATTGACAAGATAATTTCAAAAAAAACAAAAAGCATAACGCAGTTAGAAGCTACTTTAAATCCAAAAAATATAAAAATTGCACAGCGAGAGAGTTTAATGTGGGATACAAACCAGCAAAAAGCAATTGAGTATGGCAATATAATTCATGAAATTTTGTCATTTGTCAAAACAGAAAACGATATTGATGTGGCGTTAACAAAAGCCATCGAAAACGGGTTAATTTTTTCAACGCAACAAAATGAAGTAGAAAAAGCAATTCGTGAAATTGTAACACATCAAGAGCTTTCGGAGTTTTTCTCTGAAAACTACACCGTGCTCAATGAAAAAACCATCATTCAAAAAGATGGAGGTCTTGTAAAACCCGATAAAATGGTTATCGCAAATAAAAATGAAATGTATTTACTCGATTATAAAACAGGTGAAATTCAAACAAAATACCAACAACAATTAGAAAATTACCAAAATGCCGTGGAGAAAATGGGTTTTAAAGTAACTAGAAAAGCATTGGTTTATATTGGGGAAACAATCAATGTTGTAAATTTGTAAACTTTTTAGAAGAAAATAGAGTAAAGATTTCATATAACTTTAAACTCGAAACTTTAAACCAAACAAAATGTACGGAAAAATTCAACAACACCTTCAAAACGAATTAAACACCATTGAACAAAATGGAATTTTTAAAAAAGAACGCATCATTACTTCTCCACAAGGTGCAGAAATAAATGTGAACCTGCCTGCCGGACAGGCAGGCGGCAAAACAGTGCTAAATTTTTGTGCCAATAACTATTTGGGCTTATCATCACATCCAGAAGTAATTCAAGCAGCCAAGGATACTCTAGATTCTCATGGTTTCGGAATGTCTTCGGTGCGTTTTATTTGCGGCACACAAGATATTCATAAAACATTAGAAAAAAAGATAGCTGATTTTTATGGAACGGAAGATACCATTTTATATGCTGCAGCTTTTGATGCCAATGGTGGTGTTTTCGAACCTTTGTTGGGTGAGGAAGATTGTATTATATCGGATAGTTTAAACCATGCTTCTATTATTGATGGCGTTAGACTATGTAAAGCAGCTCGTTATCGTTATACCAATTCAGACATGGAAGATTTGGAACAACAATTAATTAAAGCTACAGAAGTTGGCCATCGTTTCAAATTAATTGTTACTGATGGTGTTTTCTCGATGGACGGATTAGTGGCGCCATTAGATAAAATTTGTGATTTAGCTGATAAATATGATGCCTTAGTGATGGTTGACGAATGTCATGCAGCGGGATTTATCGGTGCAACAGGAAAAGGAACTCCAGAAGCCAAAGGAGTAATGGGAAGAGTAGATATAATTACAGGAACATTAGGAAAAGCGCTGGGTGGTGCAATGGGTGGTTATACTACTGCCAAAAAAGAAATTATTGAAATTTTACGTCAACGTTCTCGCCCCTATTTATTCTCTAATTCTTTAGCACCAGCAATTGTGGGTGCATCAATAAAAGTTTTTGAACTTTTAGAAAAAGACACAAAGCTTAGAGATAAATTAGAATGGAACACTAAATATTTCAAAGAAGGTATGAAAAAAGCTGGTTTTGATATTATTGATGGCGACTCAGCAATCGTACCTGTTATGTTGTATGATGCTAAATTATCTCAAATTATGGCTGATGAATTGTTAAAAAAAGGAATATATGTAATTGGATTCTTCTTCCCTGTAGTACCAAAAGACAAAGCTAGAATTCGAGTGCAACTTTCTGCGGCACATTCAAGAGACCATCTTGACAAAGCAATTTTAGCTTTTACAGAAGTTGGTAGAGCTTTAAAAATTATTTAAATCATTATATTTTAACAAAATATTTTGATATTATAGTAAATCGTATTACTTTTGCCTCAAATAAATTTATATAACTAATCAAATCAAGTATGAAACATCTTAACAAATTATTAGTTGCTATGTTAATGTTAGCTGGTTTCAGCTCTCAAGCTCAAGACAACAACAACCCTTGGGCGATAACCTTTGGGGTTAATGCAGTAGACACTAGAGTTAGTGCTGCATCAAAATTAGAAGATCAATTTTCTGAATTTTTCAATGCTAATGACAATTGGAATATTCTACCTTCTTTATCATTTGTAAACGTATCAAGATATGTTGGAGACAATTTCTCTTTTGGCGTAACCGGATCTATTAATCGAATTAATAAATGGGTTCAACCTAGAGTTAACAATGCCGATTACACAGTTGTTAATCCTGGTGACTTAGACTATTACGGAGTTGATGCTGTGATTAATTATAGTTTCATGAACTTAATTAAATCTAAATCAATTGATCCGTCTTTACACTTTGGTGGAGGTTACACTTGGATCGGTGATGACATAAGTGCAGGAACATTAAATGGAGGTTTAGGTTTAACTTACTGGTTTAATGACTTTATTGGTTTATCCTACCGCGCAACATACAAACAATCTTTTGAAGATATTCGTGAAGAAATGCCATCTCATATGCAACATTTTGCTGGGCTTACATTCAAATTTGGTGGATCAGACAAAGATGATGATGGAATTTATGACAAAGATGATGCTTGTCCGGAAGTTCCTGGTTTAAAACAATTTAATGGTTGTCCTGATACTGACGGTGATGGTATTACAGATGCAAGCGATACTTGTCCAGAAGTTGCTGGTCCTGCTGAATTCAATGGTTGTCCTGATACTGATGGTGATGGAATTTCTGATAATCTTGATGCTTGTGTTGACGTAGCAGGTTTAAAAGAATTCAATGGTTGTCCAGATACTGACGGTGATGGAACGCAAGATAAAGAAGACAAATGCCCTACAGTTGCAGGTCCAAAATCTAACCAAGGTTGTCCAATTCCACCAGTATTAGATGCAGATAAAGATGGTGTGCCAGATTTAGAAGACGATTGTCCTACTATTGCTGGACCAGTTAGCAACAAAGGATGTCCTGAAGTAACTCCTGAAGTAATAGAAAAACTTAAAATTCAAGCAAGATCAGTATTCTTTAACTCTGGTAAAGCTACTTTCAAAGTTGGAGATGCTGCAACTATCTCTAGTTTGGATGCTATGAGAGAAATCCTAAAAAACTATCCTAATGCTAAATTTAGTATTGAAGGACACACAGATAGCGATGGATCAGATAAATTTAATCAAAAACTTTCTGAAGATAGAGCAAACGCAGTTAGAAATGCTATGATAGAAAAAGGTATTAAAGCAGAAAATTTAACTGCTGTAGGTTTTGGAGAATCTAAACCAATCTCTACAAACAAAACTAAACAAGGTAAAGCTTTGAATAGAAGAACAGAAGTTAGACACGTAGGTTCTATATATGAAGGTAAATTATAATTTACTATATAAATAATATTAAAAAGCCATTCTTAATTGAATGGCTTTTTTTATATTTATGCAATGTCAAAAACAACATTCCTTTATCAACTAGCTCAAGAAATTCTTAAAAATAATTCTGAAAATCTTTCAGAACTAGTTATTGTTTTGCCTAACAAGAGGGCAAAAGTTTTCTTGCTCGACGAATTAAAAAAGCTAGTTTCTACTACTATTTTTGCCCCAGAAATAATCAGTATAGAAGATTTTATTCAGGATGTAGCTGGGATACGTTCAATAGACAGTGTTGAACTTTTATTTGAATTTTACGAAGTATATCTTTCCATAACTGAAAATCCCGAACTGTTTGAAACATTTGCCGATTGGGCAAAAACGTTACTTCAAGATTTTAATGAAATCGATAGGTATTTATTAGACCCAGATAAAATTTTGAAATATCTTGAAAACATCAAAGAAATAGAACATTGGTCTGTTGATATCAATAAAAGGACTGAACTGATTAAAAATTATCTTTTATTCTGGAAAAAACTCCCTGAATATTATCATACACTTTACGACTATCTACTAAATAAAGGTGTCGGTTATCAAGGTTTGATTTATCGAGAAGCAGAAAAAAATCTTAATCACTTTTCAGAAAACAATAGTAACCAGTTTGTTTTCGCTGGCTTTAATGCTCTCAATAAAGCCGAAGAGAAAATTATTCAGCACTTATTGGCTTTAGATGTTGCCAAAATCTATTGGGACATTGATGAAACGCTGTTACACGATACTTTTCACGATGCTGGATTGTTTCAAAGGCGTTTCAAATCAGAATGGATGTATTATAAAACACATCCTTATCAATGGATAGTCAATGATTTTTCAGAAGCTAAGAATATTGAAGTTATTGCTGCTTCCAAATCCATTGGACAAGCAAAAATTGCAGGTAGTATTATTGAAAAACTCATTCAAGAAAGTAGTCCAAGTATACAAAATATAGCTTTAGTACTTGGTGAGGAACATTTATTACTACCTATTTTACATTCTTTACCCGATAGTGTTGCTTCATTGAACATCACAATGGGATTTACCAGCAAAAACAATCCTGCACAATTGTTGATTACCAAACTTTTTAAATTACATACCAATGCATTGACTAGAAATGCCACGAGCTATGTGATGTATTATAAAGACGTGCTCGATATTTTGACACATCCATTAATTGAACCTTATCTCAATGCTGATGCTCTAGTTTCCATTATTAATAAAAACAATTACACCTTCATCACCCATAAAAAATTGGAAGAACTTCATGCTGATGGCAATGAATTATTTCATTTGTTATTTCAAAAATGGGATAGGAGTTCTGTTGCTGTTTTAGAAAATATCTCGGCAATTTTATTGATAATCAAAGCCAATTTAAGTTATGACAACGAAGAAGAAAAAATTACGAATACCTTTTTATACTCAATTTATAAAGTCATTAATAAAATGATATCGTATTTCTCTTCTCATCAAAATATAGATGATATCAAAACCTTGCAAGCGATTTACAAACAAGTGGTAGATTTGGCAGAAGTGTCGTTTGAAGGTGAACCATTGAGCGGATTACAAATTATGGGCGTATTGGAAAGTCGTGTACTCGATTTTGAAACGGTCATCATCACCTCGGTCAATGAAGGCAAATTCCCGGCTGGAAAAAACACTAATTCGTTTATCCCTTATGATGTCAAAAAAGAATATAAATTGCCAACTTTTAAAGAAAAAGACGCTATTTATACCTATCACTTTTATCATTTGTTGCAACGTGCCAAAAACATTTATCTCATTTACAACTCGGATAGCGAAGGATTTGATGCAGGAGAAAAAAGTCGTTTTATAACTCAACTAGAAGTAGAGAAACAACCCAACCACAATTTGTCTTTTGAATATTACAATCCTGATGTGCCTTCAGTAGCCAACCAAAGTATGGTAGTTCCAAAAACAGAAAGTATAATGGTTCGGTTGAAGGAAATAGCAGAACAAGGTTTTTCGCCATCGTCTTTAACTACTTATGTCCGCAATCCAATACAGTTTTATTTTCAGCGCATTTTACGCATTAGAGAAACCGATGAAGTAGAGGAAAACATAGCTGTAAATACCCTTGGAACCATTATTCATGGTGCGCTGGAAGAAATATACAAACCTTTTGTTGGAATGCTTTTAACAGTTGCAGATATTGATACTTGTATCCATAAAATTGAAAATGAAGTTTTGAACCAATTCAAATTGGTGTACAAAGAAGGGGAAATCAAGAAAGGAAGAAACCTTTTGGCTTTTGAAGTGGCCAAAAGAAATGTATTTAACTTTTTGAAACTCGAAAAAGAAGGGCTAGAAAATGGTGATGAAGTTCAAATTTTGGCATTGGAAGCGGAATTAAGTCAAACTTTGAAACATATCACATTACCGTTTCCTATAAAGATTGCAGGGAAAGTGGATAGAATTGAACGTCGCAATGGAAAAATTCGAATTGTTGATTATAAAACTGGAAAAGTAGAACAGAAAAATGTAACGCTCAAAGATTGGACTGGTCTTACGGAAGACATCAAAAACGAGAAAATCATTCAAGTTTTGGCCTATGCTTTTATGCATCAACACGAAACTAAAAACAGCCAAATTGAAGCCGGAATTATTTCGTTTAAAAATTTAAAATCGGGGTTTTTGCCGTTTACATTTGAGGAAAACAAAGTAAAAACAACCGTTATTACCGAAGAAATTATGGAAAATTATTTGACCCAAATTGTGGTTTTACTTCAAGAAATATTGAATGTGGAAATTCCTTTTGAGGAAAAATTGTGATATCTAACCACAAAGAACACCAAGTTTTTTCACAAAGAGCACAAACTTGGTGAACCTTATTCATCCATTGTGCCTTTGTGGTTAAACCTTCTTCAAAAACTCCACTAAAACTTGCTTCAATTCCTTCTCGTTTTCAATATGCGACATGTGTCCATCGGGAAAAGTAGTGAGTTGCACTTTGGTTGCTTCAATCTGGTCGATGTTTTCATCATAATTGAGCACCCCATCTTTTTGACCTAAAACCAATTGAATTGGATAAGGTGCAAAATGCAAAATCACTTCTCTGTCTTTTCTGATTTTCATGCCTTCGAGTGCGGCCACAATTCCTTGTAAAGGTGTTTTGAGCGCTTGTTTTTTTACTTTTTCAATTGCATCGACGAGACGTTCGCGATTGTCTTCACTAAAAAGATTAGCAATACTCATGCTAACAAAAGCACCATAATTTTGTTTAACGGCAACTATAGCTCGGTCTCTATTAATTTTTTTTTCTTCGCTGTCGGCGCGTGAAGTAGAATTTAAAAGGAACAAACCTTTTACATTTTCGGGGAATAATTCGGCGAAAGCCAACGCAATATATCCGCCCATAGAATGGCCAACCAGAACCACTTTCCTTATTTTTAAAAACAACAACAGCGCATAAACCATATCGGCTTGATCTTCCATGGCGTGAACATATCCTAAACATTCGGTTTCGCCATGACCCAATAAATCTAAAGTAATGACGCGGTTTTTCTTAGCCAATTCAGGGACAAAAGCGTTCCACATGGATTTGTTTTCTAAGAAACCATGTAGCAAAACCACAGCTGTTCCTTTACCTTGATCGGTATAAGATATTTTAGTGTTTTTGTAGATTATTTGTTTCAAGTTTCAAGTTACAAGTTACGAGTTTCAAAAATAGCGTTTAGCTATGAATGCTCGAATGATTGTTACAATTTTCTTTCTATGATGTTTGTCATGCTGACGCAGGAAGCATCTCATAATAATTAGTGAGATTCTTTCTTCGTCATACACGATAG
Organism: Flavobacterium sp.; assembly: GCA_020403245.1. Classification (GTDB taxonomy): domain Bacteria; phylum Bacteroidota; class Bacteroidia; order Flavobacteriales; family Flavobacteriaceae; genus Flavobacterium. The sequence continues at coordinate 251,195 of JADBYA010000002.1, read as the reverse complement.
CTACGTTCAAACCTATCTGCCGACAGGCTGGCTGGCGAAGCAATGACACCCTTGAAACAAAAACGACTCACTTCCTTAATCCGTCTATTCTCCCTGCCGGCAGGCAGGTATTCTCTATTTTCTATACTTTAACTAAGCATTCATTATCGACTCAATCTCATCAACCTCAATCGGAATATTGCGCATCAAGTTAAACGGGTCGCCTTGGGCTTGTATCACCACATCATCTTCTAAACGAATACCAAAACCTTCGGCAGGAATATAAATCCCTGGTTCTACGGTAAAAACCATATTGGCTTGCATAGGTTCGTGAAGTAATCCATAATCATGAGTATCCAATCCCAAGTGGTGAGAGGTGCCGTGCATGAAATATTTTTTATACGCTGGCCAATCGGGGTTTTCGTTTTGCACATCGGCTTTGTCAAGAAGTCCTAAACCAAGCAATTCCGAAGTCATGATTTTACCAACTTCAACATGGTATTGTTTCCAAAGATTGCCTACGGTTAGCATTTTGGTTGCTTCGTTTTTTACGCGTAACACGGCGTTGTACACTTCCTTTTGTCTTTCTGTAAATCGTCCAGAAGAAGGAACCATACGCGTCATATCACTGGAATAATTGGCATATTCGGCACCAACGTCTAACAAAATTAAATCGCCTGCTTTGCATTGTTGGTTATTCTCTATATAATGCAGCACATTGGCATTATTTCCCGAAGCAATGATAGGTGTATAAGCAAAACCTTTGGAGCGATTGCGAAGAAACTCGTGAGCAAACTCGGCTTCAATTTCATATTCCATGACGTTTGGTTTGACAAATTGCAACACTCTCCGATAGCCCTTTTCGGTAATATCACACGCTTTTTGAATCAAATCTAATTCTTCGCTTTCTTTTACAGAGCGCAGTCTTTGCAAGATAGGATTGGCTTTTTCTACTTTATGTGCCGGATAGTTTTCTTTCCACCATTTTACAAATCGGGCTTCACGGGTTTCGGTTTCAATCACTGCACGATAATGTTCATTAGTATTAATGTATATCGTTTCGGCATACGCCATGATTTCTTTCAACGTTTTGTGAAAATCTTGCAACCAAATCACCGATTTGATGCCCGAAACTTCAAAAGCACGGTCTTTTGTCAACTTCTCACCTTCCCAAATGGCAATATGTTCGTTGGTTTCTTTTAGAAATAAAATCTCTTTTAAATGTTCGTATGGCGCATCAGGAAAAAGCAGCAAAATACTTTCTTCTTGATCAACGCCAGACAGATAAAAAATATCACGATGTTGTGCAAATGGTAAAGTCGAATCAGCAGAAACGGGATAAATATCATTGGAATTGAAAACTGCTACACTGTTTGGTTTCATTTTCGCAGTAAATTTTGCTCTGTTTTTAATAAATAAATTTCGGTCTATTTGATGGTATTTCATGTTTTAGTGAAAAGTAAAGAGTGATTAGTGATTAGTGAAAAGTGATGAGTTGTTAGTTGTTCGTATTGTGGTTGCAGTTTGACGATTAAATTCTTATTATTGTATGTCCCAAAGTTATAACATTGGCGTTAAAACGAACACTTATGAAACGAATAATTTTTCTTATTATTTTAGTAATAACCATTACCTCAAAAGGGCAAGATAAATCGCCTTACCAACTATTTGATAAAAACGGCAAAAAAACAACGTATGCCAAGCTTTTAAAAAGTGCCGAAAAATCAGAGGTAATACTTTTTGGTGAATATCACAACAATTCAATTGTTCATTGGCTTCAACTTGAATTAACCAAAGATTTATCCAATAAAAAGCAATTGGTTCTAGGTGCAGAAATGCTCGAAGCCGATAATCAAAAGCAATTAGACCTTTATCTCAAAGGAGAAATCAATCAGAAACAACTAGACTCAACAGCTCGGCTTTGGCCTAATTATAAAACCGATTACAAACCATTGGTTGATTTTGCCAAAGAAAATAAGCTGGCTTTCATAGCCACCAATATTCCGAGAAGATATGCTTCCTTAGTATCCAAAAAAGGGTTTGAGGCGCTGGATAATTTAACCGATGAAGAAAAAACTTGGATAGCACCATTGCCCATTCTTTATGATGCTACTTTACCCGGTTATGTCGAAATGATGAAAATGATGGGAGATCATACTAGTCCCAATATGCCAAAAGCACAAGCCATAAAAGATGCCACTATGGCTTATTTTATTCAAAAGAATTTACAACCCAATTCTGTTTTCATTCATTACAACGGAACCTATCATTCCGACAACTTTGAAGGAATTTATTGGTACTTAAAAAAAACGATGCCAGCACTTAATATCATTACCATTTCTGTTGTAGAACAAAAAGGGGTAGAAAAAATATTGGATGAAAATAATACTAAAGGGGACTATATTCTCGTTATAGATGAAGATGTAACAAAAACATATTGATTTCGTCTTATGTTTTGAAACCAAACCAAAATGAGAAAATTAATTATTCTATTACTATTTATAGCTGCTACAATTTCGTTCTTTTCGTGTAGTAATGATAATTCTTCAAATGAAGAACCAATGTTAATTATCAAATTTAAATTTGATGAAAACCAAGCTCGATTGAATAATTTGGGGCAACCATCAACAATCCCTGCTGGAAATGCTGCTCAATCTCCACTTTTCAACACCATCTCTGCTCATTATGTTGAATTAGCGCCAAATGCAAATACCCAAATTGGTCAGGGAACTATTGTATATCATGCTCCGGAAACAACTATTGGTGGAGCCAGTGCAATAGATTTTAGTCAGTCAAAAATCGTTGTCGAAGGTGAAACTTTTTTAAAAATTCCATTGAGCCAAGTTGCCTCAGGAAGTTATCAATGGATGCGAGTTTCTTTATCGTATCAAAATTATCAAATTAGTATTCGTCATCAAGGTGTTGATTATACTGGAACTATTGCTAGTTTTGTTGGGTTCAACACTTATATTAGTACTTTTAATATTGGGAACAATATTTTTCCGGTAAACGGTAATAAAGCACAAGGGTATTGGGCTTTTGGACTAAATAATCAGCCCTATTCTTCTTCAGGACAAGCGCCTGCAAACGCTACTACAGTTCCAAATCCAATTGCATCAACTTCACCAATTCCCCAAGGTTCATGTGTTGTGACCGGAAATTTCTCCAATAATTTAGTCATTAATGGTAATGAAACACGAGATGTAAGCATTACACTATCACTTTCTATAAACAACAGTTTTGAATGGCATGAAATTACCGCTGACGGAAAATATGAGCCATCTATTGGTGAAAATGTTGTTGATATGGGATTACGCGGATTGATCCCAACTTATTTAAAATAAATTATTTTATTTTTTTAAAACAGAATTGTCATTTCAATTAATTGATAATCAACAAATGTTAAACTCATATTAAAATGATTATAAATTAGTTCGAAAAGGTTGTAGTTATTTGCAATTAAGACTATTTTTGTACGTCTTTTTAAATTAATTATTCAACTTATGGCAAAATCTGCACTCTTAAAGTCATCAATTGCAAAAAAATATTGGATGGCTCTTACAGGCTTATTTCTATGCTTATTTTTGGCTGGACATCTTGCTGGAAACTTGCAATTATTAGTTCCTGACAATGCTTTAAACTTTAATAAATACGCATTGTTTATGACATCAAACCCAGCGGTTAAATTACTCTCCTATTTAACTTACATTTCTATCTTGTTTCATGCCATAGATGGGTTTCTTTTAACATACCAAAATATAAAGGCCAGACCTGTGGGTTATGCCAAAAATAGTCCGGGTGCTAATAGCAGTTTCGCATCGAGAAACATGGCTATTTTGGGGACTTTAATTTTAGTTTTTATTGTTACACACATGGTTAATTTTTGGGCAAAAATGCATTTTGACAAAAACATGCCTTTATACACCATATCTGTACAAGTAATGGGTCAAAAACAAGAGCTTTATGTTCTTACAAATGGCAGTTATATGCCTACTGCACAAGTAGCTAAAACAAGAGAAGAAGCATTGAAAAGCAATATTCCTAATTATATAGAAGATAGAACCGATTTTTACAATGCTCAAGCCAAAGTAAAAGTAGGAGAAGGTTATAAAGATTTATATAAATTGACTATTGACTTCTTTAAAAGCAAAGGGAAGTTATTTAATGTTATACCAAATGAAGGTTTGGTTTTCACTATTTTATATCTTTTAGCCATGGCAGTTTTAGGATTTCATTTATTGCATGGTTTTCAAAGCGCATTCCAATCTATGGGTTTAAATAATTCCGCTTGGATGCCAAAAATTAAATTATTTGGAAAGGCCTTTGCTGTTGTAGTTCCAATTTTATTTGCAATCATTCCGCTTTATATTCATTTTTTATTAAAATAATTATTCTCACATACTAGTGAAAAACAATATATTATGAAATTAGACTCTAAAATACCTGAAGGACATATTTCACAAAAATGGACGAATCATAAAGACCATTTAAAGCTCGTTGCTCCAAATAATAGACCAAAAATAGACATTATTGTAGTAGGAACTGGACTTGCTGGTGCTTCTGCTGCAGCATCATTAGGTGAAATGGGATATAATGTAAAAGCATTTTGTTACCAAGACTCGCCAAGAAGAGCTCATTCTATAGCTGCGCAAGGTGGAATTAATGCTGCAAAAAATTATCAAAACGATGGTGACAGTGTTTACAGACTTTTTTACGACACTATTAAAGGTGGTGACTACAGAGCAAGAGAAGCCAATGTGCACAGACTAGCCGAAGTATCATCGAATATTATTGACCAATGTGTGGCACAAGGTGTTCCTTTTGCTAGAGAATATGGCGGATTATTAGATAATCGTTCTTTTGGTGGAACTCAAGTGCAAAGAACTTTTTATGCCGCTGGACAAACGGGACAGCAGTTATTATTAGGTGCTTATTCTGCTCTTTCCAGACAAATTGGTTTAGGTAGAGTAAAAATGTTTAGCCGTCACGAAATGCTAGATTTAGTGAAAGTAGACGGAAAAGCGCGAGGAATAATTGCTCGTAACATGGTCACAGGCGAATTAGAAAGACATTCAGCACATGCAGTGGTCATCGCTTCTGGTGGATATGGAAATGTGTATTTCTTATCTACAAATGCAATGGGTTGTAATGTTACTGCTAGTTGGAAAATTCACAAACAAGGTGCATTATTTGCTAATCCGTGTTTTGTTCAAATTCACCCAACATGTATTCCTGTTCATGGAACCAATCAAGCAAAATTAACTTTGATGTCTGAATCTTTGCGTAATTCAGGGAGAATTTGGGTACCAAAGAAAAAAGAAGATGCCGAAGCTATTCGTGCCGGGAAACTAAAACCAACACAAATTTCAGAAGAAGATAGAGATTACTTCTTAGAAAGAAAATATCCTTCATTCGGAAATTTAGCACCACGAGATATTTCCTCAAGAGCTGCAAAAGAAGTTTGTGATGCAGGTCATGGCATTGAGGCAAACGATACCAATGAAGGTGTATATCTAGATTTCTCATCCGAAATTCAAACGAAAGGAAAACAAGCGGCTTACGCTAAAGGAAATCACAATCCAAGCCAAGAAGAAATTACCAAATTAGGTAAGCAATGGCTAGAGGAAAAATACGGAAATCTTTTTGCAATGTATCAAAAGATTACTGATGAAAACCCTTATGAAACCCCAATGAAAATTTATCCAGCAGTGCATTACACTATGGGTGGCGTTTGGGTAGATTATAATTTACAATCCACTATTCCAGGATGTTTTGTAGCTGGAGAAGCTAATTTCTCAGACCATGGTGCGAACAGACTTGGAGCTTCGGCTTTAATGCAAGGTTTGGCTGATGGCTATTTTGTATTGCCTTATACTGTTTCAAATTTTTTGGCAGACGAAATTAGAACAGGTAAAATTTCTACCGATACACAAGAATTTGCTGATGCCGAAAATAGAGTTGCTTCAACTATCGAAAAATTCATCAATAATAAAGGATCAAAATCTGTAGATCATTTCCATAAACGCCTTGGCTTAATCATGTGGAACAAAGTAGGAATGGGAAGAAATGAAGCAGGATTAAAACAAGCTATTGAAGAAATAGCAGCATTAAAAGAAGAATTCTACAAAGACGTCTATGTTCCGGGCAGTAATGACGAATTAAATCCTGAACTTGAAAAAGCACTTAGGGTAGCCGATTTGATTGACTTAGGACAACTTATGGCAATGGATGCACTTCAACGTAACGAATCGTGTGGTGGTCACTTCCGTGAAGAATACCAAGACAGCGAAGGCGAAACACTTCGTGATGACAAAAACTTCTCCTTTGTGGGCGCATGGGAATATAAAGGCAATGATATCAGCCAAGAAGTTCTTCATAAAGAAGAATTGAAGTATGAGTTTATTAAAATTGCGGCAAGAAATTATAAATAGTAACAAGTGAATAGCAATTAGTAAATAGTCAAAAAGTGCTAATCACCAATTACTCTTTACTAATTTCACTCAAAAAATTAAAATTATGGCTACCGGAAAAAACATCAATATTAAACTTAAAATTTGGCGTCAAAAAAACGCTAAAGACAAAGGTAAAATTGTAGATTATAAACTGGATAATGTTTCTACTGACAGTTCGTTTTTAGAAATGTTAGACCAATTGAACGAACAATTAATCAATGAAAAACAAGAACCTGTGGCTTTCGACCACGATTGTCGCGAAGGTATTTGTGGCATGTGTTCACTGTACATCAATGGCCGTGCTCATGGACCAGATACAGGAACAACAACTTGTCAATTACACATGCGTAAATTCAATGATGGCGATACCATTTTTATTGAGCCATGGCGAAGTAAAGCTTTTCCAGTTGTAAAAGATTTAGTAGTGGACAGGAGTGCTTTTGATAGAATCCAGCAAGCTGGCGGTTTTGTTTCTGTAAATACTTCAGGAAGAACCATCGATGCTAATGCTACTCCAATACCAAAAGAGGATGCTGATAAAGCATTTATGGCTGCGGCTTGTATAGGTTGTGGAGCGTGTGTTGCCAGTTGTAAAAACGGTTCGGCTATGCTATTCGTAGGTGCAAAAGTTTCACAATATGCGTTATTACCGCAAGGAAAAGTGGAAGCCACACAACGTGTTTTAAATATGGTACGTCAAATGGACGAAGAAGGGTTTGGTAACTGTACCAATACTGGTGCTTGCGAAGTAGAATGTCCTAAAGGAATTTCATTAGAAAATATCGCTCGTATGAATAGAGAATATTTAGTAGCGAGTTTAAAATAAAATACAAACCTCATAGGTTTTGAAAACCTATGAGGTTTAATAATAGAATGCATTCATTTATTTGGATGCATTTTTTTTATCTTTGAAATAAACAAAACGACTCAATGAAAAAGTCACTTTCATTTCTATTTCTTTTCTTCTCTATTTTAGCTTTAAGCCAAAACTTCCATCAATACGTCAATCCATTTATTGGAACTGGCAGTCATGGCCACACATATCCTGGCGCAACTGTTCCATTTGGAATGGTGCAATTGTCTCCCGATACTCGGATTGATGGAAGTTGGGATGGCTGTTCGGGTTATCATTATTCTGATAAAACGATTTACGGATTTTCACATACGCATTTGAACGGAACTGGAGTTTCTGATTATGGCGATATTATGTTAATGCCAACTATCGGCGAACCGTCATTAAATAACAAAATCTATTCTTCTACATTTTCACATCAAAACGAAAAAGCTTCCGCCGGATTTTATAGCGTAAAATTAGATAAACACAATATCGATGTGCGTTTAACCACATCAACTCGAGTTGGTTTTCATGAATATACATTTAATGAAAGCGGTTTGGCCAATATTATTTTAGACTTAAATCATAGAGACAAATTACTAGAAGGTCAAATTCGAGTAATTGATGATAAAACTATTGAGGTTTTACGAAGAAGTGAAGCTTGGGCGAGGAATCAATATGTGTATGCTCGAATTGAGTTTAATGTCCCGATGAAAGTTTCAAAAATGAACAAATCAAATTCAGAAATACTAGAAATTTCTGGAATGAGTTTTTCCAAACAAGTCAAAAAAGGCGAAAAAATTCTGGTAAAAGTGTCACTTTCGCCAACAAGTTATGAAGGTGCAAGATTAAATAGTTCCGAAATCAAACATTGGGATTTTGAAAAAGTCAAAAAAGAAGCCGAACAACTTTGGAACAAACAATTATCAAAAATTGAAGTAACAGAGTCTGATAAAGATAAGTTAGTTATTTTCTACACCGCTTTATACCACACCATGGTGCAGCCCAATATTGCTCAAGACATTGACGGAAAATATCGTGGGAGAGACAACAAAATTCACCAAGCTGAAGGTTTTGATTATTATTCGGTGTTCTCACTTTGGGATACGTTTAGAGCAGCGCATCCACTTTATACTATAATCGAAAAAAAACGTACTGCCGATTTCATCAATACATTTCTAAAACAATACGAACAAGGCGGAAGATTACCCGTTTGGGAATTAGCTTCCAACGAAACCGATTGTATGATTGGATATCATTCCGTATCAGTAATGGCTGATGCTATGGCAAAAGGAATTACGGGTTTTGATTTTGAAAAAGCATTTGAAGCAGCAAAGCATAGTGCGATGTTAGATCATTTGGGATTGGATGCTTACAAAAAAAACGGATTTATTTCGATGGATGACGAGCACGAAAGTGTTTCTAAAACCTTGGAATATGCTTATGATGATTGGTGCATTGCTCAAATGGCTCACATTTTAAACAAAACAGAAGAGTACGACTATTTCATGCAACGTTCTCAAAATTGGAAAAATATCTTCGATTGGAAAACTGGTTTTATGCGACCCAAGAAAAATGGAGGTTGGGACAAACCGTTTGATCCGAGAGAAATCAACAATAATTTTACCGAAGGGAATTCGTGGCAATATTCCTTTTTTGTGCCACAAGATATTCCCGGAATGATCGAAGCGTATGGCGGAAACGATAGATTTGAAGCCAAGCTAGACGAAATGTTCAACTCTGAAAGTAAAACTACAGGAAGAGAACAAGTAGATGTTACCGGATTAATTGGTCAATATGCGCATGGAAATGAACCCAGTCATCACATGGCGTATTTGTACAACTACATTGGAAAACCCGAAAAAACAACCGAAAAAGTGCATTATATTTTAAACAATTTCTACAAAAACACCCCCGACGGATTAATTGGCAACGAAGACTGCGGCCAAATGAGTGCTTGGTATGTTTTGAGTGCGATGGGGATTTATCCAGTAACGCCAGGAGAGGTTTCTTGGAGTACATCAATTCCATTTTATGATAAAATAAAAGTAAATTTTGAAAGTAAACAAACCAAAGTCATCACAAAAAATTCAGAAGATATAGATTTGGTTTATTTTGATGAAGATTCAGACGATGAAGTAGTTGCAGTAGTTGGAATGTTAGAATCGGATGTAAAAAAGATTACTCCAGTTCCAGTAATTCACGCCGAAAGTAAATCGTTTAAGGACAAAATGAAAGTAGAATTGATTTCAAATAGCAACATGCCTATTTATTATCATACAAGTTTTGAGCACGATAAACAAAGATATGTAAATCCAATAGAGATAGATAAATCTTGTACTGTATACGCTCAAATCATAAACAGTCATACTGAGAGAAGTAAAGAAGTTTTTGCAACCTTTTTCAAAAAACCAAACAATTACACCATCGAAATTAAATCCAAGTACAATCCACAATACCATGCTGGTGGAAATGACGGTTTACTAGATGGAATTTTTGGCACAACAAACTGGCGTAAAGGCGATTGGCAAGGGTATCAAAGTCAGGATTTTGAAGCCATTGTCGATTTGCAGGAGCCCAAAACTTTTTCCGAAATTCATTCCAATTACTTGCAAGATCAACGTTCCTGGATATTGATGCCAACAAAAGTGGAATATTTCACTTCAATTGATAATGTCAATTTTACGTTGGTTGGTTCAGTTACTAATGACGTCAATCCAAAGCAAGAAGAAAACAGTATTAAAGATTTCAGCTTCACTTCAAAACCCATAAATGCTCGATATGTAAAAGTCAAAGCAATCAACTTTGGAAAACTACCCGAATGGCATCAAGGATTTGGTGGTGATGCTTTTATCTTTATTGATGAAATCACTATTAAATAAAACTTTCAACCCTGTCAGAGTTTTGAACTCTGACAGGGTTTATCAAACATAAAAAAATGAAAATTGCCCTAATACAAACATCCCTAATTTGGGAAAACCCAACCGAAAACCGAAGTCATTTGGCACAAAAAATCACTGGTTTTATGGAAGACGTCGATTTGATTATCTTGCCCGAAATGTTTTCGTCTGGTTTTACGATGAATCCAAAAGCCGTTGCCGAAACCATGAACGGAGAAACAGTTTTATGGCTTCAACATCTGGCGAAAGCCAAAAACGCTGCTATCACAGGCAGTTTAGTAATCGAAGAAAACGGAAAATTTTACAATCGTTTGGTGTTTGTTTTTCCAACAGGGGAAATAAAAACGTATGACAAAAAGCATTTGTTTTCATTGGCTGGAGAAAATGAGTTTTATGCTGCCGGAAAAGAAAAATTGGTTCTAGAATATAAAGGGTATAAAATCTGCCCACTCATTTGTTATGATTTACGTTTTCCCGTTTTTTCAAGAAATGTAGAGAATTATGATGTCTTGCTTTATGTTGCTAATTGGCCAAAACCTCGCGTGAATGCTTGGGATATTTTATTAAAGGCACGTTCCGTTGAGAATATGTGTTATACCATTGGAGTTAATCGCATAGGAAAAGACCATAACCACCATGAATATATTGGGCATACACAAGTGATTGATTTTTTAGGTGAATATGTTTTAGAACCACAAGAAGCAGATGCGGTTTTTATAGTAGAATTGAATAAAGCAAAGCTCTTACAAACCCGAAGTAAATTGGCCTTTCTGGATGATAGAGACAAATTTATTTTGCAATAGAATTTGGCTATTGTTTTTCACCATTAAGTTAATATAAAAATTAAGTAAATTAAGACTTAATGAAATCTTACCGTCTTAATTTCTTAATGTTAATTAGTACTATTTTCCTAAATTAAACGGTTGTTCCACATCCCAGTTGGACCGAACGTCAATTTCTTTTGGAAAATAAATCACCTCTTCCGTTTGGCGTTTTTCCATAAAACTTCCCGTGTCCCAAAAGCCATTTTTGTTGTCATCATAAATTATTCGAAGTGTATATTTGTTAGGTTCCAAAGCTATAAACTCAACGACATTGTTGTTTTCTGTATATTCTGTTGCTTTAACTTTTCCGTCTTTATCGGTAAGTTCAATAATAACTGGAAACTTTTTCACGTTTTCCAAAATGACTTTTAAATTACCATAATCGGAACTGTTTTTTGTGGCAACATTATACTTTAGAGTGTCATTAACGTTTTCATAAATGTTGGTCAAAGCACCCGGTAATAATTGAATTTGATACTTTTCCAACTCGTCTCTTTTAAAATCCAAATACAACTTTTGATTAAAATCATCATATTCGGTGTTGAAATCTACCGCAAGAGAATCTTTATTTCTAACACTAATTTTTGATTTGTCAATCTTTACTAACGGAATGGAACTATTCAATGCAAACTTTTCTCTCAACGGAAGATTGCCACTATATTCTGGACTTATTGAAAGGGTATCTTTTTTTTGGTCTTTAATTTTCACGGTAAACTCCTTCTTATAACTTTCTTTTTGAACCGAAACGTAAAGCGAATCTGCTTTGATAGGTTTAAACCAAATTTGAAGCGAATCTTTTTTGGGCATTTGCGTAACTATAGAAGGCATAATTGCTGAACCGTTTTTAACCGTTATTTTAACATCTTTTGGGTGTCCTTCATAACCCATTAACAGTCTGTTTTTGGAAGCTTGAGCTGGTTTTATTGCTTTGAACGGCAACACTTCTTTGAATAATTCCACTTCAAAAATGGTGTCGTTTGGTACAGAAATATAGTGCTTTTGAAATCCGATTTTATCAAGTTTTGGATTGAATTTATTGTTTCCGTTATCTTTCAACGCTACTAAAAGGTATTTTCCGGCTTTGATGTTTTCAATTTTGACTACTTCCAAACTATCCAACGTATTGGTTACATATCGTGGTGATTCCTTATAAATAGTAGAGTCATTAAACTTTTCGTTGATTTCATACAACATGACCGAAACAAAATTATCCGTTTTTTTCTCCAAAGCATCTTTCACTTTTACGTTTATGGACAAAGAATCAATATAACTTCCGGTTGAAAACACATATTTGAATTGCTGATACGGATTTCCTTCATTATTATCTTCGATACTTTGACCAAAATTGAAGCTATACGTTGTGTTTGGCAATAAAGTGTCTTTGATTTTAATCGTCAAAACTTTACTCGCATTTAAAGGTAAAACTTCGGGTTGCTTGTCAAACGGTGGCGAAACAATCAGTTGTTTATTGAGATTTTTCAACTTTACATATTCGTCAAAAACCAATTTGATTTCTTTTCCTTTGAAATTTGTCGAAAAGTTTTTTGGAAAACTAGCCGTTAAAACGGGAGCAATCGTGTCTTTAGCTCCACCAGTAATGGAACCGCGCTTGGCACAACTGGCAAATAGTAAAATCAAAAAGATTGAAAGTAACTTGAAAATAGTTTTGGGCATGGCGCTGTTTTTTCAATGCACAAAATAACAATTATATTTAGACTGAATGAAATGTTTTAGAGGAAACTTAACATATTAACTATGCGACATCGCCATGCAAACAATACTGATTTTGGCATCGGGGATTTTCAATAATGCTCTGCTACAAACTTCGAGTGTGGAACCTGTCGTAATCACATCGTCAATCAGCAAAAAATGTTTACCATGATGGTTTTCTGCAAACGTAACATCAAAAATAGTTTCTCCTAGTTCTGTTCGTCCCAAAAGATTTTTTTTGGTTTGCGTTTTAGTATACACTTTTCGGTGTAAAACCCTGTCTTCATAAGGAATTCCCAAGTTTTCAGACAAAGCTTTGCCAAAACCTTCTACTTGATTATAACCGCGTTCTCGCAAACGCCTTTTGTGCAACGGAACAGGAATGATATAATCAATAGCTTTGATTTGTGCCAAATGTTTCAACTCTTCTGCATACCAATTGCCAATCATTTCACTGATTTCCTCGTGTCCTTTATACTTTAGTTTGTGCATCATTTCTTGAACAATGCCTTTTTTGTGAAAATAAAATAAGGATGCGCCAAACTCCAACGGTATTCTGCCATAAAACTTTTGAACCACTTCGTTACTCTCCATTTTATGATGATGGGTCAACGGAATTTCGTGCCGACACAACGTACAAATAACATTTTCATCACTCAATAACACCGAATGACACCCAGCGCATGATTTAGGAAAAAATAAATTTATAAGATGTTGTAGCATGAAAAAGTGATTTTCTTATATAAAATTACATTGATATCCGATAAAACTTTTTAAATATCATGCCAAACATTGATTTTATTGCGTTTTATGAAATTATAATTAGCTTTTACTAATTTTGAGTATTTCTCGCAATCCCGAAGCTTCGGGAACAAAAGCGCAAAGAAAATTTACTGTATATTGCAACTTAGCGCCTTTGCGAGTTAAATAATTTTTAGTAAAAAGTCTTACATTGAATTTTTATCGGATAGCAATGATAAAATTATAAAAAAATACATTCTTTTGAGTTTTAAATCATTTTTAAATTCCCCCAACTCTAAAAAGAGTTCCTTAAAAGTGCTTCACAAAAAAGAACTCTTAGCTTAGCTATGTAATCAAATTATTATTACAGAAAGTTTAAAAAACGATATATTTGCGATAGTTGCTGATTTAAAACTGATTTCAAGTAATGAAGATTATCAATACATCCTGACTGATTTAGAAAACGACATCAATTCAATTAAAAATAAAACTAAAGACCAACTATTAGATGAACTTCATTAAGAATGTTTCAATTGTAATTTTTACGTCAATTTTTCTTTATTATTTTAAATGGTATTCAATCATTAAAGGAGGTTATGTATATAGATACTTAAAATTACCTATTCCGAAAGATAATGTATTATTGAATATGCAAGCTAGAAGTTTATTTGAAGTTATATTGTTTTTATTTGTTATTTTGAGTTTTTATATTCTATTTAAATTTGCAAACAAGTTTTTTAATTTTGATAAATTAATTTTATTAATAATTGTTATAAGCCCTATCATTTTTGAATTAAGTATCATTCTTTATGATAGATCTTGCTTCAAACCTTGGAAAAATTTAAATACATTTCTTTGGTATTTCCCTATGCGTTTGGCTTTATGGATTTTTCTTTATTGGTTCTTTAAAGATTTAATGCCAATGCTCAGAATAAAAAGAAATCTGATAATTATTGGTTGTGTTTTCTTAATTTTTCATTCTTTTAAATTTTTCAATAAATACTTCATTTAAATATGGTCTGGTAGCAATAGAGCTGCCAAACCTTTATTTATTAGTTCAACAAAGTTTTTTTTAGTATTGATGGAAAATTAAAATAGTACTTCGTGCCGACACAACGTACAAATAACATTTTCATCACTCAATAACACCGAATGACACCCAGCGCATGATTTAGGAAAAAATAAATTTATAAGATGTTGTAGCATGGAAAAGAGATTTTCTTACATAAAATTATAAAAAAATTATATTCTAATCGTTTATAATTGATTTTTTTACATTCCCTTTTTATATTTTTGCACCACTATGGCAAAACAAGAAGATTTATTTAAGAACGTAGTTTCGCATGCAAAAGAGTACGGATTTATTTTTCCGTCAAGCGAAATTTACGATGGGTTGAGCGCAGTCTATGATTATGCGCAAAACGGAGTAGAATTAAAGAAAAACATTAGAGAATATTGGTGGAAAGCCATGGTGCAAATGCACGAAAACATTGTTGGGCTCGATGCCGCAATCTTGATGCATCCCACCACCTGGAAAGCTTCCGGACACGTTGATGCATTTAACGACCCATTGATAGACAACAAAGACTCTAAAAAAAGATACCGCGCCGATGTTTTAATTGAGGATTATGCCGAAAAATTAAACCTGAAAGCCAAGGCAGCAATCGAAAAAGCAAAAGAACGCTTTGGCGACTCTTTTGACGAAGAACAATACAAAACCACCAACCCACGTGTGATGGAATACCTTTCTAAAGAAAGAGAAATTCTAGAACGAATGGGACGTTCCCTTGGCACTGGCGATTTAGAAGACGTAAAAGCACTAATCGAAGAACTAGAAATTGCCGACCCAGAAACCGGTTCAAGAAACTGGACCGAAGTACGTCAATTCAACCTAATGTTTGGTACTAAACTCGGCGCTTCTGCTGATACCGCCATGGATTTGTACTTGCGCCCAGAAACCGCACAAGGAATTTTTGTCAATTTCTTAAACGTTCAAAAAACAGGGAGAATGAAAATTCCTTTTGGAATTGCACAAACTGGAAAAGCATTTAGAAACGAGATTGTTGCCAGACAATTTATTTTCCGTATGCGTGAGTTTGAACAAATGGAAATGCAGTTTTTTGTAAAACCGGGCGAAGAAATGAAATGGTACGACTACTGGAAAACCACTCGTTTAAATTGGCATCTATCCTTAGGTTTAGGAGCAGCAAACTACCGTTTCCACGACCATGAAAAATTAGCCCATTATGCCAATGCTGCTGCTGATATTGAGTTCAATTTTCCTTTTGGATTCAAAGAATTGGAAGGAATTCACTCGAGAACCGACTTTGATTTAAAAGCACACGAACAATATTCAGGTAAAAAATTACAATATTTTGATACCGAAACCAATTCCAATTATGTTCCTTACGTAGTAGAAACTTCCGTTGGATTAGACAGAATGTTCTTAGCGGTTTTTGCCACAGCTTTACAAGAAGAAACCTTGGAAGATGGCTCGACACGTACCGTTTTGCGTTTGCCTTCTGTTTTAGCACCAACCAAAGCGGCTGTTTTACCCTTGGTTAAAAAAGACGGTTTGCCAGAAGTAGCCCAAAGCATCATCGACGATTTGAAATGGGATTTCAATGTAAGCTATGACGAAAAAGATGCCGTAGGAAGACGTTACCGCAGACAAGATGCACTGGGAACACCCTTTTGTATTACGGTGGATCACCAAACTTTGGAAGATGAAACGGTAACCATTCGCCATCGAGATTCTATGAAACAAGACCGCGTAAAAATTACCGAACTTAGCGATATAATAACTACTGAAGTTTCAGTTAAAAATTGGTTAATGCGAACTTTGTAACGTTTCTTAATTCTATAAAAATACAAACGGGTACTAAAATTTTAGTCCCGTTTTTTTTTTTTTAAACTGATGTAACCAAACATAAAATGCTATTCTTTAGAAACCTGATGTAAAAACAGCAATTAATAAAGTCGCTACTACTAACCAAGTGCCAGAACCAATAGCGTAATTAGTCCATACTTTATCCTGCTTTATTTTTTTAGCTTTGGTAGTATATCCATTCACATACTCAGGATTGCTCAAAAAAGTTTTGTTCGGATAATCTAAATTTATTTCTTTCGGAGGTGTTGAAGAAGTCACTATAGCAGGAACAAGACCTAAAAAAGGTGAAAAAAGACTAGTAATCAACGTGCCAGTACTAGCGGCTTTATATTCTTTATAATATTGTAAAGCATCTGATTGTCCTTGAGCAAAAGGATTGTCATTTAAAAAAAGATTACTTCCGATTTTTTCATCACCAGCAAAAATATCTTTAGTCCCGTTCTCATAGCGAATGAGTAAAACCTCCGATTTCAATATCGTGAAAATAGGACCGTTTAAATCATCATATTTTTTATACTTTATTTCTGTAATAGTTACTTCAAGAACTTGGGCTGAAATATCTTCGCCGTTCTTTTTAGTCAATAAGTCTTGTGCAAAACCTATGTTTGAAAATAAAAACAAGATAAAAAAAATACTCTTTTTCATACACCTTGATTTTTTATTTCAATTTTAAAAAAATGCTTTTTAGGAACACCATTTTAAAATCGGTAACCAATACTAACACCACCTCTTCCTATAATAGTAAAATCGCGATCAAATTGGCCATTAAACAAATTGCGCCCAATACCAGCATTCAATTCTAAAACCAATCCTTTCTTAGTTACCCATTTTCCACCAAGACCTACACCTATAGCAAAATCGGTCAAGTCTTTTCTTTCGTAGCCATAGCTATAATTGTCATCATAAACATAATCGTCAACACTATTTAACATACCAAATGCTTCACCAAAAAATCCGGCAGCCGGCTTCTCTCCAAAATAATAACGATAATATGCAGTTGCTGTATAATTAATATCAAAAACATAATTATTAGCGGGTACAGTAAGTGCAAAACCAACAGCCGACTCCTCATTTAAAATGCGCTCATAAGTAACCGCTAAACTCCCTAAAATCAAGGCCAATGCATTTCCTTTTATTTCATTTTTTTTAAAAGAAACAGGGTTTTCATTAACAGACTCGGGCTGCGACGATACCTTTTGTGGTTCATTAAAAACATCTTTAGTTCCGTTTTCATAGCGAATTAATAAGACCTCCGATTTTAAAATAGTAAAAGTAGGGCCATTTGGATTTTCAGATTTCTTATACTTTATTTCTGTAGTGTTTACTTCGAGTACTTTAGCCAAAATATCTTCGCCGTTCTTTTTTGTGAGTACGTCTTGAGCAAAACCTAGACTTGAATAAAGAAACAAGGACAAAACAATAATAATTTTTTTCATAACAATAATTTTTTTCTCAAATATAATACAAAATATAGCGCGTGAAAAAACTCAGGTTTATTTAACATAAATAAATTAGGGCGTATACTTTTGTAAGTATGTACTTAAATTAAAAAGCACATATTAACAGGATTCATATTTGTATTAACATTTTACAAAAAACAAGTATTGATATTCTATTTTCGCAATAACGAAAATCCAAACTTTTAATCGTTTCTATTTTTGTGGTTAATTTTTAAAATCTTTAACCAAATAAAAAAGTTTTCCCAAACTACTCGTTAATTCACCTACCAATGCTTTCCCTAAATCAACGGAAAAGCAAGATGAGCCACACTTTTATAATTATTGATGACAATCAAGACGATGGCGAGAAAACTCAGGCCATTGCGGAGCGTTTTCGTAATTTATCGTATTTGGCATCCGCCAATAATTATGATGATGGTGTAAACCTCATCCTAGAACATCAGCCGCATCTTGTTTTTCTAGAAATAGATCCATCGGATAAAAAAAGTAAACTTTCCTTGAGCTTGATTAATGAATTGTATCGCTATTTGCCTGTAGTTCCTAAAATCATCATTACTTCCAGCAAAAAAGACTTGGCTTATGACGCTCTAAAATATGAAGTCATTGATTATCTATTAAAACCACTAGATATTAATGATTTCAGAAAAGCCATTTTGAAATTTGACAGAGCCATTAAATCAAACTTGCCACACTTGGAAGCCAAAAATCCTGTAGCTACTTTTGAAGTTTTGGACGAAACAGTAGTTGCAGAATTAGAAACAGAAAAGGATGCGCAACTAAAAACTATCCCAACTTCTGAAAAACCTATTGTATTTCAAAAAGAACAGTCGCTAATTATTTGTGTTAAATCCTATGGTGATTATCGGTACATCGACTCAAATGATGTCCTCTATTTTGAAGCCGACAATAACTCCACCGACATTCATTTGAACAATGGCGAAATGATAACGGCATTCAAAACGCTGAAACATTTTGAAGCCGTGCTGCCACAATTGCAATTTTTACGCATTCACAACAGTTATATAATTAATGTAAATCAGGTTTCGAGAATTCATACCGGAAATACCGTTTGCTATATCAAAAATTCTACCACCAAACTTCCCTTCTCCAAATCCTATAAAGAGAATGTAGAATTAATTATTGCTCGTATTGCGGGAGGCAATTATTTGGAGATTTAAACCCATAGTTATCAACAAATTTTGCCCATTATCCACAAAAAACGGCAAAATCGCAAAAACCATCCACCACGATTTGGCTATCATTCACTATCAAACGATAGCATTCTACCATAAACACCTTCAATCATAGAGATTGACAAACACATCCTATTTAGTTTTACATCGTGATAATATCCACATTCTTAAATGAATTGCGTGATACACACATTAGAAACGTAAAAAAAACACAAAAAATAAAAAGTCTCAATTATGAAAAAATTAGCAACAACATTCGGATTATTAGCTTTAATGTTAATAGTGACTTCATTTACTACACCTAATGAAATTGGTGGAAAAGGAACTAGTGATAGAGGAGTAGGTAATACCCAATTTGAAATTGGTGGAAAAGGAACTAGTGATAGAGGAGTAGGTAATACCCAATTTGAAATTGGTGGAAAAGGAACTAGTGATAGAGGAGTAGGTAATACTCAATAAATGAATTTAAAATTAAAATATTTTAAGCTATCTGTAAAAGATAGCTTTTTTTTTGAATATATTTGTTTTTTATCTTCGTTTACTAATTGAAAACAAAATACTTCATATTTGCTTATTTGCTATTTTTAGTATCCTGTTCAAAGGATAGTGAAAAACCGTCTGAAAATTATTTAAGTCCTACGGACAGCATAAGTTATTACCTCAAAAAAATTGAAAGTTCAGATATAAAAAACATTGAAAAAGTTAAAATACTTGACAAAGCAACAACTATTGTAAAAAATTCTGAAAACTCTTTAAAAACTAGAGAATTAAATTTTGATATTATTTCAAAATATTTTGAAACGCAAGAGTGGTCTCATTATAAGAATGCAGCTGAAATATTATTGAAAAATTCTATGTCGGCTAAAGATGTGATAAGTTTAGCAAAATCCTACAGGTCATTTGGAAATTATTATTATCAGGTAAAGCAACCTGACAGTTCTTTTTATTTTTATACTAAAGCCGAAAAAATATATTATCAAATTAATGACTATGATGGTTATTCAACTATCATGTTAAAAAAAGGATTAATTCAATTTAATGCAAACGATAATCTTGGTGCAGATTTATCTCTTTCTAAATCATTAGGGGTACTAAAAAAAATTAATGATTCAAAAAAAAAATATTCAGTATTAATTCAACTAGGCTTAAATTCTAATCAACTTAAAGAGTACTCAAAAGCAATCAATTATTTTAATGATGCTTTAAACATTGCAAAAGAAAACAATTATTCGGATAATTTCCAAGAATCTGTTTGTTTAAGTAATATTGGTTTAGTTTATCAAAATCTTAAAGATCATAAAAAAGCTATTTCTTACTTTAATAAATCTCTAAAAGACAATAATTTAAAACAAGATTACCCAGAAGCATATTCCAATATTATTGACAATTTAGCTTATTCAAAACTTCAAATTAATGATTTTAAAGGGCTGTCTAATTTGTTTATTGAATCTCTTAAAATTAGAGAAATCTTGAATGATAATTCTGCTATTATAACAAGCTATATTCATCTTTCGGAATACTACGACAAAATAAAACAAAAGAATGAGGCGTTGAAGTATGCAAATTTAGCTTTAGAAGTTGCAAAAAGAGAAAAAACCCCAATAGACTTATTATTTTCTTTAAAGCAAGCTTCTGTAGTAGATAATAAAAATGCCGCAAAATATTCTGAAGATTATCTCAGAATATCCGATAGTCTGCAGATTGCAGAAAGAAATTCTAAAGATCGTTTCGCACGTATTCAACTCGGCACACAAGAAATCATCCAAGAAAATGACGTCCTCGAAGACCGCAACCGCAACCTGCTGTACGTTTTTATTTTTACTGTTATCCTAGCATCATTATTATTCATAGTACGAGCACAACGAACAAGAACTCGAGAATTGTTATACAAACAAGCCCAACAAAAAGCCAACGAAGAGATTTTCAATCTCATGATGTCGCAACAAGCTATTATTGATGAAAGCAGAAACAAAGAAAAAAAACGATTAGCAAAAGATTTACACGATGGCGTACTGGGCAGAATGTTTGGCTTGCGAATGAACCTGGATAGCTTGAATAAAAAAAACGATGAAGACACTGTCACCCGTAGGTTGGAATTGTTAAATGAATTAAAAACCATAGAACAAGACATTCGTGAAATATCTCATGATTTAAACAGAGAAAAACAAGAATTAATCAATAACTTTGTTTCCTTGGTACACAATTTATTAGAAGAACAGCAAGCTTCCTATCAAGTTAATTTGACATATACTATTGACGCCCATATTAATTGGGATAAAATAAACAACTCTATTAAAATAAATATGTACCGAATATTGCAAGAAGGACTGCAAAACATTAATAAATATGCCAACGCAAAAAATATTGCTATAGAAATAAAAGCCGATGAAGAAAAGGTATGTTTAAAAATAAAAGACGACGGAATAGGTTTTGATGTCAACAAAAAAAGCAAAGGTATTGGCGTGCAAAACATGATTTCAAGAACGCACGAATGTCAAGGAACTATTGACATCACTTCAGAAAAAGATAAAGGTACTCAAATAGTAATTACCATTCCAATAGAAACTAAACAAATAATTGAAGCACAAGCATGAAAGACCTAATGAACATTTTAATTGTAGATGATCATCCATTTATTATTGAAGCTTATAAAAACGCCATTAATAAATACAGTCAGCAAGGACAAAAATTTAATGTAACCCAAGCAGGCAATTGCATCGCTGGTTATGAACACATTGTAGAAGCTACTGTGCCGTTTGATATTGCTTTTTTTGATATCAGCATGCCCGAATATGCCGAAAAAGGGATTTACTCAGGTGAAGATTTGGCCATGCTAATAAAAACTGAAATGCCTGAGTGTAAAATTATACTTTTGACCATGCATACCGAGTTATTGAAAATAAATAATATTATCAAAAACATCAATCCTAGTGGATTAATTATCAAAAACGATTTAACATTTGATGAATTGTTGTTTGCTTTTGATAAAATCATTAAAAATGAAAGTTATTACAGTCAAACCGTTATAAAACTCGTTGGACAAGCTCAATATAACAACATCGAATTGGATGTTTTTGACAAACAAATATTATTTCATTTATCAAAAGGCGTAAAAACAAAAGATTTACCAAAGTATATTCCACTTTCCATTAATGCCATTGAAAAACGCAAATTAAATATCATAGAAGTCCTCGAGGTAATCGACGGAAATGATAATGATTTAATAACCATGGCAAAAGATAAAGGGGTTATTTAACGATTATGCGGGAGACCGTAGCTGCCTTGTTTACCCCATTGACTAATTGAGCAGCCTGATTTCAGGGTAAGTAGTTGTAAACACCAAAGCGGTACCAAAAAAGACTACGACATGGTTTACAAAATAAAATAAAGGGGAAAGCCGTCTCAAAAAAAATGAGGCGGCTTTTTATTTTGTCCCTTTTAAAATCTATACCCTACAGAAATCCCCAATCTTCCAATGAGCTCAAAATCCCTATCATCATACTGATTGTTAAAAAGATTTCGCCCTAATCCACCATTTATTTCCAATAGCAATCCTTTTTTGGTAACCCATTTTCCTCCAAGACCTATTCCAAGAGCAAAGTCGGTGAGTGTTTTGAGTTCATAATAATTAGTACCGTCATTGTAAACATAATCATCAACATTATTTAGCATCCCAAACGCTTCTCCAAAAAATCCAGCGGCTGGTTTCTTCCCAAAATAATAGCGGTAATATCCTGTAAGAGTATAATTTATATCCCAATTTTTATTATCAAATGGTAAATTAACGGCAACCCCAACAGCAGATTCCTCGCTCAGAATTCTTTCATAGGAAACATTAAAACTTCCAAACACTAATGCCAAAGCATTTCCTTTTAATTCGTTTCTGCCAAAGTCATATTTTTTTGCTTCTTGAGCATTAACCATAATTCCAAAAAGCACACAGGCAACTAATACTATTTTTCTCATGTTTTTTTCTCAAAAATATTGATACAACAAATAGAATAAATTTATTTAACATTATTTTTAAATAATCTTAACGTTATTCTTGCAAAGCATTCCAACCACGAGCTTTCAAGGGGATTTTTGTATTCGCTCTTGTAATTAAATGAGTTCCTTCGCTTTCCTGAACCATGTGTCCAATAACCGTGAAATTCGGATTGGCTTTGATTTTATCAAAATCATCTAAGCCAATAGTAAATAACAATTCATAGTCTTCGCCACCATTGATGGCAACGGTGGTACTATCGATATTGAATTCTTCACACACATTAATAAGTTGAGGATCAACCGGAATTTTTTCTTCATATAAATTACAACCCACTTTGCTTTGTTTGCAAATGTGAATAATCTCGGAAGACAATCCATCCGAAATATCAATCATGGAGGTTGGTTTAACTTCTAACTTTTCTAATAAAATTCGAATGTCATGACGCGCTTCTGGTTTTAACTGACGCTCTATTAAATAGGAATACGCATCCAAATCGGGTTGATTGTTTGGATTAACCTGAAACACTTGCTTTTCGCGTTCCAACACTTGCAATCCCATATAAGCTGAGCCCAAATCGCCAGTAACTACTAATAAATCGCCTTCTTTTGCACCATTTCTATACACAATTTCATCTTCATTTGCTTCGCCAATAGCAGTGATAGAAATCACCATTCCTTTTTGAGAAGATGTGGTATCGCCACCAATGACGTCGAGATTATAAAATTTGGCCGCTAAGGCAATGCCGTCAAACAATTCTTCCAAAGCTTCCAGCGGAAAACGATTGGACACCGCTACTGAAACCGTAATTTGAGTTGCTCTAGCATTCATCGCACAAATATCCGAAACATTCACCACTACGGCTTTATAACCCAAATGACGTAATGGCATGTAGGACAAATCGAAATGAACCCCTTCAATCAACAAATCAGTTGAAACGATTGCCTTTTTATCCTTAAAATCCAAAACCGCGGCATCATCGCCAATGCTTTTTAGCGTTGAGGATTGCTTTACATCAAAGTTTTTAGTTAAATGTTCTATAAGCCCAAATTCCCCCAACTGGGATAAGGGTGTTCGTTGTGGATTTTTTTCTTCTAGCATGATTATTTTATTCCAAAGTTTAAGGAGGCAAAGGTACAACGTTTTAAATTCAACCCGCTTTGCACAATTCAATTTATTAAATACATAGATACATAGTTTTTAAATTTAGTCAAGGCGTTTCACTATACATATGTATTTCATAAGCAATGTAAAACCAAGAATTGGTCTATACTATTCTTTTTACTATGTTTCTCCTATGTGTTTATTTTTTAGATTATTTTAAAAAAAACCATTTTTTTGTAACAAAGCTATTTTTAAGCTACAAATAGAAATCTGTAAAACTTCTAAAAAACATATCATGAAATTGAAAATAAACAATTTAAGCAAAACGTATAGTAATGGCGTAAAAGCATTGGATAATTTAAACCTTGAAATTGGTTCTGGAATGTTTGGTCTTTTGGGCCCGAATGGCGCTGGAAAGTCCAGTTTAATGCGAACGATTGCCACTTTACAAAAACCCGACTCAGGTTCTATTGAATTTGACGGCATCAATGTGCTGGAAAACCAAATGGATTTGAGAAAAGTACTGGGCTATTTACCACAAGAATTTGGGGTTTATCCCAACATGTCTGCCGAAAATTTATTGGATTATTTTGCAAGATTAAAAGGAATTTCTTCAAAAAAAGACAGGAAAGCTATCGTGAAAAAAGTTTTGGAAGTGACCAATTTGTATGATGTGCGAATGAAAAATGTTAGTGGATATTCGGGCGGAATGAAACAGCGTTTTGGTATTGCACAGTTATTATTGAACAACCCAAAATTGATTATTGTTGACGAACCAACTGCAGGTTTAGACCCAGCAGAAAGACATCGTTTTTTGAATGTTTTAAGAGAAATTGGAACCAATCACACCGTAATATTTTCAACACATATTGTTGATGATGTCAAAGAACTGTGTCATCAAATGGCCATCTTAAACGGCGGAAAAATTTTAAGTCACAGCACACCAAAAGCCGCAACCGAAGCACTAAAAGGACAAATTTGGACCAAAGTAATCACTCGAGAAGCATTAGAAGAAAATGAAAAAGAGTTCAATATTATTTCTTCCAATTACAATCAGGACAATACGTTAAACATTCGAGTTTTCAGTACAGAAAAACCAAATGACAGTTTTGCTGCCGCCGAACCACAGCTAGAGGATGTTTATTTTGTTGCATTAAAAAACGATCAATAACATGTTTGGAACCATTTTTACCTTCGAGTTAAAGAGGTGGTTGAAAAACCCCGCTTTTTATATCTATGTAGCCATCTTTTTTGGACTTTCCTTATTGTTGATGGGAAGTAGTTTAGGGATTTTTGATAGTTTTAAAACGACCACTTCTTCTAATGCTATGGCCAATTCGCCGATTACTTTAAACGGAATGCTTAATGAATTATCAGTTTTCATCTATTTCTTATTGCCTTCCATAATTGGTGCTTCCGTTTACCGTGATTTTAAATACAACATGCACACCATTTTATTTTCGTATCCGTTTACCAAATGGGATTATTTAATGAGCAAGTTTTTAAGTTCGTTGTTGGTAGTAATTATCATCACTTTATTTGTGGGGTTGGGTGCTTTTTTAGCGTCTTTTTTACCGGGCGTTAATCCCGATTTATTGGGACCTCATCGTTTTATCGCTTACATTCAAAGTTACCTCATTTTTATTATTCCGAATCTAATTTTTTATGGCGTCATTGTGTTTTCAATTGTTACCATCACTAGGAATATCTCGGTTGGATTTATTACGGTTATTTTGCTTTTATTTGTTCAAAGCATCATTAGTAGCTTCACTCAAGATGCTGATAACCGATACATAGTGGCACTTCTAGAGCCATTTGGCTCAGATGCATTAGATTATTATACCAAATACTGGACGGTTTACGAAAAAAATGAAAACCTATTGCCATATACGGGAGTGGTGCTATACAATCGGCTTATTTGGTTGGGTATTTCTACTTTAATTTTAGGTTTAATGTATCGCTATTTTTCCTTTAATCAAACGGCTTTAACATTAGGAAAAAGCAAAAGCAACGAACGTGTTACTAAAAACAACTTTGGTGGAATCACTAAAATAAATCTTCCTCAAATTGGCTTTGATTTTTCCACAAAACAAAACCTAAAAACAGCTTGGAGTTTGTCCAATGTCGATTTCAAGTTTATTGTTAAAAACTGGGTTTTCATCAGTATCGTTATCGTTGGAATGCTGTTTATCCTAATCACTTCGTTATCGGCGGGACAATTTTTTGGAACAGAAACGTATCCAGTAACTTGGCAAATGTTACAAATTCCTGGAGCAACTTTTGGATTATTTATTAATTTATTAACCTTCCTTTTTGCTGGAATTTTAATCCATCGTGGTGCCAATTCGCGCATGAATCATTTGATAGATGTTACCCCTATACCCAATTGGGTTTTATTAGCTTCAAAGTTTATAGCTATTGTAAAAATGCAAATTGTCTTGTTATCAGTAATAATGATATCGGGGATTTTGTTCCAAATTTACAGAGGATATTATAATTTTGAAATTGACCATTATTTGTTGGAATTGTATGGTGTGGTTTTAATTAACTATATCATTTGGGCATTTTTATCCATTTTTATTCAAACGCTTTTCAAGAATTATTTATTAGGATTCTTTGTCTTGTTATTGCTTTCTATCGGATTGAATTTCTTTCCAGAGATTGGAATAGAACAACAAATTTATCAGTTTAACAGCGACCCAGGTTTTGATTATTCCGACATGAATGGCTACGGACATGGGTTGAAATATTACTATTTGTATAAATTTTATTGGTTGGCTTTAGGGTTTGTTTTGTTTACATTATCACTGTTGTTTTGGACAAGAGGATTAGGACAATCTGTAAAAGCACGTTTTGTTGATTCAATTATCCGATTGAAAAAACAGATTCTAATTCCTATGTTGCTTTTCTTATTCGCTTTTATCGGAATTGGAAGTGCTATTTATTATGAAGATAATATTGCCAACGAAAATAAAACGGGTAAGGAAATAGAGGAAGAAATGGTGCAGTGGGAAAAGAAATATAAAAAATATGAAAACAAAGCCCAGCCCCGAATTACGGACGTTAAAGTTGACATGGATTTATTCCCAGAAGAGCGCAACTTTATTGCTAATGGAACCTATACTTTAAAGAATAAAACATCGGAAACTATTGATTCTATTTTTGTAAATCATGGCGAAGAAACTAAAGTAACATTTAAAGTAAAAACAAAATTAGTTTCGAAAGATACCGTAATGAATTTTGATATCTATCGATTAGAAAAACCATTACTGCCTGGCGATTCTATTCAGATGAGTTTTACAGTAAAAAACAAACCAAATGATTTTTTTAATAACAATTCTCCTGTTATTTATAACGGAACGTTCTTGAATAATTCGATGTTTCCCTCTATTGGTTATTCTGAACAAGGTGAACTAACCGATGATGATGTTAGAAAAAAATATGGTTTAAAACCAAAAGACCGAATGGCTTCCCCTTTGGATAGTATCGCGAGAAGAAATACGTACATAAGTAGTGACTCTGACTGGATTACGTTTGAAACTACAGTAAGTACAGCTGGCGATCAAACCGCCATTGCTCCGGGTTATTTGACTAAAAAGTGGACAAAAGACGGCAGAAACTATTTTCATTATAAAATGGATAGACCCATGTTAAATTTTTATGCTTTCAACTCGGCTAAATATGAAGTGAAAAAAGACAAATGGAAAAATGTAAACATCGAAATTTATTACCACAAAGGACATGAATTCAATGTGGACAGAATGATTGCTGCGGTAAAAAAATCCTTAGATTATTATACAGTCAATTTTAGTCCATACCAGCACAAACAAGTTCGAATTATAGAGTTTCCAAAAACTGGTGGTGGATTTGCACAATCGTTTGCCAATACCATTCCATTTTCTGAAGCCATAGGATTTATAGCCGATGTAGATGATGAAAACCCAGATGCTGTAGATTATCCGTTTTCGGTAACATCTCACGAGGTGGCACATCAATGGTGGGCACATCAAGTGATTGGAGCCAATGTGCAAGGCGCAACACTTTTATCTGAAAGTCTTTCGGAATATAGTTCGCTGAAAGTGTTAGAACATACCTATGGAAAATCGCAAATGCGTAAATTTTTGAAAGATGCTTTAGATAAATATTTGATGGGAAGAACTTTTGAAAGTGACAAAGAACAACCGTTGATGTTCAATGAAAACCAACAATACATACATTACAACAAAGGATCATTGGTTCTTTATGCTTTGAGTGATTTTATTGGAGAGAAAAAAATGAACGATGCACTGAAAACATATATTAAAAAAGTGGCGTATCAAGAAGCACCTTATACCACTTCTATCGAACTCGTAAACGAATTGAAAGCGGCAACGCCTGATAGTTTGCAGTATTTAATTAATGATATGTTTGAAACCATCACGTTATACGATAATAGAGTGAGTAAAGCCACTTCTAAAAAATTGCCTAACGGGAAATACCAAGTTGACATTGAATTTGAAGTAACAAAATACAAAGCCGACGATACTGGAAAACGAATTTTTAAAGATGGAAAAGGAAAAACGTTAACATACACCAAAAAAGGAGATAAGTTTGCATCTGAGTCATATCCACTTCAAGATTATGTTGAAATTGGAGTTTTCAATGAGCAAACCATAAAAGGCAAAAAAAGAGACAAAGAATTGTATTTGAAGAAAGTAAAAATCAACAAAATCAGCAATTCAATTTCTGTGATTGTCAACGAAAAACCAACCGAAGTAGGCGTTGATCCATACAACAAATTAATTGACACCCAAAGTGACGATAATAGAAGAAAATTATAAAGTAAGAAAAAGGTGGAGTTTTAGCTTCACCTTTTTTTTATCTTTATTTTAAATTAAGGCTTTACCACCAAACTTGTGGGTATTTACCAATTAGAAAATAATTATAAAAAAGCAAAATAGTAGCAATAAAACCATTAAGGAATTGAGCGAATTAAGGATTAATGAAACTTAATTTCTTAATGGTTTGTAATCTAACCTTATTTTTTAAACATAAAAACCCACTAAAATAGTGGTAGAACCTAAGTTAAAAATCAAATTATAATGAACTCAAAAACCATTGTCACGCTCACCATTAATCCATCGTTAGACAAAAGCACTCATTTTGCTAAACTAGTTGCCGAGCAAAAAATTCGTTGCGAAAAACCAAGATACGATGCTGGTGGCGGTGGCATTAATGTTTCAAAAGCCATTGCAAAATTAGGTGGAAGTTCTACTTGTATTTTTACTTCGGGTGGTTCTTCGGGTGAAATGTTAGAGGATTTAATTGAAAAAGAAAAGTTAGAAAGCAGTGTTATTAAAACCAAAAACTGGACACGAGAAAATTTTATCGCTTTTGATACTTCAACACAATCCCAATACCGATTTGGTTTTCCAGGAAATGAATTATACAATGATGAAACAGCCAAAATAATCGAAATTGTCTCAACCTTAAATGCCGAATATTTAGTCATTAGCGGCAGTTTGAACGAAGGTTTACCAACCAATTTTTATCAAAAAATAGCCAAAACAGCCAAAGCTTCGGGCATAAAAGTAATTGTAGATACCTCTGGAGAACCATTGCAAAAAGTGCTGGAAACGGGCGTTTATATGATAAAGCCAAATATTGGTGAACTCGCAAAACTAATTGGCGTTGAGCGATTGGAATTCCCCGAAGTAGAAAAAGCGGCAAAAGATTTAATTGAAAAAGGAAGTTCTAAGATTGTCGTAGTTTCTCTTGGAGCAGACGGTGCCATTTTAGTTTCAAAAGATGAATATCATTTTATAAAAGCCCCAAAAGTTGATAAGAAAAGTACCGTTGGCGCTGGCGATAGCATGGTTGGCGGCATGGTTTGGGCATTATCTCAAAACAAAACGCTAAAAGAAGTCATCCAAATGGGAGTTTGTTGCGGAACAGCAGCGACGATGAATGAAGGAACGCAGCTTTTTAAAGTAGAAGATGTGATGCGGATGTTTGAGGAGATGAAGAGATAAATTCCGTCATATCTTTTATTTATTATTTCTATTCCAAATCTCAGGGTTTCTAGAAGTATGAAAAATTGCAAAAATATATACCGTTTTTAATTCTTCGTTAATTTTATAATGAATCATAAATGGAAATTTGTCAATTTTCTTGCAGCGAATTTCTTTGTATTTTATAGAGAAGATATAGGGATCTTTTTTCAGAGCATTAATTTGCTTTTTTACCTGATTGGTATAACGTTTTCCTAATCCTTTCAATTGAAGTTCATACCAATCTTGTGCTTGTTGAATATCCGCAAAAGCATCAATATCAATTTTTAATTTATAACTCAATATTAAAAATTTTTAGAAACTTTATCCCAATCCAAAAGTCTGTTTGTGTCTGACTCTGCTTTAGTAACACGACTTAAGACAATCTTTTGATGCTCTATTGGAATTTCGATTTCATCATTCCATATTGCGTCGTTGATTTTCATTTTATCTTTTGGAGATAATTGTTTTACAGCTTCAACCAACTGATTTACATTCAAGTTGATATTTAGTTTTATTGCTTCCATAGTAACAAATTTAGTGAAATTATTTCTAATCAAAAAACCCAACAACTTTCGCCATCGGGTTTGTCTTAATACTTAATACTGAAATCTTAATACTTCTTAATCATTCAACTTCAAAACCGCCATAAACGCTTCTTGCGGAATTTCTACATTTCCTACCAAACGCATACGCTTTTTACCTTTTTTCTGTTTTTCCAGTAGTTTTCTTTTACGTGAAATATCACCACCATAACATTTAGCGGTAACGTCTTTACGCAACGCTTTTATGGTTTCACGCGCTATGATTTTTGCCCCAATTGCGGCTTGTATCGGAATATCAAATTGCTGTCTTGGGATTAACTCACGCAGTTTTTCACACATTTTTTTACCAATGGCATACGCGTTGCTCTCATGAATTAAAGCCGAAAGCGCATCAACTGATTGCGAATTTAACAAAACATCCAATTTCACTAATTTAGAAGCTCGCATGCCAATTGGGGAATAATCAAACGATGCATATCCTTTGGAAACCGTTTTCAGTCGGTCATAAAAATCGAATACAATTTCCGCCAAAGGCATATCAAAATTCAATTCAACTCTTTCGGTGGTTAAGTAGGTTTGATTGGTAATCACCCCACGTTTTTCAATACACAAACTCATCACGTTACCCACATAATCGGCTTTGGTAATAATAGTTGCTTTGATAAAGGGTTCCTCCACTCTATCTAACCTGGATGGCTCCGGTAAATCGGATGGATTATTAACTACAAATGGTGTTTCAGGATCTTTCTTAGTATACGCCAAATACGAAACGTTGGGAACCGTAGTAATTACAGTCATATCATACTCGCGCTCCAAACGTTCCTGTATAATTTCTAAATGCAACATTCCTAAAAACCCGCAACGAAAACCAAAGCCCAACGCAGCGGAACTTTCGGGCAAAAAAACCAAGGAAGCGTCGTTCAATTGCAATTTTTCCATCGAGGAACGCAAATCTTCATAATCATCGGTATCGACAGGATAAATTCCAGCAAAAACCATTGGTTTTACATCTTCAAAACCGGTAATCATATTCGTTGTAGGGGTTTTGGCATCGGTAATGGTATCACCCACTTTTACCTCTTTGGCTTCTTTTATTCCCGAAATCAAATACCCTACATCACCCGTCGAAATGACATCTTTTGGCACTTGGTTTAATTTCAAAGTTCCTACTTCATCCGCAAAATATTCATTGCCCGTAGCCATGAATTTTATTTTTTGCCCTTTTCGAATTTCACCATTTTTAATTCTAAAAATAACCTCAATTCCTCTAAACGGATTGTAATGCGAATCAAAAATCAAGGCCTGAAGTGGTTCTTCTTTTACGCCTTTTGGCGGAGGAATTTTCTCGATAATGGCAGCCAAAATATTTTGTACACCAAAACCCGTTTTCCCCGAAGCGTGAATAATATCTTCTAACTTACAACCTAATAAATCAATAATATCGTCGCTCACTTCTTCCGGATTAGCACTTGGTAAATCCACTTTATTTAGCACTGGAATAATTTCCAAGTCGTTTTCCAAAGCCAAATACAAATTAGAAATGGTCTGTGCCTGAATACTTTGCGCTGCATCAACAATCAACAACGCTCCTTCACAAGCCGCAATAGAACGGGAAACTTCATACGAAAAATCGACATGTCCCGGAGTATCAATCAGGTTCAAAATATAATCTTCGCCTTTGTAGTTGTATTCCATTTGAATGGCGTGACTTTTTATCGTAATTCCACGTTCGCGTTCCAAGTCCATATTGTCAAGCAACTGCGCTTTTTCTTCACGAGCCGTAACGGTTTGGGTAGCACCAAGAAGTCTATCGGCAAGCGTACTTTTCCCGTGGTCAATGTGGGCAATAATGCAAAAATTTCTAATATTCTTCATTCTCTTTATCTGTCAATTTTTTACTCCATACTGTTCGACCTGCGTCTCGAATGGGCAAAAATGCTTTCGCATTTAATCGGCAAATATAGCGCAAAGTTTTGAAACATATTCCTTTTAAACCATTAAGCAATTAAGAAAGTTAAGACTTAATGCGCCTTAATCCCTTAATGGTTCAAAAAATTGAATTTTAATTTTTCTATCTTTGCCCAAAATTAATAGTATGCCCAAAATAGGCAACATCATATTACCCGATTTCCCACTGTTACTTGCGCCAATGGAAGACGTAAGCGATCCGCCATTTCGCAGGTTATGCAAATTGCATGGTGCCGATTTAATGTATTCGGAATTCATTTCTTCCGAAGGGTTAATTCGCGATGCCATAAAAAGCCGCATGAAGTTGGATATTTTCGATTATGAACGACCTGTTGGTATTCAGATTTTTGGTGGCGATGAAGAAGCCATGGCGATGTCGGCCAAAATTGTAGATGCCGTTCAGCCCGATTTAATCGATATTAATTTTGGTTGCCCCGTTAAAAAAGTAGTTTGCAAAGGGGCCGGTGCCGGTGTTTTGAAGGATGTCGATTTGATGGTACGCTTGACCAAAGCCGTTATCAAAGGAACCAACCTTCCTGTAACAGTAAAAACGCGATTGGGCTGGGATGAAAACTCAATTAATATTGATGAAGTTGCCGAACGTTTGCAAGATATTGGGGTACAAGCACTAACAATTCATGCCCGAACTCGTGCCCAAATGTATAAAGGAAATGCTGATTGGACACATATTGCCCGTGTGAAAAGTAATCCCCGAATAACAATGCCGATTTTCGGAAATGGCGATATCGATTCGCCCGAAAAAGCATTGGAATACAAAAATAAATTTGGCTTGGACGGCATGATGATTGGTCGTGCTGCCATCGGCTATCCGTGGATTTTTAACGAAATCAAACACTATTTCAAAACAGGGGAACATTTGGCACAACCTACCATGGCCGACCGAATAGAAGCCGCACGAAATCATTTAACCTGGTCAATGGATTGGAAAGGAGAACGTGTTGGCATTGTTGAAATGCGCCGTCATTACACCAATTATTTCAAAGGAGTTTCCAACTTCAAAGAACACCGATTAAAATTGGTTACATTAGAAACGGCGGAAAGTTTATTCAAAGCTTTGGATGAAATTGAAGAAGTGTATGCAGATTATCAGTTTGTTTAATCCTATCGGACACAAAAATAAATTTAAAAACCATGAAGATTAAGAAAATTAAGTTTCGGTCAATTGACTCTTAATGAACCTTAATTTCTTAATGGTTTAGTTTTTTACCATATAAGGCATGAAAGTTTTTTTAATCCAACAGTTTTTTAGTCACTCGACTGCTAGCAATTAAACTAGCAACAAAACCAAGTAGGACTATAGTTCCGAAAACAATTAGGACATTCTGAATAGTAAAAACCACTGGATAAGCCAACGACTCTGTAATCATTATTAGTTTATACTGTTGTTGAATAATAACAATAATAATTCCTAAACACAATCCAATAATTCCTCCAATAATCGAAAGTAGAGTGCCTTGAAGTAGAAATATATTCTTCAAATCATTGATTTCTGAACCCAAATTAAACAAAGTTTTCAAATTACTTTTCTTGTCTAAAATCATCATAATCAAAGCACCAATTAAGTTAAAAAGTGCAATGATAATTACTAAAGTGAAAATTAAATAAACAGCAATGTTTTCGGTGTTCAACATTTTATAAAGTGTAGCGTTTTGTTGTGCTCTGTTTTTAATTTCTGCTTTATTTTGAAAAATAGAATTCAGTTTTTCTCTGACAGTAGTTTCGTCAACATTGGGTTTCAATTTGATCTCGATTCCTGAAACCTGATTGGGTTGAAATTCCAACAATTGCTGAGCCAAAGCCAAATCACAAAAAACATATTTACTATCCAAATCTTCGCTTATGGCGTAAATCCCAACTGGAATTAAAGTGGTTTTATTAAAAGCATCGGCTTCACTTTCAATTACAGCTTTCCCTTTTCGAGGAACATAAACCTCAAAAGGATTGTTAAAATCAAAAAGGCCAAGTGATAATTTTTGCGAAATTCCATAACCAATAACTACTTGATAGGTGTTTGGTTTTAACCATTGGCCATTGAAAATGTTGTTTTGCGACAGTATATTTGTTTTAGTAAAATTAACATCAACTCCTTTCAAATAGGTTACTTGTTCTTTTCCGTCAAAAAAGAAAAGTACTCTTTCTTCAACAACTTTGCTAAAAGACGCAATGCCTTTAAGGTTTTTTAATTGGTTTTCTTGTTTGGATGAAATAAAAAAAGATTTTCCAACATGAGGGATAACTTTTAAATCGGAATCAAAATCATTGGAAAAAGACAAACTGAAATCTCGCAAACCACTAAAAACAGAAAGAACCACGAACAAAGCCATTGTACCAACAATTATTCCCACAGAAGCAATGCCTGTAATGATATTGATAGCATTATTTTTACTCTTGCTAAAAAGGTATCGTTTAGCTATGTATAGCGAAAAATTCAAGTTAAAATTTCTTGCGTTTGTCTAAAAGTTCTCGGTTTTCAATTGGATTTTCTTTGCCCGCTAGTGCATTGTCAATTTTTTCGATATAATCCAATGAATCATCAATGTAAAAAGCAAGATTAGGTACTTTACGCAATTGCAATTTTACTCGTTGCGACAAATCATGCTTTATTAAAGGAGCGTTTGTTTTTATCGCCTCCAACAATTCTTTAGCTTTGTCCTGAGGGAAAACACTCAAATAGACCTTTGCAATAGACAAATCAGTAGTTACGGTTACTTTTGAAACAGAAATTATCAAATTAGTAATTCCGTTTTTACGTATTTCCCCTTGAAGAATGTCTACCAAATCTTTTTGCAAGACATTACCAATTTTTTTTTGTCTATTAGTTTCCATGGTCCAAAAATACAATTTTTTTAAAGCCACAAAGACACAAAGCTGTAAAGTTTATTTTTAGAATATCTGCTATTCGTGTATTTTAAAGTCTTTATTTTGTTTTATTATAAAAATCTTCGTGCCTTTGTGGCTCTGTAGCAAAATAAATTAATCATGAGAAAAATAGAACATATTGGTATCGCCGTGAAAAATTTGGACACATCTAATTTACTTTTTGAAAAACTATTTGGAAATCCACCCTATAAACAAGAGGAAGTTATCAGCGAAGGCGTGAAAACATCCTTTTTTATGAATGGTCCAAATAAAATTGAACTATTAGAAGCCACAAATCCTGAAAGTCCCATTGCCAAATTCCTTGAAAAAAAAGGAGAAGGAATTCATCACATTGCTTTTGATGTTGAAAATATTCTAACAGAAATTATCCGTTTAAAAAATGAGGGCTTTACAATTCTAAATGAAACACCTAAAAAAGGTGCTGACAACAAACTTGTCGTTTTTTTGCATCCCAAAGGAACAAACGGTGTTTTGATTGAACTTTGTCAAGAAATCAACTAAAAATAGTTGCATCAAATAAAAATTAGTGGTAATATTGCAACCTCAAAATAAAGCCTGCTTTATTCACTGAACACGGATTAATTATATAATAATCTGTTAAATAAAACTGGTCCTATAGCTCAGTTGGTTAGAGCACCTGACTCATAATCAGGTGGTCCTTGGTTCGAGCCCAAGTGGGACCACAACGAAAAGACCTCCAGCATGAGGTCTTTTTTTAAATTGTTAGTATTTAGAATTAAACATGGTTTTAATAATTATCATTTCATTAAGTTTGTCGATTAATTAAATAATTTGTTTTGGAGATTGGATTTTTTTTTTACTTTTACGCACTATGAGAATTGTCCCAAATAGAATTATAATCCTAATGGTTGTGTTTTTGCTGCCCTTAACAAATGTTATTGCGGCCCCTGATCCACCGCCACCATCTACACCGCCACCGCCACCGGGTCTTCCTTTGGACGGGGGTTTGTTTGTTTTAACAATTCTTTGTGTGTTGTTCGCGTTTTATAAAACATATCGTCTAAATACAAAAAAAGCATCCTTATAAAGGGATACTTTTTACTTTATAAATTCATGAATATTTAATCTATTGACGTAGCCTATAAATTCTGGCGACGTATTTTCCTACAACATCAAATTCCAAATTTATTTTTGTTCCAATTTTAATATTCTTAAAATTTGTGTATTCGTAAGTATATGGAATTATAGCAACACTAAATTCATTTTCTTTTGAATTAACAACGGTCAAACTAACTCCATTAACTGTAATAGAACCCTTTTCGATAGTTATATTGTTTAATTTGCTATCATACTCAAAAGTGAAATACCAACTCCCATTAGCTTCTTCAACAGATTTACAAATCCCTATTTGATCAACATGACCTTGAACAATGTGTCCATCAAGTCTATCGCCAAGTTTCATTGCGCGTTCTAAATTGAGTAAATCACCCACTTTCCAATCACTAAGATTAGTTTTAATAATAGTTTCTTTAATCGCGGTTACTGTGTATTGCTCTTCGTTTATGACCACAACAGTAAGACAAACACCGTTATGGGCAACACTTTGGTCAATTTTTAACTCATTGGTAATCGAAGATGAAACTGTTATGTCAAGATTATCGTAATCTCTTTTAATTTCTTTTATTATTCCTAGGGCTTCAATAATTCCTGTAAACATTATGGTTTTATTTTACTAAATTTGCACTTCAAAATTAGCAATAAATAACTTGCCATTCCTATGAAAAAAGCAGAAAATATAATCGTTGGGATATCCATTGGAGATTTAAACGGTATTGGAAGCGAGGTTATCCTTAAGACTTTTGAAGACTCTAGAATATTGGAGCTTTGTACGCCGGTTATTTTTGCCAATGTAAAAGTACTTTCTTTTATCAAAAAAAAATTAGAACTAACAGCACCGCTTCATGGTATTGATAAATTAGACCAATTGGTACTTGGCAAAATAAACGTTTTAAATATTTGGCGCGAAGGAGTTGATTTGAATTTTGGAGTAAATGATTCAACCATTGGAAAATATGCTATACAATCATTTGTAGCTGCAACAAAAGCATTGAAAGAAAATCAAATAGATGTGCTGGTAACCGCTCCAATCAACAAATACAATATCCAATCAGAAGACTTCAAATTTCCAGGACATACTGATTATTTAGACAAAGAATTAGAAGGAAATGCTCTAATGCTAATGGTTCAAGATAATTTGAGAGTAGGTTTATTGACTGATCATATTCCCGTGAATGAGGTAGCCAAACACCTAACAGAAAAGCTAATCACCCAAAAAATTGAAATCATAAAACTGGCATTAACACAAGATTTTGGCATAAACAAACCTAAGATTGCTGTTCTTGCACTTAATCCTCATGCTGGAGACAATGGTGTTATTGGCAAAGAAGACGATGAAATACTTAAACCAGCTATAAAAAAACTATATGCAAAAGGAACTTTGGTTTTTGGCCCTTATGCTGCTGATGGTTTTTTTGGAAGTAATCAATATGAAAAATACGATGCCGTTTTAGCTACTTATCACGATCAAGGATTAATTCCCTTTAAAACATTGTCTTTTGGTAATGGTGTAAATTATACTGCTGGATTGAATAAAATAAGAACTTCACCAGATCATGGAACCGCATACGAAATTGCAGGAAAAGGTATTGCCGATTATAATTCTTTCAAAGAAGCAGTTTATACCGCAATTGACATCTATAATTGTAGAAATCAATACCAAGAAATCAGCAAAAATCCCTTGAAAACAAAAGAAAAACAGTTATAAACAAAAAAATGTTTATAAGCATATTAAAATTACAATAATTTTATATCTTTGCACTCCCGAAATGTCGGCACAAATTGTTGTTTAGATGAAAAGTACGAATGAATATTTAATTCCTTTTATAGGATTAAAATTAGGAAAACATCAGTTTGGATTTAAAATAGATAAAAAGTTCTTTGACCATTTTAGTTTTGATGAATTCGAAAGTTCTGATATTTTGGCAGAAGTTGTTCTTGAAAAAAAATCAACTATGCTGGAAATCAACTTCAAACACAAAGGCACTGTCAATGTTCCTTGTGACTTAACTGGAGAACTATTTGATTTGCCGATTAAAGGAAATATTAAGTTAGTTGTTCAGTTTGGAGACGAATTCAACAATGACAATGACGAATTATTGATACTTCCACATGGAGAACATCAAATAGATTTATCGCAATACATTTATGAAATGATTGTTTTGTCTGTTCCTCACAAAAGGGTTCATCCAGGTGTAAAAGACGGAACATTGCAAACAGAGACATTAAAAAAACTAAAAGAATTACAGGTTAAAAAAGTAAAAGAAGTAGAAAAAAAAGAAGATGATATTGACCCGCGCTGGGACAAATTAAAACAAC
Source organism: Flavobacterium sp. (assembly GCA_020403245.1). Classification (GTDB taxonomy): domain Bacteria; phylum Bacteroidota; class Bacteroidia; order Flavobacteriales; family Flavobacteriaceae; genus Flavobacterium. Next base: position 212,283 of record JADBYA010000002.1, on the reverse strand, counting down.
TATTAACGGATAAATAATATAGTACAATGGCACATCCTAAGAGAAAAATCTCCAAAACAAGAAGAGATAAGAGAAGAACACATTATAAAGCAACTGTTGCAACAATTGCAACTTGTCCAGTAACCGGAGAAGCTCATTTATACCACAGAGCTTACTGGCACGAAGGCAAAATGTATTATAGAGGTCAAGTAGTTATTGATAAATCAGTAGCTGTTGCATAATTAAAGTTTTTTTACAAAACAAACTCTCACTTGGTGGGAGTTTTTTTGTTTTGAACCATTTAAACAAATATCCAATCCTAAAGACCTTAGGTTTAATTTTTTTTTGTAATTTCCACAACTTTTCAACAAGAAATTTTGGGAAGAAAAAATAGAATTTTTATGAATAAAATTACAGCCGCAATTACAGCAGTTGGAGCTTATGTCCCAGAATTTGTGCTATCAAATCAAGTGCTAGAATCTATGGTTGACACCAATGATGAATGGATAACTACTCGCACTGGAATTAAAGAAAGGCGGCTTTTAAAAGAAAAACACAAAGGCACTTCTTTCATGGCTATCAAAGCTGCTAAGGATTTAATTACCAAATCCAATATTGACCCAAAAGAAATAGATTTAGTCATCATGGCAACTACAACGCCAGACATGCCTGTTGCAGCAACAGGAGTCTTTGTAGCAACACAAATTGGAGCCATTAATGCATTTGCATACGACTTGCAGGCCGCATGCTCCAGTTTTCTTTATGGAATGTCAAATGCTGCTTCTTACATAGAGTCGGGGCGATACAAAAAAGTGCTTTTGATTGGTGCTGATAAAATGTCCTCAATCATTGACTATACCGATAGGGCCACTTGTATCATTTTTGGAGATGGTGCTGGTGCTGTTTTATTTGAACCAAACTATGAAGGGTTAGGATTACAAGATGAGTATTTAAGAAGTGATGGTATTGGCAGAGAGTATTTAAAAATTGATGCCGGTGGCTCTTTGCTTCCACCTTCAATTGAAACTGTTCAAAACCGACAACACTTTGTTTTTCAAGACGGAAAAACTGTTTTCAAATATGCCGTATCTGGAATGGCAGATGTTAGTCAAAAAATAATGGAGCGCAATAATTTGACCAAAGATGACGTTAACTGGTTAATCTCACATCAAGCCAATAAAAGAATTATTGATGCCACTGCCAGTAGAATGGGACTAGATGAAGAAAAAGTATTGGTAAACATTCAAAAATATGGCAATACTACTTCAGCAACATTGCCTTTATTATTGAGTGATTTTGAAAATAAATTTAAAAAAGGAGATAATTTAATTTTTGCAGCATTTGGAGGAGGATTCACTTGGGGTTCTATCTATTTAAAATGGGCATACTAAGTCTCGAAGCATTTGATATTAAGAAAATTAATTAATTGGAGCGCAGCGAAAAAAAAACAATAAACTAATTCTAAAACTAACTAATTATGGATTTAAAAGAAATTCAAAACCTAATCAAATTTGTATCCAATTCTGGAGTTGCCGAAGTAAAGTTAGAGACAGGCGATATAAAAATAACAATTCGAACAACTTTAGAAGGTAATTCTCCTGACATTACTTATGTACAACAAGCACCAATGCCACAAGCTATTGCTGCACCAGTTGCCGCAATTCCAGCTGCTACACCAGCTGCCGCACCAGCTGCAACTGCAGATGACAATGCTAAATATGTTACAATAAAATCCCCAATGATTGGAACGTTCTATCGCAAACCTTCCCCAGATAAGCCAGTTTTTGTGGAAGTTGGAAATACAATTTCTAAAGGTGATGTGCTTTGTGTGGTTGAAGCGATGAAGTTATTCAACGAAATTGAAGCAGAAATCACTGGTAAAATCGTTAAAATTCTTGTGGATGATATGTCACCTGTTGAATTTGACCAACCATTATTTTTAGTTGATCCTTCCTAAATTTAAGATTTTAGATTGCTGATTTTAGATTGCTGACATGAACCTTCAATACTATATTAAGTTCAGATAAACTGCATTCTTGACTCCTAACTTCTAACTTCTAACTTCTAACTTTTAAAGAGATGTTTAAAAAAATATTAATTGCCAATAGAGGGGAAATTGCACTTCGCGTAATTAGAACTTGCCGAGAAATGGGCATTAAAACTGTGGCTGTTTATTCTACTGCCGATGCAGAAAGTTTGCATGTAAAGTTTGCTGACGAAGCCGTTTGCATTGGTCCTCCGCCAAGTAATTTATCCTACTTGAAAATGTCAAATATTATTGCCGCTGCAGAAATTACAAATGCTGATGCCATACATCCAGGGTATGGTTTCTTGTCTGAAAATGCTAAGTTTTCTAAAATTTGTCAAGAACATGGTATCAAATTTATTGGTGCTTCACCTGAAATGATTGACAGAATGGGAGATAAAGCTTCCGCAAAAGCAACGATGAAAGCCGCTGGAGTTCCTTGTGTTCCTGGTTCGGAAGGTATTTTAGAATCATACGAACAAGCCGAAAAAATTGCCGATGAGTTTGGTTATCCAGTAATGCTAAAAGCTACTGCTGGTGGTGGTGGAAAAGGAATGCGTGCCGTTTGGAAAAAAGAAGATTTGCTAAAAGCGTGGGAAAGTGCCCGTCAAGAGTCGGCTGCGGCTTTTGGCAATGATGGTATGTATTTAGAGAAATTGATTGAAGAACCAAGACACATTGAAATTCAAGTTGTAGGTGATTCATACGGAAAAGCATGTCACTTGTCTGAAAGAGATTGTTCGGTGCAACGTCGTCATCAAAAATTGACTGAGGAAACTCCTTCGCCTTTTATGACAGATGATTTACGTAATAAAATGGGGGAAGCGGCTGTAAAAGCTGCCGAATTTATTAAGTATGAAGGTGCGGGAACGGTAGAATTTCTTGTGGATAAACACCGTAATTTCTATTTTATGGAAATGAATACGCGTATTCAAGTAGAGCATCCTATCACGGAACAAGTGATTGATTATGATTTGATTCGGGAACAGATTTTAGTAGCTGCTGGTGTGCCTATTTCGGGTAAAAATTATTTACCTCAACTGCACGCCATTGAATGTCGTATCAATGCTGAAGATCCTTATAATGATTTTAGACCTTCGCCAGGAAAGATAACAACACTTCATTCACCCGGAGGTCATGGGGTAAGACTTGACACACATGTTTATGCTGGTTATACTATTCCGCCCAACTATGACTCGATGATTGCCAAGTTGATTACAACGGCACAAACCAGAGAAGAAGCTATTAATAAAATGAAACGTGCCTTGGATGAATTTGTGATTGAAGGGATAAAAACAACCATTCCTTTTCACAGACAGTTGATGGATGAACCGGATTATGTAGCTGGAAATTACACTACCAAGTTTATGGAAACTTTTAAAATGAACGATCCGGAATAAATAGAAAGCCCAACTCGTTAAAGTTGGGCTTTCATTCTATTCTTATAAAGTTTCCTTCAACCATTTATAAAACTCCCGTTGCCATACTAAACCATTTTGTGGTTTGAGCACCCAGTGGTTTTCTTCGGGGAAGTAGAGCAAACGGCTTTTTATGCCACGCAATTGTGCCGCTTGAAAAGCTTCTTGGGCTTGCCCTATTGGCACACGAAAGTCTAATCCGCCTTGTATGATTAGGATTGGTTTGTTCCATTTGTCCACAAAGTTTATAGGGTTGAACTGAGTGTATGATTTTTGTGCTGCAACATTGTCTTTTTCCCAATACGCACCCCCAAAATCCCAGTTGTTAAAGAATATTTCTTCGGTAGTACCAAACATACTTTGTGTGTTGAAAACGCCGTCGTGGGCAATAAATGTTTTGAAACGGTTGTTGTGAATTCCGGCAAGGTAAAATACAGAATAGCCACCATAGCTTGCTCCTATGCAACCTAAACGAGATTTATCGACATAGCTTTCTTTGGCTACATTATCAATAGCAGAAAGGTAATCGTCCATTACTTGTCCGCCCCAATCTTTAGAAATTTGTTCGTTCCAAGCTTGTCCGTGTCCATACATTCCACGACGGTTTGGTGCCACAACTATATATCCTTGCGAAGCCATCAACGAAAAATTCCAACGGAAAGAATAAAACTGTGTCAAAGGTGATTGTGGTCCGCCTTGGCAATATAAAAGTGTTGGATATTTTTTGGTTTTATCAAAATTGGGTGGAAGAATAACCCAAACCAACATTTTTTTATTGTCGGTTGTGGTTACATAGCGTCTTTCGTATTTTGGCAGAGCTAATTTAGAATAGGTTTCCTCATTAGTTGTCGTCAATGGTGACCAAGTTTTTTTCTTGGTATTATAAGAATAGATTTCCAAGGCATGGTTCATGTCGGTTCTAGTCAAGATAAAGTTCTCGCCAGAAACATCTACGATATCGTGCACATCAAAATCACCAGCAGTTAGTTGGTTCACCATTACTGCAATTTTTGTCAATCCCGGGAAGTTTACTTCAAATAGTTGTTGGGTTCCGTCAACGGCTGCTAAGAAATACACTTTCTTCCCGTCTGCACTCCATTTAAAGCTATCTACCGAACCATCCCAAGCGGCAGTCAAATTGATATTCATTCCTTTAAAACGTACGATGATATCGTTTTTATCGGCTTCGTAACCGTCGCGTTTCATTTGTAACCAAGTTAAATCGCCCGTTGGAGAAAAAGCTGGATTGGTATCGTAACCTAGATTAGATTCTGTTAGGTTTTTTGTTGTTTGCGTAAATAAATCATATTCATATAAATCCGTATTGGTAGAAACGGCATAAGCGGTTCCAAATTTCTTTTTGCATACATAGATAATGCTTTTACTATCTGGTGCCCAAATAAAATCCTCATCGCCTCCAAATGGTTTTTGTGGACTATCAAAAGGTTCGTCTTTCATGATGTCAATTGGAATAGCTTGTTCTTTGTTTTCGGTATAGAAAACATGGTTATGTGTTCCGTTATTCCAAGTGTCCCAATGGCGGTAATCCAAACCGTTATAGATTTGCGCATCGGCTTTTTGCAAATCGGGATAAAAATCTTTTCCGAATACTTTTTCGGTTTTTACTTCCTGTGATGAAAGAATATATTTTCCATCCGGAGAAACGTTTTTATCTGCCAACAAATCTTTGGTGTCTTTTACTTCGATAGGATTACCTCCAGAAAGTGGAATGGTGTAAAATTTACTATTGGATTTGTTTTCTTCCACCGAAGGCGTACTCACTTTATAAACAACTGATTTTTTATCTTTTGAAATACCAAGTGCAGTTACACGGTTTAATTTCCAGAGTGTTTCGGGGGATAACACTTGTTGTGAATAAGTCATTTAAGATACAACTAGTAAAAATATAAAAACTGATTTTTTCATTTTTTTAAGCTAAAATACGAATTTAAACTAAAAAAGCGTTGCAAATCAGCAACGCTTTATAAACATTAAAACCTAAACAATTAGACTATGCTTTCTGCATTTTTAAATATATTATTTGATTTACGTCATTTGTGTAAGCCAAAATAACTTCTGTGTAAGTCAATGAAATTACAGTAAATGATTTCGAAACTTGTTGTGTATTACCATCAACCATAACCGAATAATTCAAAGTTATATTTGTAGAAAAACGATTATAAGTTCCATTAATAAGAGTACTAACACAAGTCCCCTCAGTGTTATAATCATTACTTTCAAATGTAAAGTCGGCATTAAAAATATAATTGTCTTTACAATTAGAATTATTCAAATAGTCTTGGTATAAAATTACTCCTTGTGGGCTTCTTGCTCCAGTTTGAATAATTTCCCATTTACCAACCAAGTAATTTTGTTGTACAAAATTTTCTTCATCTTCACCACATGAAATAAAAGTTAGTGGTAAAAGAAATAGTAATGCAAGTATTTTTTTCATGTTATTGAGCATAAACTTCAATGTTATCTATTTGATAAGTAGATGTAATACTATTTGTTCCACCTACATAGCGGAAAGAAATATACACATTTCCAGAATATGAAGATAAATCCACATTCCCCGAACTGGTAAAATTAGTTGGGAAAGAGGTGGACTGAGGAGCAAATGTTGCGTTTAATTGAGTCCATGTGGCGGAATTCACAGCTGCTACAGTTCCTGAACCGTCGTAGTTCGTTGAAATCCAAACGGTAACCGCAACCCCATTAGCAAAACCAATTTTAGACCCAAATCGTAAAAACTCTCCTGTCGATGCGTCTAAGTTAATTGCTGGAGTAATTAATCTAGTATCTACATTGTTTTCTGCAGGATTTAATCCAAAAGGAGAAAATTGGGCGTACTTATTATTACTAAAAATTCGAGCTTCCCATTTTTCGTTACCAGCATTCATTGAAACATTTGACCATCCTGGTAAAGCAACATTTTGTCCGTTACCAGTACTGGAAATTCCTTCAAAATTTTCAGAAAAGATAGGAACTAATCTAGGACCAGTTAATTTAATATCATCTTCGGTTCTTGCTATAAATTGATAATCGGTTCCAAATTTTGTCAAAATTCCTCTTACTTTACCTCTACCGGGTGCAACAGGTTTTGAGGCAAAATTTGCAAAACTACTCGTTCTAAAAATCACTGAATTGCCTTCGGCATCGGTTAACAAATGATTAGTTGCTCCGCCTAAATCGTTAGCTGGGTTATAGTAAGTAGTTGTTATGGCTTGATTAGAAAACTGTACATTATCAAGTTCAACAAGTGTATTGATATTAGCGTCATTTAACAACTGCGGAATTGTTAATGTTCTTTTTAATTGGTCTTCTGGTACGATTAAGCATGATTTATTCAATACTGTTCTGTATTGGGCAAATGGTAATCTACCAACAGCTGGTGTATTTGTTGAATTAACAAAGATCCCACCAATTCTTTTTCCTCCATTACTCAAATCTGTGTATAAATTTTGTAATTTAATCAACACTTTTCTTCCAGGTTCAAAGGTGATAAAGGTAGAAGAGACATCAACAGGAACACTAAAAGCTGATGGTTGAGGCATTGACGTTGTTGGCTTTGTTTGAAAAGAAATAGTTTTAAAGAAATTACCTCCTTTATCAGAGGAAACTACATAAGCTTCTATCACATCGTTTTGTAAATATTGAGTAACTGTTGAGCTAGCACTTATTTCAGAAACTTCTTTTGTCTTTTGTAATGTAGTTTCAATACAATCAACTTGTGGTGTTTCATAGTCGTCATCGTTAACGCAACTAGATGTAAAACTTGCTATAAAAGCTAAAGCAAGGATTGATTTTAAAAATGTTGTTTTCATATTGTAATTTTATTTTTTTTAGAAATTAATATAAAAGTTGAAAAAATAGGTTCTTCCAAAACCGTAAAAATAACGTGGTGCAAATGCTGGTGTGCCACTTGAAACGTCTTGATTTAATTCTCTGAAATTTGCGTTTCTTGCTTGTTCAAAACCTCCCGTCTTGTATTGAACATCAAAGATATTATTTAATGTAACAAATAATCCAAGTGTTATAGGGTTTTTACCTGATACTCTCCAAGACTTTCCACCTGTTAGATTTACAAGTGTATAGGGATTAAATTTTTCTTGCTTTAACAACTCATCCACTCTATCTTGTGTTGCTTCAGGAAATTGAAACCCGTTAGCATCAAATGGATTTCTTAGAAAACTATTTGTTCTTAACACCGATGAAACATCTACGTAGGTATCAGCTAAATAGTTGACATTAGCACCAACCCACCAAAATTTTGGGTCGCGGTATTCTAATCCAACAGCATAAGCTTGATTAGGAATACCTGGTTGTCTGTAGTTTTTCAGTTTAGATTCTCCAAGGTTCACTAACGGTGAAAGCCCTCTTGCGGCTCTTGAGTCATCATTTAACACTACATTTGGATTACTATTATAGGTATATTGTCCATAAGACGCTGCAGCAGTTGCTTTGATTGTAGACGTTATTTGATATTCTATACCAACTTCCGCACCAATATTAAGCTTATCTAATCCAGTTACTATTTCCGCCACAAAAGCATCACTTTCGTCAGCATCGTTGTCTTCAAAAGCCCCTTCTGCAAAGAAGAATGAAGTTTCTGTAGCGTCTTTTATATTAGCAAAAAATCCTGTAAATCTTGCTTTAAATGTTGGCGTTTTGATAACATAACTCAAGTCAACATTAGAAACTGTTTCGCTTTTTAAATCTCTGATGGGCAAATTACTAAGTCTTGCATTGAAAAAAACATTTCGCATAGAAGGTGCTTTTGACATGTATAAACTATTAAATGTTACAAATTGCTTGCCCGAAAGTTTATAGGTCAAACCACCTTTGAAACCAAAATTATCAAACTCAATTTTATCACTTTTACCAAAAGAAGAGTTTGCATAAATTCCGTTTCTGTATAATCCTTCTCTTTGGTATGTTTTTCTACTGTACGACTGTGCCAAATAAAAATCGATTTTTTTGTATGTGAATTTAAATTGTGTAAAAGCATCAATATGATTCGCAAATAAGTTATAGTTATATCCATATTTATCGCCTACTCTTACTTCTCTATTTGGATTATTCAAGTCAGGTTGTTGTGCTGTTCCTTCTTGAAAAGGATCTACATCTAAAAAAGAAGAACCACCAAGCAAATCGGTTAACATTTGGAAATTACTAGATTTCAAACGACTGTAACTGGCTCCCGCGTTCAAAACAATATTGTCAGACAGTTGTGTACTTAATATTGTATTAGCCACAAATAGTTTGTCATCGGTTCTGTCTTCATACAACACATAAGAACTTTTTGAAGGAGCTCTCCCGATTTCATTACCATTTTCATCAACTATTGGTGTTGTATTTGCTCTATACATTGCATTCCAATCAATTTGCCTTTGAGTAAAAAATGGAGCATCCATGGCGCCAATTAAATTAGGAGTTAAAACACCACCCAAACCTCCTGGCTCATATGCAGAACTAGGAACTGTTTCTGGATCATTATTGTATAGCGATGTAAAATAACTTGGTAAATTTTGATAATAAGTTGGATCTGGATTGGCCGCGTTAACAAAATCCAATCTTGAATTTCCAATTTTACCAAACTGATACATTACGTTGGATGTCAATTGTGTTTTATCATTTATTTTCCAATAATGTGTCAACATATTTATTGGCTCTTCAACTTCTCTATCACGAGAATTTCGTTTCTCTCCATCTTGATAGCCCCAAAAAGAGTTGTATTTAATACCTGCAATACTAGTAATTTCATTCGTGTTTGATGAGTTTCTTCCTCTTCTGTTTTGAGCGTATATAGTAGTAAAGTTTAAGCTGTGCTTATCATTAAACTTTTTCTCAATACTTGCAAATAATGAATTAGCTGCATAATCTGTCCCTTCAAAATAAGCTTCTTGTGCCCACCGTCTAGAAGCAGAAATTACAAATGCCCAACCTTTTTTATTCATCCCAGAAGCATGAGTCATCATGGCTCTCCAATTGTAATTGGTTTGAGTTCCAGCATAAGAAAGACGAGTGCCTTTTCTGTAAATGGATGCTCTAGTATTTATTTCTTGCGTTCCTAAAATTCCTCCAAAAGTATAGTCTGATGGCGCTGAACCCATGGTAAATTCTTGATTTCGTGTAGCATCATTTAATCCACCCCAGTTTCCCCATTGTGGTCTGTTGTCTAACAACTTATTCATAGACACCCCGTTTATCATAGTGTTTGAATATTCATTATCCAAACCTCTAATCCTAAATCGGGCTTGTCCCCAATTGAAAGCTGCGGCTTGTTGGAAGACGTCTCTCGATGCTTGTAATAATCCAGCTGTATTCTCTGAGCCACTATTATCGTCGCCTAAATCATTTTCTAAAATAGTGATAAGGTTAATTTGTTGTTCAAAAGTAATGTCTTCCTCCAAAACAATAATTCCTAAATCCAATATTTTTCCAACTTCTACTTCAACAACTAATAATTGGTCTTTAAAACCGGCACTTTTTATCTGAAGGAGTTGGCTTCCTGCGGAAAGTTCATTAAAAGTAAAAACCCCCGAAACATTTGTTAATGTTGTAAGCGTGGTGTTTTGAATAGAAGCAACTACATTTTGTAGAGGTTTTTGAGTTTTTGAGTCGACAACTTTTCCTGTGAAACCCGTTGATTGGGCAAAAACAAAAACAACCTGCAATACAAATAAAGCACTAAAAACAAGTTTTTTCATAAATTAAATAAGGTTAATTTCTATTGGCCAAGTCTTAATAAAAACTTAAAGCGGACAAATGTACATCTTTTAATAATATTATCTACTTTTGGCTCGAAGTTTGTAAAAAATTTGACGTTAAATTAATATACCTTTTATGAGAATTAAAAAACTGATTGCTCTTTTCTTTGTTTTATTCGCAATTTCAGCGACAAAAGCACAAACAAAAAAGTATAATATTCATACCGTCGCTTTTTACAATTTTGAAAATTTGTTTGATACGATCAATGGAACAAACAACGATGAAGAGTGGTTGCCAAATGGTGCTCAAAACTGGACTTCCAATAAATACAAACAAAAACTTCACAATTTAGCTAGGGTCCTTTCTGAAATTGGAAGTACGGACAATCCAAATAATTCTCCAACTCTGATTGGCGGTTGCGAAATTGAAAACAGAGGTGTACTTGAAGATTTAGTTAAAGAACCTGCTCTAATAAATAAGGGATATGGAATTGTTCATTTCGAATCGCCCGACAAAAGAGGCATTGATGTAGCGTTATTGTATCAAAAAAGTCGTTTTAAGCCTACTAGTTATAAAAATATACCTCTATTGGTTTACCGAAATCAAATTAATCAAGCTGCTAAAGATAAAAATGAAGCAGACGATGCCTCCGACGATAAATCAGAAATTGATAAAAACTTAGACAGAGTGTATACTAGAGATGTTTTATTAGTTACAGGATTTTTAGATGGTGAAGAAATTAATGTAATGGTTAATCACTGGCCTTCTCGCTCTGGTGGCGAAAAGAAAAGCTCCCCATTTAGAGAAGCCGCTGGAAGATTAAACCGGCAGATCATGGATTCTATTTTTAAAATTAATCCAAATGCCAAAATTATCACCATGGGTGATTTAAACGACGGAAGTTATAACAAAAGTGTAAAAGAAGGTATAGGTGCCAAACGCAAAAAAGAAGAAGTAAAACAATTTGGTATTTATAATCCGTTTGAAGAAATGTTCTACAAAGGAAACGCAACCCTCTTCTACCGCGATGCGGGAGATATTTTTGACCAAATCATGGTCTCCGAAGCGTTAATAAAAAATGATTACTCCTCATTTCAATATTGGAAAGCGGGGATTTATAACAAACCCTATATGATACAAACTGTAGGACAATACAAAGGATATCCGTTAAGACATAGCATGAATGAAATTGGCTTCAGCGACCACTTCCCAGTTTACATCTATCTTGTAAAAGAAATAAAATAATAACCGATTAAAAGGTTGGTGAACACTACCTTTTTTATTTTCGTAATTTCGTAAAAAATATTTGATGGCTATTGCAAAACCTTTCAATCTCAACAAATGGATAGACGAAAATCGACAGCTGTTAAAACCTCCTGTTGGCAATAAAAATCTATACCTAGATTCAGGTGATTACATCGTGATGATTGTAGCTGGACCAAACGCCCGAAAAGATTATCACTACAACGAAACCGAAGAATTGTTCTACCAACTCGAAGGAGAAATAACTGTTTTTATTCAGGAAAATGGCAAAAAGAAAGCCATGAAACTTTCGGCTGGCGATATGTTTTTGTTACCTGCCAAAACGCCACACTCTCCATCACGAACCGAAAATTCAATAGGATTAGTGATTGAGCTAAAAAGAGAAGGAAAAGACATCCCCGATGGCTTACTATGGTTTTGTGACAATTGCAATTACAAATTATACGAAGTCTATTTTGAACTTCACGATATTGAAAAAGATTTCCTGCATCATTTCGAACATTTCTATAACTCGAAGGATTTGCGAACGTGTAATAAATGCGGAACCATTATGGAAAGTGACCCAAGATTTACAGTAAAATAAAGTTCACAGTCGCAGTCACAGTTTTCAGTTATTGCTAAGACTGTAAACTGAGACTGTGACTTTTGGGAGGAGCTAATCCGGCTGTCCACTATATCTTTTTATCTCGTTTTAAGAACGAGATAAAAAGGATGCCGCTTCCATCCGGGCTAAAATTCAAAATAAAGATTTACTTTTGCTGTCATAAATTTTATAAACAAATAAACTATACTATAATGGCAACAATTGCACAACAATTTGGCATGACCGAAGCGCTGGAAATACTAGGAGTAAAAGCTATTACCGAAGGAACATCAACAGGAAACCAGTGGTTTTCAAACGGAGAAATATTCGAATCCTATTCCCCAGTTGACGGACAATTAATCGGAAAAGTAAAAGCATCAACCCCAGCTGATTATGAGAAAGTAATGCAATCCGCAACCGATGCTTTTAAAACATTCCGATTGATGCCAGCACCACAACGCGGTGAAATTGTGCGTCAGTTTGGACAAAAATTGCGTGAGAAAAAAGAACCTCTTGGAAAACTAGTTTCTTATGAAATGGGTAAATCATTGCAAGAAGGTTATGGCGAAGTTCAGGAAATGATTGATATCTGCGATTTTGCCGTTGGCCTTTCGCGCCAATTACACGGATTAACCATGCATTCAGAACGTCCTGGACACCGAATGTACGAACAGTATCATCCGCTTGGAATTGTTGGAATTATCTCGGCCTTCAATTTCCCCGTGGCAGTTTGGGCTTGGAACACTGCTTTAGCATGGATTTGTGGCGATGTCTGTGTTTGGAAACCATCCGAAAAAACACCTTTATGCGGCATCGCTTGTCAAAACATTATTGCCGAAGTATTGAAAGAAAACAACCTTCCTGAAGGAATTTCGTGTTTAATCAACGGTGATTATAAAGTGGGTGAATTAATGACGCACGACAAACGCATTCCATTAATTTCTGCTACAGGTTCAACCCGTATGGGGAAAATTGTAGCGCAAGCTTGTGCGGCACGTTTAGGAAAATCATTATTAGAATTGGGTGGAAACAACGCCATTATTGTAACTCCGGATGCCGATATCAAAATGACAGTAATCGGAGCCGTATTTGGAGCCGTTGGAACGGCAGGCCAACGTTGTACTTCAACTCGTAGATTGATTATCCATGAAAGCATTTATGATAAAGTTCGCGATGCTATTGTGGGTGCTTACGGTCAATTGCGAATCGGGAATCCATTAGACCAAAACAATCATGTTGGACCACTTATCGATACGCATGCAGTTGAAATGTATAAAAACGCTCTAATAAAAGTGGTTGCCGAAGGCGGAAAAATCCTGGTTGAAGGCGGCGTGCTGAATGGTGCAGGTTACGAAAGCGGTTGTTATGTAAAACCAGCCATTGCCGAAGCAGACAACTCCTTTGAAATTGTGCAACACGAAACCTTTGCTCCTGTTTTATATTTACTAAAATATTCGGGCGATGTGCATGATGCTATTGCTATTCAAAACGGTGTTGCCCAAGGATTATCATCAGCGATTATGACAAATAATTTGCGCGAAGCTGAAGCATTTTTATCGGTAGCTGGTTCCGATTGTGGAATTGCCAATGTAAATATTGGAACTTCTGGAGCTGAAATTGGTGGCGCTTTTGGTGGTGAAAAAGAAACCGGAGGCGGACGCGAATCGGGTTCTGATGCTTGGAAAGTGTATATGAGAAGACAAACCAATACAATTAATTATACTACTAGTTTGCCATTGGCACAAGGGATTAAATTTGACCTATAGATTTTGGCTTTAAACCATATAAGTCCTATAAGTTTCAGATAAGAAAAAAGGCGTTCAGAAATTTTGAACGCCTTTTTTAACTTTTTAAATCTTCTAATTTCTTTTATGCCTTATATGGTTCAAATGTTGTTCAACCTTACTTTGTCTTCTTCACATACTGCGTCAAAATAACAATATGTTGTCCTTCAACTCTGCCTTCTATTTGTTCCGCATTATCCCAAACCAATTTAATGTTGTGAACCGCTGTGCCTCTTAATAAACCGCTGTAGTATAAACACCCCGACAACGCCAACAAAAAACAACGCTAAGCCCAGCCACCAATAATTTCGTTGGTGCAATTCAATAGTTTCATTATTACAATCTTCCAAAAATCTGAAAAAAAACTTTTCGTCAAGTAGTGAAACATATAAATAATATAATTTTTTAGGGTTATAACCTCAAAATAATATAATTTTTTAGGGTTGTAAATAAGTTTTAGTATATTTGCACCATGATAATTAGAGACATTTCTAAAAACATTGTAGCCGATTGGGATTATAAAAAAGCAATTGTGCTATTAGGTCCAAGGCAAGTGGGCAAAACCACATTAATTGAAAAATTAATGACCAATAAAAAAGTCTTGTTTTTAAATGGAGATGATCCACAAACACGCCTTACGTTTGCCAATGCTAATTTTAATTTTCTGAAAGAAACGGTATCCGATTTTGAAGTTATTGTAATAGATGAAGCACAACGCATACAAAATATTGGTGTAACAGTTAAAATGCTTATCGATGCCAAACTTAACAAACAATTTATACTCACAGGCTCTTCTTCTTTAGATCTAGGCAATGAAATTAACGAGCCGCTAACGGGCAGAAAATGGGAACATCGATTATTCCCTTTAAGCTGGAACGAAATTAAAAACCACTTTTCTTTTGCAAAATCGTTTGAAAGACTAGAAGAATTTTTAATTTATGGTATGTATCCAGAAGTAGTTACGGAACAAAAAAAACAAAAAATTCTGCTACAATTGGCAGGTAGCTATTTATATAAAGACATTTTAGAATTAGTCAATATCAAAAAACCAGACTTGTTGATGAAACTGCTTAATGCACTTGCACTTCAACTAGGCAGCGAAGTATCTTATAACGAGTTATCAAAAATACTTGGGGTAGATAGAATGACCGTGGTAAATTATATTGATTTACTAGAAAAAGCATTTGTAATATTCAGACTAAATCCCTACAACACCAACCAACGCAACGAGATCACCTCAAAACCAAAAATCTATTTTTATGATAATGGAATAAGAAATGCTATTATTGGACAATTCAGTCCATTACAAAACAGACAAGATGTGGGTGCTTTATTTGAAAATTTCTTTATTAGTGAGAGAATTAAAAAATTATTGTACGAAGGATTTTACGGAAAAACACACTACTGGAGAAATACCCAACAAGCAGAAATTGACTTCTTAGAAATAATAGAAAATGACATAACGGCTTACGAAATAAAATACAACCCAAACAAAAAGGTTATTTTCACAAAATCGTTTACCGAAAAATACCATCCCAAAAACACCATTGTAGTAAATAAAGATAATTTTTGGGAATATTTGTAGCGTTTAATTTGTGATAATTTGAGCAATCTGTGTTTTACTTCGTCTTCTTCACATACTGCGTTAAAATAACAATATGCTGTCCTTCAACTCTTCCTTCTATTTGTTCCGCGTTATCCCAAACCAATTTGATGTTGTGAACTGCCGCTCCACGTTTTGCGGTGAAGTTAGCGCCTTTTACATCTAAATCTTTAATCAAAACTACAGAGTCTCCGTCTTTAAGGATATTACCGTTACTGTCTTTATGAATAATTTTTCCTTCATCATCTTCGCCTTCCCCAGTAGCACCTGCCCAAACTAAGGTTTCTTCGTCAAGATACATCATGTCTAACAAATCTTGAGGCCAGCCTTCGGCTCTCAATCTGTTAAGCATGCGCCATGCAACCACTTGCACAGGTTTATTTTCATTCCACATACTATCACTAAGGCATCTCCAGTGATTGGGATCCGTTGGTGTCGTATTTTCTATTTGGCTTTTACAAGTCGAACAAACCAAAACAGAATTGTCTACCGATATGGATTCTTCTTTTGTTAGATGTATTCTTAAATCTTCAGTAGAGCCACACAATTCACATATAGAACCGCTTCTTTCGTTTAGTTTTTGGTCAATGACACTCACCTTAAAGGTTAAATGAAGCGCCTATTTGAAACACAAATTGATTGTTATATTCGTCAAATCCTTGAATATTTCTGTCGTATCTTGCTATTGGAATTCCTGCTTCAGTATATAAACCAAATCCTTCTGAAAAGAAATACCTAAAGCCCAAATGTGCTCCAAAATTTCTTGTCCCCAAATTCAATCCTGGATAAATATCCATGGCTTTGTCCAATTTAAAAACACTACCCAAGTTGGCGTTAAAACGAACTTTCGCGTCTGCTCTGTCACTAAAATCAGCACTCGTTCCATTAGGCTCTTTTACCGAAAGCAAATAGGATGCTACAAAACCGTATGACATGTTTTCCCCCAAACCAAAATCGGCAGAAAAATTAATTCCTGTTCCGCCATCTTGCATATTCAACCCTACTTGTGCTTTGATATCGCCTTTCCCTTTATAAGCTTGAGCATTAACGCAACTTACCATAATGATTGCTACTAACGTGATTGTTTTTTTCATTTTTTATTTAAATTTTAATTTGTTATTAGCAAAAGTAAGTAATATTTTTAATTTCTCCCTTTTTCATTAAAATACAACACGTTTAAAGGTTCGCTTTGCCAAAATTCTTTGGTATCAACGTCCAGTATTGTTAATGGTCCATTAAAAGCTGCACCCGTGTCGATATTCCAAATACATGCTTTTTGTATTGGAATAGTTTGTTCTATTTTGGTAACTGGAGTATGGCCAATGTAAATTTCATTATATAATTTCAATCGTTTAGGGTACAAAAAACTATCTTTAGAAATAGCAGCATCTAATGCCAATGCAGTTTCCCAAAGCGTTCTGTCCCAATAAAAGAGTTTTGGAAAATATTCATATTCAATACCGTTCATGTTGGTAAATCCTGCGTGAATAAATAATCGGTTTTGCTCATCTAGGTAATAATCTTGTAACGATTGTAGAAATTCGATATGTCGTTTCTTTTTTGTTTCGGAAACAGTATTGTAAGCAAGAACAGTTGCTTCGCCACCATGTTTAAACCACATACTTTCATCAATGTTTTCATTATTAGAAGACAACCAATCGAAAAGTAGCTCATCGTGATTGCCGCGAATAAAAATACAGTTTTGTTTTTTACTTAAATCGATTAGAAAATCGATTACTTCAGGCGATTGACTCCATCCATCTACATAATCCCCAAGAAAAATCAATGTATCATCTGTTGTTACTTTGGCTCTATCCATGATTTGATGTAACGCTCTTAATCCGCCGTGAATGTCGCCTATTACTAATGTTCTATTCATTGTTTTTATTGTATTTCATTTTCCTTAAAATGCGCATCGCTTCCTTAAAACTAAGATAAACTGTAGTGTTTTTTTGAGCTTTTAAAAGCGGTTTGGCTTCAATTAATTTGTGTTTGGCTTCCTCAAACCCATTCAAATAACAAATCATTAGAGTAGAAGGAAGATTCTCTAAATCCTTAACTTCTCTTTCAGAAATCGAAACCTCTTTATTTAACTTATCTAGCAATGCAAGATTCGAATTATAAATATGATGCAGCATTTTTTTGTTAAATGCAGGTGGTTCAAAGAGCATTTGATTTTCTATTTTGTAATAACCATTATCAAAAAAAGAGATTTTTTGCTGTTCTAATGGATAAAAACTCGTTTTGTCGTTTAATCCCAAAGGAACGTGTTCAATAATGGTGAAACTTTTCTCATCATATTCAATAGAAACCACATCTAGCGCAGAGTAAAATAGTTTTACTTGTTCGTTAATTAATTCAATGTCTACTCGTGAAAGGTAGGTAGTGTCTCTAATTTTTTTGGGATTTCCTGCCCAACAAATGACAAACAATTCTTTAAAAACTTTATACTGAGATATCATATCTCCATGACGTTCAATCATAAAATCCATTACACCGTCAAGCGTATAGGCAATACTGTTACGCGAACTGTTTTCAATGCTTATTACCGTTTCAATATTCTGTTTCGAATAGGGTATTTTATCTTGTGTAGGCATTGAATTACTTCCTACTCTAACAAAAACGGTGTTGGCTAAAATGGTATGAATATTTTTCTTGAAACTTGACGTTTTATGTTTTGGTTTAATCGTTACTAGACCAACAACCTTGTCTTTGGGCAAATTGGGGAATGGCACATTTTCGTATTGAATTTTTGGAGGATTTTCCAGATATGCATTGACCAAATTCTGAATGCGACTATCGTCAAAAAAATCATCGCCTACAATTTCATTATCGTGGTCTTCCACACCCACAACAATATAGGAATTGTTAGAAGGATTGGAATTTGACAAAGCACAAATGTGTTTTAAAAACTTGGCTTTCCCTTCTTTAGTATGCAAATTTAACTGTCGCTTCTTGTCATAAAAACTACTCTCATCATTGTGAGCCAGTAGGTTTTTTATAAGAAGACGTTTGTTTATCATAATAAGTACGATTTACGAAGTACAAAATACGAAGTAAAGCAATGACTTCGTACTTCGTACTTCTAACCTCGTAAATTTAAGGCACTTTATTTCCCATACTCTCCGTCCAAATGGCAAACCAATCTTCTTGTTCTAAATCCAATTCAACCGCTTTCATTAAGGCCTGAATTCGAGCAATATTTACGGTGCCGGCAACAGGAATAATCCCAGCTGGATGTTTTAAAATCCAAGCTAATAAAATAGTGTCGGAACCTAAATGGTATTTTTCTACCAATTGCACCAACACTTTTTTTAAGCGTCTGGTTTGCTCAATGTCTTCTCTAAAAACGGTTCCAAGAGGATTCCATGACATGGGACGAATGTTGTGCAATTGCATATAATCTAAACTTCCGTCCAACATGGCTTCAAAATGGGTTGCCGAAAACTGAATTTGGTTATAGTTAATTTCTGTTTTTTGGCGCAATAATTCTGTTTGCGAGGAAGTAAAGTTTGACACTCCGAAATCAATAATTTTACCTTCTTTTTTTAATTGAGCAACCGCTTCCGCAATTTCATCTGCCACCATTAATGGGCTCGGACGGTGCAGCAATAAAACATCCAAATAATCCGTTTGCAGATTTTTAAGTGAGTTTTCTACTGACCAAATGATATACGCTTTTGAATAATCATAATGTTTAATCTTGTTAGCTCTACCATTCACATGTTGGATACCGCATTTTGAAACCAATTGAATAGTATTTCGATCAACCAAACTATGCTTAAATGCTTTCCCAAAATCGGCTTCGGTGGTATAATTCCCATAAATATCGGCATGGTCAAAAGTGGTTATTTTATTTTCAGCACAAACTTTGATAATATGAGCCATTTCGATTGTATTCAATTTTTTATCCCATATTCCCCAATTCATGGTGCCGGCAATTATAGGCGAAAGTTTAGTTTGCATTTCGTTATTTTTTAGTATTGTATTAATAATAATTGGGTTTTTGGGTTTTTAAAAGAAATAGTTTTTTTTGCAAAAAAAATTCAAAACCCTAATCGGTTTTAAAATTATAAAAAGAAAATCATAAATCATCCTTAAAATTGGGATGTTTTATAAAGTTTTAACGGATTATTAACATCTCATAAGGGATTAAATTTTGATTTTTGAAATGTTAAAATTTTGAACTTAATTGTACATCGAAAAAATAAAATTATGGAAGAGAATAGTACTGCTATAGACATAAGAGCAATCAATGAAAAAATTGAAAGAGAAAGCGCTTTTATTGATTTATTGACTATGGAAATGAATAAGGTTATTGTTGGTCAGAAGCACATGGTAGAACGTTTATTAATTGGCCTTTTGGGTCAAGGACATATTCTTTTAGAGGGAGTTCCTGGTTTGGCAAAAACTTTGGCTATCAATACCCTTTCACAAGCTGTTCATGGAAGTTTTAGCCGTATTCAGTTTACACCCGATTTATTGCCAGCCGATGTTGTAGGAACCATGATTTACAACATTAAAGCCAATGAATTTTCGATAAAAAAAGGACCCATTTTTGCCAATTTCGTTCTTGCCGATGAGATTAATCGTGCTCCAGCCAAAGTACAATCGGCGCTTTTAGAAGCTATGCAAGAGAAACAAGTTACCATTGGTGACACTACTTTCAAATTGGAAAGACCGTTTTTGGTTTTAGCGACTCAAAACCCAATTGAGCAAGAAGGAACATATCCTTTACCAGAAGCTCAAGTAGATCGTTTTATGCTAAAAACAGTAATTGATTATCCAAAAATGGATGAAGAACGTATGGTAATTCGTCAAAATTTGAAAGGGGCAAATGAAAAAGTAAACCAAGTGGTTTCTGTAGACCAAATTCTTAGAGCACAAGAAGCCGTTCGTGAAGTGTATATGGATGAAAAAATCGAGAAATATATTTTAGATATTATTTTTGCTACTCGTTATCCTGAAAAATATAAACTCGAAAGTTTAAAACCCTTAATCAGCTTTGGTTCTTCTCCTCGTGGAAGTATCAATTTGGCAAATGCTGCTAAATGTTATGCCTTCATCAAACGTCGTGGTTATGTAATTCCAGAAGATGTTCGTGCTGTAGTTCATGATGTATTGCGTCACAGAATTGGAATTACCTACGAAGCCGAAGCCGAAAACATTACTTCGGTTGACATTATCAACAAAATTGTAAATGAAATTGAAGTGCCTTAATCCTCCTAAATCCTCCAAAGGAGGACTTTTAATAACCTTATTTTAATAACATTTCCTTCCCTTTGGGAAGGTTAGGATGGGAAAATGGAAACCAAAGACTTACTCAAAAAAGTTCGCAAAATAGAAATCAAAACCCGAAGATTGAGCGATCACATCTTCTCGGGTGAATATCATACGTCGTTTAAAGGGCGTGGGATGACTTTTTCCGAAGTGCGTCAATACCAATATGGAGATGATATTCGCACTATTGATTGGAATGTTACGGCGCGATACAATGAAGCGCATGTAAAAGTTTTTGAAGAAGAACGCGAATTGACCATGATGTTAATGGTGGATATATCGGGTTCAGAAAGTTTTGGCACCAAAAACCAATTGAAAAGTGAAATTGTAACCGAAATTGCTGCAACCATGGCGTTTTCGGCTACACAAAATAATGATAAAATCGGATTGGTATTATTCTCCGACCAAATCGAGTTATACATTCCGCCAAAAAAGGGAAAATCACACGTGTTGCGTATCATCCGTGAACTAATAGAATTTCAGCCCAAAAGCAACAAAACAGATTTATCTCAGGCGTTGAAGTTTTTATCGGGAACGCAAAAAAAGAAAGCGATTGTATTTGTGATTTCGGATTTTATGGTCGATGATGATTATGAAAAAACACTGAAAATTGCTTCCAAAAAACATGATTTAACAGGAATTCGAGTGTATGACATTCGAGAAGAAAAAATGCCAAACATCGGCATGGTGGAAATGGAAGATGCCGAAACTGGAGAAATTTTGGTAGTCAATACGAGTTCTAAAAAAGCGCGATTGAGCTACGAAAAAGAATATCACGACAAAGTAAATTACTTTAAAGACATCTTTTCAAAATGCGGTTCAGGTACAGTGAATACTCGTGTAGATGAAAGTTATGTGACAAAATTGTTGAGTTATTTTAAATCGAGGTAAAAATGTTTTACCACAAAGAACACGATGAAGGCGCAATGGTCACAAAGATTTTCCTTCGTGCTCATAGTGCTGACCTAGCGAACTTAGTGGTTAAATAACAATAAAATGAAATTAAAACTATACATATTATTTCTACTCTTATCAACTACGCTTTTTGCCCAAAAAGTAACGACTTCTATTGATTCTACCAAGAAAAAAATTGGTGCCGAATTCAAGCTTACCTTGAAAACGGATGTCGATACATTGTCGAAAGTGAAATTTCCAAATGCCAAATTTTTTGGTGCTTTGGAAGTGATCCAGTCTTATAAAATAGATACTGTTGAAAACGGTGCGCGCTATGAACTGATTAAAAAATATGGCTTAACCCAATTTGACAGTGGAAAATATACCATTCCCAGAATTCCTGTTTTGATTAATGGTAAACCCTCTTTTTCTGATAGCATCAAAGTGGAAGTAAATGACGTAAAAGTCGATACACTCAAACAAAAAATGTACGACATCAAAGACATTGCTCTAGTAGAAAGTCCGTTAGGTTCATGGTGGATTTATCTATTGATTTTGTTAGCAATTGGCGTAATTGGTTATTTCGTTTACAAATACATCAAAAAAAGACAAAGCGAACCCAAAGTTGAAGCAATTATTTTTAAATCGCCAATTGAAAAAGCAACCTCTTTATTGCAACAATTAGAAAAAAAAGAACTTTGGCAAAAAGGCGAAATCAAAAATTACTATTCGGAATTAACCGATATTGCCCGAAATTACATTGAAGAAGAAATACACATTCCGGCTATGGAAAGTACCACTTCGGAGCTGATTGAAGCATTACGAAAAGCGGCTAAACAAAAGAAATTAAAGCTATCTAACGAAACAGTAGAGAATTTAGAAAAGGTTTTAAAACAAGCCGATTTGGTAAAATTTGCCAAAGTAAAACCGCTTGATTTTGAAATTGAAGAAGACAAAAAACGCATCTCCAGTTCTATAATAACCATTCATAAATCAATTCCTGAAGTTGTGGAAGATAATGATGAATTGGCACTTTGGAACGAACAACAAAAAGAACTAGCACGTTTGCAAAAATTGAAAAAACAAAAACGCGTTAGAATTATCACTACTATTGGAATTGTTCTTGGAATGTTGATGCTTTTTGTTTTGAGCTTAATTTATTTGAAAGGATTTGATTATGTGAAAGATAATTTCCTTGGTCACCCCACCAAAGATTTAGTAGAAGGGGAATGGATTTATAGCGAATATGGTAATCCGGGTGTAAAAATAGAAACTCCTAAAGTTTTAAAAAGAATGGATGCTTCCAAAACACTTCCAAAAGATGCCGCTGCTTTAATCAAGGACATGCAACTTTTTGAATATGGAAGTATTTTAGAAGATTTCAATATTGGTGTTTCAACACTTATTTACAAGCAACAAGTACAGTTGGACTTGGAAAAAGCAGCCGAAGCATTTTTAAAATCTTTGGAAAGTCAGGGCGCACAAAACATTATTGTCAAAACCGAAGACTTTGATACGCAACAAGGCATCAAAGGGAAAAAAGCATACGGAACAATGACAGTTCTCAATAAAATTAAAGGCAAATCGACTAAAATGTATTATGAATTACTGCTTTTTGGACAAAATAACGGCTTACAACAAATCTTGATTTTACATCGAGAGGATGACAAATACGGGCAACAAATTAAGGAAAGAATATTAAATTCGGTTGAATTAAAAGTAACGCAATAATGCTAAAAGAAGTGAGTTTTTTAAATCCTGAATTTTTCTGGTTGTTTTTATTACTTCCAGCAGCTGTTTTATGGCATTTTTGGAAAAGAAAACAGCTATCGGCCACATTGAAAATAAGTTCTGTAAAAGGTTTTAAAGCACAAAAATCATTAGTAGCAAAATTAAAACCCTATTTATTTGTGTTGCGATTATTAGCTTTAAGCTCTTTAATCATCGCATTGGCAAGACCCCGGAAAGTTGATATTAGTAGCCAAACCAAATCTACCAAGGGAATAGATATAGTGATGGCTATGGACGTTTCAGGAAGTATGCTGGCCAAAGATTTAAAACCTAACCGAATGGAAGCCCTAAAAAAAGTAGCCACTCGTTTTGTGGAAGGAAGACCAAATGATAGAATAGGAATTGTGGTTTACGCTGCCGAGGCATATACAAAAACCCCCGTTACCAGTGATAAAGCAGTGGTACAAGAAGCATTAAGAGGAATAAAATACGACAATGTTATTCAGGATGGGACGGGAATAGGAATGGGATTGACCACCGCTGTGAATCGGTTAAAAGACAGCAAAGCAAAAAGTAAAGTCATCATTCTTTTAACGGATGGTGTAAATAATGCCGGATTTATTGAGCCCGAAACCGCTTCGCAAATTGCAAAAGAATACGGAATTAAAGTATACACTATCGGAATAGGAACCAATGGAAACGCCATGTTTCCTTATGCTTATGCGCCAAACGGTGGTTTTCTTTTCAAAATGATGCCTGTTGAAATTGATGTTAATTTACTGCAAGCTATAGCCCGAAACACTGGCGGTAAATATTACCGAGCCAATAGTAACGATAAATTAGAATCGATATACAACGAAATTAATAAACTGGAAACAACCGAAATTCAAGAGTTAAAGTTCTATGACTATGACGAAAAATACAGGTTGTTTGTTTGGATTGCATTAGGATTAGTTTTGATAGAATTTGGATTAAGAAATACGATTTATAAAAGTATGGTATAAAAATTCCAAAAAACAAATCCCAAATTCCAATTATCTGGTTTAGGGCAAATTTTGGATTTTAATGTTTTTAATATGATAAAAAAATTCAAAAAAACAAATCGCAAATTCCAATTATCTGGTTTAGGGCAAATTTTGGATTTTAATGTTTTTAATATGATAAAAAAATTCAAAAAAACAAATCGCAAATTCCAAGTAAGGGATTTTAGGAACAATATTTGGAATTTGGAATTTTAGAAATTGAAATTTTAGAAAATATGTACGAGTTAGAAGAAAAAGGGTATTTATATTTCTTGATTGTCATTCCAGTAATGACGATGCTTTTCTTGTATATTCAATTCTGGAAAAGAAAAAAACAAAAAGAATTTGGCGATTTAGAATTATTGAAAAAACTTAGTCCAGAAAAATCTGTTTTGAAACCAGTTTTGAAATTAGTCGTGGCACTATTGGGAATAACTTGTTTAATAATTGGCTTGGTGAACCCAAAAATAGGAACCAAATTAGAAACCGTAAAAAGAGAAGGAATAGATATCATTTTTGCAGTGGATGTTTCCAAAAGTATGTTAGCTGAAGACGTTGCTCCAAGTAGATTGGAAAAAAGTAAGCAATTAGTTTCACAAATCATCAATCAATTGGGCAGCGATAGAATTGGAATTATTGCCTATTCTGGGAGTGCTTTCCCGGTATTACCAATAACAACTGATTATGGTGTGGCCAAAATGTTTTTACAAAGTATGAATCCCGGAATGATTTCGGCGCAAGGAACATCAATTGACCAAGCAATAAATTTAGCCACAACCTATATTGACAAAAAAGATAAAACCAACAAGTTGCTCATCATCATTACAGATGGTGAAGATCACTCTGATGCTGCTCAAGACGCAGCGGAAGAAGCCAAAAAAGTGGGTTTAAAAATTCTAACCATTGGAGTTGGTACAGAAAATGGAGGAACCATTCCATTAAAAAGAAATGGCGTAGTAGAGAGTTTTCAACGCGACCAAAATAATGATGTCGTAATTACCAAAAGAAATGCCGAAGTTTTAAAAACAATTGCCAAAAGTGCCAATGGTGGTTATGTAGATGGAAATTCAACCAAAGCAGTTTTGGATTATGTTAAAAATGCTTTGGATAATATTCAAAAAACGGAATTTGAAAGCACACAAATGACCGATTTCAAATCGCAGTTTCAATGGTTTTTGGGCTTTGGCTTTTTTCTGTTATTTTTGGATATTTTCCTTTTGGAAAGAAAAACAAAATGGGTAAAAAAAATGAATTTATTTAACGAAAAAGAATAAGACCCACCTAACCTCTACAAAGGGCAGGAACTAAAACAAAAAAGATGATTAAAAAATATTTCATATTCATTTTACTTTTCTCGCTATGTGGGTTGGGAGAATTGTATGCTCAAGAAAAGGATAAAAATTTGCCAAAAGGAAACGACTCGTTTTCAGATAAAAAATATGATGATGCTGAAGCTGAATATAGAATTTCGGAATCTAAAAACCCTAAAAAATCAATAGCATCCTATAATTTAGGAAATTCCATTTATAAACAAAATCAAGCTGCAGAAGCCAAACTTCATTATGCAAAAGCATTGAAAAAGGCCAAAAAACGTGAAGAAAAACACAATGCCTTTCATAACATTGGGAACACTTTTATGAAAGACAAAGATTATTCGAATGCTGTTGAAGCATACAAAAATGCATTGCGAAATAATCCTACCGATGAAGAAACGAGGTATAATTTTGCTTTGGCTAAAAAAATGCTAAAAGACAATCCGCCTAAGAAAAACGACGATAAAAGCAAAGACAAGAAAAATCAAAAAGAAGACCAAAAGAAAGAGAAAGACAAGGACAAGGATAAAGGCAAAGACAAGGATAAAGATCAGAAAGACAAAGATAATAAAGAAGGTCAAAAGGATAATAAAGAAAATAAAAATCAAAACGACGGAAAACCAAACCCACAACCTGGCGGAATGGCAAAACAACGTGTTGAGAATTTATTGGATGCTGTAAACAACGAAGAGAAAAAAATTCAAGATAAAGTAAATAAACAAAAAATACAGGCCAATCCAAAAAAAGCAGAAAAAGATTGGTAACAATGAGAGCAAACAATTTGAAAATGAAATTATGAAATGAGCATAAACTAAAATTGGTCGTAAAAACCAATTATGATATGCGAATTACATATGACCGATGAAAAACAATAATACAACATATGAAAAAAGTAATTGTTTTACTGCTGCTAATAATTGGAAGTCCCATCTTGGCTCAAATACAGTTTGAAGCCAAAGTGAGTAAAAATTCTTTAGGATTAAACGAAAGACTTCGAATAGAATTTACCATGAATGCTGATGGGGATAATTTTGTGCCTCCAAATTTTGAACAAAGCGGATTTAAAGTAGTTGGCGGACCTAGCCAGTCTGTAAGTCAATCATGGATCAATGGAAAAAGCTCGTTTAACAAATCCTATATTTATATTTTATTGCCAACCCAAAAAGGCGCACTTACCATAAAACAAGCATCCATTGAAATCAACGGTCAGATATATAAAACATCACCCGTTAAGATTACTGTAACCAACGCGGTTGAAATTCCAAAAGATCCAAATGAAATGCCAGTTGTTAAAGCCGATGACAATATTTATTTGGTGGCTGACATTTCAAAATCCAATCCTTATGTGAACGAACCCATCACTGTGGTTTATAAACTGTATTTCAGTTTTAATATCGGAATTTCGAATTGGCGCGAATTAAACAAACCAAAATACAATGATTTTTGGAGCCAAAATATTGATATCAAGCAACTCGTTGCGCAGGAAGGCATGTTCAAAGGCGAACGTTACCGTTATGTAGTATTGCGAAAAACGGTTTTGTATCCACAAAAATCCGGCAAACTAGAAATCGAACCGCTTTCGTTGGATATTGATTGTCAAGTACCAACAAACAGGAAAAATTTTTGGGGACAACCTTTAATGACCGAAGACAGTAAGCGTGTATCAGCCGGAAGCAAAGTGATTTCTGTAAAAGCGTTACCAGATTCGGGGAAACCAGAAGATTTTACTGGTGCTGTTGGGCGTTTTAACTTTACAGTAAAACCCTCAAAAACGGTGTTAAAAAATGGAGAATCACTTGATTTAGATGTAAGTGTAGCTGGTACTGGAAATCTAAAATTGTTTACCTTACCAAAACCTGTTTTACCTGCTGCATTAGAAATGTATGATCCCATTCATGATGAAAATGTATCAACTCCATTAACGGGAATGACCGGAAAAATTTCAGATAAATACACGATAATTCCACAATACAAAGGCAATTACCAAATTAAACCTTTGCGTTTCACCTATTTTGATTTGAGTTCCAATAGTTATAAATCGTTTAGTTCACAACCCATCACTATTACTGTTATGGATGGACCAAGTATGGCGAGTTCCGAAAAAACAGCTCCAACTAGTACAATAAAAACAGAAGTCGCCATCACCAAAACATTTGCCTATATCAAACAAAAAACTACTTTAAAACCAATGAAAAAAGACGATTTCTTAGGTTCTGGATTGTTTTATTCTTTGGTGTTTTTACCCTTTCTAGCCATTCCGTTTTTGATTGTTGGCAAACGAAGAAAAGATGCTTCAGACAATGATGTTGCTGGCAATAAAATTAAACGCTCAAATGCTTTGGCAAAGAAATATTTGGGCGATGCTAAGAAACATTTAGGCAACAAAGAACCATTTTATATCGCGCTTGAAAAAGCCATGCACAATTTCCTAAAAGCCAAGTTACATATTGAAACTTCGGAGATGAGCAAGGAAAAAATATCAGAACTATTGCTTTCGCGAAAAGCAAATGCGGAAACCGTTTCAGACTTTATTCAATTGACCGAAAACTGCGAATTGGCGCGTTATGCTCCATCATCTGAAACGGCAATTCAGCAGGATTTTGACAAAGCAGTAACCATAATTTCAGCATTAGAAAAGCAAATTAAATAAATATTTAACCACTAAGAGCACAAGGAAGGCACGGTGTTCACAATGAAATGTTTTAAATAGTGTTTTTTGTGCCTACTTCGTGAACTTCGTGGTTAAATAAAACAGAATTATTAGATTAAAAATATGATTACCGAGGAACAAATATCAAGTATTGTATTTGAATCAGCGTTGAAGGTTCACAAATCACTCGGCCCTGGATTACTCGAAAGTGCTTATGAAGAATGTTTATTTTATGAACTTAAAAAGACAGGTCTTAGAGTTGAAAAACAAAAACCACTTCCATTGATATATGAAGAAGTTAATTTGGAAATAGGTTATAGAATAGATATTATTATCGAAAATAAATTTATAGTAGAAGTAAAATCGGTTGAATTGTTAAATGATGTCCATTTAGCTCAATTGTTAACTTACTTAAAATTGTCCAGTTGTAAATTGGGCTTATTAATTAATTTTAATGTGAAACTATTAAAAGATGGCGTTCGTAGAATCATCAATGGTACATTGTAATTCTTTGTGCTCATTGTGCCTTCTTTGTGAACTTCGTGGTTAAAAATATATGAAAAAGACACTACTTATAATGCTATTTGTTTCTCAGGCCTTTTGGGCACAAACCGCTTTTGAACAAGGCAATCAACAGTATCAAAAAGAAAATTACCAAGCAGCCATTTCGAGTTATGAAAGTATCATAAACTCAGGAAAACAATCGGCTGAATTGTATTTTAATTTGGGAAATTGTTATTACAAATTACACAAAGTGGCTCCGGCAATTTACAATTATGAAAAAGCATTATTGCTTAGTCCAAATGACTCTGAAATCAAAACCAATTTAGATTTTGCCCGAAAAATGGCAATTGATGACATCAAAGTCATACCGAAAGTAGGTTTCAACAAACTGCTCTCTGACTTTACTTCGAAATATCATTATGACACTTGGGCTTGGATTGCGGTCGTTTTTGCGTTCTTGTTTTTAGGGTTTTTTGCAGGTTATTATTTTTCAGAAAAGACAAGTTTAAAAAGAGTTTTTTTTATCGGAATGTTCGTTTGGTTGTTTGGAATTGTACTAAGTGCTGCTTCTGGATTTTATGAAAAAAGTCGTAATGATAACGAAAGACCCGCCATCGTTTTTGCTGAATCAACACCATTAAAAAGCGAACCAAAAACGGGAAGTCAGGATGCAACCGTTTTACACGAAGGAACAAAAGTTTACATTTTAGAAAGCATTGCCAACTGGAAAAAAGTTGCACTCACCGATGAAACCATAGGTTGGATTGAGGAAAGCGCGATTAAAGAGATTAAGAATTAGTGGTCAGTATTCAGTAATTAGTGGTCAGTATGTCTATCTTTGCAAACTAATTTTGATATCGATTTAATCCTTCAAAAATCTTAAATCGTTAATCAACAATCATAATTCACGTGTCAAGAGACGAACAATTAAAAAACCGCTGGAACAATGTCGTTCAAATCCTTTCCAATCAGTTTGCTGAAGGAGATGTATTGGGCTTAGACGCTATTATATATTTAATCGGGGTGCAAGAACTCGGGAAAGTGCACCAAACTTTCAAAAAAGACGAAAAACTCAATCTGATGCACATTGCCATTTGTCGTTTGCTTGAACCTTATGGTTTCTACGAATTTGATTTTGTAGACAAAGACGGTTGGCCACATTACAGCGTTAAGGAAGAATTACCGCCACTAAAAGCGGGTGAACAATCGGTTTTGATGAAAGAAGCCATTGTGAATTATTTTCTGGAAAAAGAAGTCATTGACTAAAAACTTCAAACTTCCAACTTCCAACTTCCAACTTTTCCCTAAATTTGCACTTTAACAATGACTATGATAGACAAGATAAAAGAACATATAGAAGAAGCTAAAGCATTCAATACGAAAAACAAAGAAGCTTTAGAAAATTTCCGCATCAAATACTTGGGAAGTAAAGGTTTGTTAAAAGAACTTTTCACCGAGTTTAAAAATATTCCAAACGACCAGAAAAAAGACTTCGGACAAGTTATCAATACCTTAAAAACAGTTGCCGAAGAGAAGGTAAAATCCATTCAAGAAGCATTAGAAAGCAAAGAAGAAGTAAAAGGACTTTATGGCGATTTGACACGACCCGCTGAGCCCATAACAATAGGTTCTCGTCATCCAATTTCATTAGTAAAAAATCAAATTATCGATATCTTTTCCACCATAGGATTTAACGTTTCCGAAGGTCCAGAAATTGAAGACGATTGGCATAATTTCACTGCCTTGAACTTGCCCGAATACCATCCTGCAAGAGACATGCAAGACACTTTTTTCATTCAAACCAATCCTGATGTTTTGCTCAGAACACATACCTCATCGGTACAAGTGCGTTACATGGAAAACAACAAACCGCCTATAAGAACAATTTCTCCTGGAAGAGTTTTTCGTAACGAAGCAATTTCATCACGTTCGCATTGTATTTTTCATCAAGTTGAAGGGTTGTATATTGATAAGGAGGTTTCGTTTGCCGACTTAAAACAAACGCTTTTATATTTTACCAAAGAAATGTTTGGCAAATCTAAAATACGGTTAAGACCTAGCTATTTCCCCTTTACAGAACCAAGTGCTGAGGTTGATATTTATTGGGGCTTAAAAACTGAAACCGATTATCGAATTACCAAAGGAACAGGATGGTTAGAAATTATGGGTTGCGGTATGGTCGATCCAAATGTGCTGAAAAACTGTGGCATCAATCCCGAAGAATACAACGGTTTCGCCTTCGGAATGGGAATTGAGCGTATCGCAATGTTATTGTATCAAATTGGTGATATTAGACTGTTTTATGAAAACGATGTGCGTTTCCTAGAGCAATTTAAGGCGAGTATATAAATTAACTTTTAACCATGACAGAGTTTGAAACTCTGTACAGGTTTTTGTCAATAAATGAAATCAGACATCATCATTCCAAAAGTTGAAAACGTGTTCCTAGCTGCCGTTCATGAATGGAGCGATGACTTTATGGAAAAGGTTTGGTATGTTTACTTAGTGAACGATTCTGACTTCGATTTAGAGAACGTAATGGTTGTTTCCAATGCGTTTGGCACCATTGATGGGGAAATGAAAAAAACGGCGCTCTTACGCCATGCATTTATGCAAATTCCTACTGTTTCTGCTGTTAAAATTGAAATGATTAATAATAAAGTATTGCTCTTGAATAATGAGTTTATGGTAACTTACTTTATTGGAAGCACTTTATACGACAAAAAATTCATCTTCAAAGCACAATCCATCACTCCAGATTATGTGGAAGAAGTGCCGATTTTGTTTGTGGATGGTGTTATTGTAAAGTAAC
This sequence comes from Flavobacterium sp., assembly GCA_020403245.1. Taxonomy (GTDB): domain Bacteria; phylum Bacteroidota; class Bacteroidia; order Flavobacteriales; family Flavobacteriaceae; genus Flavobacterium. Next base: position 180,707 of record JADBYA010000002.1, on the reverse strand, counting down.
TCTTTATTTCTGCTTATTGTATTCTATAGTCTTTCGCTTTTCTGTCCAATTGTAATATCCGATTACAAATATTCCTAGAAATAGAAAAACAATAAGAATAATTAAAAATTTTAAAGTAAAAAAAGCTTCCGAAAAAGAAGTGCCATACCAATCGAATAACCCTAAACATATAGGTAATAATAATCCAAATGGCATCCCTGATTTAATTTGATATTTCCATCTTTCACTCATATCAATCTAATTTTTCCGTTAATTTTTTAAATACTGATTTTGCATCTTTACCTTCATACAAAATTTGATAGACTGCATCAATTATGGGTGTTTTCGCCTTGTATTCTTGGTTCAATTTATAGGCGCTTTTTACAGCATAATACCCTTCGGCCACCATACTCATTTCCATCATAGCTGATTTTACGGTGTACCCTTTTCCAATCATGTTGCCAAACATCCTGTTTCGCGAAAAAACAGAATATCCTGTAACCAATAAATCGCCTAAGTAAGCAGAGTTATTGATGTTGCGCTTCATTTTATGCACTTTTCGGATGAATTTTTTCATCTCACGAATGGCATTGCTCATGATTACCGATTGAAAGTTATCTCCATAACCTAATCCATGAGCAATTCCGGCTGCAATAGCATAAATATTTTTCAACATCGCCGCATATTCTGTACCGATAATGTCATCTGAAATTTTGGTTTTGATATAATTCCCCGACAAGACTTTGGCTACTATATTTGCCTTTTTAGAATCGCCACAAGCAATTGTTAAATAAGAAAGTCGTTCTAATGCTACTTCTTCTGCATGACACGGTCCTGTAATCACACCAATATTTTCAAATGGAATATCAAATTTTTTATGGAAATGTTCGCCAACAATCAAGAACGTTTCGGGAACAATTCCTTTTATCGCAGAAAAAATTACTTTTTCTTGTAAGCTTTCGGTAAGCTTTTCAAGTTCAGAGCTTAAAAACGCTGATGGAATGGCAAAAATTATATAATCAGCATAAGCAACAGCTTCATTAATATTTGATGTAAGTTTTAACTTTTTTACATCAAATTCAACCGAACTAAGATAGTTTGGATTGTGATGATTCGTTTTTATGTACTCAACAGCTTCTTCATTTCGCATGTACCAAGAAATTTCAGGTAAATTAACGCAAAGCATTTTAGCAATGGCTGTAGCCCAACTTCCGCCGCCTATTACTGCAAATTTTGGATTTAAATTCATTTCCATATCGTTTGAAAAATCAAAAATACTCTTTTTTTATGGCATTGGCAAACCATTAGTTACGGGTATAGCCCTGATTGCAATGGAAAGCATTGTGAAACAAAAAGCTATTTTTTCGTATCTTAAAAAAGCGACCAACGGAAGCTCTTTATAAGATTTAGAAAAAAAGTTATTTGCAAACAATCTTGAAATGGAAAGCAGGATTAGCTCCTTAACAAAAAAAGACATTCAGAAAAAAACTCTTGAACGCCTTTTGAATTGTATTTAACCACGAAGGCACTAGGTAAGCAGAAAGTTCAAAAAACTTTTTTCTTCCAATTACTTTTCACTCTTCACTAAAATTAATAGCTCAATTCTACAATTGCTCTAACTTTTTCCAGAGTAACATTTTGTTTTTCGCCAAGGGCTTTCCAACCTCTTTCTTCAAAACGATTGACAATAAAATCTGCTGTGTTTAGGTAGTTGTCTGTATTTTCGGAAAGTTTAGTTTTCATTCCCATTTGATGGAAAAACTCTACTGTTTTGGCTATAGCTTTTTCTGCTTTTTCTTCGATTGAATTTCCCGTTATATTCCAAACTCTTTCGCCATATTGTGCCAATTTTTCTTTTTTGGTTTCAAACATTACTTTATATAAACTTGGCGCTATGATTGCTAACGTTCTGGCATGATCTATTTCGTATAAAGCCGTTAATTCGTGGCCAATCATGTGAGTTGCCCAATCCGACGGAACGCCTTTTTGGATTAGTCCATTCAGCGCCATGGTAGCGCACCAAACATAATTAGAAGCCAATTTGTAATCACTAGGGTTTTCAACTACTGCTGGACCAACTTCTATTAGGGTTTGCAAAATGCCTTCTGCTATTCGGTCTTGAAGCATGGCATCGTGTGGATACGTCAAATATTGCTCCATCACATGAGTAAAAGCATCGATAATTCCGTTTTGAATTTGTCTTTTTGGTAACGAAATAATTACTGTAGGATCGACAATAGAAAAAATGGGAAACAAAGCGCTTCCACCAAGTGTTAGTTTTTCCTGTGTTGACTCAATGGTTACTACAGCACCAGAATTCATTTCGGAACCCGTAGCTGGTAATGTCAATACGGTTCCAAAAGGAATTACTTTGGATTTATCTTTAAATAAAATTTTCTTTTTTAAAATGTCAATCGCATCTCCTTCATAATGAACAGCACCCGAAATGAATTTTACACCATCAATCACACTTCCACCGCCAACAGCAAGGATAAAAGTAATGTTTTGCGATTTTACAATTTCCACGGCTTTCATCAAGGTTTCAAATCTTGGGTTGGGTTCTATACCACCAAATTCAACAATTTCATTCCCCTTCAATGCTGCTTTTACTTGGTCGTAAACGCCATTTTTAAAAATACTTCCACCACCATAAGCCAAAAGAATTTTAGCATTGGTGGGAACTAATTTTGATAATTTTTGGGTTTGTCCTTTCCCAAAAACATAGTTGGTTGGATTGTATAATTCGAAGTTTAGCATAGTAATTTAATTTTAAATGTTAAAGTTACGAAACAGATTGGGAACAAGTGGTAAAGTAAGGTTAAGTTATTTTTTGTAAAAATTATTATGATCGACGTATTCCCAAACTTTTCGCGGTAGCAAAGCCGCAACATTTTTTTTGTTTTTAATGTTATTTCTAATAAACGTTGAAGATACTTCCACTATTGGTGCATCGATTTTGTGAATTCGAGAATGATGTAATACTGAACTTGTATTGGCATCTGTTGATTCTGAAACCCTTGGATAAACATAAATATCGTGGTGTTGCAAAATATACTCGTAGTTTTTCCACTTATGAAAAGACTTCAAGTTGTCTTCGCCCATAATTAGAGAAAACTCGTGTTGGGGATATTTTTCTAATAAATGCGCTAAGGTATTCACGGTATAATTGGGCTGAGGCAATTTGAATTCGATATCCGAAGGTCTAATTTTTGGATACTCTTCTGTTGCCAAATGAACCATATGCAATCGCTGGTAATCATCAAGTAACGTGTTTTTTTGCTTCAACGGATTGTGTGGCGTTACCACCATCCAAATTTGATCTAAATCGGAATGCTCCGCCATATGATTGGCAATAATCATATGCCCAACATGAATGGGATTAAATGTGCCGAAGTAGAGACCGATTTTCATTTTTTGTATCACAGAGTTTCACGAAGTTTTTCACAGAGTTTCACGAAGTTTATGGATTTCTTGGTGCAAACTTTGTAAGACTTTGTTCAATAATTTTATTTAGAAACAAATTCTTTCACCAATTGATATGCTTCTAGCTTCGCCACATCCAAATCATAATTCTTAATAATGGAGTCAAATTGTGGCGCAGTTGCTAGTTCAACATGTGCTTTTGCAATGCGCATGTTGATTTTATCATCACTTTCGGTGGAACGTTCTTTTAAGCGGCGTTTTAGTTCATCAACACTTGGCGGTTTTACAAAAACTGCTAACGTTTCTTTAGGAAATTTAGACTTTATACGCAATCCACCCGAAACATCAATATCAAAAATAACGTTTTTGCCTTTGGCCCAAATGCGCTCGACTTCGCTTTTCAAAGTGCCATAAAAATTATCCCGATATACTTCTTCCCATTCGATAAAATCCCCGGCTTTGATGTGTTTCTTGAAGTCGGAAATCGACATAAAATAATACTCTTTTCCATGCACTTCTTCACCTCTTGGTTCGCGTGTTGCTGCTGAAATGGAGAATTCCAAGTTCAAATCAGGTTGCGCTAATAAATGCCTGACAATCGTGGTTTTTCCTGAACCCGATGGTGCAGAGAATACGAGTAGTTTTCCTTTTTGCATTTTTTAGAATTTATACTTGAATTATATCAATGCCTTCTTGCTCGGCTATTTTAACGATATTTTTTACATTATCTTTATTCCACTCCGTTGAAACAACAAATTTAATATTATCGGAACTCATTAAAATCTCATTTGAATTGAGGAAATGCCTTTTATTATTATGATTTGCATATTTTGACAATACATAATCAAGTTTGTTTATAACTCCTGTAGAACCTTGATATTCTCTTAAAAAAACATTGTTTAAAGTAGAAAAAGTTGATTTATGATTATTTAAATATATTTTAACAACTTCATGTACAAATCGGTTTTTAGGCAGCTTTTTACCATCATTAACAATGTACTTAGTTTTATCTCTATTGTTCATTTTTAAAATCTTAATACTTAATACTCCTGTCTTAATACTTATAAAACATTAAGCACTTGCTCCTTAATCTTCTCTAATTCATCTTTCATCATCACGACTAATTTCTGCATTTCGGTATGATTGGATTTTGAACCCATGGTGTTGATTTCTCTTCCCATTTCTTGAGTGATGAAACCTAGTTTTCTTCCGTTGGCTTCGGTTCCTGCAAGCGTTTCAATGAAATAATTTAAGTGATTTTCTAAGCGAACTTTCTCTTCGGTGATATCGTATTTTTCTAAATAAAATATCAATTCTTGCTCAAAACGATTTTCATCCACGTTTTCTTTGAGTTCGTCTAAAGCAGTTCGTAATCTTGTTTTAACGGTTTCCACTCTTTCGGCATCATATGAAACCGCGTTGTTCATCATCGTCATGATATTGGCAATGCGATGCAAAAAATCCTTTTCTAAAGAAACGCCTTCGTCTTTGCGGAATTGCACTATATTTTCTAGTGCGTCATCAATTACCGTTTGGATTTGTTTCCATTCGTTTTCATCAATTTCGTCGCGCTCGGTTTTTAAAGCATCGGGCATTCTTACTGCCATTTTCATCAATTCGGTTTCATCGGCATTGGGCAAAATCGCTTTCATTTGATTGATGTATCCTTTTATAATGGGCACATTAAGTTTGGACGATGTGTCTTCGCCTGTAACTTCAACATATAATGAAAAGTCGATTTTTCCGCGCTCTAATCGCTGTGAAAGTTGGTTGCGCAAACCCAGTTCCATCTCTCTGAAAACAGACGGCATGCGCGTATTTAAATCTAATCCTTTAGAATTTAGTGATTTTATTTCTACGGTAATTTTTTTGGTTGGTAATTGCAGTGTTGCTTTCCCAAAACCCGTCATGGATTGTATCATTCTTGTGATTTAATAAATTTCAAATATATGAAAAAGTGTTCAGTGTTCAGTTATTAGTATTCAGTGTCTTCTGGCAACTAATTACTGCTTACTGAATACTTTTTTTCTGCGTTACTAAATAAACCCCAACAAAGATTAAAACCGCAGAGACAATTTTAACCCATGTCAATTCATCTTTGCCTAAACTCATGGCAAAAACAGTGGCAAAAAGTGGTTGCAAATAAATAAAAACAGCCACTGTTGTTGGTTTCAATTCCCGCATGGAAACTAAGTTGAACAAATAGGTAAAAAACGTAGTAAACACCACCACAAAAAGAATTTCCCATAGGATTATAGAGGGTAAAGTTTGCCATTGAATTTCTTGATATTCATTCCAACCAAAAGGAAATACCATCAAAAGTCCAAAAGTATAAATCCATTTTACAAAAGTAAAAGCGTTGTATTTATCCATTAGTTTTTTAACGATATTGAGATAAAAAGCATATGAAACCGCATTGATAAAAACTAGCAAATTTCCTAACGGAGCGTTAGCTGCATTCCCAATTGATCTGCCATATAAAATAAGAAAACCGGTTCCGAAAAGTCCCAACAAAATTCCAAAAATCTTTCGCTTTATCATTTTTTCTTTCATTAAAATGGCAGACAAAATCAATACAATAATAGGTGTTGTCACCATAATCACCGCAGCCGAAATAGGCGAAGTAAAACTTAATCCTTTAAAAAAAGTAAGCATATTGAGTGCTACACCAAAAAAAGCTGCCGCTATAATTCTAGGAAAGTCATTTAATTGAATTTTCTCTTTTGGTCCAAAAAATGAAACCAACCAAAACAAAATCGTTGCACCAAAAACGCGAACCAAAATAAACCCAAACGGTTTTACATACGTTGGCATAACATCTTTAGCAATCGTAAACGAAAGGCCATAAATGATAGAAACCATGGTTGCGGCTAGTAATGCCCAAGTTCTTTTAGACATTATGACAATGCTTTGATAACGTTAATGATACTTTTTGGGCTGTTGCCAATGTAAATTTGGTTGTCAATAATAAAAACAGGACGGCTTAAAAAAGTATAATGTTCTAACAAATATTTTTTAAAATCTGATTCTGTCAAAGCTTTATTTTTCAAATCCATCGACTTATAAAGTTGTGCTTTTTTGCTAAAAAGCGCCTCATAACTCCCCGAAAGTCGATACATTTCCTCTAATTCTTGCTCAGTTATTGGATTTTGACGAATGTCGTGAAAGTTTAATCTATCAGCATTTGGAAGTGATTTTATAATTTTTCTACAGGTGTCACACGATGATAAATAGTAGATTTTATTTTCCATTTTTTTATTTTCCCAAAAATACGCAATTTCTGTCATCCTGAGCATCTACCTTTCGGCAGACAGGCAGTCGAATGAAGAAACGAGACTTTCGGGCTTATTTGCTAACCTTTTTCCCGCTTTCCACTCTATCTTTTTTGTCTCGTTAAAAAAAACGAGACAAAAAAGGATGCCGTTACAATCGGGGTTAGAAGAAAAACTATTGGAACTTTTGTTTACTTTTGTGAAAAATAAAATTAATGAAACGTTTTGGCGTTCCATCCTCATTAAAAAATAATTAATCTAGATGAAATTCAATACCAAAGTCATACATGGCAATCAACACCATGAAGCAGTAACAGGAGCAGTAATGCCTCCCGTATTTTTAACCTCAACCTATGCTCAAGTTTCACCAGGAACGCCTGTGGGTGATTATGAATATTCGCGAGCTGCCAACCCAACGCGTCAAGCGTTAGAAGATGCTTTGGCAAGTATAGAAAACGGGGCTCGAGGTTTGGCTTTTGCCTCAGGATTAGCCGCAACCGATTGTTTGTTACGTTCCTTTAAAGCAGGAGATGAAATCATAGCTATGGATGATTTATACGGTGGAACGTATCGTTTATTTACTAGAATTTATAAAGATAGTGGCGTTAAGTTTCATTTTGTGGATATGACTGATATGGAAAAATTCCATTCATTAATTAACGAAAACACCAAATTGGTTTGGGCAGAAACACCCACCAATCCATTGATGAAATTAGCAGATATTGCTGAAATTGCCAAAATAACAAAAAAACATAACATACTTTTTGCTGTAGACAATACGTTTGCTACACCCTATTTGCAAAAACCACTAGATTTGGGTGCAGATATCGTAATGCATTCGGCTACCAAATATCTTGGCGGACACAGTGATGTCATTGCTGGAGCATTAGTTATTAAAGACGCCGCCCTTGGTGAGCAATTGCATTTTCAAATGTTTGCTACTGGCGGTACATTGGGACCAATGGACAGTTTTTTAGTTTTACGCGGTATTAAAACCCTTCACTTACGGGTACAAAGACATTGCGAAAACGGCGAAAAAGTGGCTGCTTTTTTAAGCAATCATCCCGAAGTAGAAAAGGTATATTACCCTGGATTACCTGATCATCCGTTTCATGAAATTGCCAAAAAACAAATGAGTGGTTTTGGCGGTATGGTTTCTTTTACCTTCAAATCTGGTAAAAAAGCTGATGCTATTTCTTTTTTAGAAAAACTAAAAGTATTCACATTGGCAGAATCTCTTGGTGGTGTAGAATCATTGGCAAATCATCCTGCACTGATGACACATGCTTCTATTCCTGAAGAGAAGCGTAAGGAAATTGGCATCACAGATGATTTAGTTCGATTGAGTACAGGCGTTGAAGATATCGCCGATTTATTAGCCGATTTAGAACAGGCATTTAGGTGATTATTTAAACTAGAAATAGATGCTATATAAAAATATATTTATAAGAATATGTTTATTTTTTTTATAAAAAGATGTATTTCGTCGATTTTTTAAGTGTTTTTAAAGTGTTTTTTGTTTAATTTATATACTTTTATTTTGTATAATTTAATATCTAACCCCATGAAAACAATTGCCCCAAAAAATGCTTTCAAGCTGTTTCTTTTTTTACTAATACTATTTAGTGCAAAAGCCATTTCTTTTACAAAACTTCCAAACGAGGAAAGTTCGAGAGGTTCTGGATCTAGATTTAGTACTGTAAATAAGCCTAAAACTAATCAGAAAACACATTCTATTAGTTATGCTACTAAAAATAAAGGAAAAGCAGCACGCTCTATGAATGACAAACGCTTTAAAAAGTAATTTAATCTGAAAAGAAATCTAAATGTAAGTTTTTAATATTACTTTGAGATTATTAAAATTAAAAAGAGCCGGTTCAACATAATGAATCGGCTCTTTTTTTATGAATTATTTTTATTAAAAACCATAGTTTACTCCTAAACCAAACAATTGTCTTGTTTGAAGACCTCTAAATGCATTATCATCATAAATAGCATGAAATGTAATATTGGAAGTTAGCCACTTGTTAATTTTCATTGCTATGTTTATTTGATAATCCAAATCAACATTCTGAGGGTTTTCTAAATAGTTTGTGTAAAGGTTTAAAATGTTTTCAACACTCACATTTGTTACTAAATTGAACTTGTAATAGCCTGAGATGGCAGCCCCTAATTCAAACCTAAGGTTATCTCCAGGGTCTACCCCAAAAGCACCTGCATCAGCGAGGTCTTGATCCATAACTATAATAAAACGAGAAGTAGCTGGAGCAAAATTTATTTTTAAATTATCACTCTTTTTCCAAAGCATACCAGGACCTATCTGAATAAAAGCAGGACTAAAAAAACTAGTAGATTTTGGTAAAGACCAATTTTCAGGATTATTCCCTAAGTTGGTAGTTATTTGAGATTTAAAATTAAAAAAAACTGAATAAAACCAGTATCCTTTGGCTTTTCTACCATACAATGATATAAATTCTATTCTATCGTCTGATTTTAAAAGCTCTGCGCCTTGAATTTTAGTAACTCCGTATCCCATTAAAAGTTTATTATCCCAGGCAGTTTTTTCACTTTTATAATTCATATCATAGTTTAAACTTGCGTTAACGGATAAGTTACTTTGACCACCAGCAAGCCAATTATCAAAACTTGATTGATTAAAAAGCGCTGTAAAAAGTCCTTTTTTTACCCAGCCAGAGGTTCGAGTACTATCTTCTACTGCTTTGGTTACTTTTTCAATATCTTTAATCTCTTGTTTTGTTTGGGCAAAAGAAAATGTTGATATAAAAAGTACTGAAAGTATAATTTTCTTCATTTTATTAGATTTTAAAATTTTGCGTGTAAAGTTATAAATCTATTTGGCTTATCCAAATATTATTAAAAGCTAACTTATTGAAAACAATTATTTATTCTTTTTAAATAATGGAACTGCGGAACAAGCTTCGCCATACATTACACTTTTGGCTACTTTTTGAAGTTCTTGTATAGCTAAAATATAAGCACTTTCGGGAACTGGCTTTTTGGAACATCCTTTTAAGATAACTGGTTTGTCTTGGTATATTGTGAAATCTAATGATGGGATAATTTCTTGATAAAAAGCAGTTTCTAAATCTGTTATATTACCTAGTACCACTTTTTTAGCAAAAGGGTTTAGATAAACAGTAACTAAAATAGTTGCCCAAGCCGGAATAATAGCATCGGTTGAACAATAAATGGCGACATAATGATTTTCATATTGTGACCAATCATGATTTTTTAACGCTTCTCGAAAATCTTTTTCTTTCAAAAGAAATCCTTCAGTAAGCCATTGTGAAATATCAATTTGCGTTCGAGTTCCATTTGGATAATAATCTTCCAAATCGAACACTTCGAGAGTAGAGTTGGCTACTTTATTTATGATTTCGTCCATTTTATTGGTGTTCAGTGTTCAGTTTTTAGTGTTCAGTTAAGCTGAAAATCTGCCAACTGCTACTACCAACTGAATACTAATTCTAGAGCATTCCAAGTTCTAACTTAGCTTCTTCACTCATTAAATCTTTACTCCATGGCGGATCAAAAGTAATCTCTACTTCACATGATTTAACGGTAGCTATTTTTTGAATTTTTTCTTCAACTTCGCGAGGCAAGGTTTCTGCAACCGGACAATTAGGCGAAGTTAAGGTCATTAAAACTTTTACCTCATTGTCTTCATTAATCATCACATCGTAGATTAATCCTAATTCGTATATATCTACAGGTATTTCAGGGTCGTAAATTCCTTTTAAGGTTTTTACCACATTCTCTCCTAAGTTGATTTCGTCTTTAAATTCTTCCATATTATTATTTTTTTACCATATAAGGCATGTAAGTACATTTAAGATTATTCTTCCAATATTCTGTATATCTCGTTAATATAGGTTTTTTGTCCTTCTTTATAAATATTTGTCACATTAAAATTAATCATTAAACCCATAGGGATTTTTAAAAGTTTCATGTATGTTAATAGTTGAGCTTCATGGATTGGTAAAATTTTTTCAACTGATTTTAATTCTACAAGCAGACAATTTTCAACAAACAAATCACATCTCAAATTAGCGTCTATTTCAAGTCCTTTATAGTTTATTGGAATTATTAGTTCTGTTTTAAAATTAAAATCTTTGATTGACAATTCCTTTTCCAAACATTTGTGATAAATACTTTCTAATAAACCAGGGCCAAGATTTTTATGAACTTCAATTGCTGCGCCATTAACATGATAAACTAAATCTTTTAAATATGTCTTTGTCAATTCCATCTGAATTCTTAAATGATCTTAAATAACTTATATGGTTAAATTAATTATTCGAATTAAATGCCAAGGCATACATTTTTATTTGTTTTATCATTGAAACCAAACCGTTAGCGCGTGTTGGCGATAAATGTTCTTTTAGTCCAATTTCATCTATAAAATCGGTATTCGCATCCAAAATATCACTTGCTTTTTGATTGGAAAAAGTCCGAATTAAAATAGCGATAATTCCTTTGGTTAAAATAGCATCACTATCGGCAGTAAAAACTATTTTATCGTCTTTTAGTTCGCCATGAACCCACACTTTTGACTGACAACCTTTGATGATATTGTCTTCGGTTTTATATTTTTCACTAATTAAAGGAAGTGATTTCCCCAATTCGATGATGTATTCATAGCGGTCCATCCAATCATCAAACAGGGAAAACTCGTCTACAATTTCGTCCTGTATTTCTTTTATTTTCATTCTTTATGCTGAACTTGTTTCAGTATCTTTTTTTGTCATTTATGCTGAAATTATTTCATTCTTCTTTTTCTTTAGCCAATGAAACGATCTTGTTAACTAATTTATCTATTTCTGCTGGTGGAAACTCGTGGTCAAAATCCATGGTTTCGTAGTTTTTATCTTGATAACGTATTTTTAAATTGGCAATCGCTGCGCCATCATAAAATCGTTTTTGTGTTGGATCTTTTAATTTTGGTATGTCTTCCAAATTAATTATTCGAAAATACTCTACCAATTCCTTCCAATCTGCATCAGAGATTATTACTTCTTTAGGAATTTCCTTCTCATTTCTGTCTTTTGAAATGGTCGCTTTTTGATTCATAATAATAATTCTTTGATAAAACCCCCGAGTAGTAGCGGTGTATTGAATAGTTGTATTGGCGATATTATTTTGCGCTTCATTGCTACAACTTTTACCTAAAAAAACTGTCAATAAGAGTACTGTTATAACTTTCATCATTTTTTGTTTTAAGATAACATCATTTTGGCTTTTATCAAAGCTTCTACCATCAAATCAATTTCTTCTTTTGTATTATAAAATGCAAAACTAGCCCTAATCGTTCCGGGGATTTTGAAAAAATCCATTATAGGTTGTGCACAATGATGTCCAGTTCTAACTGCTATTCCCATCTTATCGATAATAGTACCAATGTCGTATGGATGAATGCCATCAATGTTAAACGAAATTACAGATGTTTTATTTAATCCCGATAAATCTGGACCAAAAATTTTCAATCCCTCTATTTGCAGCAATTTTTCGGTGGCGTATTCTAGTAGTTCATGTTCATATTTTGCTATATTTTCAAAACCTATTTCATTCAAATAATCAATGGCTGTTCCTAGTACAATTCCGGCTTCAATATTAGGCGTTCCGGCCTCAAATTTATGGGGCAAATCGGCATAGGTCGTTTTCTCAAAAGAAACTGTGGCAATCATTTCGCCTCCACCTTGATATGGTGGCAATTTTCGAAGCCATTCTTCTTTTCCATACAGAATTCCAATACCTGTTGGCCCACAAATTTTATGTCCCGAAAACACATAAAAATCACAATCCAATGCTTGAACATCTGGTTTTAAGTGAGGAACCGCTTGTGCACCGTCAATTAAAATTGCAGCACCAAATTGATGTGCTTTGTCAATCATGTATTTGATTGGATTGATGGTTCCCAAAGCGTTGGATATATGATTTACGGTTACAATTTTTGTTTTTGATGAAAGCAAATTATCATATTCTGATACAATTAATTCCCCCTTGTCATTCATTGGAATAACGCGCAACGTTGCTCCAGTTTTTTCGCAAAGCATTTGCCATGGCACAATATTACTATGATGTTCCAAAGCAGAAACTAAAACCTCATCGCCAGCTTTTACTAGTGACGCAAAACCATTAGCCACAGCATTAATTGCATGCGTCGTTCCTGAAGTAAAAATTACTTCGCACGCCAATTTTGCATTAATATGATTTTGAATTTTACCACGAGAAACTTCGTAAGCATCAGTTGCCAATTGGCTTAATGTATGCACACCGCGGTGAATATTAGCATTTATTTCCTCGTAATATTTTGTTATGGCATCAATAACCACTTGAGGTTTTTGAGAAGTTGCTCCGTTATCAAAATAAACGAGCGGCTTGCCATTAACTTTTTGTGAAAATATTGGGAAATCGGCTCTTATTTTTTGTATGTCTAGCATTTTATTATTTAGAAAAATTCTAAATACAAAAGTAATAAAATTGAAACTGTTATTTTACCAAACAGTTGTTAATAATTCGTTTATTTTTTTAAATTTACTAAACCACTTTTACTCATTTATTTTATGAAAAAATTCCTCAAAGTTCTAATTGTCGTTTTGGTACTTATTTTGGTTTATTTACGGATTGTAATTTATCCTCAACTCGATTTAATTTCCGGTTTTTCGGCTAAGAGCGTGGTTTCTTGTCATTTTATTGATGGTAGAAGTTTGGAAATCATTCAGCAAGGCGACAATGATATTGATAAAGTCGATTGGGCAACCAATAAAATAGAGGACAAGCAAAGATTTGTAACATCCAGTGTTTATGGGTTAAAAACAAGAAAAGCCATTTACCGTGAAGGATTAGGAGCAACGTTAATCAATGATGATTTCGATGTTTCTAAACCGTATGAAGTTCCGAAAAGGAATTTTATTAAAAACGATTTGCCGTTTCCTTATGGAGAAAAAGAACAAAAAGCCAGTCTGCCGAATGGTTTGGATACAGTGTTTGCGAACATTGATTATGCTAAATTAAATGCTGCTGTTGAAAATGCTTTTGATAAAAAAGGCGAAAAAATTAAACGCACCCGTTCTATAATCGTAATTTATAAAGACAAAATCATCGCCGAAAAATATGCTGATGGATTTAACAAAAACTCTAAAATTTTGGGCTGGTCGATGACCAAAAGTTTGACGGCAACGTATTTCGGAATTCTGCAAAAACAAGGCAAACTCGACATTATGAAACCGGCGCCAATTGGGGAATGGCAAAACGATGAACGCAAAAACATTACTTTAAATAATTTACTTCAAATGAATTCAGGTTTGGAATGGGAAGAAGATTATGGAAAAATTTCGGATGTAACCAAGATGCTTTTCATTGAAGAAGATATGACCCAATCGCAAATCAAGAAACCATTAGTTGGAAAACCAAATAATACTTGGAATTATTCCTCCGGAACCACTAATTTATTGAGTGGAATTTTGAGAAAACAATTCAAAACGCACCAAGACTATTTGGATTTTTGGTATTCGGCTTTGATTGATAAAATTGGCATGAATTCTATGGTTGTAGAAACCGATATGACTGGCAATTTTGTGGGTTCGTCTTATAGCTGGGCAACAACACGTGATTGGGCAAAATTTGGTTTATTGTATTTACACAAAGGCAATTGGAATGGCGAACAAATTTTTGACGAAAGTTGGGCAAAATACGTAGCAACGCCCACCAATGGTTCCAACGGAAAATACGGTGCACATTTTTGGCTGAATGCCAATGGCGACTTCCCTGACGTGCCAAGAGATTTTTACCGTTGTAGCGGCTATCAAGGACAAATGGTAGCGATTTTCCCAAGCCAAGATTTGGTAATAGTGCGAATGGGATTGAGTGAGGAATTTGATTTTAATGGGTTTTTGAGTGAGGTGGTAAAGAGTTTGAAGAAGTAAAAAAGGTTGCCTTTCGACAACCTTTTTTTATAAATCAAATCCTAAATTCACACCCAATTTCTGAGCGATAATCTTAGTAATTCGTTGTTTTAACTCTGGTATTTTGATGCTTTCGATTACTTCATTTGAAAACGCATACATCAACAATGCTTTGGCTTCTTTCTTTGGGATGCCACGTTGTTGCATATAAAACATAGCGCTTTCGTCAAGTTGACCAATCGTACAACCGTGTGAACATTTTACATCATCGGCAAAAATCTCTAATTGTGGTTTGGCATTTATTGTGGCTTTATCGCCAATTAAAATATTGTTGTTTTGTTGGAAAGCATCTGTTTTTTGAGCTTCTTTTTCTACGTAAATTTTTCCGTTGAAAACGCCTGTTGAGCTGTCGGCAAGAATAGTTTTATAGTTTTGATGGCTTTCGCAGTTTGGAGTTGCGTGACTAACCAATGTGTAATGATCCACATGTTGCTTGTCGCCAATAATCGTAATTCCTTTTAAAGTTGAATCGATTCTTTCGCCAAAATGATAAAAATTCAAGTTATTTCTGGTAATGTTTCCACCAAAAGAAAACGTGTGAACAGAAACTCTACTTTCTTGTTTTTGGGAAATATAGGTGTTATCAATCAGGTTTGCTGAAAGCAAATCATTCTGAATTTTATAGTAATCGACAATAGCTCGTTTTTGTGCAAAAATCTCAGTTACAGAATTAGTCAAAACTGGATTTTCATTCAAACTTTGATGCCTTTCTATAATTTGTACATGAGCGTTTTCGCCAACAATTACTAAGTTTCTTGGTTGTAACATCAAAGCACTTTCAACTCCAGTAGAGAAATAAATGATTTCGATTGGTTTTTCGACCACTTTGCTTTTTGGAATATTGATATAGGCCCCTTCATTGGCAAAAGCGGTGTTTAAAGAAGTTAACGTTTCGTCTTTGCTGGCAATTTTATTGAAATACTCATCAATGATCATTTTGTATTTTGGCTTATTTAACGTAGAAGACAAAAGGCAAACATCCAAACCGTCATGAGTTGTTGCAGATAAAAAAGAAGAGAATTTACCATCTACAAAAATGACTTTATGTGTATCAATTTCGTGTAAAAAATATTTTTTTACGTCAGCAAATTCAATAGCATTTTCGTGTTTTGGAAAAACGGTGAAGTCATTTTTTAAGATGGTGTTCAACGAAGTGTATTTCCATGCTTCCTCTTTTTTGGTTGGGAAACCTTTATTTTCAAAGTTTTTTATAGCCGAAGTCCTGATGTCGTGCAATTGTGCTGTAACATCAACTTTTTCTTCAAATGCCATGAAAGACGAGACTAATTTTTCTTTTAAATCCATACAATAATTTGAGATTTAAGATTTGAGATTTGAAGTTATAATAATATCAAATTTCGAACTTCAAATTTTTAATTTAATTCACTTTTTATCCAATCGTATCCTTTTTCTTCCAATTCGTAAGCCAGTTCTTTTCCGCCTGATTTTACAATTTTTCCATCCATTAAAACGTGAACAAAGTCTGGAACGATATAATCCAATAAACGTTGGTAGTGTGTGATGACTAACACCGCATTATTTTCGTTCTTAAGTTTATTAACGCCATTAGCCACGATGCGAAGTGCGTCGATATCCAAGCCTGAATCGGTTTCATCTAGAATAGCTAATTTTGGTTCTAACATTGCCATTTGGAAAATCTCATTACGTTTCTTTTCTCCACCAGAAAAACCTTCATTTAACGAACGTGATAAAAACTTTCTATCCATTTCTAGTAATTCTGATTTCTCACGAATTAACTTCAACATCTCGTTGGCAGGCATTTCTTCTTGTCCGTGAGCTTTTCGCTTTTCGTTAATCGCAGTTTTGATAAAATTTGTAACCGAAACTCCTGGAATTTCTACTGGATATTGAAACGACAAAAAAACACCTTTGTGTGCTCTTTCCTCTGGAGCCAACTCTGCTAAATCTTCACCGTTTAATTCAACTGTTCCATCGGTTACCTCGTAATTTTCATTTCCAGCAATTACTGCTGAAAGTGTACTTTTTCCAGAACCATTTGGTCCCATAATCGCGTGAACTTCTCCGGCATTTATTTGAAGATTAATGCCTCTTAATATTTCTTTGTCTTCAACTGAAGCGTGTAAATTGCTAATTTTTAACATTATAATTTGAGATTTGAGATTTGAGATTTGAGATTCTCATCACTCTTGTTAATATTATTTAATTAAATTTTCAATATTAATATCGCCTTTTTATTTATTAAATTTATTTCCTTTATATTCTGATTTTTTTAAGTAATTCAAAAATCCTGATATTGACTTACTTAAATTCATACTGATTTCTTTAATATCGTTTAATTCAACTTTAGAAATATATTTTCTGTCAAAAGCTCTATACAATTGTGAACGCGACTCTATACAAGAACCTTTCGAAATAGTCAAAAAATGAACAAACTCTTTATTTCCCTCTCTTTCAAAACCTTCTGCAATATTATCCATTACAGAACCTGAAGAATTGTGGATTTGATTGATAAGTTTGAAATCATTTATAAATTTCTCATTTGAAGCAAGATTAAAGATTTTATCAGTATAAACTCTTGATTGCTGCCAAATCTCCAAATCTTCAAATTTTGTAATTGTAGCCATAATTTCAAATGTCAAATTTCGAATATCAAATTATCCTACTGAACCTTCCAACGAAATTTCTAATAATTTCTGAGCTTCAACGGCAAATTCCATTGGTAATTTATTCAACACTTCTTTACTAAAACCATTTACGATTAAAGCAATGGCTTTCTCGGTTGGAATTCCTCGTTGATTGCAATAGAAAACTTGGTCTTCACCGATTTTTGAAGTCGTGGCTTCGTGTTCTATTTTGGCAGATGAATTTTTGCTTTCGATATAAGGAAATGTGTGCGCGCCACAATTATTTCCCATCAACAACGAATCGCATTGAGAAAAATTACGAGCATTATCAGCATTGGCACTAATTCGAACCAAACCTCTGTAACTATTTTGTGATTTTCCTGCAGAAATTCCTTTGGAAATAATTGTTGACTTAGTGTTTTTACCCAAGTGAACCATTTTAGTTCCGGTATCCGCTTGTTGGAAATTATTGGTTACGGCAATCGAATAAAATTCGCCTATTGAATTATCTCCTTTTAAAACTACTGATGGATATTTCCATGTAATTGCCGAACCTGTTTCTACTTGTGTCCATGAGATTTTTGCGTTTTTCTCGCAAATTCCTCTCTTGGTCACAAAATTATAAACACCACCTTTTCCCTCTTTATTTCCTGGATACCAATTTTGAACGGTTGAATATTTTATTTCGGCATTGTCTAAAGCAATTAATTCTACAACTGCCGCGTGCAATTGATTTTCATCACGACTTGGCGCTGTACAACCTTCGAGATAAGAAACATAACTGCCTTCATCAGCAATTAAAAGTGTTCTTTCAAATTGACCTGTACCTGCTTGATTAATACGGAAATACGTTGATAATTCCATAGGACAATGAACACCTTTAGGAATGTAGCAGAAACTTCCATCGGAGAAAACAGCAGAATTTAGCGCCGCATAAAAATTATCTCTTTGTGGCACAACAGTTCCTAAATATTTCTGAACTAGTTCTGGATATTCGCGAATAGCTTCCGAAATACTCATGAAAATGATGCCTTTTTCTGCCAATGTTTTTTTGAAAGTTGTTGCCACCGAAACGGAATCGACCACAATATCCATAGCGACATTGTTCATCATTTTTTGTTCATCAACAGAAATTCCGAGTTTTTTATACATGGCCAACAATTCTGGATCAACATCATCAAGTGTTTTGTTTGGGTCTGCTTTTTTCGGTGCAGAATAATACGAAATGGCTTGAAAATCTGGTTTCTCATAATGAACATTAGCCCATTCTGGTTCTATCATTTCTTGCCATGAACGAAAAGCTTCAATACGCCAATCGGTCATCCATTGCGGTTCGTCTTTCTTTTTAGAAATAGCACGAACAATGTCTTCGTTTAGTCCAACAGGAAACGTTTCCGAGTCCAATTCGGTATAGAATCCATATTCGTATTCTTTATTTTCTAATTCTATTTTTAAATCTTCCTCTGTATACTTACTCATATTTTTATGTAAAAAATCTAAAAAATCTAAAGAAAAAAGAAAGTGTTTATGCCTTCTTGTTTTGCTTTTCTGAGTTTTTCAAATATTTAATATAACTTCCTAATTGTTTTGAAATTTCTATAACATCATTTCTATGATTATAGAAATTTTCATCATTAATATATTCGAGCAATTGTAAAAAATTAAACATATTCCTACATTCACCAGCAGAACCTTTTGAAAAATATAAAAATCTAATTAATTCTTTTTTGGTTTCTCTTTCAAAACCTTCGGCAATATTATTCGAAATGGATAATGCCGCTCTTTACAATTGATCTTTTAAACCATAATCTTTAGCAATTTTCTCATTCGTTAATGTTAGTTTGTATACTTTAACTCCAAACTGCAATGATTTTTGATAAACTTCCATTTCCTCAAACGAACTGTATTTTGCCATTTTTGCTTTTTTAGATTATTTCAATTTTTTTGCTTTTTTAGATTTATAAAGAAAACGATTCCCCACACCCACACGTTCTACTCGCATTTGGATTATTAAATACAAATCCTTTTCCGTTTAATCCACCGGAGAATTCTAATATAGTACCCGCTAAGTATAAGAAAGACTTTTTCTCAACGGCTATTTTAACATGATTGTCTTCAAAAACTTTGTCGTTTTCTCCTAACTCTTTATCGAATTTCAGTTCGTAGGATAACCCTGAGCAACCGCCGCTTTTTACACCCACACGAACGTAATCTTTGGTTGAATCAAAACCGTCTTCTTGCATCATCGAAACGATTTTTTTACTTGCGTCATCAGATACTTTGATCATAGCTTATTTTAATTTTGTCTAAATAATGCGCAAAGTTACTACAAATATCCTTTTTCCAAGCAACTATAACATTTTTATAACCAATTAATGAATAGAGAAAAATGATTTTTATTTCTATAAATTTGTAAAAACATTAGAAAAATGAAAATTTATTCCATAGAAGCAGGCAATTTTAAACTCGATGGTGGCGCTATGTTTGGAGTGGTGCCCAAAACCATTTGGAATAAAACTAATCCGGCAGACGAAAATAACCTTATCGATATTGCTGCAAGATGCATGTTAATTGAAGATGGGAACCGATTGGTTTTGATTGATAATGGAATGGGCAATAAACAATCGGATAAATTTTTTGGCTATTATTCGCTTTGGGGAAACCATTCATTGGATAAATCATTGGCCAAGCATGGTTTTCATAGGGATGATGTGACGGATGTTTTTTTGACGCATTTGCATTTTGATCATTGCGGGGGTAGTGTGAATTGGAATAAAGACAAAACGGGTTACGAAGTTGCTTTTAAAAACGCCCATTATTGGACAAACAAAAATCATTGGGAATGGGCAACCAAACCAAATCCTCGTGAAAAAGCATCATTTCTTTCCGAAAATATTTTACCAATACAAGATAGTGGGCAATTGGATTTTATTAAACGACCAGATTCTGATTTTGGAATTTGTGATTTGGGATTTGATATTTTTTATGTTGATGGTCACACCGAAAAAATGATGATTCCTCATATCGTATACCAAGATAAAACCATTGTTTTTTGTGCTGATTTATTGCCAACTGCAGGTCATTTGCCATTGCCTTATGTAATGGGTTATGACACGCGACCGCTTTTAACTTTACCTGAAAAAAGTAAATTTCTTGATGCAGCAGTCGAAAATAATTATTATTTGTGGTTAGAACATGACGCTCATAACCAAATTATCACTATTGAAAATACAGAAAGGGGAATTAGATTGAAAGAAGTTTTCAAAACCAATGATATATTAATGTAATGTTAATCGTTTTTGAAATTTTGCAAAAGAATTTACTTTTACTTGCTTAAATAGAATTTGTTATGAAAAAATTATTGAGTTTTTTGCTTTTACTCTTGCCTTTTTTGACTAGTGCACAAGAAAAACTATCACAATTTACTAAAAAAACACCCCTTACGGAACAAGAATTAAAACGCTGGAGTCATCTTGATTTAGAAAAAGATACTATCCCCGGAATGAGCGTTGACAAAGCTTACAATGAGCTTTTGAAAAATAAAAAAGGAACTAAAATCATTATTGCCGTAGTAGACTCGGGAATTGACATAGATCATCCTGATTTAAAAGAAGCTATTTGGACAAATCCAAAAGAAATTCCAAACAACAAAAAAGATGATGATAAAAACGGTTATGTTGACGATATTCATGGTTGGAATTTTCTAGGCGATTCATACAACGAAACACTAGAAATGACTAGAATTCTGAAAAAAGGCGATGATGGTTCTGAAGTGTATAAAAAAGCATTAGCTGATCATGAGAAAGAATACAATAAAATGATGAGCTATAAAGAGTCTATAGATTATTTATACGAAGCCGATAAAACCATACGTGAATATTTAAAAAAAGAGGATTATACTCTTAACGAATTAAAAGACGTAGCGTCAATTAAATATTCACTTTACCAGAGTAAAACTGTGATGCTTGCTTTTGCTTTGCAAGCAGGAGAAAAATTTAGAGAAGAATTAATTTCAACAAAAAATCAAGTGTATGATAAACTTAATTATAACCTCAACACAACATTTGACGGACGAAAAATAGTAGGCGATAATCCTGATAATTTTGACGATAAAAAATACGGAAATAACAAAGTGTTTGGGCCAAATAAAGAAAACACAGAACACGGAACACATGTAGCTGGTATAATTGCCCAAACACGAAATAATAACATTGGCGGTGATGGGGTTTCAAACAATGTTCAGATAATGGTATTGCGAGCTGTGCCAAATGGGGATGAATATGACAAAGATATCGCTTTGGCGATTCGCTATGCAGTTAATAATGGTGCAAAAGTAATCAATGGTAGTTTTGGAAAAGATTTTTCTCCACATGCTGAATGGGTATGGGATGCCCTAAAATATGCTGAAAGTAAAGACGTTTTATTTGTGCATGCTGCGGGAAATGATGGAAAAGACATAGATGTAGAAGAAAACTTCCCAACGGATAGTAAGGACAAAAAAACTGAATTCGTTTCAAATTTTATCCAAATTGGAGCTCTTAACTATGAATATGGTGAAAAAATGATAGCGGGTTTTTCTAATTATGGCTCTAAAAATGTTGATGTCTTTGCTCCTGGCGTGAAAATTTATGCAACACTTCCTAATAATAAATTCAAATATCTTGAAGGAACTTCAATGGCATCGCCAAATGTTGCTGGTGTAGCTGCATTAATTCGTTCTTATTATCCAAATTTAAAAGCCCACCAAGTGAAAGAAATTATAATGCAATCTGGAACTCCTATTGATATGGTGGTAAATGTTGGCGAAAATGGCGAAAAAAGAAATTTTGCTGAGGCCTCTGTTTCAGGAAAAATAGTAAATGCTTACAATGCATTAAAACTGGCGGAAGAAGTATCAAAAAATGAAAAAAATAAATAATGAAAATGAAAAAAATGCTTCTCTTTGGTTTTTTGCTTGGAATACTTTTTTGCAAAGCACAATCAAATGACTACTGGCAACAACATGTTGACTACAAAATGGATGTAATAATAGATGTTAAATCCTATCAATATAAAGGCAAACAAGAATTGTTGTATACCAATAATTCACAAGACACCTTAAAAAGAGTTTTTTACCATTTATACAATAATGCTTTTCAGCCAGGAAGCGAAATGGATTTGCGGATACAAAACATTGCTGATCCGGATGGCAGAATGGTGAACAAAGTACAAAATTCAGAAGGCAAAGAAGTAAAAGAAAGTCGCATTTCAAAATTATTACCTAATGAAATTGGCTATTTAAAAATTTCTAATTTCAAACAAGATGGCGTTTCTGCCCAAACCAAGGAAGTGGGCACAATTTTGGAAGTCGTTTTGGCAACCCCTATTTTACCGGGCAAATCAACGGTTTTTACTTTAGATTTTGATGGACAAGTTCCACTACAAATTCGTCGTTCGGGAAGAAATAATTCAGAGGGTATTGAACTTTCAATGGCGCAATGGTATCCTAAAATAGCCGAATTTGATTTTGAAGGTTGGCATGCTGACCCCTATATCGCAAGAGAATTTCACGGTGTTTGGGGAAATTTTGATGTAAAAATCACCATCGATAAAAATTACGTTTTAGGCGGAACTGGTTATTTACAAAACCCAAACGAGATTGGATATAATTACCAAGATACAGGAGTCGTTGTTACTATACCCAAAAAACAAAAAACACTGACTTGGCATTTTTATGCGCCAAATGTTCATGATTTTACTTGGGCAGCTGATAAAGAATATGTACACGATAAATATCCAGCAGAAAATGGTGTTACACTACATTTTTTATACAAAAATAATCCAGCGATTATTGATGTATGGAAACAAGCTCAACCCAAGACCGCTGAGTTAATGCAGTTTTTTAATAAAACTATCGGCAATTATCCCTACAAACAATATTCCGTAATTCAAGGTGGTGATGGCGGAATGGAATATGGTATGTGTACTTTGGTTTTAGGCGAAGGGAAATTAAATGGATTTGTAGGTTTGATTGCTCATGAAATGGGACATTCGTGGTTTCAACACGTTTTGGCGAGTAACGAAAGTAAACACGGCTGGATGGACGAAGGGTTTACTTCTTTCATTGAAGATTTAGCTGTTAATGAACTGGCGGCAAAAAAAGTGGGAAATCCTTTTGCTGGGGCTTATAAAAGTTATATTGAGTTGGCTAATTCAGGCAAAGAGCAATCGCTTGCTACACACGCCGACCGATATGACTTGAACAGATCCTATAGCGTTGCTTCCTACAGCAAAGGGGAACTCTTTTTGAGCCAATTAATTTATTTGATTGGGGAAGACAACTTAATGAAAACCTTGAAACGTTATTACAAAGAATTTCAATTCAAACATCCAACGCCAAATGATATAAAAAGAACCGCTGAACGAGTTTCTGGAGCCAATCTTGATTGGTATCTAACAGATTGGACTCAAACCACAAACACGATTGATTATAGCATTAAAAAAGTTGCCGAAAAAGACAACACAACTACAATTTTATTAGAAAGAATAGGAAGAATGCCTATGCCTATTGATGTTTTGGTAGAATATACAGACGGAACAAAAGAGAGTTATTATATTCCGCTTCGAATGATGAACTTCCAAAAATCAAATCCTAAACTCGAAATTAAATGGACTATTATGAATGATTGGGCTTGGGCAATGCCTAACTATGAGTTTAGTATTCAAAAACCGCTTTCGTCAATCAAAAAAATTAGCATAGATTCATCTGATTTAATGGCAGATGTGAAAAGAGAAAATAATGTGTTTGTAAATAACAAATAAAATAAGTTGCCAAATTTTAACCTCTTTATTTTGGAATAGATTTTGTAGTTTTACATTCTATAAATTATATAAAAATGAGAGTATTTAAAATTGTTTTTTTCGCTTTGATTTTAAGTTTTGCAACCCAAAATGTTTCCGCACAACCTATTCGTTTTAAAACTAGTAGTGTTAGCTTTACCGACAAAAAAGACAATGGTGATTGGAACGAGTGGTCTGAATTTGTAGAAGCCAATGTTCTAATTAGTGTAGATCCAAAGAAAGATTTGATAATCGTTAACTCATCTGAGGTGCAGTCTTTTAAAATAAAAGCTTATGGTGAAATTCAAGATACTGATGAGGTAAATATTGTTCCTTTTGAGTGTGTAGATACTATGTTTTCCAAATGTACAATTCTAATTATTACTAAAAAGAAAGAGAACAACCGTATGCAGTTTTACATCAACTATAACGAAGTGAAATTTGTTTACAATATTTACAATGTCAAATAATGGATTTTTCCTATCCGGTTTCTGAAAAACTTAAAAGTAAAAAAATTATCGACTTGTTATTTTCAGAGGGCAAATCGGTGAGTAAATACCCATTGCGATTAGTGTATATTACACACGATTTTGAAGAAAATGTACCCTTAAAAATGGGCGTTTCGGTTTCCAAAAAACATTTTAAAAAAGCTGTTGACCGTAATTATTACAAGCGTGTTTTGAGAGAATGTTATCGATTGAATAAATCTATATTGACAACTAATTTAGACACAAAATATTGTATTATGTTTTTTTATCAAACCAACGAAAAATTATCTTACCAAGAAATAGAAGAAAAAACCAAAAAGCTTTTCGAGAAATTTAGAAAAGCTATTATACAAGAAAAAAAAATAAACTGATGATGTGCCTAAATTCATTTGAAGTAATTTAATATATTCGTTAACTTGTTTAAAGAAAAAACCATGTTCTTAAGAATTAAAAAAAAATATTTTTACCCTGCCGTCTTGAGTATTTTTCTCTTTATTGGCGTAAGTTTTAAAGACGATTTCTTCGAAATTTCTAAACAACTCGAAATCTTTACCACACTGTTTAAAACCATCAATCAAAACTATGTTGATGAAACTAATCCAGCAGAATTAATGGACAAAGCCATTAAGAGTATGTTGGCAGATTTAGACCCATATACCAATTATTTCAATGAACAAGATGTTATAAAATTCAAAATAAATAATACTGGAGAATACACAGGAATAGGAGCAATTATCACAAGAAAAGAAGACAAACTCATCATCAAAGAACCTTATAAAGGATTTCCTGCGGACAAAGCGGGTTTAAAAGCGGGTGATGAAATCACCCAAATAGGCGATATTAAGCTCTCCGATTTTAAAGATGATGCTTCCCAATTATTGAAAGGCGTAAAAAACACTAAAATTGAAATTAAATACTTACGCCAAGGAAAACCAATGACAACCCAATTAATTTTGGACGAAGTAGAAGTAAAAGCAGTTCCTTTCTTTGGAAAAGCAGACGATAAAACCGGTTATATTGTTTTATCTCAATTTAGCCAAAAAGCATCATCACAAACTAAAGAAGCATTGGAAAAACTAAAAGCTGATGGTGCAACTCAGATAATTCTTGATTTGCGAGGAAACCCCGGCGGATTGTTGAATGAAGCAGTAACTATTTGTAATTTATTTGTTCCAAAAGGAGAAATAATTGTAACTACAAAATCAAAAAACGAGAAATACAATAATGTTTATAAAACCAATCGAGAGCCAATTGATACTCTAATTCCATTGGTTATACTTGTTGATGGTAAAAGTGCTTCTGCCTCTGAGATTGTTTCTGGAGCATTACAAGATCTAGACCGCGCTGTTATTTTAGGAAGTCGAAGTTTTGGAAAAGGATTAGTACAACGTCCAATTGACATGACCTATGGAACTCAAGTAAAAGTAACTATTTCTAGATATTACACACCTTCTGGAAGATGCATTCAGGCGTTGAATTACAATAAAAAAGACAAGAATGGAAAAGCCACTAAAACAGAAGAAAAAAACTATAATGCATTTAAAACCAAAAAAGGAAGACCTGTTTTTGATGGCGGTGGTGTTTTGCCAGATATTGAAATTGCAGAAACAAAAACAAGCATGATTGCTGATGCATTACAAAAAAACGATGGTATTTTTAATTATGTAACTTATTATTATTATAAAAATCCAACTCTGGGTGACAAAATCCCAACACTTACAGATTCAGATTTTGCAGACTTTAAAGCATTTCTTAAGCGTGAAAAAACAGATATTAATACGGAAACAGAAGTAGCTCTTAAAAACACTTTGGAAAAAGCTAAAAAAGAAAACATTGACACTGCTATTCAATCCGAATACGAACAATTATTAGCCGCTTTGCAAAGAAGTGAAGCAACTATGATTGACAAAAATCAAAAGGAAATAAAAAATTTAATGTTGGATGAGATTATCAAGCGTTACCAATACAAAGAAGGGTTGTATCAATATTACATAAAAAATAATTTAGAAATTAAAAAAGCTATTGGTGTTTTAAATAATAAGGAGGAATACAACAAGATTTTAAAAATTTAAGATGAAAATACTAAAATATTTACCATTTCTCTTTATCGGTTTTATTCAAGCTCAAGAGGAAGTCGTTCACTCGGTTTACTTTGACTTTGATAAATATACTTTAGGTGAAAAGCAAGGAAATGAAGTAGTCGATTTTATCAGAAATTCCGATTCAACAAGAATAGAGTCCATTCAGATTTTTGGGTATACTGATGATATTGGAAAAGAGGCCTATAATTTTAAACTGTCAACCAATCGGGCCACAACTATTCAAAACAAAATCATTGCAAGTGGAATAAAAAGTAAAATCATTATCACCATTGAGGGAAAGGGGAGAATTCTTATTGACGATGATATTGTAGAAAATCTTCCCGAAAAACGTTCAAAAAACAGGAGAGTTGACGTAGTTATCAACCTTAGACCATTGCCAAAAATTGTGATTCCTGGATTTTACAATACCATTCAAAAAAATCATATTGTCGGTGACCATGTCTATCTAGACAATGTTTTATTTGAAAGAGGAAGTAGTAAATTGACTTTTAAATCGAAAACGGAGTTGGATAAAATAGCAAAACTCTTGATGAAATATAAAAATTATCATTTTGAAATTCAAGGGCATGTCTGCTGTACGCCGCCTTACCAAAAAGAAGCCATTGATAAAGAAACCAAAAAAAGACAACTATCTACTAATAGAGCAGAAACGGTGTATAAATATTTACTATTTAAAAAAATAAATAAAACAAGAATGACTTTTAAAGGGTATGGAAATACTGTACCATTGGGAAAAGGGGCAGAATATGACAGAAGAGTAGAAATTGTTATATCAAAAGTGTAATTACCCCTTCTTCATCTCAATATGTGGAATATCATCTTCTAAATACATTTCACTAGTTTGAACAAACCCTTGACTTTCGTAGAATTTTTTTAAATATAATTGTGCAGAAATCGTGATTTTTGTTGCCTCAAAATGAGTTTCAATTACCTGAACTGCTTCTCTCATTAAAAGGTGACCTAATTTTTTAGCTCTATAAGTTTCTTTAACCACGACACGACCAATAGATGCTTGTTCAAAATAAGCTGCAGGTTTAAAAAGTCTAGCATAAGCCACTATTTTTCCATTATATTCTCCTATAAGATGGATTGCTTTCTCATCTTTACCATCAATGTCTTGATAAACGCAATTTTGCTCCACCACAAAGACTTCGCTTCGCAATTGAAGCAAATCATAAAGCTCTTGTGCAGAAAGTGCTTCAAAATGCTTTATTTTCCATTCTAGATTCATTTAACCCGCTTTTTATTAAATTGAATGGATTTAATAATAGATTCTAATTCAAACATTAAATCGCGCTTTTCTTTTGATGGTGCGTAGCAAAATCCTTCAAGCACCAATATTCTATTATTCTCTTTGTCAAAAATAGCATAGTTGATAAATGGTCCTGACATGAAATCGTTTTTCATTTGCCATGTTCCTTTTGTTTCAAATGCTTTCTTCCCAGCAAGCGTTGTCTCTAAAAAATAAGGTGAATAGGCTTCTTCGGTAACCATTTTTGTTCCTCTATCTGAACCGTGGATGTATAGTTTTCCTATAGAGTCTCTTGTTTTTACAATGTCGTTAACTGCATTATGAGTGTGAATACTTTTTAAAGGGATTTGATACAATAATAAACTGGTATTACCGCTAGTAATTTCGCTTTTCATCCAAATGAAATTTCGTCTTCGCATAACGTATTCATATTTTGATGGAATCAAAATATTGATGTTGAACTTTTTTTGAATTTTTTGGATGTCCAAAAGAGAATCTTTGAAAATTTCTTGATTTTGAGAAATTTCTGTTTTTCTCATTTTTTGAATAATATTGGAGCTATTTTTTTCTAATATTTGTAGAATTTCAAAAGCCGTTTTTCCTGAAATATGAAAAGCATTTTGAGGGGTTGTAAATTCATTTTCTTTAATTTCAAATTTGGCTTCGATATCTTTTTTAACAATAATAATGTTTCGAGTATCGGTTGAGAATCCTTCAAAAAGTTTTACCGGATATTGATTGATAGTAAAAAGTGGCTCTTCTTGTGGTAAACCTAAAACGGGTGAAGCAAATTTATTTCTAATACTATCGCCCACTTCACCTTTCCAAAGTTGATCATCAATAATCACAGCAATAGTATTTATTGTTGCCACAGAATCTTCTGGCAACTTGTCTTTTTTAAAAGAACAAGAGCCCAACAAACCAGAGAAAATAATCCATAAAAAAAGGGTTTTATTCATAATAAAAATAAAACCCAAATTTATACAAGATTTTCGGATTAACCGTTAATTTTTAATTTCATGCCTGGTTTTAACCTTTCGTTTTTTATACCATTCCATTTTTTGATATCAGATGCGGTTACATTATACTTTTTTGCAATACTAAACAATGAATCTCCTTGTTTAACGTAGTATAATTTAACTTCTTCTTCTTTTTGATTTGATGCACTATTCTCTTTATTCGAAGATTTGGAGTCGTTTACGACAATTTCTGATTTTGAAACAATAATGGTAGATCCTAATCTAACATTATTATCTTCTAACTCATTCCATTCTTTAATTTCGGCAACTGATACATTATGTTTATGTGCAATGCTCCCAATATTGTCACCTTTTTTTACTTTATATTCTACAATCTTAGTTTCCCTTGGCTCTTCTTCTTTAAGTGTTTCTTGTTTATTTGCCAATGCTAATTTAGAACCCATTTGAACATTGGAGTCATCAAGATTGTTCCATTCCTTAAGGTCTTCTATGCTAACATTGAATTTTTTGGCAATACTTAATAAATTATCCCCTTTTTGAACTTCATAAAAATCTTTATTGTTTTGGCTTTCACCGGAGTTTGTATCTTTCAAGGCAAGAGTTGTTTGTGTTTTAGTATCTACTATTGCTTTTTCTGATTTCACTTCTTTTCTAACTGTGGTAACAACTCTTTCGTTTTTAATTATTTTTAGCTTTTGTCCTGTGTTGATGTTTGTTCCTCTTAGTTTATTCCATTTTTTAATATCAGCAATCGCTACGTCATATTTATTTGCTATTTCACTTATGTTATCGCCACTTTTGACTTTATATATCTTGGTAACATCTTTATAGGAAACTACTTTTTCTTCTTTAAATACTTTATTGGTATTTGATGCCAATGCTGAGGTTTCTTTCACAGCAGTTGTGTCTAATTTGGTTTGAATTTTACTGCTTGAAGCAATAGATTCTTCTGTAGAATAAATTTTTAAATTTCTGCCCAAAGGCGCTTTATTACTTCGCAAATGATTCCACTTTTTTAATTCTGACATAGTAATACCATATCGATTAGAAATTTTGCTCAAACTTTCTCCTCTTCTTACTTTATGGTATTTAATATTTGAAGAATTACTCGATTCTGATACGCTTTTTGAAGCTAACATACTTGAGAATGGCTTTTCTCTTAGACTGTCTTCATAACTTGCATAAGCATAAATTCTTTCTTCGTTTGAAGTGAACAATGCAATTTTATCTAATGGTAATTTTAAAAAATAATCAAAACCTGTTACTTGTGGTATAACTTCTCTTTTATATGAGGGATTCAGAAATTGTAATTCTGCTACAGGAATGTCTAATAAATCGGAAATCTGTTTAAAAGTTAAAGCTCTTTTTACCAAAACTGTATCTGTAGCAAATTGATTTGCAACAGCTTTATTTGGCACTATTCCGTGTTCTTTATGGTATTCGAAAATATACATTGTGGCCAAAAAAGCAGGAACATAACCTTGAGTTTCTTTGTGCAAATAGGGTCTAATGTTCCAATAATTTTGTTTTCCTCCAGATCGTCGAATGGCTTTAGCAACATTTCCCGGACCTGTGTTGTACGATGCCAATACTAAATCCCAATCACCAAAAATACCATACATGTTTTTCATGTATTGAGTAGCTGCTTTACTCGCTTTTAGCGGATCACATCTTTCGTCAACATAGGTGTCAACTTTTAAATCATATTGCTTACCTGTTTGGTACATAAATTGCCACAAACCGGTTGCGCCAACTCTTGAAACAGCTCTTGGGTTTAAGGCAGACTCAACTACTGCCAAATACTTTATTTCCAAAGGAATGTTTTGTGCCGCTAGTGCTTCTTCGAATATGGGGAAATAAAACTGAGAAATTCCCATTAATCGTTCAAATGCCTTTTTTCGGTATTTTAAAAATGATTTAATTACATTTTCTAAACCAACGTTGTACTCAATATTGAAGGGTGATTTTTCGTCTAATATCTTCAAACGTTCTTTCAAAAGTGCTGTAGGTAATTCATAATCTACTTTTTCATCAACATTAATATTTTTAATGTCTAGAGTCAGTTCGTTATACAAATCTAAGCTAGCCAGTTCTTTCATCCACATGCTATCAATGCAAGTAGCAATTTTGTCATGTACAAAAGTAGCTTTAATAGAATCTAGAACTTCTTTCTTAGTTTGAGGCTTTTTAAACGGGGTAATACTTAAATCATCCTGAGCAAAAATTGCCGAGGTTGCTAATAGTAGTAACACCGTTGTTATTTTTTTTATAGTCATAACTTTATTACGTAAAGTATTATTTTAAAATGTGTTTTATCAATGTCTTAATTATTAATAACGCAAGTTACTGTTTTTTATTGTGTTGTTATCATTTACTCCAAAATAGCTGTAATCCCAGGCAACAGTTTTCCTTCTAACATTTCTAACATCGCGCCACCACCAGTGGAAACGTAACTCATTTTATCTTCTAGTCCAAATTGTTTTACTGCAGCAACAGAATCGCCTCCACCAACAAGTGAGAAAGCTCCATTTGCTGTAGATTCTGCAATAAAATTTCCTAGAGCAATAGTTCCTTTAGCAAATGTTTCCATTTCAAAAACACCTAATGGACCATTCCAAAGAATTGTTTTTGAATTCATAATTACATTTCTGAAATTTTCTAGTGATTTTGGTCCTGCATCTAAACCTTGCCACCCATCGGGTATTTCACGAACATCTACTATTTGAGTTTCGGCATCATTTGAAAAAGCATTTGCCGCAACAACATCAACTGGAATATGAATATGAACGTTTTTTTGTTTTGCCAAATGTAAAATTTGCAACGCTAGCTCCTGTTTATCGTCTTCACAAATTGAATTTCCTATTTTTCCTCCTAATGCTTTTATAAAAGTAAATGTCATTCCGCCACCAATAATCATGTGGTCAACTTTATCCAGAATATTTTCGATAACCGTAATTTTTGAAGAAACTTTTGATCCTCCAAGAACCGCTGTTACTGGTTTTACAGAATTCTTTAAAACACGATTTAAACTTTCAATTTCTTTGGCCAAAAGCATTCCAAAACATTTATGGTTTGGAAAATATTTGGCAATAATGGTTGTTGATGCATGAGCTCTGTGTGCCGTTCCAAAAGCATCATTTACATAAATATCTCCTAGAGTTGCTAATTCTTTGGCAAAACTTTCATCACCAGCTTCTTCTTCTGGATAAAAACGAAGATTTTCCAATAACAATACTTCACCTTGTTTGAGATTATTTGCAGCATTTATAGCTACTTCGCCCCTACAGTCTGAAGCAAAAAGTACTTTAACCCCTAATACTTCAGATGCTTTTGCCACAATATGCCGTAACGAAAATTGATCTTCTTTTCCTTTTGGTCTTCCAAGATGAGACATCAAGATTACGCTTCCTCCATCTGCTAAGATTTTATCTATAGTTGGCTTAGCCGCTTCAATTCTATTAGCATCAGTAACGTTAAATTTTTCGTCCAATGGAACATTAAAATCAACTCTGATTATTGCTTTTTTGGCATTGAAATTAAAATCTTGAAGGGTTTTCATCTAGTAAATAAGTTAATATGATTTATTGCAAATATAACAAAATTATAATTTCATCGGTGTTTTTCGTGCTTTTATCGATGTTTTTTAAGAAATTTTTAAGATGTAATGCTTTTTTAATCCATTTATTATGCCTTTTTGATAGGTATAATTCCGCTTATAAAAGCGTATTCAAAATGCAATTATTTAGATAAAAAATAGATTTTTAAGTTATATTTGCTTTATGCTGTTTTCAGAAATATTAGGTCAAGAGTACATCAAAAATCATCTAACAAAAAGCGCCTTGTCGGGCAGAATTCCGCATACACAATTGTTTGTAGGACCAGAAGGTTGTGGAACATTAGCCATGGCAATAGCTTATGCACAGTTTGTTTTATGTAATAATTCGGAAACCGAAAATACCGGCGGAAATGATTCTTGCAATTTAAAATTTCAATCTTTAACACATCCTGATTTGCATTTTGTGTATCCAAATGTGACTAATGAGGATATAAAAACGAAACCAAAAAGTTCCGATTTTATAATGGATTGGCGCGAGTTTGTTTTACACAATCCTTATGGAAGTTTGTTTGATTGGTACAAACATTTAGGAGTTCAAAACAAGCAAGGCGAAATTCGTGTGGATGATGCTCAAGATATTTTAAAATCTTTAGCTTTGAAATCCTATGAAGGTGGTTATAAAGTGATGATTGTTTGGATGGCTGATAAAATGAATATTGCGGCTTCTAATAAATTGCTAAAATTATTAGAAGAGCCGCCTGAAAAGACGCTTTTTATTTTAATTTCTGAAAGCGAAGAAGATATCATTCAAACCATTCGTTCCCGTTGTCAGGTTTTGCATTTTGGTGCCTTGCCAGAAATTATTATTTCAAAAGCATTAATAGAACGGCACCAAATTGACCCAGCAAGTGCTTCAAAAATTGCGCATCAAGCTCAAGGTAATTACAACAAAGCGCTTCAAATATTAAATAATGAAACGGATGATTTGCCTTTTGAAAAATGGTTTGTCGATTGGGTTCGAGCGGCTTTTAGAGCCAAAGGAAATGCTGCGGCCATTCAGGATTTGATTTCTTGGAGTGAAGAAATAGCAGGTTTGGGTAGAGAAGGGCAAAAACAATTTCTAAATTATTGTATTGTTATGTTTCGTCAAGCAATGTTGTTTAATTATCAAACGAATAATTTGGTTTATGTTGAGCCAACTGAGGAAAAATTTACTTGGGACAAATTTGCACCTTTTGTAAATGGAAATAATATAAATGCTATTTTTAGTGAACTATCTGATGCCATTTATCATATAGAAAGAAATGGAAACGCCAAAATTATTTTAACCGATTTATCTATAAAACTCACTCGTTTAATCCATAAAAATTAATACTTATGAATAATACCGCCTCGATTTTAGTTTTGGTTTTTTTAGCTGTCACTTTTATACAGTCGGCTTATGATAAAGTTTTTGGGTGGCAAGGAAATGTTGATTGGCTCAAGGGTCATTTTGCTCAAACTTCCTTTTTAAAAAATAATGTGCCGCTTGCTTTGGGAATTATTTTAATAACGGAACTTATAACTGGCGTTTTAACCCTTGTTGGTTGTGTAGAATTGTTTGTAAACGGTGGAAAAACTTTTGGTTTTTATGGCGCAGTTTTTTCTTGTATCACATTACTATTGTTATTGTTAGGTCAAAGATTAGCCAAAGATTATGATGGAGCAAGAACGATTGCAATTTATTTTGTTCCTGCGGTTTTAGCGGTTTGGTGGTTGAGTTAATTACAAACTCGCTTTGAACATTTTTAATTCATCCCAAGTGAATTTATCGCCATAAAGTTCTTTCAATCCGTTGAGTGTTTCCTCTTTGTAACCTTTAAAAGCTTTTGCTAATTCTAGAATTTTATCCTCTGGCAATACATCTGTAATTGAAATAGTTTGCAACTCAATTAACTTGGCTAAATGTCCGCCAATAGTTTGGGTAGTTAGTTTTCTTATTGCCGCAATTTCTTTGATAGAATTTTTTTGCAACCACAATTCGTAGGTTTCTTGAACGGTTGATTTTTTGGGTTCTTTGTTGGTTTTTTTCTTTTTGGAATACCTTTCTAAATTAACTTCTTCCGAAGATTCGGAATCAACCAAAGTGATATTTGCCTTTTTAAATTCTTTACGAATGATTTCTAATTTATTGATTTTGTAATACTTAATATCATCTGAGGTTAATTTTTCCTTAGAAATTGTTTCGCCATTTACAACCGTTTCAATCAATAATTTGGCTTTCATCAATCTCATGACTGCTTTTATTTGAGTCGTTTCCAAAACGATTAATTCATCATAAAATGCTTTGGCTTTTTTAGTTCGAATCACTTCTTCTAACTTCCAAAGAATTTCATAAACCAATGAATCTAATGGTTGTAAAAAATAATTGTATGCTGCTTGAAATCTCTCGAAAACAAACTTTAAATCAACTTCTTCCTCTTTGAAAAGTTTGTTCAATTGCAAAATGAATTTTCTGGATGGATCCAAAAGATTTTCTATAGTTTCTATTTGTTTTTTTGCCCAAGTCGCGTGCTTTGACTTTGTTGACAACTCCGAATTCTCATTATAACTAAACCGATGATTTCGCCATTCTTGTGCCAAATCTGTCCAATCAAAACTGGAAATTAAATAGTTATAAATAAAGCTTTTGGTTTCTTGCTTCAAAGATTTTTCTAAAAATGCTTCACTTGCTTTGTTCTCCGCATAATCCATCACATCTTGATCACTCGAAATACCATTCATTTGCAATGAAGACAATAAAACCAAACCGTCTAATGATCGCAATCTTGAAAGTGCCACATAAGCTTGTCCTGGAAGAAAAACCTGCGAGACATCGAGAACCGCTTTATCAAAAGTTAATCCTTGGCTTTTGTGTACCGTTATCGCCCAAGCCAATTTTATGGGATAATGAGTAAAAGTTCCCAGAATTTCTTCGCTGATTTCTTTGGTGTTTTCATCTACATAATAGCGAATATTTTCCCATTCATACCGTTCAACTTCGATGGTTTTATTTTCTTCAGGAAAGTGAACCATAATTTCTTCATCTGAAAGTGATTTAACAATTCCCATTTTACCATTGAAGTATTTTTTTTCCGAAGACAAATCATTTTTAATAAACATCACTTGCGCTCCAACTTTTAAATGCAATTTTTCTTCTAAAGGATAAATTTTATCTGGAAAATCATCTACTATTTGGGCCGTATAAATTATTGCTTTTCCTTCTAAATCATGTAAGGATTGATTGTTTATAGAATCGGCTTTCACATTGTGTGTTGTTAAAGTAATGAATCCTTTATTGGCTTTCAAATCAAAATTTGGTTGAACAAATTGATTAAGAATTTGAATATCGTTTGGCGAAATTCTATTATTTCTAAGGTTGTTTAAAACCGAGATAAACTGTTCATCTGATTGACGAAAAATCTTAGTCAATTCAATATACAAAGGTGGATTTTGTTGAATTACATGCGAATGAAAGAAGAATTTCCCTTTGTAATAATTACGAAGTGTTCTCCATTCTTCATCCTTAATTATTGGTGGTAACTGCATCAAATCGCCAATAAAAAGCACTTGTACACCGCCAAAAGGTTGGTTTTTTCTGCGAACTGATTGCAACATAAAATCTATAGCATCCATCAAATCAGAACGCAACATACTGACTTCGTCAATGATAAGCAATTCCATATTTTGGATAACTGCTTTCTTTAAACCGCTCATTCTAAAATGCCTACGCAAGGTAGCTTTAGACTCAAACTTAGAATTTTCGGAAAAGTGTAGTGATGAGTTATCTGGAATAAATCCGCCGAAAGGCAACTGAAACATAGAATGTATAGTAACTCCGCCAGCGTTTAGTGCTGCGATTCCTGTTGGCGCAACAACCACACAGTTTTTGTGAGTAGATTTAATTATTTCTTTAAGTAGCGTTGTTTTTCCCGTTCCGGCTTTCCCTGTGAGGAAAATGGAACGATTGGTTTGATTGATAAATTGCAATACATAATTTGCTTTTGCTGATATTGACTCCATGGCGTATAGTTTAAAAAACAAATATAAAATATTGTTAATCAAAACCGAAATTTAGGGATAACAAAAAAGCCATCAAAATTGATGGCTTTTTACTTTGAATAAGAAAGTGTAAAATTATTATTTCTCTTCTTTTTTTGTTGCTGCGTTTTCTTCTTTTTTGCCGGCAGATTTATACTTATCATTAACTATTTTAATAACATCTTTTGTTAAATCGTAGCTGTCTTTTGCATACAAAACTGATTGTGCATCGCCGGTTCCAAAGATATAATCATATCCTTTTTCCTTACCAAAATCTTTGATAATCTTTTTGTATGATTTTACTAAAGTGTCCATTTCGGTGCCGCTTTCTTCTTGAAGTTGTCTTAACATTCCTTGTTGCGCATAGCTCAACTCTTGCTCTCTTTGTTGTAATTCTGCACCTTTTTGTTGTGCCCATGCTTGACCGTTTGTCATGGCGTTTTGTTTGAAATTTGCCGCTTCCTGCTTGAATCGGGCAACTTCAGCTTCTAATTGGCTTCCCATTACTTTAGATTTGTCTTTGTATTTTGCTTCGATGTCTTTAGCTTCTGTAGATTCTTCCATTAATTTTGAAGTATCGATGTAAGCTGTTTTGAATTCTTTAGTTTCTGTAGTTTTATTACATGAAATAATTGAAAATGCCAATGCAAGAAGGATAACTGTTTTTTTACTCATGATTTTAAAATTGTTTTTTTGGTTTTGTTTCACCAGTTCGCTGGCGCTCGTGTCGTGAATCTTCGATTTCATTATGTTTTGATAAATTTTGTTTTCGGCTTCAAAAGTATAAAAATAAAAGATAATATTCTATTGTTGAAATAAAGGAGTTAGTCGTTCTATCTTAAACAATAGGATTTGACTATGCGTTTCATAAAAACAATAAGGTAAACTTATGTTTTTTGGCTTTAAATAATGGCTTGTAAATAACTTTCTGTTTTTTTGAAGCTTGGCTTATGTTTCGTTGCCAGAAAATCAATTGTGGCGCGCTAATTTGATTATTACTGGTTTTTTATAACATAAATGTGTGAAGAATACTCTTTTGTTTTGTTACCGCTACGGTTTGACTTTAAACCAACGAAAAATGCTCTTATAAAATTCATTTTGCTGGTTTTGTATTTTTCAGAAAGTAAGCTAACATAAAAACTATCAAACTTCATGGGAAGTACTTCAACTAATCTCAACTCTTTTTCGGAAAATAACTTTTCTATGGCTGTTTTTGAAAAATGCCAAATGTGTCTTGGCACATCGTATGCTGCCCAAAATTTTCCGTAATATTGAGCGTCAAAAGATTTAAAATTGGGCACTGCAATTACAATTGTTCCTGTTGGTTTTAGTAGTCTTTTCAGTTCGATAATGTATTCCTCAAGGTTTGGAACGTGTTCTAAAACATGCCACATTGTAATTACATCAAAAGAATTGCTTTCTAATTCTGAAAGGTTATCGGAAAAATTCACACCCTTACTAATGGCAATTGCTTTTGCTTTTTCACTTGGTTCGATTCCGGTTGTTTGCCAACCCTCTTTTTTAGCTACCACTAAAAAATCTCCCGTTCCTGCTCCGATGTCTAAGAGTGTGCCTTTTTCAGATTGAGCATTGATTAATTTAACTTTATTCTTAAGCGCTATGTTTTTTATCAAATGGTACATTCTTTCAAATAAAGTACGCTTCCCATCGGTATGTGAAATATAATCTTCGCTTTCGTAATAGCTGGGTAATTTTTCTATACTCGGTTTAGGAAAAGTGATTAACAAATCATACTCTGGATTGTGATGCAATTCGAAAATTTCTTTTGAAACTGAATAATCTCTCACTTTTTGAAAAAAAATATTGTTTTGAAAACTCATATAAACACTTTATTGATAGGACTTCCCGAAATTCGTTTCACGTGGAACGTAAAATTATCTGCCCATGTAAATTAATAAAACCGAAATATCAGATGGTGAAACGCCACTAATTCTTGAAGCTTGTGAAATAGTAACTGGACGTATAGTACTAAGTTTCTGTTTGGCTTCAATTGACATGGATTTAATTTTATGATAATCGAAGTTTTCTGGGATTTTTATGTCTTCTAATCGAATTAATTTTTCAGCATTATTCCTTTCTTTTTCGATATATCCTGAATATTTTACTTGTATCTCGGCTTGCTCAATTATTTCTTTGTCCAAATCGTTTTCTTGAATATAGTGTTGCACTTTTTCAAATTTCAATATATCATCTAATTCCATTTGAGGGCGAGAAAAAACTTTAAACATTTTATCCGATTGAACCATTGGCGCGCTTTCTTTTTCAACTAATATTGGATTGGCTTCTTCCTGAGTAACGCTAGTTTCTTTGAAAAAATTGACCATTTTTTCACTTTCATTAAGCTTATGTTCCATTCTTCTCAATCTTTTTTCTGACGCTAAACCTATTTCAAATGATTTTGGCGTTAATCTAAAATCAGCATTGTCTTGACGCAATAAGGTTCTGTATTCGGCTCTAGAAGTAAACATTCGGTAGGGTTCTTCAGTTCCTTTGGTAATTAAATCGTCAATCAAAACACCAATGTAAGCTTCGTCCCGACGCAAAATCATTGGCGCTTGCTCTTTTACTTTTAGGGCTGCATTGATACCTGCCATCATTCCTTGTGACGCGGCTTCTTCATAACCTGTTGTTCCGTTAATTTGTCCTGCAAAGTACAATCCTTCAACTAGCTTGGTTTCCAGAGTATGCTTTAACTGTGTTGGCGGAAAATAATCGTATTCGATGGCATAACCAGGGCGAAAAAATTTAACTTTTTCAAATCCTGCTACCGACCGTAATGCTTTAAACTGTATGTCTTCGGGCAACGAAGTAGAAAAACCGTTCACATATACTTCTACGGTATTCCATCCTTCGGGTTCAATAAACAATTGGTGTCTTTCTTTATCGGCAAAACGGTTTATCTTATCCTCTATTGATGGGCAATAACGGGGTCCGATGCTTTTTATTCTTCCGTTAAACATAGGAGAACGATCAAAACCTTCACGCAAAATATCGTGAACTTCGTTAGATGTATAAGTCATATGACACAATTTTTGATGTGTCAATGGTTTAGTTTCATCAGAGTATGAAAATTTATCAGGGATTAAATCGCCTGGCTCTTCTCTCATTTTAGAATAATCTAATGAGCGACCATCAACTCTGGGAGGGGTTCCTGTTTTCATTCTGCCTGCTTCGAAACCAACTTTTACTAAATCATCTGTTATTCCATAGGCAGCACTTTCGCCTGCTCTTCCTCCGCCAAACTGTTTATCACCTATATGAATTAATCCATTAAGAAAAGTTCCATTCGTTAGCACAACCGTTTTCGCTTTAATTTCTATTCCAAGTGATGTTGTAATTCCTTCAATTTTATTGTTTTTAATCAAAAGCCCTTTGACCATTTCTTGGTAAAAATCCAAATTAGGTGTTCTTTCTAACATCAATCGCCATTCTTCTGAGAAACGCATTCGGTCCGACTGTACTCTAGGCGACCACATGGCAGGACCTTTTGATTTATTCAACATTTTAAACTGAACAGCTGTTTTATCAGAAACAATTCCAGAGTATCCTCCTAGCGCATCAATTTCACGAACAATTTGCCCTTTTGCAATTCCTCCCATTGCGGGATTGCATGACATTTGAGCAATGTTTTGTAAACTCATGGTTACGAGTAACGTTGAGCAACCCAAGTTTGCCGATGCTGCTGCCGCTTCACAACCTGCGTGACCTGCGCCAACCACAATAACATCATACTTTTCTAAAAACATATTAATTGTGTTTCACGTGGAACATTGCCATTTTTTCTTCTTCTTTTTGACGCATAATAAATTCGTCTTTTTCATTCTTGTCTTTGTAACCACAATAATGCAAAATGCCGTGTGCCATGACTCGTTTCAACTCTTCTAGGAAAGAAACATTAAATTCATCAGCGTTTTCTCGAACCCTTTCTACAGAAATAAAAACATCGCCGTGTAATTCATTTCCTATAGAATAATCAAAGCTAATGATGTCTGTAAGCGTGTCATGGCGAAGGTATTCTTGATTTAATTCTAATAAATAATCATCATCACAAAAGATAAAATTAATCTCTCCTTCGTTCTTGTTTTCAGAAATGATTACTTCTGAAATCCAACTGGAATATTCGATTTCATTCTCTACATTAAAATCTATCTCGTAATTAAAACTAATCATTGGATTTGAAATATTCTTGAACCTTTTGGTTAAAATTGGAGCGCAAAGGTAAGCTTTGTCTATTTAAAATTTCAATACTGTTTAAATATTCTTGAAGCTTAGTTGGTAATGTGTTGGCTTGATTGATAAATTCTTTCTTGTTGGTTTCTGATTGACGCTTTTTATCTTCACCTTGTTGCTGAATTGCTTTATCTAATTTCAATAATTCATATTTTAGATTCAACGCTTTTTGAAGCGTTTCATTATTAAAACCTTTATTCAACAATTGTTTCTCGATTTGTTTCATTTGGTCAATAGCATTTTGACCATTGCCGCCAACGCCCTGCTTTTTTAATTCCTTTTCTAATGCTTCTCTTAATTGTTGTTGCTCTTTATAAATTTCCATGATGGCTTTGGCATCACCTTCGCCGTCTTGACTGTTTTCACCATTTTTATCGCCTTGCGGATTTCCGTTTCCGCCACCTTGACCATTTTTGCCGTTCTTGCCGTTCTTGCCACTTCCCTCTTTGCCGTCTTTACCCTCTTTTTTTCCTTCGGTTCCGCCTTGAGATTCTCCTTCTTTACCTTCTTTGCCTTCTCCCGGCTTGTCTCCTTTCTTCATCCCTTTTTTCATTTTTTCACCCAACCCTTCTTGTTTTTTTATGATATCTGGGAGTTGCATGCCCGAACCTTCCCCTTTTCCGGGTTTTGGCTTTCCTTGTCCGGCACCAGACATTTGCATTTGCATTCCATTTAAAATATCACTCAACATATCTGCCAGTTTGTTGGAAGAGGACACTGCATATTGTTGGTATGAATTTCCTTTGGAAATGTTGGCTTCGGCCAAATTATCAATAGCTTTATCCACATTATATTGAACACTTCCGATTTCTTTGGTAATGTCTTCAGCTATTTTAGGGTTGCGTAATGACAAAGCAAACAGACTGTCGTCAACATGTTTAAACTGTTGCTTTAAATCTTGTTGTATCTTTAAGTTCTTATTGAATGATGGCGCGCCACGATTTAAATTTTTAAACTCTTTCATAACGTCTTCTTGAGAAAAAGAATAGGCCAAAAGATTGTCTAAAATCTGTCTCAACATGGCTACATCTTCATCCATTTGATCCATTTCTGCAGATTCCATTTGCTCCTGCATTTGCTGACTCATTTGCTTCATTTTCTTTGAAGCACTTTTTTGTTTTGGCTTTGCTTTGTCTTTTTGCTTTTTTTGCAATTGGTCTTTAGCATTATTTAAATCTTCGTCAATGCTTTTTTCTTTTTCATCAGTATTCGGTAAATCAATTGGCGATTTTAATTCCTTATTATCTTTATCTAATTCGTTTAATTCTTCTTGTAGTTTGTCAAATTCCTTATTGATTTCTTCTTGCTTTTCGGCGTTGTTGTCCTCATTCTTATCAGCTAACTTGTCTTGTTTTTCGGCGAGTTTGTCTAATTTTTCGGCGATTTGCTCTGCTTTTTTCTCAACGTAATATTTTTTAGTCAACTCCACAAGTTGTTCTAAACTTTTGGTTTGATTTTTACTGTTTTGCTTGAATTTTTCCATCTTTTCAAAAAATTCTTCTTTGCTGATTTTATCATTTAATTTTTTTAATTCGTCTAAAAGTTTTTGGTTTTTTTCTAAATCTTTTTGTGTTTTTTCCAATCGTTCTTGAAGCAGCTCTTTCTTTTCATCTTTTTTCTCAGTTTTAAACTGCTCTAAATTTTCTTTCATCTTCTCTGAAAACTCTTTCATTAATTCGTCTTGTTGTTTTTGACGTTCCAAGAAATTATCAATCTTTTGTTGCTCTTTGTATTCCAAATTATTTTTTTCTTTTCCCATTTTTTGCAATTTATCCATTTCAGATAGTTGCTTGTCTTGGGCTTTCAAGGATTTTGCCAATGAATTAATATTGTCGTTTTGTTGTTGCAATATTTGATCTTCTTTCTCTACTTCTGTAGCAATTCGGCTACTGAAAACAGACGATTTGGTGCTTTTGAAATTATGAAGTGCATCGTTGTCGAAAATTTCAAAATAATACTCGTAGGAAACGCCTTCTTCTACAGGAAGATTGCTTGGGAATGAAAACACAAACTGGTCGTAAATGTCTTTTTTAACGTTAATCGAAGCTCGTTTAGCTAGGTTTGGCTTGTCTTTTGGATAATAGATTATTTGCAATTTTGACAGGCCATAATCGTCGGAAACTTGTCCAAGAACATAGTTGTTATTTACTTTCAAACTATCAGGAGCGTTGTTTGCAGTAATTGTTGGAAATTGGTCTTTGATAATTGAAATTTGATAATTGAGTTTCTCGTAATGCTGAACCTTGGCATTCGATGTTAAAATTTGATAATCAACATTTTGAAGA
The DNA here is from genome assembly GCA_020403245.1 of Flavobacterium sp. Classification (GTDB taxonomy): domain Bacteria; phylum Bacteroidota; class Bacteroidia; order Flavobacteriales; family Flavobacteriaceae; genus Flavobacterium. Next base: position 137,650 of record JADBYA010000002.1, on the reverse strand, counting down.
ATGCTTTTCGAAAGTAAAAATACATTGTCTTGTTTAGCAAAAGCAAATCGATTATTCTGATTCACCCATTCTACTTTTTGGGTGGCTAAAGTATTCATGCGCCAAGTTACTCTTGTTCCTTCGGGAATAATAGCATTTCCCGTTCCTTTGATTAATTCCGGTTTTTTATTCAAATAACTAGGAAAGTTCAAAACCATTTCAAAATTGGCTATTGAAGGAACAACAATAACTTTCAACTCATAATCACGAGAAGAAACATCATTGCTTTCGATATGAAATTCTAGGTCTTCAGAAGGTTTTGGAATGACAAACTCAAATTCACCACTTTTATTACTTTCCATAAAATAGCTTTCTTCTCCTATGAAAATCATTGCATTTTCGGGAACTACATTGCCTATCGTTTTTACCTTTAGTAAAAAATCTTTGTTTTGTTCGGTTTGTAAATCATCATTAACAACCACAAATTCAAATGGCGCTGGAGGTAAAAATTGTTGCTTGAAATGCACCACACGATTTAAACTTTGCGATAATATTTCTCCTTTGCCGGAAATCAAGAAAAACAAAAAGAACAAAATAGGAATGATGGCAAGCGGTAAATATTTCTTGTTCTTTCCTAAATTGATTGCCTTTCCAAAAGGAATGGGTTGCAAGGTGTTTGCCTTTTGATCAATTGAAGCTACTAATAATTCAGATTTGTTTTGGTCTTGTGATAATTGCAGAAAGTTGGTAAGCTTATCGCCTACTTCATTAAAATGATTTCCTATAATATTTGACGCTTCATTATAATCAATACCTTTTTGAATTTTAAACAATTTAAAAATGGGAAACAAGATAAAACGCAGTAGTAGAAAAATTTCTACAACGACAAACGCAACAAATAAAACAGTTCTTGAAAAAGGTTTTAACCAAAGAAAATACTCAACAAACAGCGTGAAAATAAAATACAACAAACCCATACCAACAAAAAAAATGGTGCCACGCAGCAATTCGTTGGTATAATACTTTTTTATAAACGCTTCTAGCTTTTGATAAATAATCGTTGAATTTGCCAATTTTTTATTTCTTTTTTATAACCGATAAATGTACAATTTTAATTAAATAAGAAAGCGTTAAAAAAAAGTCAAAGAAAAAAACTTGCGAATTATTAATTTCTTGACTATTTTTAAAGTCAAATAAAACTAAAGATGAAATATTTATTGTCATTTATCATTCCTATTGTCGGCGTTTTAGGTATTTATTATGGCGGAATTTTCTCCTATGCTGCTTTGCTTTTTGCCTTTGTTTTATTTCCTATTTTAGAATTGCTTTTACCCATAGATAAGGAAAATTATACAGAACCAGAAGTTAAAAATAGACTTAAAAACAAATTATTTGATGTTTTATTGTATTTAAACGTTCCTATTGTTTATGGCTCATTAGTTTTCACATTGTATAAAATCTCTCATGTAAATTTATCCTTGTTTGAAATCATTGGAATGACAATTAGTTTGGGAATTATTCTTGGTTCAAACGGAATTAATGTAGCACATGAATTAGGTCACAGAGAAAAACTATTCGAGAGAATTCTTGGGAAAATCCTTTTAATTCCATCTCATTATACACATTTTTTTATAGAACACAATCACGGACATCATTTAGATGTTTCCACTCCCAAAGATCCATCGACTGCAAAATACAATCAGAATTTATATGCTTTTTGGTTTCAAACAGTATTTGGTACTTATATCAAAGCGTGGCAAATTCAAAAGAAACTCAATCAAATTGAAAATCGGTCTTTCTTTTCATTAAAAAACGACATGTTTTGGTTTACACTTATTCAAATAAGCTATCTTATTTTATTATTCTTTTTCTTCGGAAGCGTGGGTTTAGTTGTCGCTTTATTGGCTGGAATTGTTGGTTTTTTATTATTGGAAACCATTAACTACATAGAACATTATGGTTTGAAAAGAAACCTTTTGCCTTCTGGTAGATATGAGCGCGTTTCCGAAAAACATTCTTGGAATTCCAATCATGTGTTGGGTAGAATTGTGCTTTATGAACTAACACGACACAGCGATCACCATTACAAATCACAAAAGAAATACCAAATTTTGGAATACCACGATGTTTCTCCTCAAATGCCATTTGGATATCCCACTTCGATCGTTATATCCTTCTTTCCACCACTTTGGTTCGCAATAATGAATAAAAGAATTCCTTTGGAAATGAAAAGCTAAAATCTTCCAACTTCCAGCTTCTAGCTTCCAACTTCTGTTTATCTTTGCGCAAAATTTTACAATAATGTCTAAACAAGTTCGTGTGCGTTTTGCACCAAGTCCGACTGGACCATTACACATTGGCGGTGTAAGAACAGCGCTTTTCAATTATCTTTTTGCAAAAAAACATAAGGGCGTTTTTTATCTTCGAATTGAAGACACTGACCAAAATCGTTTTGTTCCTGGAGCTGAAGAATATATTTTTGAAGCGCTGGAATGGCTAGGCATTGCGCCAAGTGAAACCATTGGAAAGAATGAAAAATTTGGCCCTTACCGCCAATCCGAAAGGAAAGAATTATACAAACAATATGCTGACCAGTTAATCAATTCAGGTTGGGCGTATTACGCTTTTGATACGGCTGAAGCTTTGGATGAGCATAGAAAACAACACGAAGAACAAGGAAAAACATTTATTTACAACTGGCACAATCGTGAAAAGTTGGATACTTCTTTAGTTATTTCTAAGGAAGAGACTGAAAAAAGAATTGCGTCTGGTTCAGCTTATGTTATTCGTTTTAAAACACCAGTAAACGAGACGTTGCATTTGCATGACATCATTCGAGGTGAGATACATTTTGAAACCAATTTGTTAGACGATAAAGTTTTATTTAAATCTGATGGTATGCCAACCTATCATTTGGCAAATATTGTGGATGATCATTTAATGGAAACGTCGCATGTTATTCGAGGGGAAGAATGGTTGCCGTCGATGCCGTTACATTGCTTGTTGTACAAAGCATTTGGATGGGAAGCGCCTGAATTTGCTCATTTACCCTTGATTTTAAAACCTGTTGGCAATGGAAAACTATCCAAACGCGACGGCGATAAATTAGGGTTTCCGGTGTTTCCATTAGAATGGAAAAGTGAAGAAGGGGTTTCATCAGGTTATAGAGAAAATGGCTTTTTCCCCGAAGCGGTGATTAATTTCTTGGCTTTATTGGGGTGGAATGATGGAACGGAACAGGAATTATTTTCATTAGATGAATTAGTAGCAAAATTTGATTTGAATAGAGTTCATAAATCGGGAGCAAAATTTGATCCCGAGAAAAACAAATGGTTCAATCATCAGTATTTGCAAAAACAAAGCGATGCCAGTTTGGCTGAGTTATTCGAAAAAGATTTAGCAAATAGAGGCCTCTCGCCCTTCGACTGCGCTCAGGGTGACACGCCCGATTTGAAAAAAATTGTTTCCTTAATAAAAGAACGTGCGAACTTTGTTTCTGAATTTTGGGAATTAAGTAGTTTCTTTTTTGAAGCACCCACTTCTTATGATGAAAAAGCATCCAAGAATTGGAAAGAAGACACGGGAGATTTAATGCAACAACTGATAACTGTGCTAGTAGCTATTGAAGATTTCACTTCATTAAATATTGAAACTATTGTCAAAGACTGGATGACGGCAACCGAAATTGGTATGGGTAAAGTAATGCAGCCGTTTCGTTTGAGTTTGGTGGGTGCACTAAAAGGACCACATCTTTTTGATATAGTGGAATTGATTGGAAAAGAAGAAACCATTAAAAGATTAGAGAAAGCGATAGCAAGTTTATAACAAAAAGCCTCAAATTTCGGGGCTTTTTTTGTTGTATTATTCTTTATTACACCAATAATAGGATGTTGAACCACCCATTTTTTTGTCTACGAGAAAGGTAACTTTAGTGTCATAGGCAAAACTTCCTTTTTTTCCCGTTTCGCTTGTGATAGTTACTGCGTGTATTTTACCATTATCATCACATTTAATAATCCCATCCTGATAACTTATGATTTTATATTTTGTTTCAACACCTTTGGTAATGAAAGAGATTAAGTTATCTTTAATGACTATGGTTCCCTTAAAGCTGTAATCTGTCATTTTTGTTCCGTTGCTACCCATAGGAATGGTGCTGATTTTTCCAAAGGAATACTTTTGGTCTGGAATGGATACTGGCGCTTTAACATCTGTTTGAACTGATGAATTCTCTTGTTTGGGTTCGTCGCAATTACTATAAGTTGGAGTTGCAAAAAAAACATCAATATTTGTCATATTTGCTGCCATTCGATCCAACATTTTACGCTCAAATTTTGAATATTTAGTATAATCAGCATTTTTTAAAACACCTCCTGAAAGCCTGTCCATTACTTCTTTACAATCTGAAAAGTGTTTTCTTATTTTATCTTCCTCCACTTTCATTGCTTTTATATACTTGTCTCCAGAAGATATCATATCCTCAATTTTTTCGATTACACCACCATTGGCATCCAATATGTAATATATGTGTTTAATAACTGTTGCTCCTCCATTTTGAAAATTAGCTCCAGTATTTGCAGTAGTTATTATTTTGTTATAGCCGACAATTTTCTTTCCATTCGCCTCGGCAACAGTAAAACAAAGCTGCTCCTTCTTTTCATCGGCAATCTTCATTCGCTTCATATCATATTCGCCTAACATTGCTGTATTAATATTCTTGAATTTTATAGTTTTCTTATCATCACTATTCGGAGTTTTGTAGTCAATCTCTTCATCAACAATTTGAATGTCATAAAAGTTGTCATCAACAATTATTTTCTCATTGTCATTAGTTACAATAAATGCTTTTTGGGAAAATGTTTTTGTTGATAGCAAAATAACTGTTATGCCAAAAAGAGTTCTTCTTAAAAGATGGTGTTTCATAGTCTTGTGCTTTTGAGTATTAAGATAAAATCCATCAAATATTTTATATTTGATGGATTTTTCATGACTTATTATAAATTAAAAACAACCTGAGCGTTTATTACTCCCAAGTTTCCTTTGAAGTTATCTCCATTATTCAATGCCCGTAAAGAAACGTCTTTATTGAGTTTGTTTAATATATTAATAAAACCATATTCATAAAAAATAACCGCACGAACGGTTTTACTTCCTGCGGAACATCCTAGATAAAAGTTGCCACTTATCGGAGAAATATCTACTATCTGATTTGCCTTTAACATAGTTCCTTTTAAAACTTTGTCTTCATCTGAAGAGGCAACACCTAGCTTTCCATTGATTTGAAGTACCGGTCCAAAATCTAAAGAAACATGGTCTTCAACTACATTATAACTTAATAATAATCGAACTTTTACCCCTTGAATGCTGTACTTTATTTTTTGATCAAAGTTAGATTCTAATGAGAAGTTGTTGGCAAAAAACTGCATGCCGTAAATCATACTCCAATTGTTGTAGTAATTTCCTCTTACCGAAAGTCCACCTGCAAAACCTGTTTCAGGAGATGAATTAAAATTATTCGTAAATAATGTGGTTTGTGAAACGCCTCCCGAAATTCCAATTCTATTTCCATCTCTGTAGCCATATTGTGCAAATCCAAATGATGAAGTAAACAACAAAAGGAATAAGAATTTATTAATCATAATCTGTAGCTTTTAATTTGTAACAAACATACATATATTTCGTATAAAGACTATACTAACAATTTAAATTTATAAAAATGCACATCGTTATTTACGTGTTTTTAGTTTTCGGACTATTTATTTTATTATCTTCTTTTTTTACAGTCAAGCAGCAAACCGCTGTAATTATTGAGCGTTTCGGAAAGTTTTTAAGCATTCGACAATCTGGACTTCAATTGAAAATTCCCTTGATTGATAGAATAGCGGGTCGAGTAAATCTTAAAATTCAACAACTAGACGTCATTATTGAGACCAAAACCAAGGACAACGTATTTGTGAAACTAAAAGTTTCTGTACAATTTATGGTGGTGAAAGACACGGTTTATGATGCTTTTTACAAATTAGAATATCCTCATGATCAAATTACTTCCTATGTTTTTGATGTGGTCAGAGCCGAAGTGCCAAAATTAATTCTTGATGATGTTTTTGAACGTAAAGATGATATTGCTATTGCGGTAAAACGAGAATTGAACGAAGCCATGACTACTTATGGTTACACGATTATCAATACTTTGGTTACCGATATTGATCCTGATATTCAAGTGAAAAATGCGATGAACAGAATCAACGCTGCCGATAGAGAAAAAACGGTAGCCGAGTTTGAGGCCGAAGCATCAAGAATTAGAATTGTTGCCAAAGCCAAAGCAGAAGCAGAAAGCAAACGTTTACAAGGGCAAGGGATTGCTGACCAAAGAAGAGAAATTGCAAAAGGATTGGTAGAAAGTGTGGATGTGTTAAATAAAGTTGGGATTAACTCTCAGGAAGCATCGGCGTTGATTGTTGTTACGCAACATTATGATACGCTACAAGCAATAGGTGCTGACACCAATTCCAATTTGATTTTGTTGCCCAATTCTCCTCAAGCCGGAAGCGATATGTTGAACAATATGGTGGCAAGTTTCACGGCGAGTAATCTAGTTGGAGAGTCTATGAAAACCGGAATGAGAAAGGTTGAGCCAAACAAGAAAAAAGGGACTAACCATAAAATTAATGACGAGGAAGAACCAACCGAGACTGATGTGTAATATTGATTCCATCAGAATTTGAGTGGGTGTTACCAAAATATATATTATTTTGAAATATAAAGCCCATAAATTAATCATTAAGAAATTAAGAAACATTCATCCTTAATTTACTTAATTTCTTAATGGTTTATCTTATAACTAAAACCCACAAATACTTGGTAAAACAATAAAAAAGAGGCCTAATCGCCTTTTTTTCTGTTTACGTACCAATTGATTGCAATTGGAATTAGTGTTTTCAAAATCGTACCATACGTTCCTGATGAGAAATTTGAAACGCTTTCCAAAATCTTGTTAACTTTCCTAAACGGAAGAATGCTTTCTTTGGTTTTATCAATGCTCAATACAATCTTTTGATATTGTATTTCCCTTTCTATTTTTAGGATTTGTAAATCCAATTCAATTTCGGCGTAGGATGAATATTTATTGGTTTGCATGATTAGTCGTTAAAAAATATTTCTGAAAATGTCTCTAAAATGGGTCCTTCAACAATTCTGTCTTTTACGAAGAAAAGAAGTAAAGCTAAAACTAAATAAATTCCTGCTACACACAAAAACCCTAAAGGGTAACTGTTCAACATCTCGCCAAAAACGAACGCTCCTGCAATTGATATAAAGAGTAAAACAATCATCAAACAAAAAGCGATTAAGAAAAACTTAACCATCAATGTGGTTGACTTCATGGCAACCTTAAAACCCCAAAGTTTGTAGTATGCTAGACTAGTTTCTATATACGCTTTGGTATTTTCCTGAATGTTTTCAACGTTTTCTTTTAATTCTTCCAACATTATTTCTGAAGTTTAGCGTTTTGTTTTTTAAGCTCGGCTAATTTTTCTTCTAAAAAAGTGATTGTTTCTTCCGCTTTGTAACTTGAATCCGAAAGCAAATCATTAACGGTGTCTTTCAAATCGTCTTTTGTTTTTGAGAACTTTTCTTTGGTTTCTGTTTCTAGGGAATTCCATTTAGATTTGGCGCTGTCCTTCAAATCATCTAGACCTTCCTTGATTTTTTCTCGCGTTTTTGTCCCTTTATCGGGAGCAAATAAAATTCCTAATCCCAATCCGACTGCTGCTCCAGCAAGAAGGGCTAAAATGCTATTGTTGTTTGAACTTGACATGATTTCTATAATTTAATTTCAAATAAAGTTACGAAAAAAATATTGTTTTCAACATTAAATAAAAGTTAAACATCGGTAATAACATCAAACCCTTTAAAACTCCCCACAATTGCTACGCCAATCACTTTCTCTGCTAATTGTTTGTTTTTAATTTTTCCAGCTATTTGATTTAAAGTCGAGCCAGAACCAACAGCATCATCAATTAAAAGTACATTTTTATAGGACACATTCCCTTTTACAACAAAGGTGTTTTCTGCATTGTTAATTCTCTCCTCAATTTTATTTAAAGATTTTTGAGGAACCGGTATTATACCGCCAATTTTTTGAATTTCTATACTTGGCAAATTAATTTTTAAACCGTTGGCTAGTACTTTCATTAGTTGAGTTTCACGTCTTATTGTTGGTGGAACATAAGCTATGGCATCTATTTTATAAACTGAAATTAGCGTATTTATTTTTTCTTTAATCTCATCAATTAAAATAGTCATCAACATCTTGTTCTGACCTTGTTTTGCATAATGTAAAATAGTTCCAAGTCGTGTTTTTCCAAATCGTTCAATAGCATAAAAATCAAGATAAAGTAATTCGTCTAATAAAATTTTATCATAACCTTTAGTGTTTTTTAGCTTTTCTAAACCCGATATTAATCCGTTTTTATTAATATATTGGTTGTATTTGTCTTTGGTTAAAATAAATTCATCAATAGTTTTTTCTAATGGTAAATTACGTTTTTCACACCAATTTTCAAATGCTTCTAATCCTTTAAGAAGTTGGCCTATTTCGGTTATGTGAATAAAATTATCTTGTAAAAACTTTTGTTTTTCGAATGGAATAATAGCAGTCGTAGTTGCTTTTTTATTAGTAACAACTTTGAGTTTATAAATAGTTTTGGGTGTTCTACCTATTTTATCAATAAAATTATTATCTATCAACGTATTTAAAACCAAATGTACCATCTGTTTGGAAGCATTGATTTCATTTACAATTTCCGTTACACTCAGTTCCTTTTTTATTTCAAAAAGGTGAATGATTTTTTCTTTAGTGGTCATATTTTACTATTTACTATCAATAGTCAAATATAAAATAAAAATAAAACAACACAAAATATTTTACTATTTACCATCAATAGTCAAATATAAAAACCTTTAAATTAATTAAAATCGAAATAAGCTGATTTCTGAAGTGTTTTTTGCTGAAATATATTTCACTAAAATTAATTTTAAAAAGTTGCTTAAAATTAAAATATACAAGCTGTCTTTAATAGTTATACTATATCAATTTTAAATCAACTATAATAAAATCTAATAATAGAAAAAGTCAACAGAAATGTTGACTTTAATCTATAAAAACGATACTTTAACCTGTTGGGTGTAATTATTAAAAACTAATTACACCCAAAGGGTTACTTTATTTATTCTTTACTTTCCACTTTTGCCCAAGTATCTCTAAGGCCAACGGTTTTATTAAAAACTAATTTTTGTGCAGAAGAATCTTTATCAACACAATAATAGCCCAAACGCTGAAACTGAAATTGGTCTGAATTTTTGGCTGTTGCCAAACTAGGTTCCAAATATCCGGTAATCACTTCCAACGAGTTTGGATTGATGTATTCTTTAAAGTCAACCTCTTTATCGCCATCTGGATTTTCATGAGTAAACAAACGGTCATAAATACGAATTTCAGCTTCAATCGCATGATTGATAGAAACCCAATGGATGGTTCCCTTCACTTTTCTTTGACTAGCTTCTGTTCCGCTTCCGCTGCGGGAATCTTCATCGTAAGTGCAATGAATTTCGGTTATCGTTCCAGTGGCATCTTTGATAACGCTTTCGCCTTTGATGATGTAGGCATTTTTCAATCGAACTTCTGTTCCTAAGCTTAATCGGAAAAATTTCTTATTGGCTTCTTCCTGAAAATCTTCTCTTTCGATATACAATTCTTTTGAAAAAGGGACTTTTCTAAATCCTAAGCTTTCGTCTTCTGGACTATTTTCTGCATCTAAACTTTCTTGTTTTCCTTCTGGATAATTAGTAATAACTAACTTCACCGGATTCAATACTGCCATTACACGAGGTGTTGTTTTATTTAGTTCTTCGCGTACACAAAACTCTAAAAGCGAAACGTCAATAAGATTTATTCTTTTTGCAATTCCAATAGTATTAGCAAAATTCCGAATAGCCATCGGCGGATAACCTCGACGACGCATTCCAGAAATGGTGCTCATTCTTGGATCATCCCAACCAGTAACATGATTTTCTTCTACTAATTGCAGTAATTTTCTTTTAGAAACTACAGTATGTGAAAGATTTCTACGGGCAAATTCTCGCTGCTTCGGACGTACAGGAAGTTGAGAATCTGAAACAAGTTCGGATTGAATCTGGTCTAAAAACCAATCGTATAATTCTCGGTGTGGCAAAAACTCGAGCGTACAAAACGAGTGTGAAATTTGTTCCAAATAATCGCTTTCGCCATGCGCCCAATCATACATTGGATAAATACACCAATCATTTCCTGTGCGATGGTGGGGTTTTTTTAGAATTCGATACATAATAGGGTCGCGCATCAACATATTGTTGGCATTCATACTTATTTTGGCACGAAGAATATGAGTTCCTTCTTCAAATTCGCCATTTTTCATGCGTTCAAAAAGATCTAGATTCTCTTCAACCGAACGGTTTCTATAAGGCGAATCTGTTCCATGCAAAGTTGGCGTTCCTTTTTGAATTGCCATGTCTTCCGAAGATTGACTGTCAACATAAGCTTTTCCTGCTTTAATGAATTCAACAGCCCAATCGTATAATTGTTGGAAGTAATCAGAAGCATAACATTCTTTATCCCATTGAAAGCCGAGCCATTCGATGTCTCTTTTGATAGCGTCAACATATTCTTGTTCTTCTTTTGCCGGATTGGTATCATCAAAACGTAAATTTACCGGAGCTTGATAATCAATACCTAATCCAAAGTTTAAACAAATAGCACTAGCATGACCCACATGCAAATAACCGTTAGGTTCGGGAGGAAAACGAAAACGAAGTTTATCTTTCGACAAACCGTTTTTTAAATCTTCTTCTATAATTTGTTCAATGAAATTAAGTGATTTCTCTTCTGTTGACATGGTATTTTTCTATCTTTTGACAAAGATAGAAAATGTTTAAAGTTTAAAGTTTAATGTTGTTTAAAAAAGCCAGAAAACATATTAACTTTGAACTTTAAACCTGAAACATAAAATATATGGGAACCATAAAACTTCAAAATATCAGAACTTTTTCTTTTCATGGATGCTTAAAAGAAGAGGCATTAATTGGTTCCGATTACCGTGTGGATTTAGAAATCAAAACCGATTTAAGAAAATCTTCAACTACTGATGAACTCAAAGATACGGTTGATTATGTACTTTTAAACAAAATTGTTGTTGAAGAAATGGCTGTTCGTTCCAAGTTATTAGAACACGTGGGACATAGAATTATTTCTAGAATTTTTGGAGAAATTCCAGCTGTATCCAGAATAGTTTTGGCGGTTTCAAAACTCAATCCCCCTATTGGTGGTGATGTTGAAGCGGTAACCATCGAACTGGAAGAATACAGGAGTTAAATACGATTTACGAAGTTGGAAGTACGAAGTAGTTAGAAAACTTTTTAAACTTTAACCTTTTAAACTTTAAACTTTTTAGTATATTTGCCGTCCAACTGGCATCGTGGCCGAGTGGCTAGGCACCGGTCTGCAAAACCGTTTACTCCGGTTCGAATCCGGACGATGCCTCTGAATTAAGCTCTCTTTTTGAGAGCTTTTTTTGTATCATTCTGAACTTGTTTCAGAATCTAAAAAATTAATTGAATAACGCAAAACCGTTTACTTGGTTCTCCCGAAGCGTCGGGAGATGCCTCAAAAGAGTTACTAGAAATAGTAGCTCTTTTTATTTGTCATTGCTTCGCGAGCCTGCCTGTCGGCAGACAGGTTTGAGCAAAGCTCTCGAGCATAAGGAACGAAGAATCTAAAAAATATTTAAAAGTTAATTTAAAAAAGTGCTCGAATAGCTTTATAAGAGAGGTTTTTAAAATTAAATTACTATAGATAAGTAAAACTAAACGAGCATTTGTAACTAACGGCTGTTATAAACTGGCTCTATGATATGTAATTAATCTGCAACGCCTTACTTTACCATCTTTCTCTGTCTGACTATAAAACCAAATTTGGCCAAAAACAATTCTTATCAAAGCACCATTTAGGCATTGGTCACCATCTATTTGAGTAAGTCTAAAAAACCCTTTTTCTTTTTTAAATGTACCTTTTCTAATATCGACCATCCACTTTTTGTAGTTACTTATCGTGTCTGTGGTTTTTTTAAAGTATTTACGGTTTTCAAAAGTCTTGTTGTTATTCAACTCCATTTCATATACCAATGTATCTTGTGCTTCTCCACGCAAATGCAATATGTCTTTTTTCACGTCATTTTGATAAAATACAGAGATGAGAAAAATTAAAAAAAGATGGTATAAATATTTTTCATCTGAGATTGATTACAACAAATTAATTAGTCTTTTTTTTCATTCTCCAATTTTTCAAAAGCAGAATTCACTATTTTTTGTTCTTTAGGAAACCAGGCTTGAGAAAGCAACACGACACCACAAATAATTAAAATTATGCTAATTCCTTTCTTAATTAAAAGAATGTTTTTTGGATTAAGCTTTTTACGTAATTGTTTGGCTAGTAATATTTTAAAAATGTCAGTAATGAAATAAGTTACTATTAAAGTAGAGAAAAAAGTCAACATTCTAGAGGTTTTCAATTCCAGTTGTGGACCTACAGTTATCAAGATAGCTAACCAAAAACCAAGCACACCAATGTTAATGAAATTCAAGAAAAAACCCTTAAAAAACAAAGATAAATAATTGGTTTTTGCTAATATCTTTGGGTCAATTTCATCGATGCTTTTTTTAGATTCTTTTCTGTTTTTTGCAAATGATATGATTCCATAAGTCAACATCACTAATCCGCCAAAAATAAACAATGCTGGATCGTCTTTTATACTTTGTATTAATCGGTAACTACTAAAAAAAGCTACGATAATAAAAATTATGTCGGCTAAAACAACCCCTAAATCAAATATAATAGCTGCTTTAAAACCTTTAACAACGCTAGTTTCAAGCAATACAAAAAACACTGGTCCAATCATAAAACTTAGAAAGAAACCAAGCGGAATGGCTGATAAAATATCATTTAAAAATATCATTGTTAAAATTTTGACTGTGCAATTTAAAATTTAAAATCTAGATTGTAAAATAAATTCTATTTAGCTGATTCGATTGTTCCTCCAGCAATAATTTTTTTATTAATTTGTTTTGGATTACCAAAAATGGTAATTTCTCCTCCGGCTCGAACTTTAGCTTCTACTATATCAGTTGCAAAAACATCGGCTTGTCCACCAGCGTTTGCGGTTATTGTTGCTTGACTGGTTACTAATTTTTCTGCCTCATAAATTCCTCCTGAATTCACTAAAACTTCTTGAGTTGATGCTTTTCCTTCCAAAGATACTGTTGAACCATCTGAAACTTTACTTTTTAATTTTTCTACATCAAGCAGTAGTTTTATTTCAGAACCTTCTTTAACTATAATTTCAAAAAATGTTCCTTTAATTGTGTCTCCACAAGCTATTCTTGATCCTTCATTTGCTTCAACAGCATCAATTTTTTTAAAATAAACTGTAACCGAAATATTGTCTCCAGACATTATTTTAGTTAATGGCATTCTGATTTTTAGCTCACTATTTTTATTGACTAATTCTACTTCGTTTGCTTCTTTTCCGGCAATAATAACTTTGTTTTCAACGCTCTTAATTAAGAATACATCTATTTGATCAAAAGAAGTGACTTTGGTAAAATCACCTACATTTTTGGTTTCCTGAGCAAAAGCCATCGAACTGACTATTAATAAACTATAAATTATTTTTTTCATATGTAGATAATTATTGTTTTTTTATTGGTCATATGGAATCACCTTATCTTCATTGGTGTTTGTTTGCAACAAACTTGTTGTTAATGGTGATTTCATAATATCATACTTACTATTATAAACTAAATGCCGAATGTCCACTGGACATTATCCTCTTAATATTAAACATTTCTTCTAATAAAGTGAAAATCCAATTGTTTCTTTACTAAATCGGCATTTTTTACTTTTACAAAAACTTCGTCTCCCAATTGTAAAATACTATGCGTTGCCTGACCTACCAAAGCATATTGCTTTTCGTCAAACGTATAATAATCTTCTTTTATTTCGCGAATACGAACCATTCCTTCACATTTGTTTTCGATAATTTCGACATAAATTCCCCATTCTGTAACTCCTGAAATAACTCCCAAAAACTCTTGATCTTTATGATCTTGCATGTATTTTACTTGCATGTATTTTACAGAATCTCTTTCGGCTTGCGCCGCTAAACCTTCCATATCACTAGAATGAGCGCATTTTTCTTCATAAATTTCAGCATCAACTGACTTTCCTCCATCTAAATAATATTGCAATAATCGATGTACCATCACATCTGGATAACGACGAATTGGTGACGTAAAATGACTGTAAAAATCAAAAGCTAAACCATAATGTCCAATATTTTCGGTAGAATATTTAGCTTTACTCATACTTCGGATGGTTAACGTATCTACTAAATTTTGTTCTTTTTTTCCGTTGACATCATTCAGTAATTTATTCAATGATTTTGAAATATCGTATTTCGATTTCATATTGATAGCGTAACCAAACTTAGAAATCACCGTTTGTAGGTTGATTAGTTTATCTTCATTTGGCTCGTCGTGAATTCGATACACAAACGTTTTCTTTTGTTTTCCAATAAATTCAGCCACTTTTTTATTGGCCAACAACATAAATTCTTCAATCAAATGATTAGCATCTTTAGAAATTTTAAAGAATACTCCGACGGGTTCGGCGTTTTCATCTAAATTAAATTTTACTTCGACTTTATCAAAGGATATGGCTCCTTCAGCCATTCTTTTTCTTCGAAGAATTTTGGCTAATTCATCTTGTTTTAAGGTGGCTGCAACAATTTCGGCTGCAACTTTATATTCCTTTCCAGTTAAGGAAATATCTGCTGGAATGATATCACTTTTTGTTTCAATAATATTTTGTGCTTCTTCATAAGAAAAACGTTGGTCAGAAAAAATTATAGTTCTTCCAAACCAAGAATCTAGAACTTCTGCTTTAGCATTCAATTGAAATATGGCTGAAAAAGTATATTTTTCCTCATGGGGTCGAAGTGAACAAGCATAGTTTGACAACACTTCAGGAAGCATTGGTACTACTCTGTCTACTAAATAAACAGAAGTAGCACGTTTATAAGCTTCATCATCAAGTATTGTACCTTCTTTTAAATAATGAGAAACATCAGCAATATGGACACCTATTTCATAATTTCCATTATCTAAAACTTGGAAAGATAAGGCATCATCAAAATCTTTAGCATCTTTAGGATCAATAGTAAACGTGAGTACTTTTCGCATGTCTCTTCGTTTTGCAATTTCATCTTGAGTAATAGAAGTTTCTAGTTTATTTGCATACGCTTCTACTTCAATCGGAAAATCATAAGGCAGACCATATTCAGCCAAAATCGCATGAATTTCGGTGTTGTGTTCGCCTGGTTTTCCCAATACTTTTATTACTGAGCCAAAAGGAGAATCAGCTTTAGCTGGCCAATCTTCTAGTTTTACCAAAACTACATCTCCATGTTCAGCTTCCCCTAATTTGTTTTTTGGAATAAAAATATCCGTATACATTTTAGCATTAGCTGTAGTTACAAATCCAAAATTTTTCTGAATATCGATAACGCCTACGAATTCTGTTTTGTGCCTTTCAATAATTTCGATTACTTCAGCTTCTGGTTTTCTAGAACTTCTTCGGTTATACACATAAGCTTTTACTTTATCATTATCTAAAGCATGATTCAAATTTATAAAAGGTATAAACACATCATGTTCTAATTCATCACAAACAAAATAACCAGCTTTTCTAGAAGTCATATCAATAATTCCTTCGTAATATTGTTGACTGGAAGCTTTAACTAAATACTTTCCAGGTTCTGATTCAATGATCAGTTTTTGAGCTGCTAGGATTTTTAAATCTTTGATAATTTCATTTCTGCTTTTGGTATCATCTAATTCTAAAATGGCAGCTATTTGTTTATAATTAAAAGGTTTATTAGCGTTTTTTGAAAGTATTTTAAATATCTTTTCAGAAAAGGTTTTTTCATTTTTTCCGAATTTTTTGTGTTTTTTACTCATTGTATAATTTAAATTAATGTTGAAAATTACGAAGAAGTATTAAGATTTTTAGTATTAAGTATTAAGATTTATAGAAAAAATAACATTTATTATTTTTATAAAAAAAGTAGACTTTTCAACAATCATTAGAATCATAAAAAAAAAGATTAAATTAAATTTAAATTTATGATGGTTATTATAGCGTGTTTATTTGTACAATAACTTTTTTTTGAAAAGCTAGATTCTGTAGTTATTTTTTTTTATCCTTATTTATCAACATCTTTTTACTTAGTTAAAATGTTTATTTTTAACTCTTTTTTAAACTTAATTAACAATTGTCAACAACTTAAAAAAGAGTTTTTTTGTAAATATCTTTTATAGGTGTTTTTGGTTGAAAAAGTATGTTTTTATATTGATAACTTTTCTAAAAATATACCAAACTAAATTTGATTTTTTAATTACAATTTTGCATTACAATTAATTTACATACAACAAAGAAAAACTTTTAAAAATCTATCCAAAGTTGTTAACATTTAGTGTTAATTTAAGGTTAACTGATTATCAAGGAATTGCAAATAACTATTAACAATATGTGTTTTAACTATTTTTATTTAATAAAAAGAATTGATTTTCAATTTGTTATATAAATTAATAGGTTACTAAAAAATCTTAGCTTTTAAATTTCAAGTAGTTGCAATAAAGCAAAATTCTAACTAATAGTTTACTTAAATTTGTACGCACAACTACAAAAAAATAACCATGAAAATCTCCATCGGAAACGATCACGCAGGACCAGATTACAAGAAAGCCATAGTTGCTTTTTTAGAGCAAAAAGGACATAAAATAGTCAACCACGGAACCGATACTTTTGACAGTGTGGATTATCCTGATTTTGGACATCTTGTAGCGATAGACGTTGCAACAGGGAAAGCCGATTTTGGTGTAGTAATTTGTGGTTCTGGAAACGGAATCAATATGACGGTGAATAAACATCAAGGGATTCGTTCCGCTTTATGTTGGGATAAAGAAATTGCCTCTTTAGCTAGACAGCATAATGATGCAAACATAATCAGCATTCCAGCTCGATTTACATCAATCCAACAAGCAGTAGAAATGGTAGATATTTTCTTAAACACCAATTTTGAAGGCGGAAGACATGCCGCTAGAGTAAATAAAATAGATTCTAAATAAATAAAAATGTTTCAAAACCCCAAAACAGTCAGCGAATACAATAGTTTAGGTAGAAAAGTAGCGTTACTTACTTTTTTACTTGGGTGTTTGATTGTCTCGATGTATTATTTTACAGCTTACAGTGGTGTAATTTACATCAGTCTTTTTTTTATGATTACTTTTTTTCTTTTGAATATCATTCTTTCAATATTTCTAATTTCTTTATTTCTCAAAAACAAAAAAGAAAGAAAATCTATTTTAGTAACTCTATTTTTGATGTTGCTAAACGTTCCTATTGGCTATTTGTTTATACAGATTGGCTTTAAAATTTATGGTATTTTAAACAATTAAAAAATGGGCGAAGTTCATATTCAAAGCATGAAGTAAAAAGCAAAAACTTAGTTTATTCTATTTTACTAAATCTGCTTATAACCATTGCTCAAATAATAGGAGGAATAATTTCGGGAAGTTTGGCTTTAATCTCTGATGCACTTCATAATTTTTCGGATGTTCTTTCATTAGTTTTCAGTTTGGTTGCTAACAAATTATCAAGAAGAAAAGCATCAATTGATCAAACTTTTGGCTACAAAAGAGCCGAATTAATCGCAGCTTTTGTAAACGCTTCCACACTTGTTATTGTTGCATTAATTTTAGTTTATGGCGCAATAAATCGTTTTTTTAATCCACATCCAATTCAGTCAGGATTGGTAATTTGGTTGGCTTTATTAGGAATTCTTGTCAATGGTTTTTCAGTTTTACTATTACAAAAAGATGCCGGGCACAACCTTAATATGAAATCGGCTTATTTGCATTTATTGACTGATATGATGGCGTCTGTGGCTGTGTTAGTTGGTGGTTTATTGATGAAATTTTACGGATGGTTTTGGGTTGATAGCATCATGACAATTGCTATTGCTATATATCTAATTGTTGTGGGAGTCAAATTATTAATTACTTCCACAAAAATGCTTATGCTATTCACACCAGATTATATAGATATTAAAGAAATAGTTCGCGAAGTACATAAAATACCTGGAGTAAATAAATTACATCACATTCACGTTTGGCATTTGAATGATGAAGAATTACATCTTGAAGCTCATCTCGATTGTTCGGAAGATATTAAAATGAGTGAATTCAATAATTTGTTGCACGAAGTAGAACAAATGCTTTTCCATAAATTTCATATCAACCACATCAACATTCAACCCGAATTTAAAAAAGAAGACCCAAAAGATTTTATCGTTCAGGATTAAATACCCTAACTTTATATCATGATTCTTATAGACCAAAATTATATTAAAAAAATTTTCAGAAACCGATTATTTAATTCACATAAAGGCAATCATGGTCATGCATTGATTATTGCAGGAAGCAAAGCTAAAATAGGCGCAGCCATTATTGCAACCAAAGCATGTTTTAGAGCAGGAGTTGGATTAGTCACAGTGAATATTCCAAAAAAAGAAAGAGTAGCCATTTTCAATTCAATTCCCGAAGCGATGATAGAATTTAGGGAAGAAAAAAACGATTGGATCAAATTCAATGCAATTGGAATTGGACCTGGAATTGGAATAGATAATGCATCAAAGTGTTTCATAAAGCAACTTTTAGAAACAACCAACCAACAAATTGTTTTTGATGCCGATGCTTTAACTATTTTAGCCAAAAACCAAAAATGGTATGATAAGCTTCCAAATAAAACAATTTTGACTCCACATCTTAAAGAGTTTGATCGGCTTTTTGGAAATCACGTTTCTGAGTCTGAAAGAAGGACAAAAGCCGAAACTAAAGCAACTGAACTAAACGCTATTATTGTACTCAAAGGAAATAAAACGTTTATTACTGATGGAAAACAAACATTTGAAAACACCACAGGTAATTCTGGCTTAGCCAAAGGAGGTTCGGGAGATGCATTAACCGGAATCATCACCGCTTTTTTAGCCCAAGGATACGAACCCATTAATGCGGCAGTTCTGGCGGTCTACATCCATGGATTAGCAGCCGATATTACATTAGAAACACAAAGCGAAGAAAGTATGTTGATAACCGATGTAATTGATAACCTTGGAAAAGCGTTCAAAAATATTCAATAATAAACTCCTAAAATGACCAGCATACAATTCATTCAAAATCAAATAACGGCTTCGCCAAAAAATATTGAAGCTACTTTAAAACTTTTATCAGAAGATTGCACGATTCCCTTTATTTCGCGTTACCGAAAAGACCAAACAGGAAACTTAGATGAAGTGGTCATTGAAACGATTGCGAAGCTTTCGAAACACTATGAAGACATTGTAAAACGGAAAGAAAGCATTTTGAAAACGATCGACGAACAAGGACAATTATCGCCAGAATTAGCCAAAAAAATTAATGAAAATTTCGATTTACAGGAAATAGAAGATTTGTATTTGCCTTATAAAAAGAAGAAAAAAACCAGAGCCGATATTGCTAGAGAAAACGGTTTAGAACCTTTGGCGAAAATAATATTCTCACAAGGAAAAGACGACATCGATTTTATTTCCACACAATATCTTAATGACAAAATCAAAAATGAAGATGAAGCTTTGCAAGGCGCAAGAGATATTATTGCCGAATGGATTAACGAAAATATATACATCCGAAAAAATCTTCGTCGACTATTTCAAAGAAAAGCGATTATCGAAACCAAAGTGGTTAAGAAAAAAGAAACTGAAGTTGATGCTCAGAAATTCAAACAATATTTCGATTGGGCAGAACCCATTTCAAAAGCGCCTTCGCATAGATTATTGGCAATGTTGCGCGCAGAAGCAGAAGGTTTTGTGAAACTCAATGTTGAAATAGAGCAGGAGGAAGCTATTGATTTTATAGAAAAGGAAATTATAAAATCCAATAACAACACAACAGAACATTTAGAACTAGCGATAAAAGACAGTTACAAACGCTTGTTAGAACCAGCCATTTCCAACGAAACTTTGCAAGAAGCTAAAGCCAAAGCGGATAGTAAAGCCATCGATGTTTTTGCAGGGAATTTGAGTCAGTTACTACTGGCGCCGCCATTAGGAGAAAAAAGAATTCTTGCAATAGACCCAGGTTTTAAAAGTGGTTGCAAAGTAGTTTGTTTGGACGAAAAAGGCGATTTGCTATATAACGAAACGATTTACCCGCATGCGCCACAAAAAGAAGATGTTATGGCGATGAAAAAAATCCGTTCGATGGTGAATGCCTATACTATCGAAGCCATTTCTATTGGAAACGGAACGGCAAGTCGTGAAACCGAATTTTTTATAAAGAAAATAGCATTTGATAAGCCAATACAGGTTTTTGTAGTTTCAGAAGCGGGCGCATCGGTTTATTCGGCGAGTAAAATTGCGCGTGACGAATTTCCAAATTTCGATGTAACCGTTCGAGGTTCTGTTTCTATTGGTCGAAGACTTTCAGATCCTTTGGCCGAATTGGTAAAAATTGATGCAAAATCTATAGGCGTTGGACAATACCAACACGATGTGGATCAAACCAAATTGAAAGAAGAACTAGATAATACAGTAATTCGTTGCGTGAATTCGGTTGGAGTTAATATAAACACAGCTAGTAAATCGTTGTTGAGCTATGTGTCGGGAATAGGAGAAAAAATGGCAGAAAATATTGTAACTTATCGTCAAGAAAACGGTCCTTTTGAAGACAGAAAACAGCTAAAAAAAGTGCCAAGATTGGGAGAAAAAGCATTTCAACAAGCCGCAGCATTTATTAGAATTAAAGACGGAAAAAATCCTTTAGACAATTCGGCAGTGCATCCAGAAGCTTATGGAATTGTCGAAAAAATGGCGGGAGCTTTGGGTTTAAAAACCAACGATTTAATTGCCAATAAAGAAAAAATTTCCAAAATAAAACTAGAAGATTTCGTCACCAAAGAAATTGGAATTCTGTCGTTAAAAGACATTGTTAAAGAATTAGAAAAACCAGGATTAGATCCAAGAAAGGCTGCCAAAGTTTTCGAATTTGATCCGAATGTTACTACAATAAAAAATGTGAGAACGGGAATGATTTTACCCGGAATTGTCAACAACATCACTGCCTTCGGTTGTTTTGTCGATATAGGCATCAAAGAAAGCGGTTTGGTTCACATTTCCCAACTCAAAGCCGGTTTTGTTTCCGATGTGAATGAGGTAGTTAAATTACACCAACACGTTCAAGTAAAAGTGTTAGAAGTAGACGAAGAACGAAAGCGAATTCAGTTGACGATGATTTTGTAAAAACCTATTTTATTCACTCATCTGACGCAATTTAATTTATTTCCGTCAATAACTAGACGGAAATAAATTAAATTGCGTCAAAACTGTGACGGAAATAAAAAAATAATTTACCTTTGTGCTGTATAAAATCTAATTTTTATGGAAATAAATAGAGTAGCACTCGATTTAGTTTTGCAAAAAATACAACCAAATAAAGTAATTGTACTATTGGGCGCAAGGCGTGTAGGTAAGACGGAACTAATTAAGAAACTTATTGAAAAAGTAACTGAAAAAGTACTTTTTTTAAACGGAGATGATATTGAATCACATAATTTATTAGAAGTTCAGAGTACGGCAAATTATAAAAGACTGCTAGGTGACACTAAATTTTTGATAATTGATGAAGCACAAGAAATACCTGCAATTGGGAAAAAACTAAAATTGATGGTCGATACCATCGACGATTTAAAAGTTTTGGTAACTGGCTCTTCGGCATTTGAAATAAATAATCAG
Source organism: Flavobacterium sp. (assembly GCA_020403245.1). GTDB lineage: Bacteria > Bacteroidota > Bacteroidia > Flavobacteriales > Flavobacteriaceae > Flavobacterium. The sequence goes on along the minus strand of JADBYA010000002.1, from coordinate 115,694 downwards.
TTGGGTGAGCCATTAGTAGGGCGAATGAAAACCATAAATTTATATCCAATTGCACAAATTGAATTTTCTAAAACCGAAAATTTTCTTGAAACCCGAAACAAGCTCGAAGATCGATTAATATTGGGCAGTTATCCCGAATTGAGCCATATTACTAATCGAGAAGATAAAATAAGTTATTTAAAAGAGTTGGTCAACACGCAACTGTTACGAGATATTTTTGTTTTTGAAGGTATTAAAAAAAGAGACAAAATTATTGCTTTACTTCAGATTATTGCTTTTAGAACGGGTAGTGAATTATCACTAGAAAGCTTGGGCCGTGATTTACAAATCAGTAAAAACACTGTCGAAAAGTATTTGGATTTATTTAGCAAAGTATTTATAATCTATAGTGTATCTGGGTTCAGCAGAAATAGGGATAATGAAATCACTAAAATGAAAAAATGGTACTTTGTGGATAACGGAATTCGAAATGCCATTATTAATTCGTTTAACCCATTAAACAATAGAGAAGATGTTGGCAAGCTTTGGGAAAATTACTTGAATTCAGAGAGAATAAAAAAAATGAGTTATACCCAAAATTATATTCACGACTACTTTTGGCGAACCCATACCAAACAAGAAATAGACCGGATAGAAGAAAAAGGCAATCAGCTATCAGCTTTTGAATATAAATATGGAAAAGTAAAAGCAAAAATTCCAACTGAATTTGCAAAGTCGTATCCAGAAGCCGCTTTTGAAATTATTAATCAGGATAATTATTTAGACTATATACTCTGATTTTGCAGATTCATTGTTTTCCAAAATCGTTAAATCCACCAACACGTTCAAGTAAAAGTGTTAGAAGTAGACGAAGAACGAAAGCGAATTCAGTTGACGATGGTTTTTTAATATTTCTTACCTTTCTTATTATGTCTAAAGAAATAACTACAAACGATTTTTCACAGCATCTTTTTTGGGATGTGGATTTGAAAGGATTTGACTTAGATAAATACAAAACCTTTTTTATTCAAAGAGTGTTGGAGTATGGAAACATAAAGGATTGGAACTTGATAAAAAAGTTATATGGTATGGAGGCCATAAAAGAAGCGTCGTTGAATGCAAGAAGTTTAGATGCTGTTACGCTTTCTTTCGTTGCAACTATTTTTAATATTGATAAGACAGAATTTAGATGTTACAAACACAGACAGTTGTTCCCGAACTTATGGAACTCTTAAAAAAATTATGTCTGAAAAAACTTTTGAAATAGGTGGTATTCGGAAGGTTTCTAAAAAAGATATTGCTGTTATGAAATGGAATGCAATAGCCGGAAAAGGAAGCAAAAAAGATTTTATAGACTTGTACTTTTTGCTCAATGAATTTTCATTGAGAGAAATGATGGATTTTATTGTTCAAAATATCTTGATGGTTCTGAATTTATGGTTTATAAAAGTCTATCTTATTTTGAAGAAGCCAATCTTCAACCAGAACCAAAAATGGTTAAAGATTTCAATTGGGAAATTTGTAAACAAAAAATCATCGAAGAAGTAATAAAAGTGTAAATAATTCCAGATTTCATTATAACTTCAAAATCCAAGAGCTCATTTTGTCTAAAACTTGCGGTGCAATGGTTTGTTCTATTTGCCCATACTCTTCAACTGAACCCGTTTTTGCTTCTTGAAAAAGATGATTCAGATTAGGAAATTCTACAATTTCAAATTGCTTGTTTTTTGCTTTTTCCAATGAAGCTTTGATTCCAGCTAGATTTTCTTTTGAAATTACTTGTAAATCTTTAGAGCCATTTATGGCTAAAACCGGAATTTTTAGTTTACTCCAGTAAATATCCGGATTAATTTTCATGAAATAAGTAAACCATGGAATGCTTATTTTGCTGCTTTCTTGTTCGGCAGTATTGGCAATTTCATCTGCAGAAGGTTGTTGCTCTTTAGGTAGTTTCTGCATATTGGCAATAAGAATTTTTTTGACCTCACCTTTCAAATCAGTCCCGTTATAATTCTTGATGAGCGCATAGATTTCACGGTTAGTTGCTTCTGTTGATTTTAATTCTTCTTCAGAAGCTCCAGCAGATTTTGCTAACGCATTAGACTGTAATAGTAATAATTCATCCGTTGGAATTCCGGGACCAGCCATTGAAATAACAAATTTCACTTTTTTATTTTGAGAGGCAACCATTGGAGTTATAATTCCTCCTTCGCTATGACCAACTAATCCGATATTTTGAAATCCTTTTTGAGCTAAAAATGCAACAGCAGCATTGGTGTCTGTTGCAAAAGTTTGGGTTGTCATGGAGTCACTTGCTCCTTTTGAGCCACCAACACCTCTATCGTCTAGACGTAAAACGCCTATTCCCTTTTTGGCAAAATCATCGGCAATTACCCAAAATTCTTTGTGTCCAAAAAGTTCAGAATCCCTGTTTTGTTGTCCAGAACCTGAGATTAAAATTACAATCGGAAACTGTTTTTTGTTTTTAGGCAAGGTTAAAGTTCCAGCCAAAATGGTATTATCTACAGGATTAGTAAAAGTCACTTCTTCTATGATGTAGTCAAAAGGCGGTTTTGGAGTTTGAGGTCGTTTTAAAACAGACTCGCCCGCTTTTATTTTAGTTAAAATCAATGGTAAACTCATTTGACCTTGTGTAAAAGTGCCTTCAATTTTGTCGTTTTTTAGTGTACCTTTATAAGTAATACCCATTTCATTTGCTTTTATTTCAAGTTCATTTTTTTTAAATGTTGTTGAGGTAACCGGAATATCTTTGGCGCCTTGCATTGGGCTATCCATCGTTGTTTTAAGGGCGTTTCCCACGGGTTTAATATTAAACACTAGCGGTAATTTGTTTCCTTGTATATCGAGTTCACCCGACCAAGAACCATTGATATCTTGGCTAAAAAGTGAGGAAAAACAAAAAAGACAAGCAATTGAGAATAGTGTAGACTTCATAAAGCGATACTATATAAAATGGTAAATATAAAAAATCCCAAAATCCAATGAAATCATCAGAATTTGGGATTTATATTTTTTTAATTTAAAAAAGTTATTCTTTATTTTGCTTCGCCTGTTCGCCCATTTGGGCTCGAGTCTTCTTCTTTTTTAGTTTCTGTTGTATCGTCTTTAGCCGCTTTTTTAAATTCTTTTACCCCGCTACCCAATCCTTTCATTAATTCAGGAATTTTTTTACCTCCAAAAAGTAATAAAATAACAGCCAATATCAACATCATTTGCGGGAATTCAATCGCGCCAAGAAATATAGTTAAAAAGTTCATGATAATTTTTATTTAATTAAATATTTGGCAAATGTAGAAAATAAATTAATAGCAGGTATCGATTTAACGTTAAAGGTAATAAAATATAAAGCAGACTTATTTTTCTATATTTGTGGTATAATCCAAACCCATGTCTGAAAAACGGTTAAAAAGAAAAATAATCAAGAAAAAACTCTTCACAAAAAACCGCTTGGTTATTTTGAACGAAGATACTTTTGAAGAAATTTTTTCACTTCGATTAACCCTAATGAATGTTTTTGTGGTGGCATCCATTGGTGCTGTTCTAATTATTTTTGTAACGACCTACATTATTGCTTTTACACCACTTCGCGAATATATTCCAGGGTACGCCTCTACAAAATTAAAAAAAGACGCCACAGAATTGGCCTTGAAATCAGACTCCCTAGCAAATGCTATGAAGAAAAACGAAGCATATATTGCTTCAATCAAAAAGGTATTGACTGGCGATTTAGACTATGCAAAATTTAGCAAAGACTCTATCACATCACCCGAACTAGTAACTGTTTCTGAGGAAGATTTAAAACCGTCAAAAGCAGATTTAAAATTACGAGAAGAGGTAGCTAGAGAAGATAAATTCAATCTTTTTGAAAAAGCAAAGCCAAAATCGGGCATCGTTCTATTTCCTCCTATAAAAGGAATGGTGACCGAAAAATTCAATCCCAAAGTAAAACATTATGCCATAGATGTTGCTGTTACAAAGAATACACCAATAAAATCAATTTTAAGCGGAACAGTAATTTTTGCCGATTGGACACCAAACACGGGAAATGTGGTAATCATCAGACATAATAATGGTTTTATTTCAGTCTATAAACACGCTGCTTCATTAACGGTTTCTCAAGGAGACAAAGTAAGATCTGGCGAAGTAGTTGCTCTTGCGGGTTCAACAGGCCAAGAGTCGACAGGAATACATTTGCATTTTGAATTATGGAAAGATGGTTATCCTATAGATCCAAGTATTTTTATAGATTTTGAATAGTATGGAAAGATTAAATACAATTCCTGAAAATTTATTAGAAATTCCCTTTTTTGTTGGTGCAATCTTCTTCTTTGTTGCCTTGGTTTTGTATCAATTTCCACCCAAAAAGATTAATTCATTTTATGGCTACAGAACACCAAATTCGATGAAAAACCAAGAAAGATGGGATTTTGCTCAACGGTTCTCAAGTTTGAGAATGATTGAAGGAGGTTTGTTTTTGGTTCTGATTTCGTTCTTGACCTTTTTAATTATTATTTCTGAAGATTTAGAATTTGTTTTTAGTTTAGTGTCAATATTTGGAGTTATTGTTTATCTGATTGTTTCAACAGAAAAAGCGTTAAAAAAGAATTTTCCAAATCAATAAAAATGTCAATAAAATCAATCGCTGCAAAACTATTTGCGCTCCTCATTTATAAAAAAGAACAAAGTTGGATTCAACATCCTATTGAAACACAACATATGGTTTTTCAAGATTTATTGAATCAAGCCAAAGAAACTCAATTTGGAAACGACCACAATTTTGCTGCTATTAAAACGTTTGATGACTTTGCTAGGCAAGTTCCTATTCGAGATTATGAAGGACTTCGTCTATACATCGATAGCGTAGTAAAAGGAGAAGAAAATATTCTATGGAAAGGGAAGCCCATTTATTTTGCAAAAACTTCGGGCACCACATCCGGCGCAAAATATATCCCGTTGACCAAAGAATCAATGCCAACCCATATTAAAGCAGCAAGGAATGCCATTTTAAATTATATTCACGAAACAGGCAAAGCCGATTTTGTAGATGGCAAAATGATTTTTTTGCAAGGAAGTCCAATTCTCGAAGAAAAAAACGGAGTTAAACTAGGAAGATTGTCTGGGATTGTGGCGCACTTTGTTCCAAAATATTTGCAAAAAAACCGAATGCCGAGTTGGGAAACCAATTGCATTGATGATTGGGAAACCAAAGTGGACGCTATAGTTGAAGAAACGCTCAATGAAAACATGACTGTTATTTCGGGAATTCCTTCTTGGGTGCAAATGTATTTTGAAAAACTAGAACAAAAAGGAGGAAAACCCGTTGGTCAGTTATTCAAAAATTTCAATTTGTTTATTTATGGAGGCGTGAATTATGAACCGTATCGCGCCAAATTTGAAAACCTAATAGGTCGAAAAGTAGATTCTATTGAGTTGTTTCCAGCATCAGAGGGATTTTTTGCTTACCAAGACTCACAGCAGGAAAAAGGAATGTTGTTGCTTTTGAATTCGGGCATTTTTTATGAATTTGTAAAATCGGAAGATTTTTTTACTGAAAAACCTAGAAGATATACTATTGGAGAAGTCGAATTAAACACAAATTATGTTTTGATAATTTCTACCAACGCAGGTTTATGGGCATATAATATTGGCGATACGGTTCAGTTTACCAGCTTGAAACCCTATCGCGTAATCGTTTCAGGAAGAATAAAACATTATATTTCAGCATTTGGCGAACACGTTATTGGGAAAGAAGTTGAAACAGCGCTCAAAGAAGCCATGGAAAATACAACCATCAGTATCAACGAATTTACCGTTGCGCCACAAATCAATCCAAACCAAGGTTTACCATATCACGAATGGTTCATCGAGTTTGAAAACACCCCCGAAAATATGGACGAATTTGCCTTGAAAATTGATAATGCCATGCGAAAACAAAACGTTTATTACGACGATTTGATTGTTGGCAAAGTGTTGCGAACACTCGTGATTTCCAAAGTATCAAAAAACGGTTTTCAAGAATACATGAAATCCATCGGCAAACTCGGCGGACAAAATAAATTACCAAGATTGAGTAACGATAGAAAAATAGCTGATTTTTTTACTAATTAGAAGCGAAAAGCTCGGGCATTTTTGCCAACCATTTTCCTGCTTTTCGCAGTATCTTTTTGTCACATCGGACGCATCCCGAAGTTTCGGGAGTGACACTAATTGTCAAAAGACAAAAAGGATACTTGCTTCAATCAGGGCTAAAAAAGAAACAAAAGGAATGAAAATAAACATTGTAATACTAGTACTGTTCTTAAAAACAATTTGGATTTCCGCTCAAGTCAAAGGTATTGTTGTAGACGAAAACGACAAACCTATTCCGTATGTAAACATTTGGGTTGAAAACGAGAATATTGGAACTACTTCAGAAGAAGACGGAAGATTTAGTATTGACACTAATGATAAAAACAAAAATTTATTTTTTTCTATTATCGGTTTTGAAAAGAAAACAGTCAAAGTAGTAGATGCTTCGAAAGTAGTTTTGAATTCCATCACTAACGAGCTAGACGAAGTGGTAATTTTTAACAAAAAAGAAACTAAAGAAATCCAAATAGGAATAGTAGAAAACACCATTTTTCAAGCTTTTGATAATGGACCAAAAAACGACATTAAGTTTTTCCCCTACAATCCTAAATACAGTAAAACCAAATATATAAAACAAGTAAAAATCTCAACAGATAGCAAGATAGAAACAGCAACCATAAAACTACATTTTTTTGCCGTAGACGAAAATGGATTTCCAGGTTCAGAATTATTAAAAAAAGACTTAATAGTTACCATTAAACAAGGAGGAAAAAGCACAAAAATTAATGTTTCAGATTTTAATTTAATAATGCCCAAAAAAGGAATTTTTGTAGGTTTTGAAAAGCTAATGATTGAAAACAATAAACTAGAAAGAACAAGTATAGATCGAAACACAAATCAAACAGTTACTCAAAAACTCTATTATCCATTTGTATTATATAATTATGTTCAAAACCCAGTTGGATTTACTTTTATTAGTGGAAAATGGATACGCATCAACGATAATAAATCCGGTAGATACGAACCTGCAATAACGCTGATTCTAACTAACTAAACATAAAAACCCTATATTTGCAGGTTAGAAAACAAAATTTAATGAAGGAAATTAAAAACATTTCGCGTTCACGAGCGCAAGAATCGTCGGCAGCTATCGAACGATTGTATATTACCATGAGACACCTATTTAACAGAGGGTTTTATAAACCAATGGGAATTTCAGGGGAAACCTTAAGAGAAGCATTACTTTCGCTAAGACCTGAAATTTATGGAAGTATTGCCGAAGAAAAAGTAGAACTCAACGGGTTGTTGTATGTCATAGAGCGGCTTCCCGTTGGCATTGAAGAATGTCGGTTTATTAATTTAACCTCGGATGAGGGCTATTCAAAATCACATTTTCAGCCGATTGTTCCACCCAAGAGAAGACGAAATTGTTACCGCATTGACGACGAACAAATGAATGTAGAAATCACTCGTGGCCGATCGGATATTTATGATATTTTGACCCATTTGACCTTTATTTTCATCGAATCCCATAAAATAAAAAATAGAGTTTTACTAGATGACATCGATGTAGAAGTAACCCGTGATTGGGAAAAACTAGAGGAAATAGTCAAACAGAACAAGAAACTTACTCAGATAGAAAAGGAGCGCGCTATTTCTCATGCTGCGAATGTATTAGGCAGAAGTTTTTCAGAAGTTTTAGACGTTTATGCCTCTTTTGGAACAACAGACAAACCAGATCGTTTTTTGCATATTATTTATTGGTTAGGAAAATTAGCCATTGAAGAAATCATCAACAACAACAAAAGAACGATTACGTTTAGTCCAATTTTGAGAGAACGATTAGGACATCATATTCACGGAGAAATATGGGCCAATAACATCAAAGAAACATTAAAAGCCAACAATTTATTGGAAAGACCAATTCACATTATTAGTGCCAACATGCACAGTGTGATGAACTCCATTTTTGCCACAACTATTTTGAAGCCCAAATACAAAGATAAAACCGACTTCTTTATTTATGAAGAGTTGAGTAAATCTGGTGCTGATGATGTTAGAAATAAAGTTTCAGCATTTGCCCTAAAACACGGTATGATTTCGCTTCCAGATCAATCAGGAACAAATATAGATGTTCAAATTTTTGATACAGCCAAAATAGATTGGGAAAAATCAAGTTTTCCTAAGGCCAAAATTGGAAAAGAAAGTCCGGTTTTAATAGTTATGGATTACGCTTTTGGCGAACAAGCTTTTGAGACCATTGATGAATTATTGAAACCCTATAAAGAAGGTAAGCAAAAAACTTTTTTAAATGTTGAATCGGTTTCGATAATGGGGAAAGCCGGAATTTTGGAAGGCGGAAAAGGAGATATTATGATTCCATCAGCACACATCAACGAAGGCACTGCCGATAATTATCCGTTTGAAAATGAATTGACCAAAGAAATGTTTGAAGGAAATGGAATTCCTGTGTATTCTGGACCCATGGTTACGGTTTTAGGAACGTCTCTTCAAAATAAAGATTTATTGCGATTTTTCCACGAATCAACTTGGGAAGTTATCGGACTTGAAATGGAAGGCGCTTATTATCAAAAAGCCATTCAATCGGCATCCAAAATCAGAAAAAGTATTCCTCCAAATGTGAAAGTTCGGTATGCTTATTATGCTTCGGACAATCCGTTGGAAACCGGAAGCACCTTGGCATCAGGAGGTCTAGGAACAACAGGGGTGAAACCCACGTATTTGATTACTATAAAAATATTAGAACAAATTTTTAACATAAAATAATAAGTTAAATGAGCACAGCACCTCAAAACAACTCAGACAATCAGGAAATAGATTTAACCCAGATTTCCAAAAAAATTGGAAATTTCTTTGAAAACGTTTCAACCGGCATCTTTAAAGCATTCTTGTTTTTTAAAAGAAATATGCTTTGGGTTGGTATATTATTTGCACTCGGAGTAGTAATTGGTATTTATCTTGATAAAACCACAAAAGAGTATGACAATCAAATAATTGTATGCCCAAATTTTGGTTCTACCGATTATTTGTATGCCAAAATTGAGTTAATTAATTCCAAAATATCAGACAGAGACACTGTTTTTTTAAAGAATGTTGTAGGCCTTAAAGAGCCAAAAAAATTCAGAGATATCAGCATTATTCCCATTACGGATGTATATAAATTCATTGATAACAAAGAGCAAAACTTTGAATTAATAAAATTATTAGCCGAAGACGGCGATATTAAGAAAATTGTAAACGAAAGTTTGACCAGTAAAAATTATCCTTACCATTTAATTTCTTATACCACCTCAAAAGTAACTTCAAATGAAGAAACGCTTCAACCGCTATTGGATTATTTAAACAATTCTGATTATTACAAAATAATACAAAAGGAGTTTGTAAATAATATTAAAATTAAAATGGCACAAAATGACACTATTATTTCTCAAATTAATGGGGTTTTAAATTCATTTTCTGGCACTGTGAATAGCGCTCAAAAAAGCGATAAATTGGTTTATTATAACGAAAACACTCAGCTAGACGCCATCATTAAAACTAAAGATTTATTGGTTTATGAGCAAGGAACACACCGATTAGAGTTGGTTAATCTAGATAAAATTGTAAAAGAAAACAGTAATACATTAAATATTAGAAACGTTAATAATATAAATGGAAAAATGAAATTGGTTTTACCGTTTTTGTTTGTTTTTATTTTCATTTTAGTTGGATTTTTCAAATCGTATTATAGAAAACAAATGGCTAAATTAAATAGTTAATTTATGAAGGGAATTATTTTAGCAGGAGGTTCAGGCACCAGACTACATCCGTTGACATTAGCGGTGAGTAAGCAATTAATGCCTATTTACGACAAACCGATGATTTACTATCCTTTATCCACTTTGATGTGGTCAGGAATTCGGGAAATATTGATTATTTCCACCCCACATGATTTACCACTTTTTAGACAATTATTAGGTGATGGTTCTCGATTGGGTTGTCGTTTTGAATATGCCGTTCAAGAACATCCTAATGGTTTGGCCGAAGCTTTTATCATAGGAAAAGAATTTATAGGGAAAGAGAAAGTAGCTTTAGTTCTTGGCGATAATATTTTTTACGGAACAGGTTTGTCTGATTTATTATTAGCCAATAACAACCCGGATGGCGGAATCATTTATGCTTATCATGTGAATGATCCTGAACGTTATGGCGTTGTCGATTTTGATGCCAATGGAAAAGTACTTTCTATAGAAGAAAAACCAGCAAACCCAAAATCTAATTATGCCGTTCCAGGAGTTTATTTTTATGATAATGATGTGGTCGAAATAGCAGCCAATATTAAACCAAGCCATCGCGGAGAAATTGAAATTACCGATGTAAATAAAGAATATTTAAACCGCGGTAAACTCAAGGTAAGCATTCTTGATAGAGGAACAGCTTGGTTTGATACCGGAACTTTTAACTCTTTGATGCAAGCGTCACAATTTGTGCAAGTAATCGAAGAACGACAGGGCTTAAAAATAGGTTCTATTGAAGAAGCGGCTTTCAAAATGGGTTATATTGATGCCGCTCAATTAAAAAAAATTGCCGAACCATTATTAAAAAGTGGTTATGGAAAACATTTAATAAGTTTGCTAGAAGAATAAAGAACAAAAGAAGAAGCTATTGTTATTGATTTTGATTTTTGAACTTGATATTGTCATTGAAAATGAATTTTATCCCTACAAAACTAGAAGGTTGTTACGTTATTGAGCCCAAAATCATCTCAGATGAACGCGGCTATTTTATGGAAAGCTTCAACGAAATTACTTTTCAAAAGGGAGTAAACCAGCCCGTTCATTTTGTTCAAGATAATCAGTCGTATTCTTCAAAAGGAGTTATCCGCGGCTTGCACTATCAAACCGGAGAACATGCTCAGGCAAAATTAGTGCGTGTTTTACAAGGCGAAGTATTAGATGTTGCCGTTGACATTAGACCAAATTCTCCAACATTCGGACACTATGAAGCCGTAGTATTATCTGGCGAAAATCAAAAACAATTTTTTGTACCCAGAGGTTTTGCACATGGATTTTTAGTATTGAGTGATACTGCGACTTTCTTTTATAAATGTGATAATTTTTATAACAAAGAAAGTGAAGGAGGAATTATCTACAACGATGAAACCATCAATATTAATTGGGAATTTCCTATGGAAAACTTAATTATTTCCGAAAAAGATAAAGTCCAACCCAATTTAGAAAATGCCAAAAAAGCATGGTAGTTTTAGTCACTGGAGCCAACGGACAACTTGGACAATCGCTACAATTTATTGCGCCAAATTATCGTGACCTGAGCCAAAAAAGCGAACAGGCGAAGCAAATTGATTTTGTTTTTTGCTCTTCAGCAGATGTAGATATTTCTAATTTAGAAAATTGTAAGGAAGTTTTTTCTAAAATAAAACCCAATTATTGTATCAACGCAGCTGCCTACACCGCCGTTGATAAAGCCGAAAGCGAACCCGAAAAGGCACATTTAATTAATGTAATTGGTGCTAAAAATTTAGCCCAAGTTTGCAAAGAACACAACACAGTATTACTTCATATTTCTACCGATTTTGTTTTTGATGGCACTTCGACTGCGCTCAGTGTGACAAACGGAAAAGGATATACTGAAGAAGACATCCCAAATCCAACAGGCGTTTACGGACAAACCAAATTAGACGGAGAAATTGAAATTCAAAAAACATGGGAGAAACATTTTATTATCAGAACCTCTTGGGTATATTCCCAATTTGGAAACAATTTCATGAAAACCATGCTACGATTAGCATCTGAAAGAGATTCTATTTCCGTAGTAAATGACCAAATCGGAACACCCACAAATGCTGTTGATTTAGCAGATGCTTTAATAGAAATTATTACTTCCAGCTTCCAGCTTCCAGCTTCCAGCTTTGGTATTTACAACTTCAGCAACGAAGGCCAATGTTCCTGGTATGATTTTGCCAAAAAAATATTCGAAATCAACAATAAGAATATCGATTTAAAACCAATTCCAACATCAAGCTTTCCAACACCAGCCAAAAGACCCAAATATAGCGTTTTGGATAAGACCAAAATCAAGAGTACTTTTGGAATTCATATTAAGAGTTGGGAAGAGAGTTTAAAAAACATAGATTTTTCTGTTATAAAAGAAAAAAAACCATAGAATTTTCCGTTACAATAGAAAATTTATTATTTTTGTAAAAAAACAAGATGATTGTTCGACAGATAATAGAAAATATTAGGCGAGAGTTTTTTCAGCAGAAAGCCATAATTTTATTGGGTGCTCGACAAGTTGGGAAAAGTACCCTGTTAAAATCTATTTTTAAAGACCAAGGCAGCATATTGTGGTTAGATGCAGAAAACCCTGATGTTCATAGTATTTTTGAAAACGCATCGGCAACACGATTGAAAACTTTTTTTGAAAACAATAAATTTGTAGTAATTGATGAAGCCCAAAAAATAGAAAACATCGGCAGTAAGTTAAAATTAATAACCGATTATTTACCCGAAATTCAAGTAATTGCTACAGGTTCGAGCGCATTTGAATTGCGAAACAAATTAAATGAGCCACTCACAGGAAGAAAATTTGAGCATAAACTTTTTCCACTTTCTTTTATGGAAATGAAAGCCGAAATAGGGTTGCTAGAAGAAATTAGAATGTTGCCGCACCGAATGGTTTATGGTTATTATCCAGAGGTGGTAACAACTAAAAACGGCGAAGAAAAGATTCTCCGCCTGCTCTCGGATAGTTATTTATACAAAGATATCTTATTGTTTAACGGAATAAGAAAACCCGAAAAAATGCAAGAATTACTAAAGGCATTGGCTTGGCAAATAGGTAGCGAAGTGAACTATAACGAATTAGGAAAATTAATAGGATTAAAAAGCGAAACGGTAGAAGAGTATATCCATTTATTAGAGCAATCATTTGTAATTTACAGATTGAATTCGTTTCATTCCAATCAAAGAAAAGAAATAAAAAAAGGCAAAAAAGTATATTTTAACGATTTAGGAATTCGAAATGCAATAATCAGCGACTTTTCGCCTTTTGAAACCAGAAGAGACAAAGGAAATTTATTTGAAAATTTTATTATAAATGAATTTATAAAACAAAATGAATACCAAGAAAAGTTTGAAAAAATGTATTTTTGGCGCACACACGAGCAGCAAGAAATAGACTTAATTATAGAAAAAAATGGACAATTAAAAACATTTGAAATAAAATGGAATTCAAAAGCAAAAGCACGATTGAGTCAAACATTTGCAAGACAATATCCAAACCACACTTTCGAAATTATCAATTCAGATAATTTTTTTGAGTTTGTTAAATAAAAAAGGTAGTATAAATTTACAACCAATACAAATAAAAAGCTTTTCAACTCCGGCCAAACGACCAAAATACAATGTTTTGGATAAAACCAAAATCAAGAGTACTTTTGGTCCCGACGTTTCGGGAGAAATTAATAATTGGGAAGAACGTTTAAAATGAAAGAAAGCAACATCGATATATCTATTATAGTTCCATTGTATAATGAAGAACTAGTTTTTGAACAATTAATAAAAAGACTTCGTAGCGTAGTTTCTTCAACAGATTTTAGCTGTGAAATTATTTTGGTTAATGATGGCAGCAGCGACAATACAGCAACATTAATCGAAGCTATTTGTGAAGAAGACAAGCGATTTACAGGTATAATACTATCAAGAAATTACGGACATCAACTAGCAGTTAGTGCCGGAATGGCATATGTAAGAGGAAAAAAAGGCGCTATGATTATTGATGGAGATTTACAAGATCCGCCAGAATTAGTTACTGAATTTTATAAACTATTAGAAAATGGATATGATGTTATTTATGCCATTAGAAAAAACAGAAAAGAAACATTTTTTAAAAAACTAGCATATTCAGCTTATTACAGATTACAAAAAAAAATATCAAGCTTTAATATTCCAATAGATAGTGGTGATTTTTCAATGTTAAGTAAAAGAGTTGTTGAAACAATGAATGAAATGCCAGAGCAAAGCAGATATTTACGCGGAATGAGAGCTTGGGTTGGTTTTAAACAAATTGGTTTTGAATACGACAGAGATGAACGTCATGCAGGAGAAACTAAATACAGTTGGACAAAATTATTTGAATTAGCATTTAATGGAATTTTTAATTTTAGTAATTTTCCAGTAAAAATTATTACCCGTCTAGGTTTTTTTACGGTACTGTTTTCATTGATTTATTTTGGATATAACATTTATAGAAGAGTTTATTATAATGATGTTCCTCAAGGATTTACAGCAACAATATTGGCTATTATTTTATTCAGTGGAGTTCAATTAATTTCATTAGGTTTAATAGGAGAATATGTATTAAGAATTTATAATCAAGTTAGAAATAGACCGTTATTTGTAGTTGATAAAATATTTCAAGAAGGAAAAGAAAAAGAAGAAAAAAATAAAGATGCAACAAGATTATTATAAGGAATATTACGATTTAGAAAGAAATCACTGGTGGTTTGTTGCAAGGGAAAAAATTATATCTAATTATGTAAAAAAATTAATTAGGGATAAACATTTACCTGAAAAGGAAATTAAAATTTTAAACGTAGGATGCGGACCAGGAAGAAGCTCTCAATATTTATCAAAATTTAGCAAAGTAACTTCCATTGAATATGATAAAGAGTGTTGCGAATTTGCTTCAGAAAAAACAGGTCTAGAAATAATAAATGGTTCCATCACCCAATTACCTTTTTCTGACAAATCGTTTGATTTAGTTTGCGCCTTTGATGTCATCGAACATGTTGAAGACGACCAATTAGCTGTAAATGAAATGAAAAGAGTTGTTAAAGAAGATGGAGTTATCTTCATAACCGTTCCGGCTTTTATGAGTTTATGGAGTCATCATGATGTTATTAATCATCATTTTAGAAGGTATAAGTTACCAGAGGTAAAAAAATTGTTTCAATTAAAGAGCGACGGAAAGATGATTTTTTCGTCTTATTTCAATACTTTTTTATTTCCTCCAATTTACTTTTTCAGGAAGTTAAGTAATTTGTTTAAAACGGGTGAAAAAAGAGCTGGCTCAGGCAGTGATTTTGAGGCCTTTAAGCCCGGAATATTAAACAATATTTTGTTTGCAATAATGCATTTTGAAACGAAATTTATCAATAAAAATATAAGCTTCCCGTTTGGAGTATCAATTTTATACACTTGGAAAAGACATAAGTAAAATGAAGTTATTAAATCGGATAAAAAGTAATAAGTGGTTGGTTGTAATACTTTTGTTTTCAGCTATATTAAGAATATACCATATAGATTTTCAAAGCGTTTGGTTAGATGAAATTCATACAATAAATGAAGCGAATCCAAGCTTAAGTTTCAGTGAGATGTATCAAATGATGATGATTACTGAACCACATCCGCCTTTGTATTTTATTTTAGTAAAAATATTATTCACTGTTTTTGGTTACACAACATTTGTTTTGAGATGTTTTTCTGCATTGCTTGGTGTTGGAGGATTATTAGCTGTTTATTTTCTTGGAAAAGAATTGATGAATAAACAGGTTGGTATTATTAGTGCTTTGCTTTTGAGTGTAAATTATTTTCATTTGTATCATTCACAAGATGGGAGAATGTATTCCATGTTGTTTTTAACCACTACTTTATCATTTTTGTTCTTGGCTAAATTTATTATAAAGCCATCTTATAGAACGGCTGTTTTACACGGCCTTTTTGCTGCATTAATGATTTACACCCATTTTTTCGCATTATTCACTCTATTTTCAGAATATTTGATTTTGCTTTTTTTTATTGCAAAACCTTTCAAGACAGACTCAAAGAAATTTTTTTTCTTTTCGTTAATTTCTGGGTTAATAACATTGGTGCTTTATTTACCAAGTTTGAAATTGTTTTTTGCAGCTTCAGAAAGGACATCTATTTGGATTCCAATCCCCGGAGTTGATGTTTATACCCAAATGTTTAAAGAGTTTTTCGGTCAATCAGAAATCGTTTTATTTTTTGTAATTGCCGTATTATTTTATGGTTTTATTCGATTATTTGAAAGCACTAAGGAAGAAAGTGTCACCATAAATCCTGATAAAAATGAGCTAAATTTCAGCTTTTTTATATTGATTACGTGGATAATGGTTACGCTGTTAATTCCATTAGTATTGTCCTTTGTCAATTTACCCATGTTAATAAGCCGTTATTTTATAAACATACTTCCGGCATTAATTATTTTGATTTCAATAGGGATTTTTTATATACGAAACCACATTATTAAATTAGGTATTATTGCTTTAATAATTGTTTTTTCATTAATAGATATAGTTATCGTCAAGCGATTTTATACTAGTACCTATAAAACTCAATTCAGAGAACTGAGTTTATTCATTCATAAGAACAAAAAGACAGACGAAAAAGTGGTGAGCAGCTTGGCATGGTATTTCCATTACTTCCTTAATAATAAGCAAGAAAAAACAATTTTAATAGAAAATAATTTAGATAGTTATGTAGCCGAAATGATTAGCGGTAAGGAACAAACAATGTCTTTTTGGTATGCAGATGGACATCAAAGAAACTTTAATCCTTCACAGGCAACCCTCGATTTTTTGAATGCAAACTTTGTAGTTGATTTGAATAGTGATTTTTATGATTGTTGGACAAAACATTATATTTTAAAGAAAGATTATAACCCTAAAGTTGATATTTCAATGTTTTATCCTCTAAAATCATTTAACGGAGATAAAATGAATTATTCTTTCGAAAGCTTTAATGCTGCTGCTGATATAATTACTTTTAATGGTTGGGCTTATCTTGAAAACCAAGATGCATTAACAACCCGCATCTATTTATTGGCATTTGATGAGAAGAAAAACTATACCATTTTGAACACACAAAACATCACAAGAAAAGATGTTACTACATACTTCAAAAGCAAATTTAATATTAATAATTCCGGATTTTCAGCGAATATTAACAAAAGTGAACTCAAGAAAGGAAATTATAATTTAGGAGTTTTGCTTTTTGACAGCATAAAAAAATCAAAGGCTTTAGTGATTACAGACAAAAAATTCACTATTGATTAATAATTTAAAACAACATAGTTTGCATATTAATTTTATATTTGCAAAAAAAACATCAAAAATGAAAACTAAAAATCTTATTTTTTTTGTGTTGCTAACAGTAAGTTTTTTTTCTTGCAAGGATGAGAAAAAAGCGGAAGAAAGCACAAACACTGAAGCTAAATATATTGATACAAAATTCAAAGTTTCTTTTGAGTTGGTAGCCAGAAATGACGACAATTTCCATCTTTATTATACAGAAGATGGCTCTATAAACTTCACGGAAGAAAAATCACTTTGGTATCCATATAAAGGAAGTGACAAACCACAAGAGGTAGTTTTTAGTTTGCCGGAAGATGCAATACCAACCAATTTAAGAGTTGATTTTGGTCACGATGTCAATAAAGGACAAACTGAAATTGTATTAAAAAAATTTAAGATGAAATATTACGATAAGTCTTTTGAGGCAAAAGACTCTCTGATTTATTATTATTTCTATCCAAATCAAGAAAGCACAATTTTAGATAAAAAAACATCTACTTTAAAACGAATTAAATTAGATCAGAATTCACCACCAATTTTATATCCTCATGAGACACTTTCTCAGGAAATAGATAAATTAGTGAAATAGATTCAGTTAAATATTATCGAAATGCTACGAATGAATAGATTTGTAGCATTTTTTATTTAACTACATTTACATTTATTCAAGGGAAGAATGTCTAAAGGAAAAACGACAAATTTGCTTAAAAACAAAAATCTCAAAAACCTAATCACCTACGGCTTTGGGCAAGGGTTTAGCTTACTAACACCTTTATTGGTGATTCCTTATATTGTTGCCATTTGCGGAGAAGAGGGTTATGGTAAGATAGGAGTTGGAATGGCGTTGGCCTTTTTCATCATGGTTTTTGTGGATTATGGTTCCGAAATTGTCGGGGTAAAACAAGTGGCGATTCATCGGGAAAACCATTCGGAATTAGAGCGTATTTTTACCACCACTTATTTAGCGAAATTATTTTTGTTGTTGGTAATGCTGGCTTTATCCGCAATCTTATTTTGTGTTATCCCTTATTTCAGCGAAGAAAAAACACTTTTCTTTTTTAGTTTGGCTATGGTTATCGGGCAATATATTAACCCAACATGGTTTTTACAAGGCATCGAAAACTTTAAATGGATAACCATCCTTACTATCTTGTCTAAAGTAATTTATTTGGCTGGTGTTTTTCTCTTCATCAATAAAGCGGAAGATTATGTTTACAGCAACCTCATTTGGGGAATTGGAATGATTGCAGCTTATGGAATTACTTGGATTTATATCGTTTCCCATCATTCTTTTTCTTTCTCAAACGTAAAGAAGACCGAAGTAGTTAAAATGATTAAAGACAATTTTTCAATCTTTTCTTCCCAGATTTTTGTGTCTCTTCAAATGTATTCGCCTATAGTTTTAATAAGTTTTTTTGGCGGAAATGCAATGGCAGGTCAATATAAAATCATCGACCAAATCATTGTAATTTTCAAAACGTATATTTTGCTTTTCTTCAATTTTGTCTACCCAAGAGTATGTTATTTGTTAGAAAAAAGTACTGAAGAAGCACTCCGATTCTGGAAACTTTACAATGGCTTGAATTTACTTTTTATAACAGTATCCATGTCGATGATTATGCTATTCTCCGAGGAAATTGTTACCTATTTTAACCCAAAAGAAATGACAACCATCAGTAATCTGCTCAAAATGGCTGCCATTATTCCAATAGTACAAGGCATTTCAATTCCATTAAAACAATTGGTTTTAGGCGCTAATAAGCAAAGGGGGTATGTTAAAGTTACCATGATTATTACTTTAATTAGTTTGTTAATTATAGGAGTAGTTACCCCAATTTATCATGTATTAGGCGTTCTTTTAGCATTAATCGCAACCGAAATCATTACTTCGTTAATTTTTTTCAAAACGATTAAAAAAAGCTTATTTATTCGCACAAGTTAAAAACTATTGTATTTTTGAAACGTGTAGTAAAATTGCGCTTAGATGATTAAAAAACTATTTCAAAAAATGCTCGCCAACTCTGGGAAAAGTTATCAAATTGATGACCGAATTCCAATTCAATTGATTTATTCGACGCTATACAATCGAATGATTATGTTGATTAGAGGGTTTTTGAAAACCGGAAAAAAAGTTTTCATCGGCAGCAACACAAGAATCTTAAATTCAAGCAACATCGTTTTTGGCCATAATGTTACCATTGGAAGCCATTGCGAAATTGATGGCTATGCTTCTGAAAAAATAATTTTAGGCGATTGTGTCAAAATAGGATGCTATTCCAAATTACTTTCGACCAGTCATTTATCAAAATTCGGAAAAGGATTGGTTATGGGAAACAATTCGGCCATAGGCGATTTCACTCATTTTGGAGCACCGGGAGGCATTGAAATAGGAAACGATGTGATTATGGGTTCCTATATTTCATTTCATTCTGAAAACCACAATTTTAACGATACCTCAAAACTAATCAGAGAACAAGGCGTTATTTCTAAAGGCATTAAGTTGGGTAATAACATTTGGGTTGGTGCCAAAGTTACTTTCTTAGACGGTTGTTCTGTCGGAAATAATTCAGTAGTTGCTGCCGGAGCAGTGGTTAACGGAGTTTATCCCGACAATGTTGTTATAGGCGGCATCCCGGCTAAGGTAATCAAAACTTTAGCCTAATGAAAATAACCATTCCTAACAATTGGTTTCATCAATTGCTGTTTATACTTTGTATAGCAGTTCCTTATTTAGATAATTTTGAGTCAACTATATCGGTTTGGAGTTTAGCTTTTGTGCTGACTATTCAACAAAAATATTCTGTTTCTTTATTCAAATTAATTATTCCTTACGCTTTAATTTTACTCATTGCGATTGTAGTTTCTTTTAATTATGACTATCAAAAATACTTAGTTATTAGGGACATAACCTACTTGTGTAAACCGATGATTGGGTTCTTTTTAGGATACCAGTTATGTGGTAGGAATTTTCAAAATGCATTTAGATTAATAGTAAAAACAGGCGTTTTTATTGCAGTATGTCACATACTTGTTATCCTGAATGCCATCTTTATTTATGGCGCTAGAACAGTGGCTGATTTGAGATTTTTTTCTGGATATTTCAGTGATTATGAGATTTACACCTTTATTATTTTATTATTTCATAAACAATTTCAACTCGATTATACTAAAAAAACATTAAGACTTTTGACCCTAATTGTCGGTTTCTCGGCTTTTACGTATTTGGCAAGAACAAATTTTATACAATTTGTTATACTTTTTCTAGCGGTAAAAGGTTATTTAGTACTTAATAAAAAAGCAATAATTATCATGGGCAGTATTATCATTACTGCCGTGGTAGGGTATTCCATAATAGTTTCCACCAATCCACGACGAGGCGCTGATGGACTTGAAGGGTTTTTATACAAAATAAAAGTAGCTCCAATGGAGCCGTTTAAAAGTAAAATTAACAGAGAAGATTATAAAGATTTTAACGATAATTATCGTTCCTACGAAAATATTATGACCGTTCGACAGGTAACTCGAGATGGCTTAATTCCAACAATTTTTGGAAAAGGAATTGGTTCACAAATTGATCTGAAGCAAGAAGTATGGTTGGGCGATATGAATCTTAGATTTATTTCAATTCTTCACAATGGATTTATGATTGTTTTTTTGAAATCGGGTTTGCTGGGTATTTTTATTTATTTGTTCACCATTATCTATTTCTTTAGAAAAACAAAATCAGATAAACCACTAGTTAACAGCATCAACCTGCTTTTTTTAGGTACCGGTGTTTTCCTTTTTGTATCCAATTGGGTATTTTTAGGATTTTATAATTTAACAGAAACCAAATCGATTCTAATAGGTTTTTTGATTGCTTATAGAGAAAAAATGAACAATTAATGAAAAGCATCCTTTTTATACATCAATCGGCCGAACTTTATGGTTCCGACAAAACAATCTTAATGTTTATTTCTAGTTTGGACAAACAGAAATACAAATCGATAGTTATTCTCCCTTTTGACGGACCATTAAAAAGAGAGTTCGAAAAAAACGGCATAGAAGTAGTTATTGCACCAGTGTTAAAACTTTACCGAAAAATGTTAACTCCGAAAGGTATTTTAAAACTTTTTAAAGAATATAAAAACGGTCTAAAAATACTTAACGGGCTTCATAGAAAACATAATTTTAGTATAGTTTATTCGCATACGTTAGCAGCATTAATCGGGCTTGTCTTTGCTCAAAAAAACAAGATTAAGCACCTTTGGCATGTTCAAGAAATTATTGCAAAACCAGTAATATTCAATAAAGGATTTGTCAAATTATTATCGTTAGAATGCAATCATGTAGCGGTTTATGACTCCAAAACCACCATGGATTTTTGGATAAAAGGCAATGAAAAATTGGCCAAAAAATCATATGCAGTTTGTAATGGTTTAGATGTTGCCCAAAAACAAAATACGAGTCAAAATGAAATCGCTTCAATTAGGAAAGAGTATTTCAAAGTTGGTGAAAATGAATTGGTTATAGCACTAGTAGGAAGAATTAACAGTTGGAAAGGCCAACAGTTATTATTGGAAGCATTTCACAAAATTGCCCACAAATACGAAAACATAAAATTAGTTTTTATAGGTTCGGCACCACCAAACCAAGAAGTTTTCGAAATAGAATTACTGAATAAGGTAACTGATTATGCCCTTACAGATAGGGTTGTGATTATTCCTTTTCAAGAAGAGATTTGGAGATTTTGGGATTCAATCGATATTGCCGTTGTTCCCTCGACAGAACCAGAACCTTTCGGAATGGTAGCCATTGAAGCGATGCTTTCCAAAAAACCTGTAATCGCTGCCAATCATGGTGGTTTAACCGAAATAGTCTTGCCCAATGAAACGGGTCTTTTTTTCGAGCCGAACAATGCCAGTGCTTTAGCCAGTGCTTTGGAAAATATTATAGTCGATCCTGAAAAGAGACAGCTTTTTGGGGAAAATGGTTATAATCGAACCGTAAATCATTTTTCATTGCAAAAACACGTTGAAAAATTCGAAGACATTTTTCAAAAAATTTAAATTTCGGCTGTTTAAATCCCTATTTTTGCTCCTTTAAAAGAATTTCCTGCATGAAAATAGCAATACTCGGCACCCGAGGTGTACCCAACTATTACGGTGGTTTTGAACAGTTTGCTGAATTTTTTTCGGTGTATTTGGTCGAACAAGGTCATGAGGTATATTGCTACAATTCCCACGATCATCCTTATCAGGAAAAATCTTTTCACGGTGTACATATCCTTCACCAATATGACCCGGAACATAAAATGGGAACCTTTGGCCAGTTTATTTATGATTTCAATTGCATCATGGATTCTCGTAAAAGAGATTTTGATATCATTTTGCAATTAGGGTATACTAGCAATTCCATTTGGCATTTTCTTTTACCAAAAAGCTCAATTATTATTACCAATATGGATGGTTTAGAATGGAAAAGAACTAAATATTCTAAACCCGTGCAACAATTTTTGAAATTTGCCGAAAGATTAGCTGCCAACAGTAGCGATTTTCTCGTTTCGGATTCATTAGGAATCCAAAAGTTTCTTCAAGGCAAATATAAAAAAGAATCTACCTACATTGCTTATGGCGCTTATCCTTTTTCAACTCCAAACGAAAGTGTTTTAAAAGAATACAATGTTGAGAAAAACAATTACAACATGATAATGGCGCGTTTTGAACCCGAAAATAATTTGGATTTGGTTCTTGAAGGTGTTGCTATAACTGAAGACAAAACGCCAATTTTAGTGATTGGAAAACACCAAACAAAGTATGGTGAGTATTTAAAAAACAAGTTTAAAGAACATTCTAATATTTTTTTTATTGGCGGGCTTTATAATTTAGAGCACTTGAATAACCTTCGTTATTTTTCTAATTTATATTTTCACGGCCATTCTGTAGGAGGAACAAACCCATCATTGCTTGAGGCAATGGCTTCAAAAGCATTAATTGTGGCGCACAACAATGATTTTAACAAAGGAATATTAAAAGAAAACAGCTTTTATTTTTCTACCCCAAACGAAGTTAAAAATATTCTGAATACTATCAAAAAAAATGATAACTTGCAATTGGTTCAAAACAATTTTGATGCCATTGTCAACGAATTTAATTGGGAAAAAATTAATGGGGAATATTTACAACTCTTTGAAGACTGTTTTTCAAAATCTGATAAAAGAAAATACAAACAATAGTTCTTTTATTCCTGCACTTTTAGTTTTAATTACCATTCCGTTATCTTTAGCGATAAATAATATTGCTTTAGCTTTATTTTTATTAGCGGTACTTTTGACTTTCAAAAAATCAAATTTCAAATTTCAAATTAATTTAATACTCCCAATATCGCTGTATTTTTTAATGGTAGTTTCTTATTTTTGGACTATCGACAAAAAAAGCACTTTGTCTGGTATTTCAACAGAAATTTTCTTGTTTCTCATTCCACTAGCATTTTTATTGGCTAAAGATTTTTCGTTAACCCAACGGCAAAAACTCATTTCCTTTTTCAGTTATTCCATTGTTATTTTGGTTTCATACTTTTCTATAAGAGCTTTAGTTCGTTATTATATGCTAAATGATATCAGGGTTTTCTTCTATCATGGCGAGAATGAAGATGATTATGGTTTAGTCCCTAAATTGTTAAATGCTATACATGTTTCTGTTTTTGTAGCGGTTGCCTTTTTCCATTTTTTTGCTAAGGAAATAAAATCTAAAGCAGATTATACCATCTCTGTAGTGCTTTTTGGTTTTTTATTATTGCTTTCTTCAAAAAACATGGTTTTGGCAGTTATCTTTTTAGTATTAATTTATACTTTCTTTTTTTCAAAGTCGGCACACAAAATGCGATTACGCAATTTAATCGTATTTGGATTGTTAATAGCAATCGTTTTTTCAATAGGAAGAATTAAACAAAGGTTCCAAGTAGAGTTTCAAACGAATACCAACAAAAGTTTAAGCACCAATGTTATTGAGGGAATTCCTGCTGGAGTTCATTATGTAAGCATAAAAGAAGCTTGGACAAATGAAACTTTTACTCCCAACGATTATTTTAACGGCACAGCATTTAGAGTTTACCAGCTAAGAATTTTTAAAGAATTAATTGTTGAAGAAAATGTTTTTTTAACAGGTTTTGGATTAAATGCTTCCCTTTTAAAAATCAAAGAAAAAGCGATTCAATATAATCTTTACATGGGTAAAGATGGCAATAGCGGTTACCAAACCAAAAATTTTCACAATCAATATGTTCAGGTTTTTGCAGAATTAGGAATATTTGGTTTTGTGTTATTGATAATAATGCTGATTATTAATATTAAAAACGCTTTTAAATCAAAAGATTTTGTTCATTTTGTTTTCGCATTTCTAATGATAAGTTTATTTTTGACCGAATCATTTTTATGGAGACAAAGAGGAGTTGTTTTTTTCACCCTATTGTATTGCCTTTTTAATTCTGGAATTGTTTTGAATAATTCTAGACAAGAACAAAAAATTATATGAAAAGAATTTTAATTACGGGTGCTGCAGGATTTTTAGGTTCGCATCTTTGTGATCGATTTATTGCGGAAGGATATTTCGTTATTGGAATGGACAACCTTATTACTGGGGATTTAAAAAACATTGAGCATTTATTCAAACTTCAAAACTTCGAGTTTTATCATCATGATGTAACTAAATTTGTTCATGTTCCCGGTAAATTGGATTATATCCTTCATTTTGCATCTCCTGCAAGTCCGATAGATTATTTAAAAATTCCAATTCAAACCCTGAAAGTTGGTTCGCTAGGAACACACAATCTTTTAGGATTAGCAAGAGTAAAAAAAGCTAGAATCCTAATTGCATCCACATCTGAAGTATATGGCGATCCTTTAATTCATCCACAAACCGAAGAATATTATGGAAACGTAAACACCATTGGACCAAGAGGCGTTTATGACGAAGCCAAACGTTTCCAAGAATCCATAACCATGGCATACCACACTTTTCACGGTGTAGAAACCAGAATAGTTCGGATTTTCAATACGTATGGACCAAGAATGCGTCTCAATGATGGACGAGTTATTCCTGCTTTTATTGGGCAAGCATTGCGTGGTGAAGACTTAACCATCTTTGGCGATGGAAGTCAAACACGTTCGTTTTGTTATGTAACCGATCAAGTAGAAGGAATTTTCAGATTACTACATTCGGATTATGTTTATCCAGTTAACATTGGAAATCCAGATGAAATCACGATTAAAGATTTTGCAGACGAGATCATTAAATTAACGGGAACAAATCAAAAAGTAGTCTATCATGATTTACCCATAAACGATCCGATGCAACGCAAACCTGACACCACAAAAGCAAAAGAAATTTTAGGATGGGAGGCAAAGGTAAAGCGTGATGAAGGAATGAAATTGACTTACGCTTATTTTAAATCTCTTTCTTCAGATGAACTTTTAAAAGAAGAACACAAAGATTTTAAAGGATATATCCACTAGTATTTTATGGTTGCACAGCAAACAGGAAGATATTCAAAATACATTAGACCAATAAATATAATCTTTGATCTAATTGTAATAACTGCATTAAGTTTGTATTTCTTTAAGGAACTCAAACTTAATATTTTTTATTATTTGATTTATCAAACTGTTACTTGGTTTCTAATTGCAATCATAGTTAAGTATTATGAGGTTTTTAGATTTACAACACCAGTAGAAATTATCACAAAATTGGTAAAACAATTTAGCATTTTTTTGCTAATCGTTATCGCCTTTTTCCCTTTTGCAAAAACGGCTATTTTTAGTGGAAAAGCAATAGCCATTTATTTGACATTGAGTTTTATAATCATTGTGGGATTTAAATATTTTCTGTTTTTTTACCTCAAGAAATATAGAATTGTAACAGGAAGTAATTTTAGAAATGCGGTAATAATTGGTTATACACCTGAAGCCATTCGATTAAAAGAAGTTTTTGAAAACAGAAAAGATTACGGCTATAGATTCTTTGGATACTTTTCAGATAAAATCAAGAATCCTGAAGTTTTGGGAAAAATAAATGAAATTGAAAAGTTCACGACCGACAATTTAATAGATGAAATTTATTGTTCGTTAAATGAAATTTCAAATGAAAAGCTTAAAGAATTAGTCGAATTTGCTGATGAAAACAAAAAAGCAATAAAATTCATTCCCGACTCTAAAGAAATTTTTTCAAAAAATTTAAAGATAGATTACTACGAATTATTTCCAGTATTATCACTTCAAAAAACCCAATTACACAATCCAATAATAAAAGGAATTAAGAGAGCTTTCGATGTTATCTTTTCTATACTAGTAATTACTTTATTGCTGTCTTGGTTAATTCCATTACTTTCAATTTTAATTAAATTAGAATCAAAAGGACCAGTTTTTTTCAAACAAGGAAGGCCTGGTTTAGATGAAGAAGAATTTTTTTGCTATAAGTTTCGTTCTATGCAACTCAATGGATTTACAGAACAAGAAGCGTCAAAGAATGATCCTCGTGTAACTAGATTAGGTAAGTTCATGAGGAAAACTAGTATTGATGAACTTCCACAATTTTTTAATGTTCTTTTGGGAGACATGTCTGTTGTTGGTCCAAGACCGCATTTGTGGTCACAAAACAAAGCCTATGCGTCTAAAATTAAAAAATATATGGTTCGTCATTACGTAAAACCTGGCGTTACCGGTTTGGCTCAAGTTAAAGGTTTTAGAGGCGAAATAGAAACAGAAGAAGATATGGTTAATAGAATCAAACTGGATGTGTTTTATATTGAAAACTGGTCAATGATTATGGATTTGAAAATCATTTTTCAAACAGTGATTAATATTTTCAAAGGAGAAGATAAAGCTTACTAGAAAACATCTTTTTCAATTAAGTTTTTTACTTGATAATCTAAATTAAAAATATTTTGAGAGTTAACAAATATCCTTTTTTTCATTTTTTCCAACTCTGATTTTGTCAACTTTGAAATTTCAGCAAGTATTTTGTTTAAATCTTGGTAATTTCCCACTTCTGCAATCCAACCTAAATTATGATCAGAAACGATGTTTTCTCCTTCGCCACCACCAAAATATAAAATAGGAAAGCCCAACGAGCCATATTCAAAAATCTTGGAAGGAACAGACCCATAAATTCTAGTTTTCAAGGGGACAATGGCAATGTCAAATGATTTTAGCTTTTCATGCAATTCCTTGCGGTCTAACATCCCATGAAAGAATATTTTTTGTTCTGTTCTTGACAAAATAAGAGCTTCTAATTGATTTTTTTCGGTGCCATCGCCAAAGATGTGAAATTCAATATTCAAACTTTCAAATTTAATTTTTTCACACAATTCCATGACGCCTTGTGCAACTCCAAGAAGTCCTGCATAAAAGATTTTGATTGGTTTGTTTTCGTGAGTTTTCAATTCCATAACTAAAACTTTATGATCTGGAAAATTGCGATATAAAAAACAATTTTTTTTAGGAAATAGCGAATGAATGTGAGTTATAATTTCATTGGATTGTCCTAAAATCAGTGTTGCCTTTTTATAAATAAAACGCTCTAAAAACAAAGAAATTTTATGAGAAAAGGAATTTTTTTTTAACGCTTTCAATTCGATGGCGGCCAATGGCCATAAGTCGGAAACATTCAAAATAATTTTTTTGTTTTTCAACGACAAGATAAAAACTGATATGAAAGAAAGCAATAATGGTGGTGATTGCACCACAACTTTTTGAGGCGTTTTTTTGAAAAGCAAAAAGCAAAATAAACTCAATGAAAATGATAAAATGGAAAGTAACCTAATGAAAACATTTTTACTCACGCTTGGGTAAATCCAAAGGCGTTTTACAGTTATATTTTCTCTATTTTCAGTTACTGAAAATTTTCCTTGATATTCTTTGAATAATCTTCCTTCAGGATAATTCCCTAATGGACAAACCACGGAAACTTTGTAATTATTCTGATGTAATTTCAGTGCTAACTGCTCAATTCTATTAGCAGCAGCACCTTTTTCTGGAGGATAATAATTGGATATAATAAGTATTTCTTGCATTTTTTACCACAAAGATTCTAAGGAAACACAAGGTTCGCAAGGTTATATAATTTACAAAAACAAAAATAGTGTACTTTGTACATTCTTAGTGAGTTTTCTGGTTAAACCTTCAAAAGTCTATCAATAATTCTCTCCGATGCTTTTCCGTCCCACAATTCGGGAATTCCTTTTTTAGGCAACCCATTTTGTAGAAATTTTGTAAACGCTAAAGTTAAGTTTTCAATTGAAATCCCAACCAAATTATTAGTGCCAATATCAATAGTTTCTGGTCTTTCTGTAGTAGTTCGCATAGTGAAACACGGAATTCCTAAAACAGTTGTTTCTTCGGAAATTCCACCTGAATCGGTAATCACAGCAAAACTGTTTTTAATCAAAAACATAAAGTTCAAATAGCCCTGCGGTTCTACAAATAATATGTTTTTAAAATTTAAATTTGTTTCTCCTAAAATCGCTTTAGTTCTAGGATGAATAGGGAAAATTATTTTTTTATTGCCAACCATTTTATCTATGCCATTCAATAAATCGATTAACGATTTTTCTTCATCTACATTCGATGGCCGATGCAACGTTAAAATGATATAATTCTTAGTTTCTAACTTAAATTCGTTCCAAAAATCAGGGGCAGAAATCCGATCTAAATTTTGGTATAATGTATCAATCATTACATTGCCAACAAAATGTACATGAGATGATAATACCCCATTTTTCAATAAATTTTCTGACGCTGAAGTTGACGTTGTAAAGAAATAATCAGTAATACTATCAGTCACAATTCTATTAATTTCCTCTGGCATTTTCATATCACCCGAACGAATTCCAGCTTCCACATGAGCTACTTTTATATTCATTTTTTTAGCTACAATCGCACACGCCATGGTCGAATTGACATCACCAACAACCAAAACTAAATCACATGGATTTTGAATTAGCTCTTTTTCAAAAGCTATCATGATTGCACCAGTTTGCTCCGCTTGCGAACCGCTTTTCACCTCCAAATTAGCGTTTGGATGTGGAATATTTAATTCTTCAAAAAAAGTATCGCTGAGGTTTTTATCGTAATGTTGACCCGTATGTACCAAACGATAGGAAACGTTAGAACCTTGACATTGTCGCTTTTCAATCGCCTTGATTATGGGTGCGATTTTAATAAAATTAGGTCTTGCGCCTGCGATAATAGTTATTTTCATAATTTGTTTTTATAGCCAATTTTTGTTCTTGGTTTTTCGTCTATTTTTTTCTCCGTTAACTCATCTAAGTAACTAAAAACCAATTCAATATTCTTATCGTGATTTTCTAACTTTTTCTGGATTTGTAGAATGTCAATTTTCAAATCAGTGGTATCTAAAAGCATTTGACGCACTTTTGTAAATATTCGCATAATTTGAATATTAGTTTGAATAGCTTTATCACTATTTAAAACACTTGATAACATTAGAACTCCGTGTTCAGTAAAAACGGAAGGTAAATATTTCAAATTAGAACCTCGCCCTTTGTTCAAGGTCACAAAATGTGATCTTGAAGAATCGTATTCAATTTTGGAAAGTTCAAACATAAAATCTTCAGGAAATCGAGAAATATTCCTTTTTACAGCTTGTTTTAACACTCTAGTTTCAATACCATAAAGTGCAGCTAAGTCTCTATCGAACATCACTTTTTGATTTCTAATAAAATATATTTTATTGGAAATCAATTCTTCAGAAAGCAGGATTTCGTTTTTCATAGATAAACTTTTAATTTTTTAAGGGCGCAATTTCCATCTTCCAATTTATTTTACCATCGAAACAAACTGCTTCAATTTTCCACTTTTACTTCGTTCTAATTTTTCTTTTCTGATGAACTTGAAATTTAAGCCAACTTCTAAATACATTGTGATGGCTTTTTCTATATTTTGAATTTGACTATCAGTTAATACTGCTTGGCTTACATATTCCACTTCAAAAGTATCAATTTTGGTTTGTTTTATCACAAATTCTTTTACATTTCCATCATCTTCAATAATGCTTTTTGTAACGTAATAAAATGTCAACCCAGGTGATTTTTTTCCGCTAGGCAGCATAGCAATATCATTAGTTCGTCCAATTAATTTTTTCAGAATTGGTTTTTTAAAGGTGCTTTTTTCGTCCAAAATTCCAATATCGCCTATGTCATATCGAATGAAAGGATGCGCTTTATTGTAAAGTGACGTAATCACAATTCGACCTTCTTTTCCATTAGGCAATACGTTGTTTTCTTCGTCTAAAATTTCTACAAATAACGTTTCCGAATTTACCTGCCATTCGTTTTCAATATTTTGAAATGCAATTAAATCCAACTCCGATGCGCCATATTCATTGACAACAGGAACACCAAATTGCTTTTCTAATAAAAGTTTGTCATCTTCAAAAAGCATTTCGGAAGTTACAACACAGCATTTTAAAGTTGGACAAACAGAAGTTAAAACAATGTTTTTCATTTGAAGAAATTTCGCAAACAAAACTATCGAACTTGTATAACCATTAATGTAATCGAACTTTTTTACTTGAAATTTCAACAATATTTTTTCCAAAACCGCATCCGATAAATCAAAAATGGTAAAACGATAGCGATGGCTTAACAAATCTTTTATTCGCTCTTTTTTATTTCCAATAAAATCCAATGGAATTCCATAAAAACGCGCTTGCAAAGAAGTATTAAAATCAATTCCAAACCAACCAAATCGATTGATAATATTGACCCAAGTCAAAGCGTGACAGAATTTATCTTTTGCAAAAATAAAAGGATCACCACTTGAACCAGAAGTTTTATTGACATATACATTTTTAACTGTAAACCCTTCAGATAGTCTTTCTGCTAAAGGTTTTTGAAAATCTTTTTTTGTCATTATAGGAAGGTCATACCACTTGGTAAACGTATTATTTCCAATAATTTCTTGATAGGATTTATTGTTTTTTATAAGGTATTCAACAATTTCGGTCCTTTTTGATATAATATGATTTTCATAATCATCATTGGAAATTGCTTGATTTTTTTCAAATTCAATAGAAGCTTCCTGTATTGGGAAGCCTTTTATTCGTAAAGATAAATTGAATATGTTGAACAAAATAATCCTATTTTTTTCAAAAATAAGAAATCCAAATCCGATATACCATAAACAACAAATTTTTTAAAATAATATCTTTAAATTCAGTTCAAAACAAGCTATTTTTGCCAAATAACACGCGAGGCGCAGACGAACTGTATGGAGCCTAGCTAAATTAAATAATAAAAACAGATGACAATTTTACTTCTTGGTTCTGGCGGTAGAGAACACGCTTTAGCATGGAAAATGCTCCAAAGCCCTAAATGTTCCAAACTTTTTGTTGCACCAGGAAATGCTGGAACTGCTCAAATAGCAACCAATTGTAGTCTTGACATTTTAGATTTTGACTCCATAAAATCTCTTGTTCTTCAAGAAAAAGTTGAAATGGTAGTTGTTGGTCCAGAAGACCCATTAGTTCAAGGAATTTATGATTTTTTCAAAAACGATTTGCAACTCAATTCTATTCCCGTAATTGGTCCATCTAAGGTAGGTGCTCAATTGGAAGGAAGTAAAGAATTTGCGAAAGAATTTTTAATAAAACACAATATCCCAACAGCAGCATATGATAGTTTTACTGCAGCAACAGTTGAAAAAGGATACGAATTTCTTGAAACGCTGCAACCACCATATGTTTTAAAAGCCGATGGATTAGCAGCAGGAAAAGGCGTTTTGATACTTCAAGACTTGGCGGAAGCTAAGGAAGAATTGCATAACATGTTAGTTAACGCAAAATTTGGAAAGGCAAGTAAAAAAGTAGTTATTGAAGAATTTTTGGACGGAATTGAATTAAGTTGTTTTGTACTTACTGACGGGAAAAATTATAAAATCTTACCGACGGCTAAAGATTACAAACGTATTGGCGAAGGAGATAAAGGATTGAATACTGGTGGAATGGGAGCCGTTTCACCCGTTCCGTTTGCGGACGCTATTTTATTAGAGAAAATTGAAACCCGAATTGTAAAACCTACTGTTGAGGGCTTGCTAAAAGACAAAATAGAATACAAAGGTTTTGTTTTCATTGGATTAATCAACGTAAAAGGCGAGCCAATAGTTATAGAATACAACGTTAGAATGGGCGATCCTGAGACAGAAGTGGTAATTCCTAGGTTAAAATCGGATTTGGTGGAATTGTTCCAAGCGGTTGCTGATGAAAAATTGGAAGAAGTTACTTTGGAAATAGACCAAAGAAGTGCTACTACAATAATGGTCGTTTCTGGCGGTTATCCCGAAGATTATGAAAAAGGGAAAGTCATTTCGGGTATTGAAAATGTAGAGGGTTCTATCGTTTTTCATGCAGGGACAAAGTTAGAAAACGGGCAAGTTGTGAGTAATGGTGGAAGAGTTTTAGCGGTGACTTCGTTTGGGGAGAATTTCCAAGAAGCCATAAAAAAATCTTATCAAAATATAGACAAGCTACATTTTGATAAGATGTATTTTAGAAAAGATATTGGATTCGACTTAATTTAAAAAAGAGTGAGCCGTTGTATCTTGGTTTTCTTCGTTGTTATCCTGGTGTGATTGTAATTGTTTGCACCAATATACCATATAATATCCACAAATAATTACCAGTGTCCAACTTACAATGTTGGCCAACCACCAGTTGCTGAGTTCTAAATGACGCAAAAGGTCAAGAGGTAGAAACAAAAAATCTACAAATAATGTTTGAATGCCTTCAAAAAATGCTTTCATTTTATAAAATGTTATATTTACAGCACAAATGTATAAAATATCCTCATGATTACAAGCATTTTTAAAAAATCAACTATTGTAAATTATTCTCTAGTTATATTTTTATTAGTAACTTTCTTTTTTATATACCAATTTAGCCAAACAGATGCTGCATTTGTGACTAATGATTTTTCAAAAAAAGGGTTGTTGCTAGTTTTGTTAATTACATCTTTTTTCTTTGTCAATTTCATTGTCAAAAAAAACGGAATAACAAAAAATAGTAGTTATGCTATATTTCTTTTCTTATTATTTCTAATTCTTTTTCCATCGATTTTTAATAATTCAAACGTATTAGTTGCCAATTTTTTTCTGCTTTTGGCTATCCGAAGAATGATTTCATTACAAACATTAATTGCACCAAAGGAGAAGATTTTTGATGCTTCTCTCTGGGTTTTTGTTGCTAGTTTGTTTCATTTTTGGTGCTTCCTATTCATTTTTTTGGTTTACATATCTATAATTTTTCACGCTTCCAGAGATTATCGAAATTGGCTTTTACCATTTGTCGCATTTTTTGCGACTGCTGTTATCTTTTTACTTTCAGCATTTATTATTGATAAAACATGGATAAGTCATCTTTTAAATCAAACACAAACAAATTTCCAACTCGATTATTTCACTAATAATTATCAAAATATTGCTTTGTCTTTTTATGCGATGATAGCGGTTTATTTTGTGTTATCCATGATTTTTACATTCACAAACAGACCGCTAATTCTTCAAGCTTCATACAAGAAAATGATATTTGGATTTTTGATTGGGCTACTAGTTTTTTTGATTTCGCCACAAAAAGACAACACCATATTGCTTTTTACTTTGTTTCCTTTAGCGGTAATGGGAACAAATAATATTGAACAATCTCCAAGTAAAATGTATCAGGAAATTGTTTTATTATTAT
Organism: Flavobacterium sp.; assembly: GCA_020403245.1. Lineage (GTDB taxonomy): Bacteria > Bacteroidota > Bacteroidia > Flavobacteriales > Flavobacteriaceae > Flavobacterium. Next base: position 81,785 of record JADBYA010000002.1, on the reverse strand, counting down.
TAATTGTGGGAAGCTTTTTTGTTTTCCTTGCACAACTATAATTTGCTCCCATAAGCCAAATCACCAGCATCGCCAAGACCAGGAACGATATAGTTTTTTTCGTTGAGTTTTTCATCAAGAGCAGCTACCCAAAGATGACAATTGGCAGGAAGGTTTTTTTCTAAAAAAGCAATGCCTTCTGGAGCGGCAATTACCACCGCAATGTGGATTGTTTTTGGTTTTTGTTCCAAATGTAGTTTTTGTAAAACCGCTACAATTGATTGTCCTGTGGCTAACATAGGATCAATTAAAATTAAGTTTTTATCTTCAAATGATGGCGCTGCTTGGTATTCTACTAAAATTTCAAATTTATCGTCGTTGTCATAATGGTGACGATAGGCAGAAACAAAGCCATTTTCAGCATTGTCAAAAATGTTCATAAAACCAGTATGCAAAGCCAATCCAGCACGAAGAATAGAACATAAAACCACATGGTCAGCAATAGTGGTTGTGTGTTTTGTACCTAGTGGTGTTTGCACATCTATTTTTTCATAGTCTAATGTTTTACTCAACTCGTATGCCATGATTTCCCCTATGCGTTCTATGTTTTTACGAAAACGCATACTGTCTTTTTGGATAGTTACATCCCGAATTTGAGCCAAAAAATGATTGAGAATACTATTTTGTTCTGAAATATAATGAATGTGCATGATAAAGGTTTAAAGTTTAAGGTTTAAAGTTTCAAGTCAAATGTATAAAAACTATATTTGTAAATTAAAATTTCAACTTATGTTTTCACAATTTGCCTTTCCTATTTTCGAGCAAAGTATTAAAGAGTATCACATTATTGATGATGTATATCAGCCAACATTAAATCCTCATACCAAAGGAACCATCGAATATTTATTGTATGCTAAAAACTGGGTTGATACCGTGCAATGGCATTATGAAGACATCATTCGCGATCCAAATATTGACCCCGTAGCCGCTTTAGACTTGAAAAGAAAAATTGATGCATCCAACCAAGTTCGTACCGACATGGTAGAATATATTGACAGCTATTTTTTGCAAAAACACGCAGCCGTTCAAGTAAAACCAAATGCTAAAATCAACACCGAAAGTCCGGCATGGGCAATTGATAGATTATCGATTTTAGCTTTGAAAATTTACCACATGAATGAAGAAGCAACTCGCGTTGATGCAACGCCTGAACACAGAGCAAAATGCCAAGAAAAGTTAAACATTTTGTTGGATCAAAAAAATGATATGTTTATTTCGATTAACGATTTACTAACCGATATTGAAAATGGCGATAAGTTCATGAAAGTGTACAAACAAATGAAAATGTACAACGACGATGATTTGAATCCGGTGTTGTATCAGAATAAGAAGTAAAGAATAAACCATTAAGGCAATAAGTTTTATTAAGTATCGTCTTAATTTTTCTTAATGGTTTTAAAAAATATAATTTGTCAAAACCAACCCAACATATAGCCGTAATTCGTCTCTCAGCCATGGGCGATGTGGCAATGACGGTTCCAGTTATCAGAGCATTTATCCAACAAAATCCTCGTATAAAAATCACAGTCGTTTCTCGACCATTTTTTAAACCTTTTTTTGACGGAATTCCCAATGTAGCGTTCTTTGCTGTTGATGTCAAAGGAAGGTACAAAGGGTTTTTCGGTTTGTTGAAATTATATGCTGATTTGCAACAATTAAACATCGATGCTGTTGCCGATTTGCATAATGTGTTACGATCTCAAATCATTCGAACCTTGTTTTCATTATCAGGAAAAAAAGTTGCTGCAACCGATAAAGGCAGGGCTGAAAAACGCGCCTTAACTCGTGCCGAAAATAAAGTTTTTCAACCCGTAAAAACAATGGTTGAAAGGCATGTTGAAACCTTCAAAAAACTTGGTTTCTCTGTTGATTTATCGTCGCCAAGTTTTCCAGAAAAAGCTATTTTATCTGAAGAGATTTTAAGTTTTTCGGGTTCAAAAAATGAGACTCCGTCCTTCGACGGAATGTGTTGGATTGGAATTGCGCCTTTTGCACAATACGAAAGCAAGGTATATCCTTTAGATTTGATGCAAAAAGTAGTTGAAAAACTCGCATCAAATACTCAATTTAAAATCTTCCTTTTTGGCGGTGGAAAAGAAGAAATAGAGAAACTAAATGCTTTTGCAAAACAAAGAGAAAATGTCATTATCGTTGCTGGAAAACTCAATTTGCACCAAGAATTACAACTTATTTCCAATCTCGATGTAATGCTTTCTATGGATAGTGGAAATGCTCATATTGCTGCAATGCTAGGTATAAAAGTCATCACACTTTGGGGCGCAACACATCCTTTTGCTGGATTTGCGCCATTCAATCAACCGCTGGAAAATTGTCTAACTGCCGATAGAGAAAAATATCCTTTGTTACCAACTTCGGTTTATGGAAATAAAAAAGTTTCGGGTTATGAAGAGGTAATGCGAAGTATTTCGGTGGAAAGTGTTGTGGAGAAAATTAATTTGGAATTGAACCATTAAGAAATTAAGTTTCATTAAGATTTATCTTAACTTTTCTTAATTTCTTAATGGTTTAAAAAAATCACAAATAAATCTTATTTATTCTACAAATCTCTAAAATATAACTTTTTAAATTGGAAATTGTAGCTTGATAATTGGGTGCTTCATAACCAAAACGTTCGTGTTCCAACTGTTCTTTTTCGATAGCATTGCAACCTTTTAAAACTTCCTTAATCATATCGAGCATAATTAATTCTTTGTTTTTGTTCTTCTCAAATTTGAACTCAACAATTTCATCTTCTAGTCTTTCGCAATAGTCCAAAAGCTCCTGAACTTCGGGTTCGTCCAAAAGATCGGGAGCTTTTTTAAATATTTCTAGTTTGTTTTTCATAATTCAACTTCAAAAATCAACTTCAAAAATCAAAATCAATTTTAAAATCTGAAATCAAAAATCGTTAATCAACAATCTTCAATCTATACATCATCATAATCAACATAAATCTCCGAGGATGTTGGATGTGCTTGACACGTTAAAATCAAACCTTCGGCTATTTCGCCATCGGTTAAAATAGAATTCTTTTTCATTTCGGCAGTTCCGTTTGTAATTCGAGCTAAACAAGAACTGCAAATGCCACCTTGACAAGAATAGGGCGCGTCAATACCTTGTTTTAATGCCGCTTCGAGCACTGTTTGTTTTTGCGACATTTCAAAAGTGGTTTCCTCATCATCTACCAAAACTGTGATTTTAGTATGACTTGAATGACTTTCGGCAGAGGGGTTTTCAGTAGCAGTTGAAGTTGAAAACAATTCAAATTTGATGTTTTTCTCGGCAACATTATGTTCTTTCAAAACATTGGAAACCAAATTTATCATTTCTTCCGGTCCGCATAAATAAAACGTATCAAATTCTTTTTCTTTGTGTTTGTTATTCAAAACAAAGTTAACCGCCGACTTATCAATTCTGCCAAAAATTTCATCGCCTATTTTTACATGACTGAACACATAATGCACAAAAAAGCGCCCAGTATATTTTAATTGCAATTCGTGTAATTCGTTGTGAAAAATCGTTTCTTCCGGCGTTTTGTTTCCATATACCAGTACAAATGTACTTTTTGGCTCACTTTCTAAAACCGTTTTTAAAATTGACATAACAGGTGTAATTCCGCTACCAGCAACAAAAGCAGCATAGTTTTTTTGTTTTTCGCTATTGGGTTCAAATGTAAACCTACCTTCGGGTTGGCTTACTTCAATAATGTCGCCCACTTTTAAATTTTCGTTGGCAAATTTGGAGAAATGACCATTTTTCACTGATTTAATAGCAATTCGTAACTCACCACTATTGGGAGAGGAGCAAATAGAATAAGCACGACGAATTTCTTGTCCGTCAAGTGTCAATTTTAAAGTAATGTATTGACCAGCAACAAATTTGTAAACCGGTTGTAATTCGTTTGGAACAGTAAAAGCCACAGAAATTGCATTAGGAGTTTCGCGTTTTACTTCTTTAATATGTAATTTATAAAAGGATGACATGAAATATTTTTTTGTAAAGGTAAAGAAATAGCAACGAATAGAAAAAGAAAGAAACTTTGAAAGTCTGTAACATTTTTCTATTTTTAGAAACTAATTCATCAAACAAAAAATATACTATGTTCAAACATTTTATCATGCTAGAGTGGAAATCATTTATTCGCTCAGCTTCTTTTGGGTCAAATCTTGCTCTCAAAATCGTCATGGGTTTAGGCGCATTATATTTAACAGCTTGTTTTGCAATATTAGGGACAGCAGTTTTCTTTGTTTTAAAAGACGAAGGATACGAACCATTAGAAACAATCAATAAGTATATGATTTATTATCTAGCGGTAGATTTACTCTTTCGATATTTTTTACAAAAAATGCCAGTAATGAACATCAGACCGTTGCTAACATTGAATATTAAAAAAGGAACCATTGTCCATTTTTCATTATTCAAAACGGCATTATCTTTTTTCAATTGGACACATGCTTTTTTCTTTCTTCCGTTTACTATTGTTTTATTGATCAAAGGATATGGTTATCAAGCTATTCTATGGCATATAGCCATGTTTTCGTTGATTTATTTGAACAACTTTATCAATATACTTATTAATAACAAAGATGCCATTTTTTATACTGTTTTGGCTGTTTTAGTTGGTTTAGGATTAACTCAATATTATAATCTTTTCGATATTACAATCTATACATTACCTTTTTTTCAAGGTATATATAAAACCGTTTATTTGTTTCTTCTTCCTGTAATAGCATTAATTGGCACATATTATTTTTCGTTTCAATTTTTTAAAAATAATTTAAATATTGATGAAGGATTGGCCAATAAAAGCAAAATAGCTAAAACAGAGAATTATACTTGGTTAGAACGATTTGGTACTTTAGGAACATTTCTAAAAAATGACATTCGATTATTGAGACGAAACAAACGGTCAAAAACCACATTGATATTGAGCGTAATGTTTATTTTTTATGGATTGTTTTTTTTCACTGGCTCAATTGAAGCTTATGATAATCCGGCAATAAAAGTATTTGCAGCCATATTTGTTTCGGGAGGATTTCTTTTCACTTTTGGGCAGTTTATCCCAAGTTGGGATAGTGCTTATTATCAATTATTAATGAGCCAAAACATTCCTTACAAAGAATACATCAAATCAAAATGGTGGTTAATGGTTATCGGGACAGTAGTTTCTACCATTTTAGCTTCATTTTACCTTTATTTTGGAATTCATACGTTTTTAATTGTTGTCGTTGCAGCTATTTTCAACATCGGAGTAAACTCTCATTTGGTTATGCTAGGCGGTGCTTTTGTTAAAACGCCAATCGATTTAACTTCTAGCAAACAAGCCTTCGGAGATAAACAAGCCTTTAACGTAAAAACAATGCTCATTGCCATTCCGAAAATGGTTTTGCCAATGCTTTTATATGCAGTAGGATATTTTCTTTTTTCACCAAATATTGGATTACTTTTTGTGGCATTAGCAGGAATAATAGGATTTTTATTTAGAGATTATGTGTTTTCCAAAATCGAAAAAATCTATAAAACAGAAAAATACGCGACCATTGCTGCTTATAAGCAAAAAAATTAGTTTTCAGTTGCAATTTTCAAAAATAAACCTCAAAACCTTATAAACGTAAAAAAATGATACAAGTAACAAATTTAACCAAAAAATATACCGCAGGAGTAAACGTTTTAAACATTTCAAACTTGGAAATTCCAAAAGGACAAAGTTTTGGACTAGTTGGAAATAATGGTGCTGGAAAAACCACCTTTTTTAGTTTGTTATTGGATTTAATCCAGCCAAGTTCAGGATATATAATTAACAATGGAATTCAAGTAAACACCAGCGAAGCATGGAAACCCTTTACAGCAGCTTTCATCGACGAGAGTTTTTTAATTGGCTATTTAACAGCCGAAGAATACTTCTATTTCATAGGTGATTTAAGAGGACAAAATAAAGCCGATGTTGATGCTTTATTAGCCAAACACGAAGAATTCTTTAACGGAGAAATCTTGAAAAGCAAAAAATACCTTCGAGATTTATCCAAAGGAAATATGAAAAAAGTAGGTATTATTGCTACTTTAATTGGAAATCCAGAAGTGGTAATTCTTGATGAACCATTTGCTAATTTAGATCCAACTACTGTAAATAGATTGAAAAAAATAATCAAACAGTTAGCCGATAATCCCAACGTTACCATCTTGGTTTCTAGCCACGATTTAGTACATACCGTTGAGGTTTGCAACCGAATAGTTGCTTTAAACAAAGGAGAAATAGTAAAAGACATTCAGACATCTCCAGAAACATTAAAAGAGCTAGAGACATTTTTTGCGGTGTAATTTTTTAACATATCAAAAAGAAACGTATTTTTACCCGTTAGTTATACTATTTATAACTTTTTCACGTTATAATAAAAACGTTCTGCTTTGAAAACCAATACTATTAAATATTTAATTTTTACTGGATTACTTGTTTTTTTGATAGCTTGTTCTACCAAAAAAAACACATTTTTGTCTAGAAATTCTCATGCATTAAGTACAAAGGACAATATTTTGTATAATGGAGGGATAGCTCTAGATAAAGGGATTGAAGAAGTAAAACTTGGAAATATTGATAATTTTTGGGAACGGCTACCTGTAGAAAGAATGCAAATAAAAGAAGACGTAATGTCGCCTAGCGAAACTAAAAACGCTAATTTTGAAAGAGCCGAAACCAAAGCTACCAAAGCGATCCAAAAACATTCCATGTATATTCAGGGTTCTGAAAAAAACCCACAAATGGATGAAGCATATTTAATGCTTGGCAAAGCAAGGTATTATGACCAACGATTTGTGCCAGCACTTGATGCTTTTAATTATGTGTTGAATAAATCTCCAAAAAGTGATAAAATATATGAGGTAAAAATTTGGAGAGAAAAAACGAATATGCGTTTGGAAAACGACCAATTGGCAGTCAATAATCTTCGGAAATTATTGAAAGAAATAAAATTCAAGGATCAAATTTTTGCGGATGCCAATGCTACTTTAGCACAAGCTTTTTTAAATCTTGAAGTAAAAGACAGTGCTGTTGCCAAACTAAAAATTGCTGTTGAATATACTAAATCAAACGAAGAAAAATCGAGATATAAATTTATTCTGGGACAACTTTTTGAAGACTTAAAACAAAAAGATAGTGCTTTGGCAATGTACCGCTCAATAATTGACATGAAACGCAAAGCAGGAAGAGAATATGTAATTCATTCCCATATGCGTTGTGCAGAATATTTTGATTATGAGCATGGCGATACTTTAGCTTTTATTACTAAATACAAAGAACTTTTAAAAGATAGAGAGAACAGACCTTTCCTTGATGTATTAGACCATCAGATGGCATTATTTTATGACAGAAAGAAAAATTACAAACAAGCCAAGTTGTATTATAATTATTCCTTAAAAGATAAATCAAGAGATACTTATCTCGTAGCGTCTAATTATCGAAACCTAGCCGACATATATTTTAACTCGGCAAAATATGTTACAGCTGGAAAATATTACGATAGCACTTTGGTACAATTAAAACCCAGAACTCGTGAATTTAATTTAATAAAAAAGAAAAGAGAGAATCTGGAAGATGTAATCAAATACGAAGGAATTGCAAAGAAAAATGATAGTATTATTTCTTTATTTAGCATGTCGGATAGTGCCAAAAAAAGCTATTTTGAAAACTATATATTAGATTTAAAAAAGCAAGAAGAAAAACTTCAAAAAATAGCTGAAAAAGAAGCTATTATAAAAGAGAATAAAGAAAAAACAGATGGTCAAATAGACTCTAATAACAACCCAAGCAAAAACAAACCCCAGCCAACTTTACCGCCAGTAAGTAAACCTTCATCAGGAAGTGAAGGAGATTTTTATTTTTACAATCCAACTACTGTTGCCTATGGAAAAAAAGAATTCATTAAAAAATGGGGTAAACGAACACTACAAGATAATTGGCGGTTATCGTCAATGACTAGTAAAAAAAATGAAGATATAGTTTTCGAACAAGAAGATAAAAAAGGAGATAAAACAGAAAAGGATTCAGTAGTTGTTGACGATAGGTTTTCACCTGATTTTTATATTAGTCAAATACCAACGTCACAGACCGAAATAGATAGTTTGAGCAAAGAAAGAAATTTTGCGTATTTTCAATTGGGGGTTATTTACAAAGAGAAGTTCAAAGAATACCAACTAGCGGCAAATAAATTAGAAAAATTATTAAGTTACAACCCCGAAGAAAGGTTGGTTTTGCCCTCAATGTATAATTTGTTTAAGATTTATGAAATTATTGATAAAGGCAAAGCCGAGGAAATGAAATCGAGAATTATTTCAGAATATCCAAATTCGAGATATGCTCAGCTTTTGAAAAATCCAGAAAATGAAATTGCAGACTCAAGCGACTCCCCAAAAGTAGTTTATGAAAACATCTATAAGAAATACCAAAGCGGAGAATACAAGCAAGTAGTAGCAGAGACAGCCCAAGCTATTGAGAGATTTGCTGGTGATGAAATTGTGCCAAAAATGGAATTGCTTAAAGCCAATATCATCGGGAAATTAAGTGGACTTGACGAATATGAGAAAGCATTAAATTTTGTAGCGCTCAATTATCCAAACAGCGAAGAAGGCAAAAGATCTGAGACGATGTTGAATGTAGATATACCAAAGCTACAAGCTTTACAATTATCAAAAAACGACTCAAAAAACTGGAAAATCCTTTACAGCACAAAAGATTTTGAAGATAAAAACACCAAAATTCTCCAAGCAAAAATTAAAAAATTCATAACCGACAGAGGGTTGAATAAACTTTCTATTTCTTCAGATATTTATACCATGACTGATAATTTTGTTGTAATTCATGGAATGAGTTCAGAAGATTTGGCCAAAGGAATTGTTTCCATTTTAAAAGATTATAAGGATTATAAAGTTCAAGAAAAAGCCATAATTATTTCGGCAGAAAATTATGCAATTGTTCAAATCAAAAAGAACATAGACGAATACTTAGCCGGTAATTTAGCAGACAATCCACCTCCACCAAATTGGGATGGCACTATTGAAAAAGCACCCGTTGCTCAACAAGAAAAGCCAGCACAAAGACAAGAACAAGCCAATCCGGAGAGTTCAAAAAAACATAATGGTAATCAGCCAAAGAATCCACAAAATGGAATCCAAGATAACGATAATCAATTCGGATTACCACCATCACCTCAAATGGGACAACCACCAAAAAAAGGATAAATCATGTTTAAAAAAACAACAAAATCATATACCGACTTACTTGGTAAAACAAATAGAATTGTAGAAGGGACATCCTTAAAAGGCGATATTATTTCACCCGCAGATTTTCGTTTGGACGGAGAATTAATTGGAAATTTTCAGTCAAAAGGGAAATTAGTTATTGGTCCAGCAGGAAGTGTTATAGGCGATATTATTTGTCAAAACGCCGACATTGAAGGTCATTTTGAAGGGAAGATACAAGTTCAAGATTTGCTAAGCATAAAAGCACAAGCTAAGATAAAAGGGGATGTTTTGTGCAACAAACTTTCAGTTGAACCGGGAGCTGAATTCAGTGCCTCTTGCGTTATGAAACCACATGTAAAAACCATGGTCAACAATGGGCAATCAACAGAAGAAAAAACAGCGTAACAAATGGTTGACGCTTATAAATATTCCTCTACAAATGGGAATTATTGTTTTTCTATTCTCATTCCTAGGCCGTTGGCTTGATGAAAAATATACAAATCCGCATAGTTTATATGTAAAGATTTTAACCATGCTTGGTGTAGCTATAGCGTTCTACAACATCAATCGACAGTTGAAGGAAATTAACAAATCAGATAACGAATAGTATGAATTTAGAAAAATTCAAATCCATTTTCACATTAATATTTTTAGGCCTAATAGGTTTTATAATCCATAAATTGTTGTTTTATTTTTTTGTGCCTAAAAATTACGAAACAGATTTCGTTTACCCAATCTCGTTGTTGTACTTCTTTTTCTTTTTCTTTTCTGCATTTCTTATTTTAATTTTAGATAAAGTCAAACAGAATAACATTAATTCTGTAGGGTTTACTTTTTTATTTCTCACTACATTAAAGATGGTTGTAGCATATATGTTTTTAAAACCAATTTTAACTTTAAACCTACCAAAAACACCAATAGAAAAAATGAGTTTTTTTATTATATTTGTATACTTTTTGGTAATAGAAACACTTGTAACCATCAGAATTTTAAACAATAAGCAATAATTTGCTCTTAATTTGACAATTCTATCAAAAAAAATAAAAGTTATACTTTTTAATATAAATTATTAGTGTACTTTTGCACCAAATTTGAAAAAAGTTATTTTAAGTTAATTGTCAGATATGGTGATTTCAAAAAAACCACTCCACTTTATTATAGCAACATTAGTTGCATGTTTTCCTTTATTTTGTTTTGCTAATCCGAATGTAGATACGAAAAAAGTAACTACTGAAACATCACACAAAATTCAAGAAAAATCAAATGAAGCACATGGGATTCCAGAGAATTTAACAGAAGATCAAAAGGCGGATTTAGAACGTAAAAATTATGTGAAACACCACTTATTAGATTCGCATGATTTTAATCTTTTTTCATATGGCAAAAATGGCGAGAAACATTTTGGTTTTTCATTACCAGTAATTTTATGGGATAACGGAATTCATTTCTTTTCTTCTTCAAAATTTGAACACGGAGAATCAGTAGCCGAATCAAACGGAAACTTTTATAAAATAAATCATCACGACGGAAAAGTATACAAAACGGATTCAGAAGGAACATTTACAGAAGATGAAAAAGGACATGTAACCAATGCCAAACCAATAGATTTTTCTATTACTAAAAACGTATTGATGATTCTTTTAGTTGGTTTAATCATGTTTTCCTTATTTGCAGGTTTAGGAAAATCATATAAGAAAAACGGTTCTATTGCTAAAGGTGCTGGTAGATTCTTCGAACCAATTATTTTATACATTAGAGATGATATTGCTATTCCAAATATTGGCGAGAAGCATTATAAAAAATACATGAGCTTTTTATTGACCACCTTTTTCTTTATTTGGTTCTTAAATATGTTTGGATTAACACCACTTGGCGTTAACATTACAGGTAATATTGCGTTTACAGCTTCATTAGCAATCATTACCTATTTGATTACAACTTTTACAGCAAAGAAAGATTATTGGGGACACATTTTCTGGATGCCTGGCGTTCCAGTTCCAATGAAATTTATTTTAGCTCCAATAGAATTATTGGGAACGATAATCAAACCATTTTCATTGATGATACGTTTGTACGCAAATATGTTAGCTGGACATATTGTATTAATGAGTTTAATAGCTTTGATGTATACTTTTAATAGCCCAATTGGAAGTCCGTTATCGTTTTTATTAGCTTTTGTATTGTCGTTGCTTGAAGTTTTAGTTGCCTTGTTACAAGCCTATATTTTCACGATGTTAGCTGCATTATATTTTGGTTCGGCTGTTGAAGAACATCACCATGAGGAAACTCATCATTAATATTTTGATGTCAAATATTAAATTTTATAATTCTGAAATTTAATATCTAATATCTCATATCAAAATAGAATGTTTAATTAAATATATATATACATTATGGAAATTCCTAAAATTATTGGAGCAGGATTAGTAGTTATCGGTGCAGGTATCGGTATCGGTAGAATCGGTGGTTCAGCAATGGACGCTATCGCTCGTCAACCAGAAGCTACTGGAAAAATCCAAACAGCTATGCTTATTGCAGCTGCGCTTATTGAGGGTATTGGTTTCGCAGCTCTATTTGCTGTAAACTAAATAAAGAAACAAAAGCTATGACGGTTGGTTATAGCTTTTGTTAATTATTAAACAAAATTAAACTTTAAGATATAATATAATGGAAGAATTATTTGGACAGTTTTCATTAGGTTTGTTTATAATGCAAACAGTTTTGTTTCTTGCACTTGTTTTCTTATTGAAAAAATTTGCTTGGAAACCTATTCTTGACGCAGTTAACGAAAGAGAAGAAGGAATAAAAAATGCTTTACTTTCTGCTGAAAATGCTAAGAAAGAAATGCAAAACTTGAAATCAGATAACGAGAAATTAGTAGCTGATGCAAGATTAGAGCGTGATGCAATGATGAAAGAAGCTCGTGAAATCAAAGACAAAATGATTAACGATGCCAAAACAGAAGCGCAAACAGCTGCTCAAAAAATGATTGAACAAGCAAAAGCTTCCATCGAAAGCGAGAAAAATGCAGCTTTGGCAGAATTGAAGGCTCAAGTTTCTACTTTATCATTAGACATTGCAGAAAAATTATTAAAAGACGAATTGTCTAACAAAGAATCTCAAACCAAATTGGTAGAGAAGATGTTGGGCGATGTAAAATTAAATTAATCGGTATGTCAAGAGCTGCGATTAGATATGCGAAAGCCATTTTAGAAATTTCTGTTTCCAACGGGAATGCCGTTAAAGTAAACGAAGACATGTTGTCTATCGTTACTTCAATTGCTGGTAGCCCAGAATTGATTGATTTTTTATCAAGTCCAATTATTTCATCCGAAGTGAAAATGAACGCACTTTCAGAAGTTTTTGTTGCTGTTCAATCGGAAACTAAATCATTGTTCAGATTGTTGTACGATAATAAGCGATTTGAAATTTTAGCCCAAATTGCCTCACAGTACAATACGTTATTCGACCAAATGAATAATGTTGAGGTTGCCAAAGTTACTACCGCTATACCAATCACTGCTGATTTAGAAAGTAAAGTATTAGCAAAAATAGCAACGATTTCAGACAAAAAAATAACTATTGAAAACATTGTAGATCCAAAAATAATTGGAGGATTTATTTTAAGAATAGGCGATAAACAGTACAACGCTTCTGTGGCAAACGGATTGCATGAATTAAAAAGAGAGTTTAGTAGCTAAATAAAAACTATGAAAGGAATTTTGACAGTTTTTTTGTTTTTTATCACCTTGAATAATTTCTCCCAAGATATTAAATTAAAAAAAGGCGAAATACTTGTTGATGATAAGGTCTGGTTAAATTATGAAGGTTGTGGAGGATTTAGTGCCAATTGTAGTTTAATGATGATTTCTAATAAAGAAGAAATTATTTATATGAATTTTGTGAAAGTTCCAGGAGTTGAACCTATTACAAATTATAATAAAACAGGCGATTTAACGTATATCGAGATAAAGTTTTTAGGAGTTAATCGCTCAATTGAATTGGATAATGTTACTTTCAAAAAAGTTATTGGCATTATTTACAATTCAAAATGTATCAATGAAGATGGTAGTTTTGATGAAGACAAAGTGCAAAGATTAATCGAGAAATACGGAACCCCTTTTTCAGATAGATTAAATAAGACAACTAACAATACAAATACAATTATAATCAAAGAGGAACCACAACGTTCCGGAGTAAACATAAATATTGGAAGATAAATAACACTTATTATGGCGGAAATTAAAGCTGCTGAAATTTCAGCAATATTAAAGAAACAAGTAGAAGGATTTCAATCGGGAGCTACGTTAGAAGAAGTTGGTACAGTATTACAAGTTGGTGATGGTATCGCTCTTGTTTATGGTTTGTCCAATGCACAATATGGTGAGTTGGTTCAATTCGAAAATGGATTGGAAGCCATCGTTCTAAATCTTGAAGAAGACAACGTGGGTGTGGTACTTTTAGGACCATCAACAGGAATTCGAGAAGGATCAACCGTAAAAAGAACGCAACGTATTGCTTCTTTAAAAGTAGGTGAGCAAATCGTTGGTCGTGTTGTGGATACTTTGGGTAACCCAATTGATGGTAAAGGACCAATCGGTGGCGAATTATACGAAATGCCATTGGAAAGAAAAGCGCCAGGAGTTATCTTCCGTCAACCAGTAACGGAGCCATTACAAACGGGAATTAAATCTATCGATGCCATGATTCCAGTTGGAAGAGGACAAAGAGAATTGGTAATTGGTGACCGTCAAACAGGTAAAACTACGGTTTGTATTGATACCATTTTGAACCAAAAAGAATTTTATGACGCTGGTCAACCCGTGTTTTGTATCTATGTTGCGATTGGACAAAAAGCGTCAACTGTAGCTTTAATTGCAAAAACATTAGAAGAAAAAGGCGCAATGGCCTATACAACAATTGTAGCCGCAAATGCTTCTGATCCTGCACCAATGCAAGTATACGCGCCAATGGCTGGAGCTGCAATTGGAGAATATTTTAGAGATTCAGGTCGTCCTGCTTTGATTATCTATGATGATTTATCAAAACAAGCAGTAGCTTACCGTGAAGTTTCTCTTTTATTAAGAAGACCACCAGGTCGTGAGGCCTATCCTGGAGACGTTTTTTACTTACACTCTCGTTTATTAGAAAGAGCATGTAAAGTGATTGCTGATGATGATATCGCAAAAAACATGAACGATTTGCCTGATAATTTGAAACCAATCGTAAAAGGTGGTGGTTCATTAACCGCTTTACCAATTATTGAAACACAAGCGGGTGACGTTTCTGCATATATCCCAACTAATGTAATTTCGATTACAGATGGTCAAATTTTCTTGGATGGAGATTTGTTTAATTCAGGTGTTCGTCCTGCAATTAACGTAGGTATTTCAGTATCTCGTGTGGGTGGGAATGCTCAAATTAAATCGATGAAAAAAGTGGCAGGTACCTTAAAATTAGATCAAGCACAATTCCGTGAATTGGAAGCGTTTGCAAAATTTGGTTCCGATTTGGATGCAGTAACTTTAAATGTAATTGAAAAAGGAAAAAGAAACGTTGAAATTTTGAAACAAGCCGTTAACGACCCTTATAAAGTGGAAGACCAAGTAGCTATTATTTATGTTGGTTCTAAAAACTTATTGAGAAACGTTCCTGTAAACAAAGTAAAAGAATTCGAAAAAGATTATTTGGAATACTTGAACAACAAGCACAGAGACACTTTGAATGCTTTAAAAGCAGGAAAATTAGATGATAACATCACTGATGTTTTAGAAAAAGCAGCTAAGGAAATAGGAGCAAAATATAATTAAAAAAAGTATTAAGTATCAAGTATTAAGTACAAAGACGTCTTAATACTTGATACTTAAATCTTAATACTATAACAAATGGCAAACTTAAAGGAAATCCGTAATCGAATTACTTCCGTTCAATCGACGATGCAAATTACATCGGCGATGAAAATGGTTTCTGCTGCAAAGTTGAAAAAAGCACAGGATGCTATCACAGCAATGCGACCTTATGCCGAAAAATTAACGGAATTATTACAAAGTGTAAGCGCTACTCTAGATGGTGAAGCTGGTGGTCAATATACTTCACAACGTCAGATAAACAGAGTATTGATTGTTGCTATCACTTCTAATCGTGGTTTATGTGGTGCTTTTAATACTAATGTAATTAAGCAAGCCAAAATTGTTGCTGATAGTTACGCAGGAAAACAAGTCGACATTTTGGCTATCGGTAAAAAAGGAAACGATGTTTTAAGAAAAACAAACACAGTTATTGACAACAAAAGCGAGGTTTTTGATCAATTAACTTTTGATAATGTAGCTGCGATTTCTGATTTATTAACAGAAAAATTTATTGCGGGTGACTATGACAAAATCGAAATTGTATACAATCAGTTCAAGAATGCAGCGACACAAATCGTTCAAACTGAACAATTTTTGCCATTAGCACCAATACAATCAAACACTCTAGTTGCTGCTGGAGACTATATTTTTGAACCTTCCAAAGAAGAAATTGTATTGACTTTGATTCCAAAATCATTGAAAACACAATTATACAAAGCCATTAGAGATTCATTTGCATCTGAACACGGAGCGCGTATGACAGCTATGCACAAAGCAACTGATAACGCAACGGAGTTGAGAAACCAATTGAAATTAACCTACAACAAAGCGCGTCAAGCTGCCATTACCAATGAGATATTGGAGATTGTTGGTGGTGCAGAGGCATTGAAAGGATAATTAGAATTCAAAATGTTTTCAAAAAGAGCTAACAACCGTTGGCTCTTTTTTTATTACTTTTAAATAAAAATTCCAAAATGGAAATCAGAGAACTTACATCGCTTGAACAAATTTTAGAACAATTTGAGACCATCCAATTGCTGTATCCCAATATGGCTATCGAACGTTATAAATCTTTCCTCGAAGACATGATTCCCAAAAGCTACAAACAAGTAGCCGTTTTTGATGGGGAAATTTGTGTTGGTTTAACTGGCTTTTGGTTTGGAACCAAATTATGGACTGGGAAATATATCGAAATTGACAACTTTATTGTGCATCCTGACTATCGTAAAAAAGGAATTGGCAAACTAATTTCCAATTATATTGATGAAAAAGCGAAAGAACTTCAATGCACCTGTATTGTTTTGGATGCTTTTACTGGCAATTTTCCTGCACACCGTTTTTATTACAATCTAGGTTATGTGCCGCGCGGTTTTCATTTTATCAAAACTATTGACGAAAATGGATTTTCATAATCTAATAAAAACCTATTTTTGTTTCATTAACAAAAAGGTATTTTGAGTTTATATAAAAATCTCTTCAAGCAAACATTTATTTACGGATTGGCGACTGTTGTTCCTAGGATAATTAGCTTTATTCTAAATCCCTTGTTTGTATATTATTTGCCCGATAAAAGCAAAATGGGTGAGGTATCAGTTATATTTTCCTATTTGGTTTTCTTCATTGTAGTTTTGTCTTACGGGATGGAAACAGCATTCTTCCGATTTTATAATGCAGAAAATAACAAAAAAAATGTTATTTCAACTTCAACGGTATCACTTTTTTGGTCCACTCTAGGATTTTTAGTTTTAGCCTTATTATCAAGGCACACATTAGCGGTATGGTCTGATATTAAAGTTGAATATATTACATACACCATCTGGATTTTAGCGTTTGATGCCCTAGCAATTGTCCCATTTTCAAAATTGCGTGCCGAAAGCAAACCAATAAAGTATGCAGCCATAAAAATGGCAAATGTTTCAATAATGCTTTTGCTGAACGTTTTCTTTTTGGCTTTTTTACCAAGTTTGGCCGCCAATAATCCAAATGGTTTTTTAAATACGATTTACTTCGAAAACTTTCAAGTAGGATACATTTTCATTTCTAATTTGGTCGCAAGTTTTGTCACACTTATGGTTTTAATACCAAATTATACTAGCATTTCTTGGAAGTTTGATGTAGTACTTTGGAAAAAAATGATGACTTATGGCTTGCCAATTTTGTTCGCCGGAATTGCTTTTGCCATTAACGAACATTTTGACAAAATCCTTTTAGATTGGATGCACGTTCCGCTTTCAGAAATCGGGGCTTATTCTGCATGTTATAAAATTGGGATGTTTATGGTACTTTTCAGAAATGCTTATACTTTGGGTATTGAACCATTTTTTTTTAGTCATGCCAGCAATGAAAACGCAGCACAAACCTATGCCATTATTACTAAATATTTTGTCATTTTTGGCGCGTTCATTAGTTTGTTTGTGATTGTTTTTGCGGATTTACTGAAACAGGTTTTGGTGCCAAATGATACTTATTGGGATGCGATGAAAGTGGTTCCGTTAATTGTTTTGGCTAATTTCTTTCTTGGTATTTACACTAATCTTTCTGTGTGGTATAAACTTATAGATAAGACTAAAATAGGCGCTTATATTTCATTAATTGGCGCAGCAATAACATTGATTCTGAACTGGATTTTAATTCCGACCATGTCTTATTATGGCTCGGCCATTGCAACTATTGCGGCTTATGGTAGCATGATGATTATATCCTATCAGTTAGGTCAAAAAAACTATCCGATTCCCTATGAAATGAATGTTATTTTGAAATATTTAGGAATTACGATTTTGTTTTCCGCTATTTCGTTTTATATTCCGGTTTTAAGAGAAAATTATTTAATTAAGATAGTTTTACTATCGCTATTTTTATACTTTATTTACCACAACGAAAAAGAAACCTTACTTAGAATCATTAAAAGAAAAAAATAAATAACCTTCGAGTCTTAGTGACTTTGTGGCAAAACATAGAATATGCAAATAAAAATAATCAATAAATCGCAACACGATTTACCCAATTACGAAACCATTGCGTCAGCCGGAATGGATTTAAGAGCGAATTTGGTTGAACCAATAGAACTAAAACCACTGGAAAGAGCTATCGTAAAAACCGGACTTTTTATTGAATTGCCAATCGGTTACGAAGCGCAAGTAAGACCAAGAAGCGGACTGGCAGCCAAAAAAGGAATTACCGTTCTCAATTCTCCAGGAACAGTAGATGCTGATTATCGTGGCGAAATTGGTGTGATTTTAGTAAATTTATCCCAAGAAGATTTTATCATTGAAAACGGCGAAAGAATAGCCCAATTAATCATCGCCAAACACGAACGCGCCGAATGGATTTCAGTTGAAGAATTGTCTGAAACAACTCGTGGCGAAGGTGGTTTTGGAAGTACAGGAGTGAAATAGTAATCAGTGTTCAGTAATTAGTAGGCAGTTTCAGTCTTAATACTTAATACTCAAATCTTAATACAATTTTTATGAAAATAATAGTACCTATGGCAGGTCGCGGTTCCAGATTAAGACCACACACGTTAACCATCCCAAAACCATTAATTCCCATAGCAGGAAAACCCATAGTTCACCGCTTAGTTGAAGATATTGCTGGCGTTTTAAATCAGAAAATAGATGAAGTAGCGTTTGTCATCCATGAAAGTTTTGGCAAAAAAGTAGAAGAAGAACTCATAGCAATAGCTCAAAAACTCGGAGCAAAAGGAACGATTTACTATCAAAATGAAGCATTGGGAACGGGTCATGCGATTATGTGCGCCAAAGATTCTTTGAGCGGACCAGCGGTAATTGCCTATGCAGACACTTTAATTCGTGCCGATTTTGATTTAGACAAAACAGCCGATAGTGTAATTTGGGTTAAGCAAGTGGAGCAACCCGAAGCTTTTGGCGTGGTAAACCTAAATACCAAGGGAGAAATTATTGAATTGGTAGAAAAACCCAAGGAGTTTGTTTCCGATTTAGCGGTAATTGGAATTTATTATTTTAAAGATGTTGCTATTTTAAAAAATGAATTGCAATATGTGTTGGACAACAACATTATTCACGGTGGCGAATACCAAATTAACGATGGAATAAAGCAAATGATGGCAAAAGGCATGAAATTTGTTCCAGGAAAAGTAGACCAATGGATGGACTGTGGCAATAAAGACGTTACGGTAGAAACCAATAGCAGAATGTTAGGATTTTTACACAGTGATGGAGTACACTTGGTAGATTATGATGTAAAATTGGAGAATTCAACCATAATTTCTCCTTGCTACATTGGGAAAAATGTAGTTTTAATTAACGCCACTGTTGGACCAAATGTGTCTTTAGGCGATGGCTGTCATGTTCAAAACACAACAATTAAAAACAGCTTAGTTCAAACACACGCTCATATAAAAAATGCTCATTTAGATAATGCCATGATAGGGAATCATGTGAATTTTGATGGTAATTTTACAAGCATTAGTATTGGGGATTACTCTGTTTTAGAATAATTTTGATACTGAAATTTAATTCAGCAAAAAATGAAAAAAATAAAAATTTATTGGCAAATGTTGGGGATGATTTTTATTCCTAGTTTACTTATGGCTCAAACCGAACCTCAAGATGTGGCTGCAGTAGACAATAAATTTCAAAATTATTTTTATGAATCTTTAAAGCAAAAGAGCATCGAGAATTATGACAAAGCGCTTGAAGCTCTTCAGCAATGCAAAGAATTAGAACCTAACAATGCGGTAGTTTATTTTGAATTAGGGAAAAACTATTTATCTCAAAAAAAATATAAAGACGCCTACGACAATTTTGAAAAAGTAACCCAGATGGATCCCAAAAACCGTTGGGCTTGGGTTGGAATGTACGACGTTTGCTATGCAACGCATGATTATAATCAATCGATAATTATTGTTGAAAAACTGGTAGAATTCAAAGAAGAGTATAAAGAAGACTTGGTGTCATTGTATATGAATACGCAACAGTTTGACAAAGCCCTAGAATTAATCAATGAGTTGAATGATAAAGTGGGGAAATCGGATAAACGGGAATTGTATAAGGCAGAAATTCTGAAAGATGCCAAATATCAATCGGCGGAAAAAAATAATTTATTGGAACAAATTAAAAAAAACCCAAAAGAAGAGTCCAATTATATTTCTTTGATTTATATGTATTCACAAAGCAATCAAGAAGAGAAAGCATTGGAAATTGCTAAAAAATTAGAGACAGCTATTCCAACTTCTGATTGGGCGCAAGTGAGCTTGTTTAAATTTCATTTGAATAATAATGATGGTGATAATGCCGTGAAAGCCATGAATATCGTTTTACCAAGTAAAAAAATAGATTCAAAAATCAAACATCGAATGCTGAATGAATTTTTAATCTATGCTAAAAATAACCCAAAATACGAGCCCGATTTAGACAAAGCCATTTCTTATTTTGATAACGATAAAGAGGTGAAAGTGGCTAAAGAAATAGGCAAATTTTATTATTCAAAAGCCAATTGGGAAAAAGCCATCAAGTATTTTGAAATGCATATAAAAAATGCCGAAGAAGATATAGAGACACAGCTTTTGATACTTCAAGCTGTCACCGAGAAACAACAGTTTGATATATTATCCAAAAAAGCTGACGATTTATCACAACTCTTCCCAACCCAACCAGAGTTTTATTATTATGCAGGTTTGGCTAACAATCAGTTGAGTAATTATAAGAAAGCAGCTGAGTTTCTTGAAACTGGCTTGGATTTTGTTATTGACAATGCGGCTTTGGAAATTAATTTCAACATACAATTAGGAGAATCCTATAATGGTTTGGGCGATATGAAGAAGAAAGAAAAGTATTTTGCAAAAGCTAATGAACTTATTAAAAAGCAAAAAAAATAATGAAAAACTGGAGCTACTTGTTGGTATTCGTTTTATTACTGTCTTGTAAGTCAAAAGCAGTGCTTGTTGATTCAAACACAATAATACAAGATTCTACAGATGAAAAATCAATGAGTTCTAAAAAAATAATTCAAAATCATTACGATAATAAAAAAGAATTTTCTACGTTATATATAAGATCCAGCGCAAAATATAAAGATGAAAATCAATCACAAAACGTTTCCGCCGAAATCAAAATAAAAAAAGACGAAAAGATTTTAGTAAGCATTCGCTTTCTCGGAATTACCATGGCAAAAGCTTTGATAACACCTAGTCAAGTGAAGTATTATGAAAAAATGAATGGCACCTATTTTGAAGGCGATTATCAATCGTTGAGTCAATGGCTTGGAACTGATTTAGACTTTATTAAAATACAAAATATGCTACTTGGCGAACCTATTGATGACATGACAAAAGCAAATTATACCACTGTTTTTATAGACAAATTTTATAAATTGAATAATGTAGAAAATAATACAGAAAAATCATTTTCCTTTGAAACAGATAAATATTTATTAAAAAAACAACAAATAGTACAAGCCGAAAAACAAAGAATGTTTGAAGTAAATTATTCTAATTTTCAGGAGTATACTACCTCATTCTTACCTTCAAACTTGTTTATAAATGCAGTGCAAAAGAAAGGGAAAACAGAAATTTCAATAGATTATAATTCAATTACTTTAAACGAAGACCTTTCATTTCCTTACAGCGTTCCTGATGGTTATGATAGAATTTTTATAAAATAGACTTGCCAAAATTTATCTTATTATGCCAAAAATCTTTTTATTCCTACTCTTTTTTTGTTTAGCAACACCATTGTGGGGTCAACCCACAACACAAGAACAATTGGAAGAAAGAAAAGCAAAGATTCAACTTGAAATTCAAGAGAAAGAGCAATTATTACAATCGGTGAAAAGTAAAGAAAAATCAATAGTTACTCAGTTACAAATTCAAAAAGAAAAAATAGGGTTAAAAGAAAAATTAATAAAAACTACCGAGAAGCAAACCAAACTCTTGAGTAACGATATTTATACCAATCAGTTAAAAATAAACCAACTCAATCGCGACCTGGAACAATTACGAAAAGACTATGCTGAGATGATTGTAAAGTCATATAAAAGTCGTTCAGAGCAAAGCAGAGCTATGTTTTTATTGTCATCTCAAAACTTTTTGCAAGCCTATAAAAGAGCGCAGTATATGAAACAATATGCTAGTTATAGAAAAATGCAGGGCGAAGAAATAAAAGGTAAAACAAAAGAGCTTATCGTTTATAACGAAAAAATTGGTGCACAAAAAAGCGAAAAAGAAAAACTAATTGTTGAAAACGAAAAAGAAAAACAAGAACTTGAAAAAGAAAAGCAAGAGCAAGAAAAAATTGCCAATCAAATCAAAAAAGACAGAGTAAAAATTTCAGCTGAAATCAAGAAAAAACAGCAAGAAACGAAGAAAATAGACGCGCAAATTCAAAAATTGATACGCCAGGCTATTGCTTCGGCCAATAAAAAAACAGCTGCTGCTAATGCCAAAGCAAATCCAAAAGCTACAGCTTCTGAAAAGAAAGCCATTGAAACATCCACAAAAATTGTTTTAACACCAGAAGGAAAATTAGTGTCAGATAATTTTAAAGCCAACAAAGGAAGACTACCTTGGCCAGTGGAAAAAGGCGTAGTAACGCTTGGATATGGTGATCAACCACATCCTATTTTTAAATCCTTAACTGTTCACAACAGTGGTATTGAAATAACTACTGATAATGGCTCAAATGCAAGAGCAGTATTTTCGGGAGAAGTGACACAAGTGCAATTTATCACGCCGTTAAAGAAAGCTGTAATTGTAAAACACGGCGACTTTTTTACCATTTATCAAAATCTAAGTTCTGTAACTGTAGAAGTAGGTGAGAAAGTTTCGGCAAAACAAAGCATAGGAAAAATAAGAACTGATGGTGATGGAAAAACAACGCTAAAGTTTATGGTTTCTCAAAACACCACTTATTTTAATCCTTCTTCATGGTTATCAGGAAGATAGATTGATGTATTATTTTTTAAGTTTTTCAATTTGATTTTCAAGAGTAATAATCTTTTGGTCTTTTAATTTTATTTCTGCTACCAAAGATTTTATTTGTTCAGCTATTTTATCAGAATAATGATAAACATTGCCATAATTGCTACCTACAACGCCACCTTCATTACGTTCAACATTGTTTATCTGTTGTTCATTAAGAAAATATTCAAAACCAACATTAAATAGTTTACAAACTTTATCCATTAGATTAAAGTCGATACTTTTATCTTCATTACTTTCTATATTACATAATTTGGTTTGCGAAATACCTAAAATTGTCGAAAGTTCTACTTGTGACATTTTTTTATTCTCTCTTAATCTCTTGATTTTAATTCCTACACTCATAAATTATTTGTTTTCGGTTTAAAGTTATTCAATTCTGAATACATTTTAAATAAAATTGCTAATAATTTCGTGTAAGATATTTTTCTACAGAACAAATTAGATACTTACAGTATGATGATAGTTAAAACATTGTGCAGAATACTGATTATGTTACCACTATTTTTTTTAATTAGTTGTGAAGCTGAGGGCATATATTTAAAAGAGAAACATGGAAGTACAAAAAGCACAAAAACTATTAAAAAGTTAACAGGTAAAGAGGCGCGAGAGACTTATAACATATTAAAAAGGAAATTTTCCAATAAATTATCATTGTCAAATTTTCAAATGCGAACAAGTAGTTCGTTGCCTGAAATTGATTATAATACAATTTTGTTTATTATAGACTCTTTAGGGGTAAAAAATTATACTTTTAAAATTGTAAATCATCCTGACGATAATTATAAAACATTTCATAATTTAGTGCTAACTGATAATCATGATGAACCTAAAGCTACGATAATGAAATATGAAATGACAGAAGCTTTTGCGGAAGAGTATAATGCTGGGGTTAAAACATTCAATGAGTTTAAAGGTAAAATTAAAGCAATATCACCAATAGCTGATCCTTGTGATCCAATAGAAATAAATTATCCAATAGAACCAATCGATCCCAATGTCTCCAATCCTTCTGGTGGCGGTGGCGCATTAGGACCAACACCAGGTAGCCCTACAGGTGGTAATACGGGTGGTAGCGGTGGTGGTGGTTCGAACTGTGCATCAGTAGCTACGACCTTTGAATGTTCCTGTGGCGATAGTTATAGCAGTCTATCCAGTTATTTTAATTCGAGATGTGGCGATGGTAGTAATCCAGGATACACTTTAACAATAGTACTTACATATTATTACTATATATGCAGAATTGGCTTCAATCCGTGCAGTCCTGATGGAAGTATTGGTGTTGTTGAGCCGGAGGATAAATGTTTACGTGATCTTGCTACAAGTTTTGTAGGATCAATGAGTTTAGCGCAGAAAGATTGGTGGCAAGATAATAGCAACAGTAGTGAAAGATCTGAAATTGAAAATTATATTATTACTAATGGATGTGGTGATGAAAGTAAAGATATTTCAAAAAGATGGATTGACCTTAAAATAGCTATACAAGACAATCCTAATTTGTTAATTGATATACCTTGTGACCAAATCCCTGCTTGGCAAAGCTTAACTCAATTTATCCCTCCGCAATCGGTCATAAACAAAATAGAGAATTTGGATAGTCAATTTTTTGGTGTTTTTGATATACAAACAATTAGCAATGCAAAAGGTGCAGCAATCAATTTAGATTATTTTCCTTTAACAATAAATCAATTGCCGAACAATCCAAGTACAGGTCAACAATTTACTCCTACACAATTTTTAAATTACATAAGAAGAAATATAAATCTATTTGTTAATACCGATATTTCTGAGTTTTCTCCATCTACAATTACAGGCATTGATGAATCACAAATTTGGTATTCAAACAATCCTATTGGCGCAATAATACACATCAATATTCCTTTGCCAGCTGGAGATGGTTCTGTTATTTGTTCGCAATACAATACTACATCTTGGACCTTTACAACAATTCAAGTGCCTTGGGGAGTAAATCAAGGTCAAGATGGAATTCATCCTGTTAGTGGAAATAGAGAATTTGGTATAGTTCAAAATCCTAATGGTTCTTATACCTTTTTTAGCAGAGCTGCTGATAGAATGACTGATGGATTAGAATCTATTATTGCTGAGAATGGGACAATGTTTTCTAATCCGTTTGAAAATCCAGACAGTTTATGGAACAGTTTAAAAATTAAAGTTCATAATTTTGTTCAAAATAATAATGGTAGTTCAATAACACCATCATCAAACGAAAATAGAATTTGGAGACCAGCATGGAATAAAGTTCGCCAATATTTAAGAGGTGAAGTATCCATTAGTGAATTGGGATGTAATTAATCATGGAAAATAAAATGAAAAAAGCAGCAATTATTTTAACTACACTATTTGTCTTTTTTTTACTAATTGATTTGAAATTTAAGTTAAGTATAAAGTATTTTAATGGTTATTACATATTGTTTTTAAATATACTATTTGGATTAACTTTAATTTCAATTTTTTCTTTTTTTGTTTTATCAGATATTAAATTAAATAAATTCAAACATTTAAAGTTTTTAAATTATATGGCTACTGGTATAGGAATGTTAACTTATATTTATTGGACATTTATTAAACCTGACGCATTGTATTTATTATTTCCTGCATATACTGTTTTCTTCATTTTTTTTAATAACCTAATAATGAGTATTATTTATTATAAATGGAAAACAGGAGGCAAATATATTTTGGATCAGTGGTTGTTACTTTTTGCTTCAATTCTTATTTATATTTTTTTACCAAAATTCTTCTCTCTCTTTTTTAATAGAAAAGTATAAAAAAAGGTGTAAAACCATAAGTATTTTTTATTCTTGAACCAGTATGAAACAATAACTAAACCGACAGGAAATGAGTTGTGATTTTAAAAGTTCCTTACAAAAACAACGCTTTCAACTCCGTAGCATCATGCGGATTCATTTTTCCGGCAAGTACTAAACTCAATTGTTTTCTGCGCAGCGCAGCGTCATATCTCGCTTTTTCCAGTTCGGTTTCGGGAACAATTTGAGGAACAGGAACAGGATTTCCAGTTTCATCAACTGCCACAAAAGTATAAATAGCTTCATTGGCTTTGCTTCTAATTCCCGATTCTCTATCTTCTAACCAAACATCAAGATATATTTCCATAGAAGTAGTAAAAGCACGCGAAACTTTAGCTTCCACCGTTACCACACTTCCAAGAGGAATTGATTTGTTAAACGCCACATGATTGACAGATGCAGTAACCGTGATTCGGCGAGAATGTCTTCTAGCAGCAATACTCGCGGCTCTGTCCATTCTAGCCAATAATTCACCTCCAAAAAGATTATTTAAAGGATTGGTTTCGCTTGGTAAAACTAAATCGGTTAAAACGGTTAAAGATTCTGAAGGATGTTTTGGGTTCATAGCAAGATTTTTGACAAAGGTAATTACAGAAAACAAAAAATCCCGATTTCTCGGGAATATTTTATTCTTGTATCAATAGCCAAGCGTCTTTGTTGTCTAATTTTTGAATGTCCTTCATGGTTTCTCGAGCTTCGCCGTATGATGCGTAACTTCCGTATAAAACAGGATGTAAACCGTGTTTGTTGACAGGCAATCTTTTCGCTTTAAATCCAAGCTTTAATAACGAATTATATGCATTTTCGGCATTAGTTTCTAGTCGAAATGCTCCTGCAACAACATGATAAGGTTTTTTCTCGCTTGGCAAAGTTAAGGTAACACTAGGTAAAGGATTTTCGATGAAAAACGTCGCTTCTTGAATTTTTTGATTTATTTTTTTCTGAACATTTGACTGCACAATCAGGGTTTGTTGTTCAATTTGGTTTAAATAATTCTCATACAATTTGTATCCTACAACACCCATCAATCCTAAAGAAATCGTAAAAGCAGCAGCATATTTCAATGCAGAAAAATTTCTTCTTCGTTTTGGAGTAAAAGCGATAGGTGCTTTCTCCTCAATGGATTCAACGAGTTCTTTATAAACTTCGCGTTTTACAGCTGGAGAAACAAATGAGCTTAATCCAAAGGATTCTTTCAAATAATTCGTTTGATCAACAGGAACAAACACTAAATTTTTTTCGGAGTTTAACGAAAAATCACCAATGTTTTTGATTGAAAAATAGCCAAATTCTTGAATTTTTGTTTTCCAATGTGATACCTCATTTTGAATGGCACTTACTGCAATTTCATAGGTCATTTTTTCGGCTTGCGCCAAATGATTGGCTAGTAATCCATCATTGTTTTTCAAATAAGGATTGAATGAAATTAATTTTTTTGGAGGATAAAAAGAATGTGAACTTTCATCCAATTGTGCCGATTGAAATTCAGTCAGAAACGCACCAAATCCTGGAACGGTAACACACTGATAACGGTATAATAATTGGGAAATGTATTGTTCAATCTTCATGGCAACAAATTTAGAGAAACAATAGTAGTATCAAAAAAATATTCACAATTTTTATTAACAATTCAAATAAAATAGTAGTAATTTGTGTAGTAATTGCAATACATGAATTCGACAGAGTTATTCCATATTTTAGCGTTATTAAGAGTAGAAGGAGTTGGCGATATTGTGGCCAAAAAACTCATAAATCACTGCGGATCAGCAGAAAATATTTTCCATGCCAAATCCAAGCAGTTAAAGTTCATTGACGGAATTGGAGACATATTAATTAAAAATTTAAAAGATAAATCCATTTTTGAAAAGGCAGAACAGGAATTGCAAGTTATTCAGAATGAAAATTATAATGTTTTGTATTATCAAAATGACAACTATCCTGATAAATTGAAACATTGTATTGATGGACCAATTTTACTTTTTTCGGCAGGAAATATCAATTTCGAAAGCCGAAGAATAATAAGTATTGTTGGAACTAGACAAATCACATCGTATGGTACCGAATTTTGTAAAAAACTAATAGAAGATTTAGCCATTTTTAACCCAATAATCGTTAGCGGATTTGCTTATGGCGTTGACATTGTAGCGCATCAAGCGGCAATAGACAATAATTTACAAACCATTGGTGTGTTGGCACACGGATTAAACCAAATTTATCCCAAAACACACAAAAAATATGTTGCCAAAATGGAACAAAACGGCGGTTTTTTAACGGAATTTTGGAGTAATTCCAATCCCGACAAAGAAAATTTTGTTCGAAGAAATCGCATTGTAGCCGGAATGAGTGAAGCCACAATTGTTATAGAAAGTGCCGAAAAAGGGGGTTCGTTAATTACTGCCAATATTGCCAACGATTACAACAGAGATGTGTTTGCCGTGCCGGGAAGAATTACGGATAAATTTAGTCAAGGTTGTAATGATTTAATCAAAACACAACGCGCAAATCTTATGACTTCGGCTGCCGATTTGATTTATAATTTGGGCTGGGAATTGGAGACAGCTTCAAAATCAAGTAATGACAAAGCGATTCAAAAACAGCTATTCGTTTCCTTGGATAACGAGGAACAAAAAATTTATGATTACCTCCAAAAAAACGGGAAGCAACTTTTGGATATTGTTGCCCTCGAATGTGACTTTCCTATTTATAGAATCTCTTCTATTTTGCTGAATATGGAATTGAAAGGTGTGATTCGACCTTTGCCAGGGAAATTGTTTGAAGCCGTTTAATTTAAAATTATCCATTACTTTTGCTTTTAAATAGAGTTTATACAGATGAATATAATTGCATTATTAGAAACGATTTCACTTGATAAATCAAAAATCGGCACTTTATCTAGAGCCGATTTTATACAATTAAAAAAACAATTAATTGCACAAAAGGAAGACAATCCAGAAATTGAAGATTCAGATATCACCTCACTTTTAAAAGCACTAAAAAGCGATGTTGTATCGTTTCAGGCGGTATTAAACAATAGAGTATTATTTAATTTTTTTGCCAACAAAGACTATCCAAGAACTTATTTCTCTAACGAATTTCAATCTTTTGAATTAGATAAAGTAAAAGCTTTTGTTCAGCAGTTTTTTGGCAATGAATTGAATTTGTTTTTTACTCAGAATCTAGAAGCCAACACCTTTGAAAAAATTGGTGTTTTGGTAGAAGCGCATAAGTGTTTTCCAGAGCAATTAAATTTTACAATAAAACAGTATGCATTAGATAAATTAGATGATGCTATTAAAATTATAAAACCACCCTACGGTAATTTTTCTAAGATTTTATATATTAAAGACCGCCATTTTTTTTCGTTTCTAAGTCAGATAAAAGATCAGGAAATAGAACAAAAAGTTAAGGATTTGTTTGAGGCAATTACGTCTATCTTTAATCAAGATTCAAATTCGGAATTAGCAAACAAAACCTTTTTAGCCATCAATAACTATACTGCTTTTGATGACGATTTTACTCAAAAAATTAGAAGAAATAAAGACATAGCTGACACTAAATTTGAAGCTTATGTTCCGAAAAAGAGAAACTTAACCTGGGTTTATGTGGTGGTTGGGCTATTTGTTTTTATACGAATAGTAGTTTTTTTTAATTCGCATGATTTTAATAGCTACAGTAATGATGAGGTTACGTATGATGATGAAACTGAATACAAACCAGAACCACGAAAAATAGATCGATACTACACCAACATGAAATATGCAATTGATAGTTTTCAGGTTTTTTTAACCAGTTATAAGGAAACAGAAATTAAACAACTAAAACAAAATAGTACTCTAAAAACAGGGGATAATCCTTTCGAAACGTTTTATCAAAATCCACCAAGTGGCGACAGTAATCATTACATTACAGTAACCAATAACACCAATTATGACATGGTTTTGCTTGAAAATGCAGTGCTTTTCGATTCTATAAAAATGCCCAAAAGTGCTCATTTTATAAAAGCAGGAGATAATCTAGAGATTAACTTTACTAGTAGTTATTCGGAAACGATTTTTAATTTATATGCAGGCAAAAAATGGGGAACTTTTCAAACGGAGGCCAATAAGAACTTATTTATAAGAAATCATTCAGTGGTAGAATACCGTTTTAGTGAGTTAATTCCAGCGGCAAAAGAAATTCTCGAAACAGATTATCGTTTTTTGAATGATGCGGTAATTACATTTACAAATGGAAATTTAAATATAGAATCACAAGGAGCAAGTATAAATCCGTTGGATAAGTCTAAGAAGTAATCTATTTAAACCCCAACTTCTCCCTCACTCTTTGCAAAACACCATCGGCAATTGCTCCAGCTTTTGTTGCACCTTGTTTCAATAAAGCATCAACTTCGGGCAAATTACTCATGTAGTAATTGTATTTTTCTCTTTCAGTTTTGAATTTTTCAAGGAGTAATTCGAACAAAGCTTGCTTGGCATGACCGTAACCAAAATCCTTGTTGGCATTGGCATATTTGGTTTTCATATCTGCAATTTGTTCCGCATTGGCAACCAATTTATAGATTGCAAATATTTTGCATGCGTCAGGGTTTTTGGGTTCTTCAAGCGGAGTGCTATCGGTTTCTATGCTCATGATTTGTTTGCGCAACGCTTTGTCTTCAAGGAAAATATTGATGATATTTCCACGAGATTTACTCATTTTTAAGCCATCAGTTCCTGGTACATACATCGTTTCTTCCTGCACTTTTCCTTCGGGAAGTACAAAAGTTTCTCCCATTTGATGATTAAACCGCGAAGCCACATCACGAGTAATTTCGATATGTTGCATTTGGTCTTTCCCTACGGGGACAAAATTGGCATCATACAGTAAAATATCGGCAGCCATCAACATGGGATAGGAAAATAAACCAGCATTGACATCTTCTAATCTATCGGCTTTATCTTTGAAAGAATGTGCCAGCGTTAATCTTTGAAATGGGAAAAAGCAACTTAAATACCAAGACAATTCAGCTGTTTGGGGTACATCGCTTTGACGATAAAAAACAACTTTGGTGACATCCAAACCACAAGCCAGCCAAACTGCTGCTGTGCTGAAGGTGTTTTGACGCAGTTCATTTCCGTTTTTTATTTGAGTAACCGAATGTAAATCGGCAATAAAAAGAAACGACTCGTTAGCTGGATTTTGTGATAATTCAATAGCAGGAATAATTGCTCCCAAAAGGTTTCCTAAATGTGGTGTGCCTGTACTTTGAATTCCGGTTAATATTTTTGACATCGTATGCTGTATTAATTTGTTCTGAATTTTGTTCTAAATTTCAGTATTGGTTAACCGCAAAGTTAAACTTTTGTATCAAAAATCGCATAGCATTCAGTACATTTGACACTATGAAAGCTTTGAAAATTGTTTTTTGGATACTATATCGTGTTTGGTTCTACATTTTGATGGCGATTCCTATCATTGTCATGTTTCCATTTCTATTTATTTCTATTCTTAAAGAAAAATGGTATCCCTATTTTTTTGTGATGGCTCGAATATGGGCAAAATTTATTTTGTTTGGTATGGGTTTTAGAACTAAAGTTAATTTTGAACAGGAACCAGAAGAAGGCAAAAGCTATATGTTTGTTGCTAATCATACTTCGATGGCTGATATCATGCTAATACTCTCTGTGGTAAAGAATCCTTTTGTATTTGTAGGCAAATCAGAATTAGCCAGAATTCCATTATTTGGATTTTTCTATAAACGAACTTGTATTCTTGTGGACAGAAGTAGTTCTAAAAGTAGAATGGCTGTTTTTGAACGAGCTCAAAACAGATTACAACAAGGATTGAGTATTTGTATTTTTCCAGAAGGCGGCGTTCCCGATGAAAGTGTTGTTTTAGACAGTTTCAAAGACGGCGCTTTTCGTTTGGCAGTTGAACATGAAATCCCTATTGTTCCTATGACTTTTTATGATAACAAAAGACTTTTTTCGTACACATTTTTTAGCGGAAGCCCAGGAGTAATGCGTGTAAAGGTTCATCGTTTTTTTGAAACAAAAAATCAACATCCCGATTATAAAAAAACGGTGAAAGAAACGGTGCGTAATGTAATTTTGGATGAATTAGAAAATGACATAAACTAAAAAGAGATCCAAATTTGGACCTCTTTTTAGTTATTACTTGGCAGCAATAACAACAATTAACTAATATTATAACCCATTAACAAAACTAAAATTTATAACTAACCCCACTATAAATGCCAAAAATATAGGGTTTGAAATCGCCAGAGCCCGAACTATAAGTATTTAACTGATATTTAAAAGTTGGTTCAACATTAAACTCAAAAGATTTCATAAAACCATATTTTATTCCTAGTCCAAGATTAGTACTAAAATGAATATTATTCAAATTATTGGCTTTACCTAGAAGCATCGAATTATTATCTGAAACTACAGTAATGGCATTTTCTTGAAGCAACAATGTACTAAAACCACCAATTACTTTGAGCCCAAATTTTTTATTAACCAGCATATAAGTCATTTCCAATGGCATTTCTAAATAACCAATTTCTTGATTGAGATAACCTGTGTTTTGTTGTGAAAGAGCACTTTCAAAAGGTAACATTGCGTTTTCCGATGCTGAATTAACAGAATTATTATTTGAAATCGCACTATGTATTTCCATCATTGCACTTGAACGAGTTGGCGTTACACCCTTTAGCCCTCGAGATTCTATACTTGCAAAGAACATAATATCATTGGTGTTGTAACTCATATTGACTTTGTTTAATCCTGTTCTAACCGATAATTTTGAAGTAGCACTATAACTAACTCCAAGACCAAAGCCAACGCTGGTATTATAAGTTTTGGAATTGTTATCAAGTACGGGGTCAATGGCCGAACCATTTGAAATTGAACCCAAGAAAATAGGGGCAACATTTGAAGTAAGTTGCCACCTATTTACTTTAGCTTCCTGCTTTGTTTTGCTTTCTTTTTCATTTAGCAATTCTTCCAACGCATTGGTAACAACGCTGTTTTTTATAACAGAATCGTTAGTTTTTTTCTCAACTTCAGTAGTAGCGGCCATTGAGTTATTATTTTTTAAATCCTCAAGATTTATAGTTTTTGAATTGTTTGCAACGTCTTCTGATGGAACAATTTGCTTTGCCTTTTCGTCTAGATTACTAACTGATTTTGTGTCTTTTTTTGAAGACATCCCGTTTTTATTTTCATTGTTTATTGCAATTTCATTTTCAGATTTGTAAAGGATATTTTCATCTAGCAACGATTTGGTATTCTTTCCATTTGATTTATTTTTAGAGGTATTTTGATTTTCAAATTTTCTTTCAACAATTACTTTTTTTGATTTGTTTGAAATAGAATTTATTTCATTTCTATTTTCAATGTTGTCCTTTTTCTCTTTTGAATTAGTAACTACAGCATCAGTTGACGAACTAGTATTCGGGTTATTTTCTCTAAGCTTTTCTCCAGAGTCATTTCTTTCTTTTGAATATGTAACTACGTCATCCGATGATGAAATAGTAGTTGGGTTGTTTTCTCGAAGATTTTCACCAGGCATAGGGTTAGTTTTTGGTGTCTTTTGCTGATTTGAATTTATGTCGGTTACAGTTGGATTTTCGGTAGAATTAGGTGCAATAAAAAAAGATTTGGAAACAAAAAATCCAATTAAAAATAAAGCAGCAACACCAGATAGTTTCCACCAAAAAGGGATAATCCTTCTTCGTTTTTTTTCTTCGAGTTTCTTTTCAATATTTACCCAGACTTCTTCAGCAGGATTTACTTCAAAATCTTTGAATTTTTCTTGAAAAATGCGTTCTATGTTTTTTCTTTCGTTCATTTTGCAGAAGGAAGTGTTTTGAATTCTATATTTTTAAATTGTTCAATTTTTTCTCTTAAAATCATCTTGGCTCTAGCCAAATTGGATTTTGATGTCCCAAGGTTTATGGTTAGCATTTCTGCAATTTCTTGATGAGAATAGCCATCAAGCACATATAGATTAAAAACTAAACGGTATTGATTTGGTAATTCTTGAATAATTTTTAGTAAATATTCTAAAGAAATATCTTCGTTATCTATTTCAATTTCATTGTCATCGGGAACATCTTCTTTTACAAGACTTAAAAAAGTCTCCTGTCTATATTGTTGCAAAACATGGTTAATCATTACTCTTTTTAACCAACCATCAAAAGAACCTTTGAATGAAAACTGATCAATTTTATCGAAAATAATTAAAAACCCATCTTGCAAATTGTCTTGTGCCTCAGTATAGTTGCGTGAATATTTTAAGCATACAGAAAACAGTTTTGGCGAATACAATCGATACAGCTGTTCTTGAGCTTTTCTATCATTCTTCTGACAATCATTAATGAGTTGTTTTATATCCAATTTTCAAAAAAGATTGTAATTAATTTACAGGCACTTCATATTCCAGAAAAATATCATTTCCTTGATCATCTTTTCCTTGCCAGAATTTGAAAAGATACGAACCATTACTAGTAACTTCAAAATTAAAAGTATATTCATCGGCAGCAGCATCAGCATTCAAGTCTTGGCAATTATCTCTTTGTTCAACAGCACTTCCAACAGCAATTGTCCTTATGTTTAAATGTTTATCATAATACAAACCATTAAAATAATGGCA
Organism: Flavobacterium sp.; assembly: GCA_020403245.1. Taxonomy (GTDB): domain Bacteria; phylum Bacteroidota; class Bacteroidia; order Flavobacteriales; family Flavobacteriaceae; genus Flavobacterium. The sequence goes on along the minus strand of JADBYA010000002.1, from coordinate 47,241 downwards.
AGTTGTGGGTCTGTTATAACGAACCGTAATAGGATATATTTCTCCCAAAGTAAATTCGGCTGGGATATCAACACTTTCTATAGGCAATACCTCATATAAATAATTTGGACCGGAGTCCACAGAACATGAGTTGAATAAAAAAAACAGAGCTAAAAGGGTAATTGTTTTTTTCATAATTTAAATATGATTTTGTAGCTTAGATACAATTTATTTTAAAAGGTTGCGTTCAGGTAATAAAAAAACGTCTAATTATTTTATTAACGAGACTGTTATTGGTTTTAGGCATTATTTTCTTTGATGAGATCTTTTATTTTTTGTTCCAATTCGTCTGCCAATTCGGGATTGTCTTTTATTAAAACTTTCACGGCATCTCTTCCTTGACCTAGCTTGGTATCGCCATAACTGAACCAAGAGCCCGCTTTTTTGATGATTTCAAATTCTACGGCTAAGTCAAGAATTTCACCTGTTTTTGAAACACCTTCGCCATACATGATATCAAATTCGGCTGTTTTGAAAGGTGGTGCGACTTTGTTTTTTACCACTTTTACTTTCGTTCTATTTCCTATTACATTTTCTCCGTCTTTAATTTGAGAGGAACGACGAATGTCCAATCGAACTGAAGCATAGAATTTTAATGCGTTACCTCCGGTTGTCGTTTCTGGATTGCCAAACATTACCCCAATTTTCTCTCTCAACTGATTGATGAAGAAAACGGTACAATGTGTTTTGCTAATGGTTCCAGTGAGTTTTCTCAATGCTTGCGACATTAAACGAGCGTGTAATCCCATTTTTGAATCGCCCATTTCGCCTTCAATTTCGCTTTTTGGGGTTAAGGCAGCAACTGAGTCAATAACTACAATGTCTATTGCACCGGAACGAATTAAATTTTCAGCAATTTCCAAAGCTTGTTCACCATTATCAGGTTGTGAAATGATTAAATTTTCAATATCTACGCCTAATTTCTCGGCATAATTCCTATCAAATGCATGCTCGGCATCAATAAACGCTGCAATTCCGCCCGCTTTTTGTGCCTCGGCAATGGCGTGTAAGGTTAAGGTTGTTTTACCCGAGGATTCTGGGCCATATATTTCGATAACTCTTCCTCTCGGATACCCATTTACGCCCAATGCTAAATCAAGACCAAGCGAACCAGATGGAATTACTTCCACTTCTTCTACTGCTTTATCGCCCATTTTCATTACGGTTCCTTTACCGTAAGCTTTGTCTAATTTATCTAGCGTTAATTGTAATGCTTTTAATTTGGCTTCTTTTTCTGAACTCATTTTTTATAAAATTTAGTGGCATAAAAATAATGTTTTTTTTGATGTGATTTCAAGCTAATTTATATGAATTATAAACAATACTATAAGACAAATATATTTTCTATTTTTGCACTCTATTTTCACACCATGGAAAAACTTATATCATATCCTATTTCAGTTATATATTATCTGTGTTTCGGATTGACATTAGTCATTTTTCATCCTATTCAATGGGTTTGTTTCAACTTTTTTGGTTATCAAGCACATAAAAAAAGCGTAGACTATTTAAATTTTTTTTTAGTGAGATGCACCAATCTATTAGGAACAAGATATACTTTTGAAAATAGAGATACCATTCCTAAAAATGCTCCGATAATTTTTGTTTCTAACCATCAAAGCATGTATGACATTATTGGAATTATTTGGTATTTGCGTCGCTTTCATGCCAAGTTTGTCAGTAAAAAAGAACTCGGCAAAGGGATTCCGAGTGTTTCTTATAATTTAAGACACGGCGGTTCTGTTTTAATTGATAGGAAAGACCCAAAACAAGCCATTCCAACGATAAAAGGATTGGCAGAATATATAGAAAAATACAAACGTTCAGCTGTGATTTTCCCAGAAGGAACCCGAAGTAAAGATGGAAAACCCAAAGAATTTGCACAAAGCGGCTTAAAAATTCTTTGTAAATATGCACCATCGGCATTTGTTGTGCCAATAACTATTAATAATTCGTGGAAAATGGTTAAATTTGGTGCGTTTCCAATGGGTTTAGGAAATCATTTGCAATTTATCATTCATGAAGCAATTCCAGTAAGCGAATTTTCTTTCGAAGCATTAATTGTTAAAACAGAAAAAGCAGTAACCCAATCTATTAAAATATAATTAGATATAATGTCAATACATAACATTCGCCTAGAAGTCATGCAGTTTCTAGAAAACAAAGTAGAAGGCTTCATGGAGGAGTTTTTGATTCCGGTTGAGAAAATATGGCAACCATCCGATTTTTTACCCAATTCTGAAGAGGAAAATTTCTTTGAAGAAGTAAAAGAGTTACGCGAAATAGCCAAAGAGTTACCCTACGATTTTTGGGTTACCCTAGTTGGAGACACCATCACTGAGGAAGCGCTACCAACCTACGAATCGTGGTTGATGGATGTTGATGGTGTAGGTCAAGTAGAAAATAATGCATGGAGCAAATGGGTACGTCAGTGGACAGGTGAAGAAAATCGTCACGGTGATTTATTGAACAAATACTTGTATTTATCGGGCAGAGTGAACATGCGCGAAGTAGAAATTACCACCCAACACCTTATTGCTGATGGATTTGATATAGGCACCGGTCGCGATCCATACAAAAACTTTGTTTATACTTCTTTTCAAGAATTAGCAACCTATATTTCTCACAACAGAGTTTCACAAATTGCAAAAGAGTATGGTGATAAAAAGTTATCAAAAATATGCAAAATGATTGCTGGTGATGAAATGCGTCATCATCATGCGTATAGCGAATTTGTAACTCAAATTTTTAAAGTGGATCCAAGTGAAATGCTATTGGCGTTTAACTATATGATGAAGCAAAAAATAGTAATGCCGGCTCAATTCTTGAGAGAATCTGGCGAAAAAATAAGTTCGGCGTTTTTAAATTTTTCAGACTCGGCCCAACGAATTGGAGTCTACACCGCTTCAGATTATGTAGATATTATGCAAAAGCTAATTGAGAAATGGGAAATAGATAAACTTTCGGGCTTAACTGATGAAGCTGAAAAAGCCAGAGATTATTTAATGAAATTACCAGCAAGAATGGCAAAGGTTTCTGAACGATTGATAATTCCAGCAGAATCTACAATTTTCAAATGGGTTGAACCCGCTTTGATAAGATAATTTACAGAAATTCCAATAACTAAAATTCCAAATTCCAAAACGTAGTAGAATTTGGATTTTTTTTATCAAATAAAAATGATATTGATTGATAGAACTATAGCATTTGTAAAAGAGAAATTGGAAAAAGCCGAAGGCGGACACGATTGGTTTCATATTGAGCGTGTTTACAAAAACGCAATGGTAATTGCTCAACAAGAAGAGTGTGATTTAACGGTTGTGAAACTTGGTGCATTGCTTCATGATATTGCAGACAGCAAATTTCATGACGGTGATGAAACCATTGGACCAAGAATGGCTAGGTTATTTCTAGAAAGCGAAAGTGTTGATGAGCAAACCATCAGTCACGTTATCAATATTATAAAAAACATATCTTTTAAAGGCGGAAATTTTGGTCAAAAGTTTTCTTCCAAAGAACTTGAGATTGTTCAGGATGCAGATCGTTTAGATGCCATTGGTGCCATTGGAATAGCCAGAACTTTCAACTATGGCGGGTTTAAAAACAGAGCAATTTATAACCCAGCAATTGCTCCAAACTTAAATATGAGTAAAGAGGAATATAAAAAATCAGAGGCACCAACGCTTAACCATTTCTATGAAAAACTTCTTTTGTTAAAAGATAAAATGAATACCGAAACGGGTAAAAAAATTGCACAAGCGCGGCACAAATACATGGAAAATTTTCTTTCGCAGTTTTATGCCGAATGGGAAGGGGAAAAATAGTGTTCAGTTTTCAGTTATAATAAGTAATCCCAAAAATTCTCTTTGTGAATGACTTGAGTTGTTTTTGGATGGTACTTTTCTGTAAATGATTTAGTGAATTTTACTTTAACATTCGGGTTGTATTTTATTTCAAAAGCATCAATTTCATTATTTTTTATTTCCAAAAAATCAATTTCAGCTTGTTGTGTGTTACGCCAAAAATAAGTGTCCTTAAATTGTTGCTCATACGACAATTTCTTTTTTCTTTCACTAACAATAAAATTTTCCCATAGTGGACCGATATCGTCACGAAGCTCAACAGGATTGAAGTTTTTGACAATTCTATTTCGTAAGCCAACATCCCAAAAATAAATTTTTCTGCCTTTTTTTAGTTCGTTATCTTGATTTTTACTAAAGGCATTTAAGCTGAAAACGATAAAGTTTTTTTCGAGAATATCAATGTATTTTTCGACCGTCAACCGATTAATTCCCAAATCATTTCCTAGCGAGCTATAATTTATTTCGGAACCAATTCTGTGCGCTAACATTTGAACCAATCGTTGCAAAGTGGACGATTTTTTAATTCCTTCTAAATTCAAAATGTCTTTGTACAGAAATCCATCTACCAAATCATTTAGAATTTTTTCTTCTTTCCCGGAATTAGAAACCACTTCTGGATAATAACCAAATATTAAACGATGTGGTACTAATCGTGTTTCTTCAATAAAATTAGTATGATTAACCATTTCTTTGTAGCACATTGGGAATAGCTGAATTTCTTCTTTTCTGCCAACCATGCTTTCCTTGGTTTTATCTGCCAATTCAAAAGCACTACTTCCGGAAGCAATAACTTGTATTTCGGGGAAATTATCAACCATTCGTTTTATGAGTAGCCCAATATTATGAATCATTTGCGCTTCATCAATCACCAAAATTTTGTTGTCGCCTACCAAAGCTTTCAATCGGTCGGCGGTAATATTTTCTAATAATAGTTGTGTGTCTGGTTCGTCGCCATTGAGCCATAAAAATAAAGTATCCTTGAGCGTATTTTTTATCAATGACGTTTTGCCCACTTGTCTTGCGCCAAATACTATAATGGCTTTCCCTTTAAAAAGATAAGAATCTATTTCTTGTTGTTGTAGTCGATGTATCATTTTACATTATTTTACAGTGCAAATATATAATAATATGATATTAAAATATCAAAAAAGTATAATAATATGATATTTAAACATCAAAAAAATATAATAATATGATATTACAAAGTGACTTTTAAAAGATGTTTATTTTTTTCACGACACCAATACATGGAGAATTTCCTTTCGCAGTTTTATGCCGAATGGCAAGGTGAGAAATAGTGTTCAGTTTGCAGTTGGGTTTTACAACGTTATTTTTAAAAGTTGTTTGTCTTTCCCTTTTCTTCCAAGAAAATAAACAGTATTGTCAATTACAGCACCTTTTGATACCATAAAAGGCACTTCGTTTTGTTCGTCATCAAGAATTTCCTGATAGTTAAAATCGCCAGCAGCATTAACTTCAATAACGTTGAGGTTAGATTTGTTTTTTCTGATTTGCCCAAATTCAATTCGGTCGTTTTTTAGCTTTTTGATTTTGTCTCTAGCATTGATAAAAAAGTACGTTTTATCATTTCTTACCGTTGAAGTATAAGAAAGATAAGAAGTGTCGTCGTCAGTAGTTGATTGCCTTTTGTTAATGTTTCGTGCCCATAGCATATCACCATCATAATTTAGTTTTGCAATAACAATGTCATCATAACTATAATGTGTAGATGAACTCATCGGACCTGCAGCACCATTAATTCCGGCTCCAGCCCCAGCTTGTGTAGTTTTGTCGTATTCTTCGGCATTCAGGATTATTTCATTATAGTTATTAAAAAATACTTTTCTGAAAGTCAAAAACTTTACGGCTTTTTCGGTATTCTTACCATATTTATCAAAGAAAAACTGTTCGGTAAATAGGTTATATTTTGATTTTTTCAACTCCAATGAATTAGTATCAAGTTTAAAAGAACAAATCCCTTTATAGCGATAATCTGTGAGTTCGGAATAAAAACCTATGCAAAATAAATCATCATTATGAAAAAAAGTTTTTAATGAACCAATAAAATTCTGTTCGGGATCAATTATTTTGGTCAATTGATTTTTAGGATCAATCTTAGAAAGTTCAAAAAAGTATTTTCCTCCTTCTTTTTTATTTCGCAAATCTTTATCATAAGATTTAGCCAGTAAGTAAATGGCATCGCCACTATTTGAAAGCTGAATGTTCTGAAAGATATAATTTCGGTCATTAATTTCTTTAGTAAAAGTGTTATCGATTATCTTTTCAAGTTTGCTGTTAAACACGTAAATACGTAAACCATCGGAAGTTTTTTGATTTAAATCCATGGCGATAGCAAATGCGGTTTTAGTTTCATTTACCACAACAGTTATATCTGAAGCGTCACCGCCGTCTTTAGCCGAATCTCCATTAACGAAAACATCTAAAAACGTTCCTCTTTTTATGTTGCTGTCTTCTGCATTAATGCTTCCGGAATTGTCATTTGTCCAAATTTCGTTGACTCTGGCGTAAAACTTTTTCTGAAGATTGAATGTCCCGACAGTTTTCATTTCCTCTCTTGAAATTGTAAAAAGCGCTGTCTTTTCAACCGTATTTTCCTCTAAAATTTTATTGTCGAGACAGACAAACGATTTTAAATTTAAATCATAATAGATTTCAATAACGTGAACGATTTTTTCTAAAGTGAAAACGCTTAAAACCAAATTATACTTTTGAAAATTTGGATGTTTCATATCGTATTCAAACTCCTTGACTAGTTTTAAATTAGTGTCATATTTTTCAATATAAAAGCCTTCTCCCGGAGAAATGCCACCTCTTTTATAGGAGCGAACTAGGAGAAAGCCATTATCATCAATTTTTTCGGCTAAGATTATTGAAGTTTCCTTAAAATCATCTTGAAACAGCTTGCTTTTTTGAATTGTAAAAGGAATATTCTGAGCATAAAAACTGCTAGACAAAAAATAAAAGAAAAGGAGAATAAAATATTTTTTCATAACTATTTATTTTCCCTTAAACTCTGCTTTCCTTTTCTCTAAAAACGCTGTTGTCCCTTCCTTAAAATCATCGGTGTCAAAGCATTTTCCAAAGTTTCTGATTTCGGTTTCATAACCATTGACCCCATCTTTATAATTAGCATTGATAGCTTTTATGGCTTTGCTAATGGCCATTGGTGAATTTCGGATAATTTTAGTTGCAATGCTTTTTGTAAATTCAAGTAATTCTGATTGTGGTACAACATGATTTACCAAACCATAATTTTTAGCTGTTTCAGCGTCAATCATTCCAGCAGTCATGATGAGTTCCATGGCACGCCCTTTTCCAATTAGTTGAGGTAAACGCTGGGTGCCGCCATAACCAGGAATGACACCAAGAGAAACCTCGGGCAGACCCATTTTTGCATTATCCGAAGCTACTCTGAAATGACACGCCATTGCCAATTCTAATCCGCCACCGAGGGCAAAACCATTGACAGCAGCAATGACAGGTGTTTTTAAATTTTCGACAAAATCAAACAATAATTCTTGTCCTTGTGCGGCCAATTGTGCCCCTTCTTCTACAGAAAAATGAGCAAATTCAGAGATATCAGCACCAGCAACGAAAGCTTTTTCGCCTTCGCCAGTAATGATGATTACGCAAACTTCTTCCTTACTTTCAAGATTTTTAAAAGCGTTGTGAAGTTCTTGAATAGTGGCAACATTTAGCGCATTTAGTTTAGATGGACGGTTGATAGTGATTTGTCCGATGCCGTTTTCAATGGAAACAAGTATGTTTTCGAAGTTCATGGTTTGATAATTAGAGTAAAATAATTTGTGATCATTTGTGAAATCTGAGTTTATTTAACAATAGGAAGCGACACGATGAAAGTGGAACCTTTTCCGAGTTCTGTTTCAAAAGTAATGGTTCCTTTATAATTTTCTATAATATTTTTTATAATTCCTAAACCCAATCCCATTCCACTAGTTTTGGTAGTGAATTTTGGTTCAAAAACATGTTCAATATTTTCTGTTTCAATGCCAATACCATTGTCTTTTACGGAAATAATTACGGTGTCATCCATTTCATTTACAGATACTAAAATTTGTTTTTCTTCTTGCTCGTCTGGAATAGATTGAATGGCATTTTTGACTAAATTAGTAATAATTCTGATCAATTGTGTTCGGTCCAGTTTTGAAATAATTTCTTCTTCATTACTTTCGAAAACAATAAAATCTTCGTTAAAAATATCCAATGCGAGCTCTACCACTTGAACTACATTGAGCGTTTCGTTTTGTTGGGCTGGCATCGATGCAAAGTTAGAAAATGCCGAAGCCACAGCACTCATGGTATCGATTTGTTGAATTAATGTTTTAGAATAATCGTTCAGTTTTTGTTTTAAATCAGGATCATTAGCATCAAATTTTCTTTGGAAACTCTGCACCGTCAAACGCATTGGTGTTAATGGATTTTTGATTTCATGCGCCACTTGTTTTGCCATTTCTCTCCACGCTTGTTCCCGTTCGCTTTGAGCTAGCATGGTGGCGCTATCTTCGAGTTTATCCACCATCTGATTGTAGGCATTTATCAAGGAATTAATCTCTTTACTATTGGCTTCGATAACAATTTTCTCGTTTTTTTGGTTCAAACTCGTTTCGTTGATTTTGTCTGAAATGGTTTTTAAGGATTTGGTAATATAACTCGACAGGAAATAAGCCAATGCAAAGGCGATAATTAACATAAATGAATATACCTGACTTAATCGCAATAAAAATTGGCGCAGTTCGGTTTCATAAAAACCATCATCTTCAACATAAGGAATGTTCAAAATCCCCAAGGGTTTGAATTTATCATCTTTAATTTGACTGTAGGAAGATCGGTTTTTAATGCCGTTTACATTTTTAATGTCAACATACCTTTTCTCAACGGATGATTGAACAAGTTTCAGAATATAAGTCGGAATAGGAGGCGCAACTTTATCAACCGAAAAAGAGGCTTTTGAAGATTTTAGTAGTTTTCCATTCAGCCCATAAATATTAATCTCAAGATTGTGAATATCTGCTAATTCATGAATTTTATCTTTAAAAATCAACGGAAGATTTCTTTCGGTAAGCGGATAAGTGGTGTTTGATAGCACATAATTGATGTGCTCTTTGATGGCAAATTCTTTTCGGTCTAGACGTTCTTGATGGTAGTCTTTGGCTTCATTTTTAAATTGAATAATCGATATGGAAGCCATCAAAATGGAGGCAATAACTATCAATATAATCATCGAAAGGAAAATCCTAATTCGAAGCGATAGCATTGACATTTTGAAGTTTTTGACCATTTTAAATTTTTTACCACAAAGACACAACGAAGACACAAAGCGCACAAAGTTTGATAGTGTTCTTCGTGCTTTCTTAATGAACTTAGTGGTTAGATTTTCGTTCGCGAATTCTTTTATAAAACTTAAATCCAAGCATTATCAAAACAGAAAACAAGACAATTCCGATTACGCCATAAACCCAGTTGAAAGCATTTTTTAAAATTACTAAAAAAACCACAGCAAAGAGGATAATTGTTGCACCTTCATTCCACAACCGCATGAAGTTGGAAGAATACTTAAACACATCGTTTTGTAATGCTGCGTAAATTAAATGACATTTTATTTGGTACGCAATCAGTAAAACGACAAAGCCCAATTTAACATGCATCCAAGCCGTTTGTAACCAAGCGGGCATTAAAATCAATAACCAAATGGCAAACAACGTAGCTAAAACAGCACTAGGCCAAGTGATAATATACCACAAACGATAGGTCATGATTTTGTACTGCTTTTGTAAAATTTCCTTTTCGGGCGATGGTTTGTCGTTGGCTTCAATTTGATATACAAACAAGCGAACAATGTAGAACAAACCCGCAAACCAAGTAATGACAAAGATTAAGTGAAGTGATTTTATGTAATTGTAAAGTTCCATTAAAGTCTATTTTCTTTCATCTATTTTCTATTCTCTCTGAAAATCTTTAACCCAACCCGCCACAACACCACACCATTCGTCTTCATCATTCATACACGGAATTGCCATAAATTCCTCGCCACCATGATGCAAAAACTGTTCGTTGGCTTCCATCGCGATTTCTTCCAAAGTTTCTAAACAATCAGCTACGAAAGCGGGAGTTACAACCGCTAATTTCTTTATACCTTTTTCGGGCATTTTATTAATTTCAACATCGGTATAAGGCGTTAACCATTTGTCACCAGCCAATCGTGATTGAAAGGTTTGGCTGTATTTTCCTTCGGGAATTCCTAATGTTTTTACGACTTGTTTCGTGGTTTCATAACATTGATGGCTGTAGCAAAACTCATGAGCAGGCGATGGTGTGTTGCAACAAGTTCTATCCATTTTGCAATGTGATTTAGTTACATCGGTTTTGCGAATATGTCGTTTCGGAATGCCGTGATACGAAAACAATAAATGGTCGTAATCAAATCCTTCTAAATGTTTTTTAATGGAGTTGGATAAGGCTTTGATGTAATCAGGTTTATTATAAAACGCAGGAACAATCGTGAATTTCATTTCGGGGAAAAACTGTTGACGCAATTCTTCTGCCAATACCAAAATAGTTGTGGTTGACGCCATAGCGTGTTGTGGATACAGGGGCAAAAGCATCACTTCGGTTACGCCTTTATCTTTCAATTCTTGCAATCCTTTTTTAATTGTAATGGTGCCATAACGCATCGCTAAGGCAACTGGAATATCTACTAAAGTTTGCACTTTTTTGTGCATCTTTTTAGAAATTACTATCAAAGGCGAACCTTCACTAGTCCAAATTCGACTATACGCTTCAGCCGATTTTTTGGGACGCGTTTGTAGAATTATTCCACGAACCAATAATGCTCGTAGTAAAAACGGCACATCAATCACGTATTTATCCATTAAAAATTCATCTAAATACGGCTTTACAGCTGCCGGCGTTGGACTTTCTGGTGAACCCAGATTTACTAATAATACTCCTTTCATTTTTTGTTTATTTAACCCTGTCAGGGTTGTTTAAATTAATTATTCTGGCTCATTGACATTAAATACTTCTTTGGTGTAGTGGCAAATTTTTTCTTGAATGCTGCTATAAAATGACTTCCCGTACTGTACCCAATTTTTAATCCCACTTCATTGACATTATACGAACCAGAATCTAATAATTGTCGAGCATATTCCATTTTATAATCAAAAAGAAATCCGTAAACGGTATCACCATAAATTTGTTTGAAACCCATTTTCAGTTTTTTCAAAGTGAGTCCAACTTGATTGGCGAGTGCTTCTAAACTTGGTGGTTCCGCCATATTAGCAATGATGATTTCTTTTGCTTTTTTGATTTTTAACACGTTTTCTTCATCTATCAAAAACGGACATTGTTCTGCATTTGGATCTTCATTGCGGTTAAAAAATAAACTCAGCAATTCATATCCTTTGCCTTTATAGTATAAATTTTTGATCGATGGATTTAAATTGTAATGAAACATTTGGTTTAAAACAATTGCCATCGATGGACTTATATCACTTTCGTTATAATATTTCTTGTCTTTATTTTCTTGACTCAAAAACGGAATATGTTCCGCATCGGCAGTAAATAATCCATGAAACTTTTTTATAGAAACTAATATGGTAATAAGCCAAGATTTTGGGGCAATTTCAATATTTAGTGGCAACTCTTTTTCCGGATTATAAAACAAAAGGCACTTTTCTTCATTTAAATCTATAGCATAATTGCCATTGTTAAAGATAAACTTTGCGCTTCCTTTTAATCCGAAATGAAATTGTATTAAGCCCATGTTAACAGGGCTTTGAAATGTAGACATTTCATCCGTATCATTCTGAAAACGAATTAGGGTAAAATCATTCTCTATTGTTATTATTTCTTTTGAACCCATAGCGATATTTTATTATTCTTAACTTGATTCAGAATCTATTTTATAAATCTATTTATTTAGAATAAATCTATATAAGAACTAAATTAATACTTGATTTCACTACAAATTTAAAAGAAATAACGATATAAATACAATTGAATACAAAAATAACGCACAGCGACATAAAAAGTTCTTTTAGCGTTGTTTTTGTTAAAAGCATAACGATAACTTTGTTCCTCTCTTAGGTAAAGAGTTAAATATGGAAAACGGAAACATTTCAAAACATTGTGCTTTTTATGTTGTTGGTTTGAGTTATAAAAAAGCCGATGCCGACATTAGGGGAAAATTCAACTTGGATGAAAGTGGGAAGAAGAATGTTTTAATGCAGGCACAAAAGGAAGGGATTGAGTCGTTACTAGTTACTTCTACCTGCAACCGTACAGAAATTTACGGATTTGCTCAGCATCCGTTTCAATTAATTAAATTACTTTGTGACAATAGTCAAGGCACCGTGGAAGATTTCCAAAAAGTGGCCTACATCTACAAAAACCAAGAAGCAGTTTCTTACATGTTCCGCGTTGGAACAGGTTTAGACAGTCAAATTTTAGGCGATTTTGAAATTATCAGTCAAATTAAATCAGCATTTGTAGAAAGTAAATCAATGAATTTGGTAAATGCTTTTATGGAACGATTGGTGAATGCTGTTATTCAAACAAGCAAGAGAATTAAAAATGAAACCGAAATTTCTTCTGGCGCTACTTCTGTTTCTTTTGCATCGGTTCGTTATATTTTTAATAATGTAGAAAATATTGCCAATAAAAATATTTTACTTTTTGGTACTGGAAAAATTGGAAGAAATACTTGTGAAAATTTGGTAAAACATACCAAGCACGAGCAAATTACCTTAATCAATCGTACCAAAGATACCGCCGAAAAATTGGCGCGAAAACTGGATGTAGTGGTTAAAGATTACGCTGATTTGCAATTGGAAATTCAAAAAGCCGACGTACTGGTTGTAGCCACTGGAGCACAAAACCCTACGGTTGACAAAGCCATTTTAAATTTAAAAAAGCCGTTATTGATTTTGGATTTATCCATTCCAAAAAACGTAAACGAAAATGTCACCGCCATTGATGGCGTAACGCTAATTCACTTAGATCATCTGTCGCAAATGACCGATGAAACTTTGGAAAATCGCAAAAAATATATTCCTGCTGCTGAGGAAATTATTGAAGAAATTAAAGACGAATTCATGGCTTGGACTAAACAAAGAAAATTTGCCCCAACAATCCATGCATTAAAAGAAAAACTAAATTCTATTAAAGAGTCGGAATTAAGTGTTCAAAGAAAAAAGTTATCCAATTTTGATGAAGCTCAAGCCGAACTAATTAGTACTAGAATTATACAAAAAATCACCAATCATTTTGCCAGTCATTTAAAAGATGACAACACCATGGTGGACGAAAGCATCGAGTGGATTGAAAAAATATTTCAGATAGAAACTTCTTCTAAATAAAATGACCAAAACAATCAGAATAGGAACTCGTGACAGCGAACTCGCACTTTGGCAAGCAAAAACGGTAGAAAAATCCCTAAACGATTTAGGATATAAAACCGAAATCATTGCCGTAAAATCACAAGGTGACATTATTCTTGACAAACCACTTTACGAACTCGGCATTACCGGAATTTTCACTAAAACGTTAGACATTGCCATGATCAATGGGCAAGTTGATATTGCCGTACATTCCATGAAAGACGTGCCAACGGCTTTGCCCCAAGGAATTGTTCAAGCAGCGGTTTTAGAAAGAGCTACTGTTTTGGATATTTTAGTCCACAAAGGAAACACCGGTTTTCTTGAAAAAGAAGCTACCATCGCCACCGGTAGTTTACGTCGCCAAGCACAATGGCTCAATAAATATCCCAATCATACCGTTGTTGATTTGCGAGGAAATGTGAATACCCGAATGCAAAAACTGAATGATAACAAGTGGAACGGAGCTGTTTTTGCAGCTGCAGGTTTGGAACGAATTAATCTAAAACCGGAGACATTTATCAATCTCGATTGGATGATTCCAGCGCCAGCTCAAGGAGCAATGGTTGTTTTAGCCATGGGAAATGACAATTACACGATTCATGCGGTTTCTCAGTTAAATGATATTGAAACAGAGATTTGTACGTTTATAGAAAGACAATTTCTAAGCACGTTAGAAGGCGGGTGTACTGCGCCAATTGGTGCTTTGGCGAAATACGACCAAGAAGATGACACCATTATATTTGAAGGAAATCTACTTTCGCTTGACGGAAAACAAAAAACAGAAATCAAGAAAATAGTACCAATAGAAAATTGGAAAAAATTAGGATATCATTCGGCTCAAGAAATTTTGAATAATGGCGGAAAAGAAATAATGACAGAAATTAAACAACAGTTGAAGAAGAAAAATAAACCATTAAGGGATTAAGTTTCAATAAGTTTTCACACTTAATTTTCTTAACTAGCTAAATGGTTTAAAAGCAAACAATGACAAAACAAATCAACATATTATCTACCAAAAAACTTTTGCCAAATCAAAAGCAACTTTTGTTAGATGCCAATATTCAGCTCATAGAAGAAGATTTTATAAAAACTACATTTCTCTCCCCTCCTTTGGAGGGGTTGGGGGAGGCACTTATTTTTACTAGTCAAAACGCGGTAGAAAGTATTTTACACCATCAAAAATGTCAGGATTTAAAAAGTAAAAATGTCTTTTCAGTGGGAATGAAAACCAAAGATTTATTAACCGAAAACGGGTTTAATGTTATTGCTTACACAGGTTACGCTTCCGACTTGGCAGAGATCATTTCATTGATTTATAACAAAGAGAGTTATACCTTTTTCAGCGGAAATTTGCGTAGAGCTATTTTACCAGACACTTTAAAAGAAAACGGAATAACATTCAACGAAATAGAAGTTTATGAAACCAATATGACTTCAAAAAAAATAACAAATAAATTAGACGGAATACTATTTTTCAGCCCATCAGCCGTTGAAAGTTATTTGAAAATGAACACCATAAAAGATGAAATGTGCTTTTGTATAGGTGAAACCACCGCTGAGTCATTAGAAAATAAAAAAATAAAAAATATCATAATTGCAGACAAACCATCGGTTGAGAATGTGATTAGTGATGTTTTAGAATATTATAAAGCCCCCTAACCCCAAAAAGGGGAATTCGGCATGATAAATAATAATCCAGATATATAAATTTAAATTTTAAAATAGTACAATGAATAATAACGATACTCAATTTCCCCCTTTGGGGGTTAGGGGGCTTAAAAACGACCTATTCCTTCGCGCCTTAAATAACGAAACCGTTGAACGTCCACCAGTTTGGATGATGCGTCAAGCCGGAAGATATTTGCCAGAATTTAGAGCATTGCGCGATAAATACGATTTCTTCACCCGATGTGAAACGCCCGAATTAGCAGCAGAAATTACAGTGCAACCCATTAGAATTGTAAAACCCGATGCGGCCATTTTGTTTTCCGATATTTTAGTTGTTCCAAGAGCAATGGGAATTCATGTGGAACTAAAAGACAATTTGGGACCCATTATTCCCAATCCAATCCGAACTATGGAACAAGTTAATCAGGTTTTTGTTCCCGATGTTAATGAGACTTTAGGATACGTTTTTGATGCCATCAAATTGACGAATGAAATGCTAAACGATGAGGTGCCATTAATTGGTTTTGCTGGTTCACCATGGACGATTTTTTGTTATGCTGTGGAAGGAAAAGGTTCCAAAAGTTTTGATACTGCAAAAGGATTTTGTTTTTCCAATCCAGTGGCAGCACACACTTTATTGCAAAAAATCACCGACACTACTATTTTATATTTAAAAGAAAAAGTAAAAGCGGGTTGCAATGCCATTCAAATTTTTGATTCTTGGGGAGGAATGTTATCGCCTGTCGATTATCAAGAATTTTCATGGCAATATATCTACCAAATTGTGGAAGCTTTAGCCGAAGATACAAAAGTAATTGTGTTCGGAAAAGGATGCTGGTTTGCCCTTGGTGACATGGCAAAATCAAAAGCTGCTGCACTTGGTGTTGACTGGACTTGTTCGGCAAGAAATGCTCGTTATTTATCGGGAGGAAAAATCACCCTTCAAGGAAATTTTGACCCAAGCCGATTGCTTTCACCCATTCCAACCATCAAAAAAATGGTACATCAAATGATTGATGAATTTGGCAAGGATAATTACATCGTAAACCTGGGTCACGGAATTTTACCCAATATTCCTGTGGATCATGCTAAGGCTTTTGTTGAAGCGGTGAAGGAGTATAATCAGTAATCAGTCGCAGATTTCAGTAAGCAGTTTTCCTGTAAGATTTTCAAAACCTTTCAGGACAAAAATAAAAATGAGTAAACAACCCTTCATCATCAACCCATTAATTGAAAGCGATGCCAATCAATTGCATCAATTTATTGTTGACAATTCTGAACGGTTAAAAAAATATTTTCCAGTAACACTCTCAAGCAATGAAACACTTGAGAAAACATTAGAATATATTGCAATTAAAAATAAAGAAATAGCAGGAAAAACCAACTTTACCTTTGCCATTCGAAATGAAAATAACCATCAAATTGTAGGTTTAATTATTCTTAAAAAAATCGATTGGGATAAAAATCAAGGAGAGTTTGCCTATTGTATAGATTCAGAATTTGAAGGAAAAGGATTGAGTTCGCTTGCTGTAAAAGAAATGGTTAAATTTGCTTTTAAAGAATTGAAATTAAAAACGATTCAAATAATTGTTCATAAAGACAACATTGGAAGCACAAAAGTTGCCCAAAAATGTAATTTTATTTGGCAAAAAACATTATTAAATGAATATACACCACCAAATGAATCACCTTTAGACATGGAATTATATGAATTATATAATGAAAGATAAATTCTAATAGATCACGAAATTATGACCAAAGAAACTGCTATAAAACTATTTGAACAAAAACAAATTCTTTCAATTATGAAAAATATAAAATTATAAGGAGTCAAGTTGTACGAGATTATCGTATAACTGAAATAATTAGAGAAAATAAATTTGAAACGGTGTCAAATAGTCACCAGTTAAGAAGATGAGTTGGTTACAATTAGTAGCCAACGGAAATTATTAGGTTATTTTACTATATGAAAGATAAATTCTACCAATACATACTAAACCTCCAAAACCAAATCACTACCAAACTTGAAGAAGTAGATGGCGTTGCCAAATTTCGAGAAGACTTATGGGAAAGACCTGATACTTCGTCAGGGCTCAGTACAGGCGGAGGAGGTGGACGAACAAGAGTTATTGAAAACGGGAACGTTTTTGAAAAAGGAGGCGTAAACATTTCCGCAGTTCACGGGAAATTACCCGAAGCCATGCAAAAAATGTTCAATGTGGGTGAAGCTGATTTTTTTGCGTGTGGATTGAGTTTAGTCATACATCCAAAAAGCCCAATGGTGCCAACAGTTCATGCCAATTGGCGATATTTTGAAATGTATGATAACTCTTCCCCTTCGGGGAAGTTGGTTGGGGCTTGGTTTGGTGGCGGACAAGATTTAACACCTTATTACTTATTTGAAGAAGATGCTAAACATTTTCATCAAACATGTAAAACCGCCTGCGACAAACATAATCTCGAATTTTATCCAAAATATAAAAAACAATGCGATAACTATTTTTGGAACGCTCACAGAAACGAAGCCCGTGGCATAGGCGGGCTGTTTTTTGATTATTGCAAAGACACAAGCGATAGTGAATTGACGAAGCAAACGGAAAAAAAAATGTCTATGGAAGATTGGTTCAATTTCGTTACCGAAGTTGGCAACAGTTTTCTCGAAGCTTATGTTCCCATTGTGGAAAAAAGAAAAAATTTAGAATACACATCCGCACAACGTACGTGGCAAGAAATCCGTCGTGGTCGTTATGTCGAATTCAATTTAGTTCACGATAAAGGAACCTTATTTGGACTAAAAACCAACGGCAGAATTGAAAGCATTTTGATGAGTTTACCACCACAAGTTCAATGGGTTTATGATCATCATCCAGAAATTGGAAGTGAAGAAGAAAAGTTAATTAAAGTATTAGAATCACCAGTTGATTGGGTTTAGAAAAAACAAGATAATCTCAAAAGTTAAAACAATAGTAATAAGGTTAATAATTAGGGTTACAAAAGTTAAAGACTTGGTATTAAACTTTTCTTTATATAATTTAAACAAACTTATTAGAAATAAAATAAGTGAAACTAAAACGAAGAAAGGTACTCCAAAAATTAATATTGTAGCCGAACCTATATCACCAGTTTCAAAATTTGTAATTCTATAAATAATAATATAAACGAGTGAAATTACACTCAATGAGAAAATTTTTTTCATAATACAAAAATATTTAAAATATGTATCCATTAAGAAGAAACAGAAGATTAAGAACCAACGAAAACATTCGTTCATTAGTTCGCGAAACCATTTTATCTCCAAATGATTTCATTGTGCCACTTTTCATTGTAGAAGGCAAAGGCATTCGAGAAGAAATTCCTTCCATGCAAAACTACTTCCGTTTGAGTTTAGATACTCTTGAAAAAGAAATCAAAGAATTGCAAAAATTAGGGTTGAAATCGGTTTTATTATTTGTAAAAGTTCCAGATAGTCTCAAGGATAACGCAGGAAAAGAAGCATTAAACCCAAATGGATTAATGCAACACGCCATCAAAACCGTAAAAAATAGTGCTCCCGAAATGATTGTAATGACCGATGTGGCTCTCGACCCCTATTCTATTTATGGTCACGATGGCATTATTGAAAACCTTCCGGCAGGCAGGCAAGGCGGACAAATAGTCAATGATGCAACAGCATTGATATTAGCAGAAATGAGTGTTTCACATGCGCAAGCTGGAGCCGATTTTGTAGCACCAAGTGATATGATGGACGGTAGAATTTTGGAAATCAGAGAAGCATTGGAAGAAGAAGGATATATCAATACTGGAATTTTGTCTTATTCGGCTAAATATGCTTCGGCACACTATGGCCCATTTCGCGATGCGTTAGATTCAGCTCCAGTTGATTTGGAGAATATCCCAAAAGATAAAAAAACCTATCAAATGGATTATCACAATCGGCTTGAAGCCATTCGTGAAACTCGAATGGATATAGAAGAAGGCGCCGATATTGTGATGGTAAAACCAGGAATTGCCTATCTTGATATTGTTCGGGAAATCAAAAACATGTCAGAAGTTCCAGTAGCTGTCTATCAAGTTTCGGGAGAATATTGCATGATAAAAGCCGCTTCCGAAAAAGGATGGATTGATCACGACGCCGTGATGATGGAACAAGTTACCGCTATAAAACGTGCTGGCGCGGATTTAATTGCCAGTTATTTTGCCAAAGATGTTGTGAAATTAATTTCGTAAGCCATGAGGGAATTAGTTTTTATAATTACAATTATATTCTTTATTTCCTGTAAAAAAGAGGAAAGTCAAACTTTTGATAAGAAAGAAACAGCTTTAGAATTTGGGAAAACCCTTTTTGAAGGCAAAGGCAATTGTATAGCATGTCATCAGGCCGAACAAAAAATTATTGGTCCTAGTATTCAGGAAATAGCCAAGATATATAAAGAGAAAAATGCAAGTATTGTTTCATTTTTGAGAGAAGAAAGTGGACCAATTATTGATCCTAGTAAGTATGACATTATGAAAACTAATTTTACCATCACTAAAACTATGAATGATGAAGAACTGAAAGCATTAGAGAATTACATCTTTAGTTTTTCAAAAAATAATAAATGATTGAAATTTTTTTTTCAAAATTCCGCTTGGCATAGCTAGAATTATTGGAGAGGAACTTGAGGTTTAGGTTATTTCAATTTTGAAGCAGCAGCAATATCAATTATAATTCCACCGGTGAAAAAGAAGTGGTTCAAAAAGGAATGATAATTTCCAGAAAAAAGAATCGCTTTTTTAAAGTTTTTCTTTCATATCTGAAATAGATTTTATATTTTTCACATTAGTAATTTTTAAATTAATTACCATGATTGAAAAGATAAACCTCAACAACATTCTTTTTCTCGATATTGAAACTGTTCCTCAACAAGAACATTATAATGACTTGGACGATGAAACGAAAGAGCTTTGGCAACACAAAACCCAATACCAAAGAAAAGACGATTACACTCCCGAAGATTTTTATGAGCGAGCCGGAATTTGGGCTGAGTTTGGAAAAATTGTTTGTCTTTCGGTCGGATATTTTGTCAATAAAGGAGACATTAGGAACTTTAGGGTAACATCATTTTTTGGAGAAGAAAGGAAGATTTTAAAGGATTTTTCTAATTTACTTGATAATCAATTCAATCAAGCACAACATGTTTTGTGCGGGCATAATGCCAAAGAATTTGATATTCCTTTCATTGCCCGAAGAATGATAATAAATCAAATGGCGATTCCTAATAAGTTAAATTTATTTGGCAAAAAACCATGGGAAATATCACATTTAGATACTTTGGAATTATGGAAATTTGGTGACTATAAACATTTCACGTCATTAAAGTTACTCACTAAAATTTTAGACATTCCTTCTTCAAAAGGAGATATAGATGGTAGTCAGGTTGCAAAAGTTTATTATGTGGACAAAGATATAGACCGCATTGTAACATATTGTGAAAAAGATGTAATTGCTGTGGCACAAATTTTCTTGCGACTGCGAAGAGAAGATTTGTTAGTAGAAGATGAAATAATACATATATAAAATAAGGAGGTCAATTGACCTCCTTATTTTAGTTTCTTTTTAATATTATTTTCTTGGTTATGGAACCTTCATTATTTCCAATATTGACTAAATATATTCCATCCTGGAGATTTTCTATACCAAAACTTGTATCCACTTGATTGGTTTCTTTAGAAAAAATTTGCCTTCCTTGAATATCAAATAATTTAATAGTGGCAGTTTCTGATAATGAAGGAATTGTAACATTTACAATTCCTTTTGTAGGGTTTGGATAAACACTACTTTTTAATATTGGATTTGTAACTACAGCCAAAGCTTGTTCCACTCTACATAAATTAATACTAAAGTTATCAATAGTTCCACCATCCTGATTGTAAGGATCAACAACTTTTAAAGTCCATACACCATCTGCTGGTAATGAGTTTAACGAACTTAAAGAATCTATTGGAGCAATTGTACCAGAAATTGCAGGAATACCTGTGCATGTTGGTGAATCTCCGTTATCATCCATGATGCAATTAATATCTTTATTATCACCACAAGGATTTTCAAATAATTTAATTATTGGACTCCCAATTGCAGCTGGTCCTATAAGAGTAATTATCATATCTCCAATCCAAGTGTGAGTAATTTTTAAATTAACATTCAAGTCACCAATATTGTATCCTCCAGAAATAGTTAGTGGAACAGAAGCTTCAGAGTTTGGAACATCATCGATTACAGCATTAGAATAATCATTAGCAGTAAAAGTTAAATTACAAACTAAAGTTCCTGTAACGAAAGAATAAATAACTGCATTATTAGCAATTGCTGTTCCACAATTGTTTTGAGGTATAATTCTCCAATAATATGTTGTAGCTTGACCCAATCCATAAATCGAATATTGAATACCGTTTACTTCTGTGTCAACGAATAAAGTAGAAAAAACTGGAGATAAAGATACTTGTACTTTATAAGTTAAAGCATTTGGTTGGCTGGTCCATTTTAGAGTAGCACTTGTAGATAATCCTAATTGTCCGTTAGTTGGAGTTTGAAGTGTGACAGGTTGAAAAGTACCATTGAAAATTCTTAATGATTTGTATCTTGTTTCCGTTTCAGTTGCACTGGTACCTTTTATTCCAATAAAATATTCATTTGGAGCAACACTTCCAAGATTAGATATTGTCATAGTAACAACACCATTTGAGCTCCTAGAAGCAGGCGAAAAAACAGCAGTAGCACCTATTGGTAAATCTACAGCCGAAAATGTAGTTGTTCCTGTTCCTGTTTGCACATAATTGAAAGTATACACAGCGTCTTGATTTGAGCAAACTGTTAAGTTATCCGAAGTTGAGTTAATAGAAAAAGAAGAGCTTAAACCAGTAACAACTAAAGAGTATTTTTGACTACCTGTAACTAAAGTACCTTTATGTTTTATTGTAATTGTATATAACCCAGCAGCAGGATTGTCTATTTTCACCTGCTCAACATTATCAGTATTATTGTCTCCATTCCTAACAGCAGGACTAGTTGGATCTGTTGTAAGTCTCCATGGATTAAATATGTTTGCACCTCTTGTAATTCTAATATCTAAATCGTTTACTAGTACTCGTCTTGGATTATTCGGTATTGTTATATCAGTAGTTATTTCTCCCGGTAAATCAGTCCAAGTTATTGATGCAATTAATGGCGAAGTACCACTAGCATTTACCGTCATAGCATAAGTTTGGTTATTATCTAGGTTTTCTTCTGATACCCATGACGACAAACCATTATTAGTGATAGTTTCAGCAGCAAACTTAGAGTTTAATAAACCCCAACCAAAAACAGGATCAGGGCCAATTTGTCCTGCATCATCTGCAGTATGACAAGCTAATCCTTTCAGCGTAGCAGCACGCATAAAACTATTGGTCAAATTTTTATAGTGCTGTTGTAATAACAACAAGCTGCCAGCAACATTAGGTGCAGACATTGAGGTGCCAGTTGCTTGACCAGTTGCGGTATTACTAGCATTACTTGTTGAGGTTAAATTTGTGCCGTTACCAGTAATATCTGGTTTTATTCTGAAATCATCTGTTGGACCTTGGCTACTTGAAGCGTTTATAGTTATTGTACCAGAAATGTTTCCGTTTGCAGCAACAGTAACGTCTTGACAATTGGCAACAGTTAAATTGTTTTTTGCTCCCTTTTCACCTGTAAGTTTATCAAAGCCAAAACCGATTGGATCTGTATTATTTTCGTTTGTTCCTTCATTACCAGCTGACATTACAGCAAGGTAATAAGGCGCATTATAGGCAACCTCGTCCCATTCAAAAGACTCGTTAAAATAACCGCCAATGTACCATGATGGTAATGTTACGCCCGAAGTATTTGTTACAGGAACTCCATAAGAATGGTTTGAAACTAGCATCCCCAATTGTGCTTCTGCATAAACTTCGCCTAAATCATCAGTCCAATTAAATGTGCGGGCATTAGCTTCTGGAGCCATGCCTTTTACAGTAGTTGGATTTGCACTAGCAACCATAGTTCCAGTTACGTGAGTAGCATGGAATATAGTTGCAGAAGTTAATGGATCATCAATTACCGCAACTCTTCCCCCAAATGCGTTGTGAGTCGTTCTAACATTTCCGCCATCCCAAACCCTAGCAGTCATTCCTTGACCGTTCAAGTTTAGTCCAAGCGAACCGCCACTATTTAAATGATTTGTTCTTGTAGTACGTGCAGCATTTACGTTATCAGTTGTATAATATATTGGAAAACCTTCACGTGAAATTCTCATTAATTCAGAAATTGTTCCGTCTGGTTTTTCGATGCGAATTGGCCAGTTATTTTGTAATGCTATTGCAATTGCTTTTTGCTTGTCTGCTTGTGATTTTGATTTGAAAAAGTTTTCTTTTTCTTTAAGTTTCGCCAAATCATAGTTAGCAGTGATTTTTTTAATATCATCTTGTGTTTGCGCAAAAATGGAAAACGAAAGAAGTGATAAAAAGAGAAGAGATAAGGAGTTATTTTTCATATTGGCAAGTTTTTTTATGCAGTATTTTTAATTAATAGATAGCAAATATATAAATACTGAGTTAATTGGTATCATATGTTAACAGTTTAACATATTATTTTATAATTTGTTTAACATCTAGTAAAAAATAAATGTGGGGTTGTTTTTTGGAACAATAAATTCTTTAAATAGATACAAACAAAAAATTATTTCTTATCAAATTTGATAAATAGTATATTTACAAAAAAACTGATTATGGTGTTAAGTAGATTTTGGCTAACTATTTTTATTTGCTCTATTGCTTTTGTTCTCTTTAGTTTATTTTCTGGAAATAGTTATACTATTGATAATGTATTGAATGGGAAGAAAGACGATCCCATTTTAATTTCAGAGAAATATCTGAATGAAATCCCAAAATTTATCCAAGATAGTATTGCTAAAAACGACGAGAAAACTTTTGTTATGAATAGCAACACAACAA
This sequence comes from Flavobacterium sp., assembly GCA_020403245.1. Taxonomy (GTDB): domain Bacteria; phylum Bacteroidota; class Bacteroidia; order Flavobacteriales; family Flavobacteriaceae; genus Flavobacterium. Next base: position 23,261 of record JADBYA010000002.1, on the reverse strand, counting down.
ATCCTGATACAACCTATGTTTATAAAAATAAAACGGTAAAAATATATAGTGGTATTCAAAAATCAGACGGCTTATTGCCAACATGCAAAAACACATTACTTGATTTGATTTTGCCACTTATGGCTTATTTGGCTTTTTTCTGTGGCTTAATGGAACTTTTAATTATTTCAGGAGCATCTGATAAATTAGCTAAAGGATTGAGCCCAGTATTTGTAAAAGTGTTTCCAAGTATTCCTAAAAATCATCCTTCAATTTCCTATATGACATTGAATTTTTCAGCAAATTTCTTGGGATTGGATTCAGCGGCCACTCCATTTGGACTAAAGGCAATGCAGAGTTTACAGGAAATAAACCCTGATAAGGAAAAGGCAAGTGATGCACAAATCATGTTTATGTGTTTGCATGCTTCCGGACTTACATTAATAGCAACTTCAATCATTGGTTATCGAGCCGCTGCAGGTGCTGAAAATCCAGCTGATGTGATGTTGCCTTGTATTATTACCTCTTTTATTGGTACTATTGCAGCTTTTTTGATAGTTGGAGTGAAACAAAAAATTAATTTCAAGAGCGCCTCATTAGTTGTAGGGTTGATGGTTTTAATTGCTGCGATTGTAGGACTATTGTTCTACGTCAACCACTTAGATTTAATAGGCAAAAACTATTTTACTACGAATCTTTCAGCTTTAATATTAATGGGGATCATTATTTTTACTTTAATTTTTTCATTTAGTAAAGAGAAGAAATTTACAGAGGCCAATACTACAGTTTATGAAGCCTTTGTTACTGGCGCCAATAATGGAGTAAAAACCGGCGTTACTATTTTTCCCTATGTTTTAGGGATGTTAGTGGCAATTTCCTTGTTCCGCAACAGTGGTTTGTTTGAAATTATTAGCAATTGGATTGCCTTTGCTTTCTCCAATATGGGAGTGAGTAAAGAAATCACCGATGCTTTGCCAGTTGCCTTGCTAAGACCTTTTAGTTCTGCTGGTTCAAGAGGGTTTTTGATTGATTCGATGAATACTTTTGGTGCCGACTCGATGACGGGAAGATTAAGTAGTATTTTTCAATGTAGCGCCGAAAGCACTTTTTATGTGATTGCGGTTTATTTTGGCTCCGTTAATATAAAAAACACTCGATACGCTTTAGGAACGATGCTTTTGGTTGATGTGATTTGTGTAATTACAGCGATTTTTGTGGCGAGTTGGTTTTTTTAATTAATATTTATGAGGAGTCCTTACTTTAAATTATTTAATCATTTTGTTGGTAATATTATGATGTGGATTTATTATGGTGGTAAGAAATCTATTGACCAAGTGGCAGAAAAGGATAATTCGACGTTAGGATTTATGGTTATTTTAATTTTACTCTTAGTGGCTTTGGGTATTGAAAATAATAATTAAAAATGTAAAATAATAATTTCAATGTCATTCCCCGAGTCCTTTTATTTATTGTCATGATTTTATAAACGAAATTTTATCTGAAAATTTATATTCGAATAGGTGGTTTCTAATCCTTCAAGGTCTTTTTTGACCTTGAAGGTATTCCCAAACTAATATACCTAAAAGGTTTTTGAAACCTTGCAGGAAAACAAACGAAAACTTTCAACTTTCCTTACTTTACACTTAAAATAAAAATAATTTATTCAAAATATGTCGATTACTGAAAGCTTTTTCGAATTTTACAACCATGTCAAAACCAGTTTAGCCGATGGCACTTTTGCCAAATTAACCATGGCAAAAACAATTGGAAATACTGATTTGATGAATATTTATGCTCGCCCGATTGTGGAAGAAGGCATTTTGAAAATGGAACTTAAATACAAATTCCAACAAGAAGAACAAGTTGAAATTCATTCTATTGATAAAGCTCGAGATGTTTTGGTGAATTATATCAATAATCCGTTTATGTCAGCGATTTTATTCACCACAGATTTTGATTTGACTTATAAATTGAATAAAAAACGAGCAGTCAGCATCACGGAAACAGTAAATACTTTTGGGAATGCATCAGAAGTTTTATTGGAGTATCTTAATCGATAACCATTTCTGGAATTTCTCCTTCAATTATTATATCGGCTTCGGTGGAAGCAATAATGTGTGCTACAGAAACTCCAGGGGCACGTTCTAAAAGTTTAAATCCATTTGGAGTAATTTCCATCACGGCTAATTCGGTCACTACTTTTTTCACACAGCCAACGCCAGTTAATGGCAAGCTGCATTTCTTCAAAATTTTACTTTCGCCCGCTTTGTTGACATGCATCATGGCAACGATAATATTTTCGGCCGAAGCTACTAAATCCATGGCGCCACCCATTCCTTTGACCATTTTTCCAGGGATTTTCCAGTTGGCAATATCGCCGTTTTCGGAAACTTCCATGGCACCAAGAATGGTTAAATCCACTTTTTGACTGCGTATCATTCCAAAACTAAAAGCTGAGTCAAAAAAACTCGCTCCTGGCAAAGTGGTAATGGTTTGTTTTCCTGCGTTAATAATATCGGCATCTTCTTCGCCTTCAAAAGGGAATGGTCCCATTCCGAGAACGCCATTTTCACTTTGAAATTCTACTGAAATATCAGTGCGGACGTAGTTGGCCACTAAGGTTGGGATACCAATTCCAAGATTAACGAAGTATTTGTCTTTTACTTCTTTGGCAATTCGCTTTGCAATTTCTTCTTTTCCTAGCATAAGAATATTTTTTAAACCATTAAGAAATTAAGTTTCATTAAGATTTTTTAATGACTGAATACTAACCTACCCGCCGGTAGTCAGGAAATTGATTACTGAACACTTTTCTTTCTAACCGTTCGTTGCTCAATTCTCTTTTCAAATGTTTCACCTTTGAAAATGCGTTGCACCATAATTCCCGGAATATGAATTTGATTGGGATCAAGTGAGCCAACAGGTAATAATTCTTCAACTTCGGCAATGGTAATTTTTGCAGCGCCAGCCATACAAGCATTAAAATTTCGGGCAGTTCCTTTGAAAATAAGGTTTCCAGCTTCGTCGCCTTTCCATGCTTTTACAATCGAGAAATCGGCTTTGTAGGCCAATTCCATAATGTGCATTTTGCCATTGAATTCGCGTACTTCTTTCCCTTCGGCAACTTCGGTTCCAAATCCTGCAGGTGTGTAGAAAGCGGGAATTCCAGCTTGTGCAGCGCGGCATTTTTCGGCCAAAGTTCCTTGTGGTGTTAGTTCTACATCCAATTCGCCCGAAAGCATTTGGCGTTCGAATTCGGCATTTTCTCCTACATAGGAAGAAATCATTTTTTTGATTTGTCTTTTTTGTAATAGTAAGCCCAATCCAAAATCATCAACACCAGCGTTGTTGGAGATGCAAGTCAGTCCGGTAGTTTCTTTTTTTACTAATTCGGCTATGCTGTTTTCGGGAATACCACAAAGCCCAAAACCACCCAACATGATGGTCATATTATCTTCAATGCCTTGCAGTGCTTCTGTAACGGAATTTACTTTTTTGTTGATCATGATTTATTTTTTAGCCCTGATAGAAGTGAAAATCCTTTTTTAATTTGTTATACTGAGCTTGTCGAAGTACAAATTAAAAAAGATTGCAACGAATAGCAGGAATCAGCTTCTGAAATAAATTCAGAATAAATCCTAAATTTTATAATCCAAATTCATCAGTATTTTGTTCTTCTTCGATAGGAATTGCAGTTGTATCTGGAATAGTATCTTTTTTACGCTCGTAGCAATCTACTTTTATAGAAAGATTATCGGGTCTTTCGAAAGCATCTTTGGAAATTTGAAGGTCCTTGTCTTCGTAACATTTCTTCATCATATAACCCCAAATGGGCAATGCAGCAGTTGCCCCTTGACCATAAGTTATTCCTTTGAAACGAGCAGAACGATCTTCACAACCTACCCAAACTCCGGTTACCAAATTAGGAACCATACCGATAAACCATCCATCGGATTGGTTTTGAGAAGTACCAGTTTTACCAGCAATAGGATTGGTAAACATATACGGATAGCCCGTCCAACGCCTATCACCGCTACCGCCGCTTTGTGTTCTAAGCCTAACACCTGAGCCACTTTCGGTTACACCTTCTAATAACTTTATTACGGCGTAGGCAATATCTTTATTTAACACATCATGCGATTCTGGAACGGGTTCGTATAGCACAACACCGTTTTTATCTTCAATTCTGCTAATAAATTGTGGTTTGATATATACCCCTTGATTGGCAAATGTACTGTAAGCGGCAACCATATCTTCCACTGTAATATCAACGGCACCTAGTGCTATAGAGGGTTGTGCTGGAATTTCGGATTTCACACCCAATTTTTTGGTCATTGTAACTACCGCTTCTGGACCAGTTTTGTCAATTAATTTAGCCGAAACGGTATTGATAGAAAGCGCTAATGCTTTTTTGAGGGTCACCATACCTCTGTATTGTCGGTCAGAGTTTTTTGGCTCCCAATCTTCGGTTACGTTGTGTCTTCCTTTGTGTATCATAAACGGACTATCAATAATTGAGTCACACGGAGACATTTCCAATTGTTCAATAGCTGTAGCGTAAACAAAGGGTTTAAAAGTAGAACCTACTTGTCTTGCACCTTGACCTACGTGGTCATACTGAAAGAACTTATAGTTAATTCCTCCAACCCATGCTTTGATGTGTCCAGTTTGTGGTTCCATTGACATCAAACCAGCTTGCAGAAAGTGTTTGTAATACCTTATAGAATCTAGAGGTGTCATCAATGTATCTAATTCACCTTTCCAAGAAAAGATTTTCATTTTTGTTTTCACACCGAAAGAAGCAATTATTTCGTCTTCGGATTTATCCATTTCTTTCATTACCCTCCATCGCTCGGAGTTTTTCATGGCTTTGTCAATAATACTTTTAGTTTCAGTATCGGTAATATTGACAAATGGAGCATTCTTGTTAGTTTTTTGTTCAGAGAAAAATTCTTGTTGTAAGTTTTTCATGTGCGCTTGAACGGCTTCTTCAGCATGCTGTTGAATTTTGGAATCTATAGTGGTATAAATTTTCAATCCATCGGTGTAGATGTCATAATCAGTACCATCTGGTTTTTTATTTTCAATAGCCCAATTTTTCATGTATTCGCGAAGGAATTCACGAAAATAAGTAGCAATTCCTTCTTTGTGCGTTTGCAGCTTGAAATCGAGTTTAATAGGAAGCTGACTTAAGCTTTCCTTTTGAGATTCAGAAATTATTTTTGATTTCAACATCTGGGAAAGCACCACATTTCGTCTGTTTTTTACGCCTTGTGGATTTCTAACCGGATTGTATAGCGAGGAGTTTTTGAACATTCCGACTAAAATAGCCGATTCGTCTATTGTTAAATCTTTAGGTTCTTTGGAGAAATATGTTTTGGAAGCCGAACGAATTCCGATGGCATAATTATTAAAATCATATACATTAAAATACATAGCAATGATTTCGTCTTTGGTATATTGACGTTCCAACTTGATGGCAATAATCCATTCTTTTACTTTTTGAATCACACGAAACAGAAAGAATTTGGAGCCTTCGCCATGAAACAATTGCTTGGCTAACTGCTGTGAAATGGTACTTGCTCCACCATCAGAACCTAATTTTAGAGCTGCTCCAATAGTTCTCTTAGCATCAATTCCAGAATGTTCATAAAAACGCTCGTCTTCAGTGGCAACTAGTGCTTTGACTAAGTGTGTTGGTAAATCCTCAAATTTGATTGGGGTTCTATTTTCGTTATAGAATTTTCCTAAAGTTGCGCCATCTGAAGCGAATATTTCGGTGGCTAAATTTGACTCAGGATTTTCCAAATCTTCAAAGGATGGCATTCTGCCAAAAAAGCCCCATGAGGCAAGGGTAAAAAACAAAATTAACACACCAAATCCATAAATAAACAACTTCCAAAATTTCTTTTTGTAGTAGTTATTATCTTTAACAGTTACTTTATTTTTTTGTGCCATAATTAATTATTCTATAGATTCTATTCTGAAACCTACATCAGAAACACCATTCAATGTTGCTACACCCGATATTTTTCCGGTTTGTCTCACTGCGTGTTTAATGTGAATTTTATAAATTCCTTTTTGAGTAAAACTTTCTTTTCCTTTATAAAACAGTTTGTTTTCCTTAATATCGGTAAATCCATCTCCAAGAAGTGTACCATCAGGATTGGTCATTTGGTATTCTAAAGTATCTACTTTTATTTTTTTATTGGGTTGTTCCAAAGAAACAATTAAAAATAAATTGTTAAACGGATAATCATCATTGTCTCTTATGTTGACATACAAATTGTATGCTTTTTTAGAATCTAATTTTGGTAATTCAAAGGTAACAATACTGTCTTTGTGCCAAGATTTCCCAACAGATTTATATTCGTCAAAAACTCTCTTTTTGTCACAAGAAGTAACCAAAAGCAAAAGTAAAACAAAAGCGATGCTATTTATTATCTTCATTCTTTTTAATAATTATAGGTCTTTTATCTTGAGGTTTTTGGTTTTGACCTTTATTTTGTTCAGAATTTTGATTATGGGTTTTATGCTTATTTTTATTTCTGTTTTTATTTTTGCTTTTTCTTGGTTGGTCAAAACGAGTTAAACTCTCTTGTCCCATAGCGTTGTTAAAGTCTTTTTCTGGCTCAGCTATAGTCTCAATGGCAAAATCTTCAAGCGAACTAACTTTTTTGTTTTGTTTGTTCTCAGCCATTATTTCTTTGACTTGTTCAATATTTAATACATGCCAATTGGCAAAGTTTTCGGTATAAGCAAACCACATTAAACCTTTAAAGATGTCTTGTTTTTGGCAAATCGCATCGCCTTTTTCGGTTTTTAATTTTGTTTCAAAATCAGGAAACCCTTTTAAAGCATCCATATAAGTGTCTAATTCATAGTTCAGACAACATTTTAATTTACCACATTGTCCTGCTAATTTTTGAGGATTTAAGGACAGTTGTTGGTAACGTGCCGCTGAGGTATTCACACTTCTAAAATCAGTTAACCAAGTTGAACAACATAGCTCTCTTCCGCACGATCCTATTCCTCCAAGTCTTGATGCTTCTTGACGTAAGCCAACTTGTTTCATCTCAATTCTAGTATTGAAAACGCGAGAGTAATCTTTGATTAACAATCTAAAATCAACACGATCATTAGCTGTATAGTAGAACGTTACTTTTGAGCCATCGCCTTGAAATTCAATGTCGGAAATTTTCATTTCAAGCTTATGAATAATTGCCAATTCACGCGCTTTGACTTTCATGGGTTCTTCTTTGTCTCGGGATTCACTCCAAACATCAATATCTCTTTGTGATGCTTTTCGGTATATTTTTGGAATTTCGTTGCTGGTATGATTTACCCCTTTTTTCTTCATTTGAATTTTTACCAGCTCACCAGTCAACGTGACAATTCCAACATCATGACCTGGTGACGCTTCGGTAGCGACAATATCTCCAATGCTTAAGGTGAGTTTTTCAGTATTGCGATAAAATTCTTTTCTTCCATTTTTAAAACGGATTTCGACACAGTCAAAAGGTGTTTCACCATTGGGCAAACTCATGTTGGCCAACCAATCAAAAACTGTTAATTTGTTGCAGCTATCGGTGCCGCAAGTCCCATTATTTTTGCATCCTTTAGGTGCGCCACCATCAGATGTTGAACAACTTTGACAAGCCATAATTATATAGGTAGTGTTGCAAAAAGCAACTTATAATTCATAAAACGTTTAATTGGTAAAGATAGTATTTTAAAAAAATAAATTACAATAAAAAAAATTCCAAATTCCACAAGAGTTTATTTTTGGAATTTTAATGAAATTTAGGAGATAATTTTATATAGTTTATCCGACAAACGAATTCGGAAAGGTAAAGACATCGTGACTTTATCGCCAGATATTGCCAAAGTATTTTCACTTCCGTTGACGAACATTTTTTCAATTATTATTTCCTCATTACCTGTTGTTGGCCCAGATATCAGTATCTTATCGCCAATAGCTATTTCTTGATTGTCGATGCTAAAAAGTCCAATGCGCGCGTTAACATAATAATGCTCTGCTTTCCCAATTAAAACCTTTTTGATTTTCTGACGAATAGCTGTTTGCTTTTTGGCGATAGCCAATGATTGATCTGATAGTTCACCAGAGTGTTTGAAAACTAATTTATCCGATTTCCCTTTTCTGAAAATCATGTTTCCATTTTTGATACCACGACGTAACTTTACTTGCTCTACTAATGGTAAATGAATAATTTCTTGGCATTCGGTTGAACAACAATTTTCCATCGCAGTTTTGCATTCATCACATTGAATAAATAATAAATGACAACCTTCGTTTTCACAATTGGTGTGATTATCACAAGGTTCTCCGCATTGATGGCATTGCGAAACGATATCATCTGTAATTCTTTCGCCAAGGCGATGGTCGAAAACAAAGTTCTTACCAATGAATTTACTCTCTAAATTTTCTTCCTTAATCTGTTTGGCATAATTGATAATGCCGCCTTCCAATTGATAAACATTTTTAAAACCTTGATGTTTGAAATAAGCTGATGCTTTTTCGCAACGAATGCCGCCAGTGCAATACATCACCAGATTTTTATCTTCTTTGTGGTTTTGAAGTTGTTCGTATATAATTGGTAAACTTTCTCTAAAAGTTTCTACATCAGGAGTTATGGCTCCTTTAAAATGGCCAATTTCACTTTCGTAATGATTTCTGAAATCGACTACAATGGTATTTGGATTTTCTAAAATTTGATTGAATTCCTTGGCTTTTAAATGCACACCAATGTTGGTTACATCAAACGTTTCATCGTTTAATCCGTCGGCTACAATTTTGTCACGGACTTTTACCGTTAATTTCAAAAAGGAATGATCGTCTTGTTCGACAGCTACATTCAAACGAATGTTTTTCATGAAATCATAAACCTCTAAAGTTTTGCGAAAAGCTTCCATATTTTCTGCCGGAACAGACATTTGAGCATTGATGCCTTCTTTGGCAACATACGTGCGACCAAGGGCATCGAGTTTGTTCCATTCGACAAATAAATCGTTGCGAAATTGTTTTGGATTTTCAATTTTGGCATAGGCATAGAAAGACAGCGTTAGCCGTTGTTTGCCGGCTTGGTCAATAAGCTCGGCTCTTGCTTCTGCGCTTAAGGTGTTATACAGTTGCATGCTATAAACGTTTAAGTGAGAAATATATCAAACTCTAAATGGAAGAATTCGAGGGCAAAGTTATAATTTTTTATTTAACCACAAAGCGCACGAAGAAGTCACAAAGGTCACGAAGCGAAAATAAAAAAGAGCACTAAATTAATAGTGCTCTTAGTGCTTTCTTTGTGTTCTTCGTGGTTAGAAAACTAACAAAATTCTGCGTAAGCGCCTTTCAAATTTTCTGCAATCATTTCTGCAGGGCGACCTTCAATGTGATGACGCTCTAACATGTGAACCAATTCGCCATTTTTGAACAAAGCCATACTTGGAGACGATGGAGGAAAAGGAAACATATGTTGTCGAGCTGCATCAACCGCGTCTTTGTCAACACCGGCAAAAACAGTTACTAAATGATCAGGTTTTTTTGCTCCATCCAAACTCATCCTTGCTCCTGGACGTGCATTTCTTGCGGCACAACCACAAACCGAGTTAACAATCACAAGTGTTGTTCCTTCTGCTTTGATAGCATTTTCTACATCTGCTGCAGTATATAATTCTTGAAAACCAACTTCGGCTAACTCAGCGCGCATTGGCAATACCATTTCTTCTGGATACATAATATTTTTGATTTATGATTAACGATTTTTGATTGCAGATTTGTTGCAAAAAAACCTTTGCAAAGATAGTGAGAAATGTAAATGTAACTTTTAAAGAAATCATAAAGATTTGTTATGTTTACATTTCAAAAATATATCTTATAGAATTTTTAGAAAATTTAGATAGTACTTACTACTTTATATTTTTTGGGGTTGTTTTTATAGTTGGTTATTTTATTATTAAACGCCAAAACAATTTCAAATTAATGCTTCAATTTAGATTGATTTTTTATGGATTTGTAATGGCATTTATGTTGTTTTGGCTTCCTAGTACTCCTTCACTTGCTTCATTTGGTTATCCAGCAGATATAGATGATATTGAAAATAAACAAAAGTTGTTGAAATATTTACAAGACTATAATGAAGCCATAGTAAAAACGACAGAAGTTGTATACTGGATGATTTTCATAACTGTTTTTTGGTTTGTATCTATAATTTCCTCAATTATCAAACATTTTAAAATTGATAAATCGGCGGAATAATGCTTTTAAAAATGGTAAAGATGGACATTTTGACATTATAACAACATCTTCCCACAGCGTTGTTTCTTCATCTAAAAATTTAAAGATCATGGTGGGATTTCCTTTTTTGAAAAGAGAAGAAAATATCTTTGATCCTAATTCATTATTTTTATGTAAAACGTCGATAAAGAGTAAATCATAAAGCCAAAATTTATCCATTTTATGGAATTTTGTAAAACTTCTATTGACCGAAGTCGAAGCATCATTCTCGTTTTGAAGAAAGTTGACTAACGCTTTCGATTTTTTGGTGACATTTTTAAATGTAAAACCAGTGCTCGCTTTTGTCCAACCACCAGCAGAACCGATATTAATGATGTTTTTGGTGTTGTGCTTCCAAAATTTGTAACAAGTCATAGGGATATTACCCTGTTCTCTTTCGACGATTTCGTAATCAGTAATTCCTAATTTTTGAATGTATTTTTGGATTTCGGTTTCATATTCATCGGTTGCAAGCAAGTCGGCTGAAAAAAGTGTATACTCCAGTAATGCCTCGGTTGAGGAAGTAGGTAAAACGTACATAAAACGTGTGTTTCCTCTTTGTTCCACGGAAAAATCCATAAAAGTTGCTGCATTTGGATTGAAAACAGCTTCCTTACTTTTGATAAACCAGCCAATAAAATGTTGTTGTAATAGTGGATATTCTGACTGTTTCTTTACTAGTTCTGGGTTGAAAATGGAATTAAAAATTTTATCACACTTGTAACTTTCTTCCAAACCGTTTTCGCTTGTTTTTACTTCGCAATAGTTTTCAAATTCTTGAAAATGGATTACTTTTTTGTTTACAAAATGAATATTTTTATTTTTAGATATTAAATCAAAAATTAGGTTGTAAAAATCCAAGCCATGCAACATTTTATATTGATAATGTTTCAGGTCAAGAATTCGTTGAAAATTTTCATTGGCAAAAAGGGCGTAATCCCATTTTTTTGATAAAATAGAATCAAACATAGAGGTATCGTCCCAAAAACACCATGTTCTGTCGTTGCTCTTTTTTGGGTCTTGATCAATCAATAAAATCGATTTATCCTGAAATTTATCAGATACTATCATTTCATAAACCGTCATCAATGCTGATAAACCCGAGCCAGTAAAAATGTAATCGTATTTCTGCATGGCTCAAAAGTAATGATTCTAAGCCTTATAAAAAATGAAATAAACGTTAATCAATATGGTATCTTAATCCGACAAAAAAGCGCGCGCCTTGATTTGGGCCATAAGCATAGGTTGGATCAAAGGTTAAACCAAACGGATTTTCGGCAGTTGGAACAGCATTTCCGTTGCCATCAAATTGAACATTTTGGTCAAATGGGTCGTTTGCTCGGGCAATTAAAAAAGGATTTCCACGATTGGGCGTCCAATTAAAAATATTTTTCACGCCCGAATAAATTTCAAGATTTTTGATTTTTTTAAACGTAAACTGTATGTTTTGAATACTAAAAGGTTGCGAATATTCGCGTCGTGGGTCAAGTTCGCTAAGTAATGGTAATCGCATCGGACCAGTAAGATTTCCAGTATAATCAAAGGAAAGAAACCACTCAGGGATTTCATAATTAATTGCCCAGTTCAAGGAATATTTTTCGGTAAATAAAGGCACAAAAGACACACCATCTTGCTGTGTTATTGGGTCAAAATAACTAGCACCAAGAGTTGCTTTTACACCAAATGGAGTAATCCAATCGGCATTGGCGCTAACTCCAAAAATTTTTGAAAAACCATTTAAGTTGTCGTAAATAATTTGATTGGGATTGAGATCATAATTAGCAAATATCCGATTGGTAAAATACGTATACCACGAAGACATTTCTAAATTTAGAACTCCTAAATTCTCTAATTTATATTTTTTCAAGTAATTTAAGTTGACATTATACGATGTTTCTGGCTCTAAATTGTCGACCAAAACTACTTCTCTTGCGCCTGAAAGTGCTTGATGATCTTCTGTAAATAAATTAACAACCCTGAAACCGGTTCCAAAATTTAATCGCAAAATATCCTCTTGCGTAGGTTTCCATTTCAATGCAATTCGTGGTGTAAAAATGGAGCCGTGAGCTGAGTTATAATCATAACGAGAACCGAGTAGTAATCCTGTCTTTTCAGAAAATTTTATATCGTCTTGCACAAAAAGACTGTAGATTTTGGAATGGTCAGATGTGGCAGTTGCTGGCGTATTATCATTATAAAATTGATAACGAAAAGCACTTCCAAAAAGTAGTGAATGATTTTTTATGTTCTTATCCCAAAGAAATTGTCCAAACCCAATTTTTTGATTGGCTAAATAAAATGAATTTCCATAAACCGAATTTTGGTCGTGGCTAATGAATGAAAATTGCAGGTACATCTTTTCTGCTACGGGCAATTGATACTTTCCTAAAAGTTCATAACGCGAGGTGTAAATGCTTTCGCCATATACTTCATCGCCGCCACGAAAATTTTTGTTCCACTGCATTTCGCCACCCCAACGATCTTCATACAAATAACGAGCGACTAAACTAAATTCCTTTTCTGATTTTCGGTTGATGTTCCATTTACTAAAAAAGGAAACGCGGTCTTGCAGCGCAATATCTGTAAAATTATCGTTGTTATTGTCTATTGGATTGTTATATGAAAAATAATTAACCCCGAAAAGCGCATCCACTTTTTTGCCGATAGATGCCTTGTAACCTAAGTCAATATTATTCTCTAACCAAGAAGTAGTAAACATATCAGCGGTAAATAATGACGCAGTCTTTGATTTTTTGGTAATAATATTGATTAATCCGCCAACAGCTTCACTACCATATAGTGTAGACGCAGCACCTTTTACTACTTCAATTCGTTCAATCATAGAATTTGGAATTCCTGATAAACCATACACCGTTCCGAGCGCACTAACAATAGGCATTCCGTCTACAGTAACCATGGTATACGGACCATCAAGACCATTTATTCTAATGTCGCCAGTATTACAAACATTGCAATTATTTTGAGGACGTAAACCGTTTACGTTTTGTAAAGCTTCAAACACATTGCTCGTCGGGTTTTGTTTTAAAAATGTTGTTGTAATTACTTCAACAGGAACTGGCGTTTCTAATCGTTTTACCGCTTTTAAAGTTCCTGATACTACCACTTCTTCAAGCGCATTGGTTTCTTTTTTTGAAACGGTATCAGTTGTAGTTTGAGCAAAAGTTGAGAGTGATAAAATATAAACTATAAAAATAATTTTTCTCATTTTAACATAAAATATTTAGACAAAACTAAAAATTAATTTTGATTAACACAAATAAAATCGGCTTGCTATTTCAACAAGCCGATTAATCACTAATTTAACCAAAAACCAAGTGATTTAGTCATGAAAAACAGCACGACCATTGTTATTTTCATAGAATTGTTTTGGAACTGGAAATGGGTCTTTACTTGAGAAGAAACCATCTTGTAATTCCATTAACTCATCATCATTACAAATACAGCTAACTAATTGATTTCTAACTTCGGCTTCATTCATCTTAATTCCTATAAAGACTAACTCGTTTAATCTATCGCCAAAATCTAACGACCAACGTTCTTCTATAATTTCTTGATTGTCTACAAAATTTTGAAATTTTATGCGTTCAGAAAAAGGCATGCTTGCCCACCAAACTCCAGCGCCTTCTGATTTTATTGAACCGCCAGCTTGAGACCAATTTAATGCTTGATCGGGTCTTGAAGCAATCCAAAACAATCCTTTACTTCTGATAATTGTTGAGGGAAAATTGGAAATAAATTCCCAAAAACGATACGGATGAAATGGTCTGTAATCTCTAAAAACAAACGAACTGATGCCATATTCCACGGTTTCAGGAGTATGAATTCCCTCTAATTCTTGTATCCATCCAGCAGAAACTTCGGCTTCTTCATAATTAAATAAACCCGTATTCATAATTTCCTTAGGTTGAATTTTTCCCATTTCGGAACGGATGATTTTGGCAACAGGATTTAATTTTTTTATTGATGCTTCAAGTAATTCTAATTCAGTTTTGGTAACTAAATCGGTTTTGTTTAAAATAATGACATTGGCAAATTCTATCTGGTCAACCAAAAGGTTTACAATAGTTCTTTCGTCATTTTCTATGTCTGATGCTTTTATATCTTTCAAAGTTTCGGCACTACCAAAATCTTTGAAAAAGTTAAAAGCGTCAACAACAGTAACCATGGTGTCGATATAGCTAAAACGCGACAAATCGATATTTTCTTCTTCGTTTACAAAAGTGAACGTTTGAGCAACGGGAATAGGTTCAGATATTCCAGTACTTTCGATAAGTAAATAATCAAAGCGATTTTCTTTGGCCAGTTTTTCTACCTCAAGCATTAAATCTTCTCGAAGTGTGCAACAAATGCAGCCGTTGCTCATTTCAACTAATTTCTCCTCGGTTCTAGACAAAGTGTTTTCGGCTTTTACCAAATTAGCATCAATATTTACTTCGCTCATGTCGTTGACAATGACGGCAACTTTTAATCCATCTTTATTATGGAGAATATGATTGAGTAAAGTGGTTTTTCCGGCACCAAGAAAACCTGATAAGACGGTTACGGGTAGTTTTTTCATTTTTATAATTGAGCATATTCTGCTTCAAATAGTTTAGGATTATTTTCAAAATTTATTTCTTCATTAACTTGGTACCAAATCGAAGCCGCTTCATTTTTTTCGTTGTAAGCAGGAGTAAAAACATCTACAAGTTGTGTAAACTCATTAGGCATCAAAGAGTGAATATTCCCTTCAGTAGAAGTTAAAATACTCGTATTTCCTGGCGTTAGAATTTCTTTTTTAGTTTCTTCAAGCACACACGATTTTAAGGTAAAAGTTTGTCCGTTATAGGTTTGTGTTTTTGATTTATCTAATTCTTTGTGAAGTGTATAGTTTTTTACCAGGGCATTTCCTGTAACCATATTAATTACGCCACACATGTCAGGATGATTGTGATGTGAGATGTATTCGCCTTTTTCAAATTGCAATAATGACACTTGAAAATTAAACTCTTTATGAAGCAACCAATGTTCAAACCAGTTTTTATTTTTATCTGTATATCCAACAAACTCTTTTTTTACATTTTCAAATTCGGGGAATTTACACTGAAGCAAAAGGGCTTGTACTGCTTTGATGTACTCTTTTTGGTTCCAATTTGGCTCAAATTGTTCACTAGCTAATTTGGTTACTTTTGATAGAAATGAATCCCAATTTAATCCAGGATTTATACTTTTTCCTTGAAATAAATTAGATTGTTGAGCAAACGCACTAATCGAATTAAGTTGTAATGCGATTCCAGCAAACGCTAAGGCACTCATTTTTATAAATTCTCTTCTTTCGTTATGTTCCATAATTTAGAATTAATGTTTATGATTTTTATAATTTAAACCATGACCAATAATCAATCCTATTCCGCCAAGTAGCATGCCTTCAAAATGATTATGTAAAATGATTTCAATCATTACACTAACCAAAATAATTGAAATAGATATGCCTAAAATTAATTTTACGGTTTTCGTACATGGCGACATTATAATTTTAGACGTGGCTAGCAAAGCAATACTACAAAATAGGATATCTATCCAAATGCTTTTAAAAATGTTTAAAGGAAGAATTGCAAGAAATGGAACTAATAAACAATGAACCAAACACAATGTTGCACTTGAAATGCCTAATATGTCATATGATTTAAGGAATTTATATTTCATTTTTATATCTTTGTTAATGCAATTGAGTTGCAAATATAATTATATTTTTATTAACGCAACATTGTTGCAATAATATTTTCATGAAACAATCTAGAAATACGACGGCAAAAACAACTATTTTAAATCTATTAAAAGAGACTCATACAGCATTATCACATGCCGAAATATTAGCTTTAACTCATGGTGTTTGCGACAGAGTAACTATTTACAGAGTCCTTGAAAGACTTGTTAATGAAGATAATGCGCATAAAGTGGTAACTTCTGATGGTACAATTAAATATGCAGCATGTAACCATAAAGAATATCATTCACATGATCATGTACATTTTAATTGTGAAAAATGCAACATCACAACTTGTATAGAAATGGTAAAACCTGAGGTTAATCTATCAACCGATTATACTATTAAGTCATATAACTTTACGGTTACAGGTATTTGTCCAAAATGCAATTAATTTTTAGATTTATCTAAATATTTTATTTGCTTTTCTAAAAATTTGTATTTTTGATAAAAAAATTCAAATGACAACCTCTGAAGAAAACTACTTAAAAGTAATTTATCACTTATCACTGGTTTCACCCAAAGGAGTAAATACAAATGCAATTGCAGCGATGTTAGACACTAAGGCATCTTCTGTGACTGACATGTTAAAAAAACTTTCTGACAAAGAATTGGTTTCCTATCAGAAATACCAAGGTGTTACACTTACAGAGAAAGGATTCCATTCGGCAAAAATGATTGTTAGAAAACACCGTTTGTGGGAAGTTTTTTTGGTAGAAAAGCTCCATTTTTCTTGGGACGAAGTGCATGACATTGCAGAAGAATTAGAGCATATAAAATCAGAGTCTTTAATTAATAAGTTGGATAGTTTTTTAGGATTTCCTGATTTTGATCCACATGGCGATCCCATTCCAAATGCTGACGGTGAAATAAAAAAAGTGACTAAACTATTGCTTTCAGAAGTTGAATTAAACAAAGAATATCGATGTATTGGTGTAAAAGATTCGTCTTCCGATTTTTTGAAATATTTAGACAAACAAAAAATAGCTTTGGGTTCCACTTTTGTAGTGAAAGAAAAAGAAAGTTTTGATGACACATTATTGGTTGAGGTCAATTCAAAACATATTACGATATCTAACAAAATAGCAACTAACTTATACGTTCACTAATTATGTTTGAAACAATAATAGACTATTTCGAAAGTATAAATCCAGTTTTAGCGGCTTTATATGCTACATTATTTACTTGGTTTTTAACGGCATTTGGTGCATCGTTTGTTTTCTTTTTTAAGAATATGAACCGTGTTGTTCTTGATGGAATGTTAGGTTTTACAGGTGGTGTGATGATAGCAGCCAGTTTTTGGAGCTTATTGGCGCCAGCCATTGAAATGAGTAAAGGCGAAGGATTTGTAAAAGTAATTCCAGCAGCTGTAGGGTTTGCTTTGGGTGCTTTATTTATTTTTGGATTGGATAAATTGCTTCCTCATTTACACATTAATTTTAAAGAAACGGAAGGCGTAAAATCGCCATGGCAACGAACGACATTGCTAGTTTTAGCCATAACATTGCACAATATTCCGGAAGGTTTAGCGGTTGGAGTGCTTTTTGGTGGAGTTGCTGCAGGAATTCCAGAGGCATCAATTGCGGGTGCTGTTACTTTAGCTATCGGAATTGGAATTCAAAATTTTCCTGAAGGTATTGCCGTTTCTATGCCATTGCGCAGAATGGGAATGAGTCGTTGGAAAAGTTTTATGTATGGTCAGTCTTCGGCTATTGTTGAACCTATTGCTGGTGTTTTGGGTGCAGTTGCTGTAACATTTTTTACACCACTTTTACCTTATGCTTTAGCCTTTGCCGCTGGCGCCATGATATTTGTAGTTGTAGAAGAAGTAATTCCCGAAACCCAACAAGATAAGAATACTGATATTGCTGCATTGGGTTTAATAAGCGGATTTATAGTAATGATGACACTAGATGTGGCTTTGGGTTAATGACAACCACAATCGCCATTACCGCAGTTTTTCTTTGATTTTGATTTCCAAAAAAACTTTCGCACAAGAAAGCCAAGCGCCACAATTACAAGTATATAAACCAATATTTCTTGAAAATCCATAGTACAAATGTAAAAGGTTCTCTAACTTTAGAGAACCTTTTTTATGTTAAAGTTTAGCGCCTATCGAAATATAGAATGTTCTTCCTTCGCCTGGCAAAATTCCTGGTCCAGGATAACCGCCAGCTCTTCGTGTGGCATATTCTTCATCAAATAAATTATTAATTCCGGCACGAATGTTATAGTTTTTCAGGAATTTATATTCAGTCGATAAATCAAAAACACGATAATCGTCTAAAATTCCTGTTACGCCATTAGTTGAAGGTGTCGTAGTATTATTAGCATCGGTAAAAATTCGCCCAGACATTCTGTATTGTGCTGTTGCCGATATGTTATTATTACTCCAAGAAAGACCAAAATTATGAATATATCTCGGCGCGTTTTCTACTCTATTACCAGAAAGATTGGTTTCTCTAATAGTTGCACTTGGTGGATTACTATCTGGTATTGGAACTACGGTAAAAATTTTAAAATCAGTATAACGACTATCAATAAAACTCACCGATGCAAAGAAATCTAAATTTCCAAAGGGTTTTTCAATTTCGAATAATCGTGTAATATTTAAGTTGGCAAATCCTTCAATTCCTTTGTTTACTGTTTCTCCAAGATTGGTTCTAAAAAGGAAAGTGCCTTGAGTAGGATCATTGTTTACAAACTGTCTGATACCGCCAATTCTATTGTTGTAGCTCAGATAGAACAAACTAAAATCAAAGTTTAAGTAGTTTTTAAATGTTCCTCTAAAACCTAAATCGGCATTGAAACCGCTAGCATCTTTTAGATTTGGATCAATAACGTCAGTAACCGCTGGCGGTGTAAAATCGGAAAATAAAACAGGTCTAAACGCTTGTGTAATATTCGCATAAATATTGGTCGTTCTAAATTTATATTCTAATCCCAATCCAAAAAGCGGTTGACTTCTTGAAATGTTTTTATTGGGCATAGCAACATCATTTCCGTTACTAATTCCAAATCGGCCATCGCCCGAATTTTGAATGTATTCATAACGAACTCCTGGTGTCACGCTAAATTTTTCAGTTACTTTAAATTGATTTTCAGCAAAAACGGCTACATTCTCGGTTGTAAAGTTTAAATCACGAACGTAGCGTCCATCAATTGATATATCAAAATCAGAACCTGTTGTACCACGACCATCTTGAAGTCGTTGCGTATTGGCTTTATACAAAAGCACACCAAAGGCGAGATTATTATTGATTTTTCCTAACTTATACTTATAAATATTTCTATTTTCTATTCCGTAATTTTCATAAAGATCGCGATCTACTCTTCGGTTATCAAAATCATTTGTTATAGGATTTATAGCGTCAACTACATTTGGCGTAGCGGTAAAACCCACACTATTTCGTTCACCAATAAGTCCGAATAATTTCGTGTTTGAAGTAAAATTATCACTTATTTTAGTGTCAAAATTTATCGAAAACACATTCCAAGGCGTGCCAAACCAGTTTCGCTCTCGTAACGATTGTCTTGGATTGGCGTTAAATTGTTCATCGGTTAATCCGCCAGCTTGTTGCATTTGATAATCCATGTTGGTATATTCTGCTGACATTTTGGTGTTTTCTGTAAAACGATATTCCACAAATGCATGTGTGTTTCGAACCGTATATTCACTGTTTTCTCTCCAACCATCGGCGCTACGAGAATGGTTGTAAACATAATAGGAGAACTTTTTAAAAGTACCGCCAATAGCGTTGTAACTACTCATTAGACCATAACTTCCAACGGTATTTTGTGTTTCGAATGAAAACTTCTTTTTGGTTTCTCTTTTCAACACATAGTTTAGCATGCCGCCAAATTGTGGTCCAAATTGTAAAGATGATCCGCCACGAACCAATTCAATATTTTCAACAGCTTCTAACGGCGGATTGTAATACGCTTCGGGATAACCAAAAACATCGGATGAAATGTCGTAACCGTTTTGTCTTGTGTTTAATTCCCAACTTCTGTTTGGACTTAAACCTCTTACTCCAACATTGATTTGAATACCTGAACCTTCATTTTCCCAAATAGTAACACCCGGAATTCTAGCAAAAATTTCTCTGGCATTATTAGTGGTGAAATTTCCATTGATATTGGAAAGTTTTAAAACCTCATTTTTTTTACCAGAAAAAAGCACGTTTTCTTTTATTTCGGGCATTCTTTCAGGGCTTTGTTGTTTTGGTGTAAGAATTACTGGAGCAAGTCTTTTTATTGTGTCATTATAAGCTAAGTCGTTTTCTTGAGCTAGAGATAATAACCAAGAACTAAGGAACAGTACTGAAAATGTATATTTCATTTTTATTTAGATTAATTCTAGATTGCAAATATATAAGCTAAATTTTATTTAGACAAATTATAAATAATATAAAAATGAACTTATTTTATAAGGTATTGATTGTCATTATTGAATGACAAAAAATTTAACATTTGTTGATTTAGTTTAAGAGCGAATAACCAACAAAAGCAAACAAATAAGCGAGAATTCCCATGCCAAAAAGCTGGATGAGTGTCCATTTCCAAGAGTTGGTTTCTCTTTTAACAATCGCTACCGTAGCACCACATTGTAACGCAATGGCATAAAAGAGTAGGAGCGAAACACCTGTCGGTAATGTAAATATTTTTTCTCCGTTAGGAAACGTTGCTTCTTGCATTCTCGATTTTATGGTTCATTGTTTTTTCACATCATTGAAAACGATGACGAGCGATTCAATACAAAATAAAATATCTACAATATAATTTCAATAAAATAAACCAAAAAAGACTGTTTAAGGAGTAAAAGGATCTTCAAAGTCTATAGATTTATAAACTGCTTCACTTTGTTTACTATAACTTTCAATAAAATAAACAAATCATAAGAAAAACTTTAACAATTAAATGTTAAAAAAACTGGTAAAGCCGTTTTTTTTTTTATACATTTACAAAATATTGATTTATAAGATATTATGCTATGAAAAACCTCATTCTACTTTTGCTTACAACTTTCACTTTAAGTTGTTGCAACAAAGACGACGACAACAAACCCAAAACAGAACTAGAAAAACTACCACTAGCAACACAAACTGGCGCACAAACCTTTGGTTGCTTAATTGATGGTAAAGCTTTTGTACCACCAAAGTTTGGCACAAATGCACCTAATGCTTTTTATCAATTTGTTGGCGGTGAATACACATTAAGTATTTATGGGAGTACAGATGGTGGGCCAACTCTCAAATCTATCAATATAGGATGTCTTGATATGCCTTTAATTCAAGAAACTTCTTATCTATTAAAAGAAGAATTAACAAATAATTATTTTGGCGAATATAATATTGGAGGTGGAATTACGTTCAGCGGTGCTTCAACAACTGCAATACCAGGAACATTAACCATTACACGTTTTGACCCATCAAATTTTATTATTTCTGGCACATTTGAGTTTACAGTTTTAGATGATAATGGAGCTGAAATTAAGATAACTAATGGTCGCTTTGATATGCAATACACAAACTAAAATTTATGCTAATGAGATAACTAAAATTAAAAAAGAAAGACCGTTTGCCTCGCAAACGGTCTTTCAAACACTTCAATTAAACAACCGTTCAACTTTGTTCAATTAATTTACAAAAATATGAAATCAAACATTCACGATAAATAACAATAAACTTAGTGTGCCTAAAAATTTCGTTTACTTTTTTATTCTATTTCTTGCTACGTTGAAAATCAATGCCCAACACTAATCCCTTATTTCAAGGTGTGATAACCTATAAAAGCAAACAAATAAGCGAGAATTCCCATGCCAAAAAGTTGAATGAGTGTCCATTTCCAAGAGTTGGTTTCTCTTTTAACAATCGCTACCGTGGCACCACATTGTAACGCAATGGCATAAAAGAGTAGGAGTGAAACACCTGTAGGTAATGTAAATATTTTTTCTCCGTTAGGAAACGTTGCTTCTTGCATTCTCGATTTTATGGTTCCTTCATCTTCTGCATTTTCAACACTATAAATGGTAGCCAATGTGCCAACAAATACTTCTCGTGCTGCAAATGAAGTGATAATAGCAATTCCTATTTTCCAATCGTAACCCAACGGTCTTATCGCAGGTTCAATGGCTTTTCCCATCATTCCGATATAGGAGTTTTCTATTTGAAAAGAGGCGATTTTTGCATTCAGTTCGGCTTCGTTCAGCTTTTGATTTTCGAGTTGATTGCTCACGATTTTTTCAGCATTATCAAAATTTTGGCCACCATGCGAAGCCAAAAACCAGAGCACAACCGAAACCGCCAAAATGATTTTTCCAGCATCAATCACAAATGATTTTGTCTTTTCAAAAACAGTGTAAAAAACATTACGAAGCAATGGCATTTTATAAGAAGGCATTTCTATTACAAAATAAGATTTGCTAGTGGCTTTAATGATTTTGGTCAAAATAATGGATGAAATTAAAGCTAAAACAATCCCAAAAACATACATTGCTAATAACGCTAAAGCTTGCGAATTGATAAATCCAAAAATTTTTTGTTCAGGTACAATTAGCGAAATCAATATGGAATAAACAGGCAATCGGGCAGAACAAACCGAAAATGGTGTAACCAAAATAGTGATTAAGCGTTCTTTCCAATCTTCGATATTTCGGGTTGCCATAACCGCCGGAATAGCACAAGCATTTCCTGAAATTAACGGCACAATACTTTTTCCGTTTAATCCAAATTTCCGCATGATTTTATCCGTCAAAAAAACTACTCTCGACATATAACCGCTTTCTTCTAAAACGGAAATAAATAGAAATAGCATCGCAATTTGTGGAACAAAAATCACAATTCCACCAATTCCCGGAATAATTCCTTGAGTAATCAATTCGTTAATTTTTCCTTCGGGTAAAAGCGTGGCTACAGTTTCAGATAAAGTGGCAAAGCTTTCGTCAATCCAATCCATAAATGGTCCAGACCATGCAAAAATTGCCTGAAACATTAGCATCAATAATACTATAAAAATAAGAAACCCAAAAAATTTGTGAGTTAATATTTTGTCTAATCTTGAATCAAAATCGGTTGCTTTTGCCTTGTCTTTTTCAAAATTTCCTTTTAAAACCGAATTGATAAATTGGTATCGTTTTATGGTTTCTTGATGTTGTTCTTTTTTTACTTCAATTTGTTTTTGCTTGTCTTCAATGTCAATTAAACCAATTTTATAGGTAGAAGT
>JADBYA010000019.1 GCA_020403245.1 Flavobacterium sp. | reverse complement strand
TGTAAATATAATTTTGTGTAATTTCCAAAAGATTTGAAGAAATAAATAGAATTGATATCAAATCGCTTTATCTCTTTACCAACTTTAATAAATAGATAAAAACTTACTTCGGTATTTTGTTCAACTAATTTATCTGACTTTAAATGATAAAAACACTTTTGTACAGCAATAACAAATCTTTCAAATGAAAATGGTTTTAAAAGATAGTCTACAACACCTAAATCAAAACCCGTTAAAGCATATTTATCATATGCGGTTGTAAATACAACTGCAGGTTTATTATGCAATATTTTTAACAACTCAATACCATTCATGCCCGGCATTTCAATATCTAAAAAAATTATATCAACTGACTCTTGAGAAACAACTTCTATAACTTGAATTGCATTGTAACATTCTGCAACTAATTTGATATTTGGGATTTTATCTATAAAATTCTTTAAGATCTCTCTTGCCGGTTTTTCGTCATCGACTACGATACATTTAAATGACATTTTTATGGAATTTAAATCATGAATATTAAAAAGGGATTTTTAAATAAACACTAAATAAATCGACTGTTGAATTCATAATCAGTTGATGATTTGGAATTAATTTCTCCAGCCTTTTTTTTGTATTTGCTATTCCAATACCCGTTGATTGCAGATTTTTGTTGTCGGCATTATTTTTTGTGTTTTTAATTTCAAAAACAAGAAATGAATGGTTAACCAGAATTGATATATTTATTTCTAATTTTTCATTATAGTTAGGTCCGCCATGCTTAAATGCATTCTCTATAAAAGGAATTAAAAGCATAGGTGGTATGGTTTGATTTTGAATTGTTATATCCTTACTATAAGTAATTTGTATATAATCTGAAAATCTGATTTTTTCAAAATTCAAATAATCTTCTATAAATTTAATCTCATCAGCAACAAGTACTTTCTCCTTTTCTAAACTAGTAAAAATATAACGCATCATTGTACCAAGGTTGACAATTAAATTTGGCAAAATTGATGTATTTGTCATTGACGCATTGTATAAAATATTAAGCGTGTTAAAAAAGAAATGCGGATTAAGGTGATCTTTTAACAGTTTTAATTCAACACTATCCTGCAATTCTTTTAAACGAATATTTTCTAAATACGTATTTCTATAAAAGTGTAAAAAAGAGGTAATTATCACAAATATTAGATTGAAAATAAAACTATTAATAAAGTTTTCGCAAAATATACTCTCGGTATAGCTTATGAGAACTATGCTGCAAAAAGTCAGTATAAAATATATACTATATTTTTTTCTTTTGTAAAAAGGCAACAATAAGTAACGATTGGTATATACCGATATACACAATGAAATAAATAGTATTATAGTATTTCTATAATAGTCTATCGGTAGAGGTTGATCTACGATTAAACTTGGATATATTAATAAAGTCAATACTGAAAACCAAAAAAATAAGTGTAGCAATAATCCTCTTTGAAAAATGGTATTGTTAGTGGTTTTCATATGTAAATTTTCAAAAATGAACTAATTATTCACTGTCTAAGCATAGATATTCAGAAAGTAAAAGATGTTTTTATTATTGTAATATAGCTTAACTCTTTTGGTAACTTTTTCATCATTTTTTCATCATTTTGTATAGATAGCATTACAAAAATCTTTTAATCTCAATACGTTTGTATGCAAGAATAAAAATCAATTGATTATGAAAACAAAGTTAACAATCGTAGTAAGCTTTTTAATTATTAATTTCTTAAACGCACAAAAAACTAATTTTCCCAAGAACATTGTTGGATTCTGGAAAATATCAGAAAAATCAACAGAAGTTTATTTCTTAGATTTAGTAGAAAACTACAAAAGGTCAGATGTTGCATTAGCTGGTCAATTAGAAAGCCAAAAAGATGTACTAATAAAATCATACATCCCTGAAATTCAATATCAATTTAACGAAGATTTTTCATTAAGCATTATTACGCCGCAAGGAGCACAAAATGGAACCTGGCAAATTTCATCTGATCAAAAAGAATTATCCTTAGTAAGTACCAGAACAATAAAATATAAAATTGTAAATCTTTCACCTTCAGACTTGACCATTACTACGGAATTTGGGAAAACCATTACTTTTGAAAAAGTCAAAGCCAAAGAATCAAAAACAAATATTGATACAGAATCAAATGATATTGACTTGACAGCTTCAAAAAAAGAAATTCAAAATCTCATAAATGAGTTCAAGAGTGCTATTAAAAAGAAAGACTCAGTTGCTTTGACTAATCTTTTTTACGATAAAAAAATAACATGGATTTCAGTTGCACATGACAAGTCTTTTGAGTATGGGAAAAGAATAGATCCAAATTCAAAAGAAATACAACAGAGTGGAGCTTTTGAGCTATTGAATGATCCGCAACTTAAAGACATTGGATTAGAAGAAAAATTTTATAATATTAACATCTTCACAGACGGCAAGCTGGCTACAGTCGTTTTTGACTATAAGTTTCTGATGGGATCTACAACTACAAATTGGGGTACAGAATCCTGGCAACTTGTAAAAATAAATAACTCATGGAAAATTTATAATTTAATGTACACTTTTAATTTTTTAAATGTTAAACCTCTGCCTAAAAGCATGAAAGATTAATCTCTTATTAATATCAGTTAAATAAAAGCTTTCACTTTGTAATTTAAAAATGACACTTATGTGTCATTTTTTTTATCTAAGTTCAAATGACAAGGTGTTATATAGTTATATTTTCTCTTTAAAATAGATATAACAAACATTGTATTATGCCATATTCCTGACGTTTGCGACTTAAACATTTGGGGAGAATACAATAGTTGGATACTATCTAGACATACACACGGCGGACAAGTCAAACCACCCTTTCTCCCACCGCCAATACTACCGGAAAAAAATACAAATTATTCTGCCGGACAAATAGAATTAAGCAACAACAGAACTTTATACATCAAC
>JADBYA010000018.1 GCA_020403245.1 Flavobacterium sp. | reverse complement strand
TAAATACCTAATGAATAGGGCAAATGATACAGGAAAACAGCACTATTATCGACCTAGTAATAACTATAATAAAAACGCCTGCCATTTTCATGACAGGCGTTGTAGCGAGAATGGGTGAAATATCTAACTTTATAATTAATGATATGAAAACGCTATCTTATTGATTTTCAGTGAATAAAACTTATTTTCCCAATAAATCCCAGAGACCCATATAATGTCTCGACACCCTAAAAACTAGACAAAAGTTCGATATTGGTTAGTCTGTTTTGGACTGTTTTTTCTCTGCTTTTTGCAAAGATAGCCTCGCCTCCAGAAAACTCAAGGCTATACGAAGCGGTGGTGGCAAACTCACAAGTGCCATTAACCACCGGGCTTGGCTTTTCTTCCGGCTTTGCGGCTGCTTGTTGCTCAAGCAGATTTATACCAGCATGTATTTCCGCATATGATTTGATTGTTAATTGGCAATACCGAAGGAATTGGCATCATTTTTTAACTGAAGAACCTGCTTAATCTGTTCCATTGCTATGGGTTTTTGTGCCATGTTCCTTAAATTTTAGGAAGCAAATATGGCAATACCTCAAGGAATTCTTAATGCCGGGGTGGGTTAACATGAACAGGAATCTACACTTAGTAAATAGACTAATTTTTTCAATAGATAAGTTAGGGACACATCATACTATTTAATATGTAATTTAGATTTTGCAATAATTTTATTGTTCAAATTTCTAATTACCAAATATACATTTCCTTTAGGTGTAATCACACTATATAGATTCTCATTAGTAATTAATCTCTGACAGAGTGGGACAATTTTGTTAAAATCACCAATTTGATTAAACTCATCGGTTGAGTAAAGTTGAAAAACAATTGCATTTGAAGATTTAAATTTCTTAATGTCGATTATTGTTCTTTCCAAATTTGTATTTTCTTTTAAAAATATTGAATTTATTTTTTCTATAGATGGATTAACAATTGTAAAATCAAAAAATGTTTCATTTAAATCAGAGAAATTTATTGGGTTTTTTAAAGAATCAAGAACAATCATTGGTTGATCCACATTAAACCTTTTTATTAATGCTTTATTATAATAGCTATAAATCGTATTAGTTGTGGTTTCCTTTAATGTACTTTGATCAATAGTTACTGGATTGATTCCGGTCGTTTTCTTTAACAGAAATCCTAAAGGATTAAAAACACCTGGAATTTGTTTTTCTGAACCATGTGAATATCCAGTGTGTAAAATAATTTTCATGTTTGGGTTATTCAATAAAAGTTGAGAGATTCTTTCAGCAGCAACTTCTTCTCTTTGATTCATCGAACCACAACTATTACAGTCGTAAGAAATAATTTTGAAGCCAAGCTTTTTTGCATATCGTATCATATTTCCATAAATCGGTTCAGAAGTATAAACCCCAGTACTTACTCCAATAGGATTATCTAATACCAATGAATCCTGTAAAGCTTCTAGTCCTATATAGTTATAACCCGCATCACGAAGTGATCGTAATAATGAATACGTTAATATTCTGTGTTCAGGAATATGATGTGCTTCACCGATTATTACAATTCTAGATTTTTTTGCCGCTGTTTGAATAATATTAATTGCATTTTCAAGTTTAAGAGAGCTAACTAGAATACTATCCTTAATTCTTGCTTTAAAGTTATTATTAATTCGTTGGTTCTGTACAAAAGATAAATAAGAGCTATCGTAAAAAGCAATTGCTTTTGAATAATCACCACAATAAGAGAGATGAGTTCCAACCATACTGTAAAAGGATGACATCTTTAAGGAATCCCATCCTTGTAGTTCTGAATATTGCTTAAAAAAATTCAATGGACTGACAAAATCAAATGTTCTTTTTTCGTGGTTTATAAAATTCGTCTTATTCATAAACTTATAGAAAGCAACCTGAATTGAATCACTGGGAGAAACAACATTCTTATTTTTCTGTCCAAGTAATGAAACTGGAAAAAGGGACGTTACAATAAAAAAAAACTTAATTCCAAAAGTTTTTATAGGAATCATAGTTGAAATATTTAGGTTTATCGTAGTCATTTTGTAAGTAAGCTCTACAATCAGTACATATGTATCTAAATTGACAGTCTTTGCAGATACTTACTTGGACTTTATTTACTTTTCCAAGTTTCATAAAATCTCCTTTGTGTGTAAGCTCCCCCAAAAATAGTACGTTTTAAAAGTAGACAAAAGTCTTAACTTTATAAAATCACAAACATGAAAAATATTATTATTACTTGGACCTTTTCACTATTACAGTTATTGGTTTCTGCACAAAATGTCAAAAGTATAGATTCTGAAAAGACAAAAATCTATATAATAGGTATTATCCATTCTGAGAATGAATATAGAAATAGCGATAGTTTACTAAATATTCTAAAAAAATTAAAGCCCGACCTAATTCTTGATGAAGGTGATTCTACCGCAAGTTTTTTTTCGCGACAATACTTACTATCAAAGCCCCCTTGGTGGTATAGTGTTGGAAGGAAGTTTCGACTCCTAAGAAAAATGCCACCGGAAGTTGAAGTGCTCTTTAAATATAAAGAATTTGATGAGAATGTAAAAAACTTGCCATTTGATAAAATGATAAAAAACAAAAAGGAATTTTCGAAATTATATTTTAAATCAGAGAGAAAGTGGTATTCATTGTTAAATAGAGCATTTTCTAAAGGGGAAATTCCTGATTCAATAACTAATGTTCATGTAACTTACATGACATATAATAATTGGCTACATAATACTTTTAAGAAAAGTTATAAAGAAATTAATAATCCTAAAGTTATCGATAGCATAAGGCAATTTCAAGAAATTGAAGCTAAATATATTTCTATTTTAACAGCCAGTAATCAATTATTCAGAGAATTTAAAACGTGGTTACCATTATATAGAAATTTTTGGTTTGTCAGAAATGAAGCAATGGCAAATAACATCATTAATTTTACATGGGTGACTAATGCAAAAAAAGTTGTTGTGTTTACTGGGTTATTACACAAACCCTATTTAATAGATTTGTTAAACTCGTACAATAGTGAACACAAATACGAGTTAATGGAGTATTTTGAAAATTAATTACAATAAGTTCGATCCTTCTTAATATTGAAAAGCCGATATTTCCGAATAACATTTAGAACAAAAGGCACAAAGTGGAGCGGAGTAATACTTTATTTGAAGTAGTTAATACTTAATCTGACAGTTGGGATTAAATTTGTAATAACTAAAAAACAATTTTTAACCCCAAAACTGTCAGAAAGGAAACAGGAACTAAGTTAATCAAAACCAAGTTAGGCTTACTGCAACTTGCAGAAAAATTAGGTAATGTGTCCCAAGCTTGTAAGATTATGGGTAACAGCCGGGATAGTTTTTACCGTATCAATGAGTAGTACGATACGGGAGGCGACATGGCGCTCCAAGAGATCAGCCGCAGGAAGCCTTTTCCTAAAAATAGGGTAGCTCCTGAAATTGTAGCGGCTGCCATACAAATGGCATTTGATCGTCCTGCTTTTGGCAAAGTTCGAGCCAGTAATGAGTTGCGTAAAATTGGGCTATGTATTTCCCCTGCCCGGTATAGTATTTCTTTGCTATATCAGAGTACAATACATTAACGGTAAAGTGCATAACACAACTTTTTAAACCCTCAAAATAATCTGAGAGCTTGGACGAATCAGCACCAATTAAAAATCAGGTGAAATATTTGTATTAAATACCTAATGAATAGGGCAAATGATACAGGAAAACAGCACTATTATCGACCTAGTAATAACTATAATAAAAACGCCTGCCATTTTCATGACAGGCGTTGTAGCGAGAATGGGACTGCGTGCGCCTTTGGTGCATTGAACCCATGTGCGCCTCTGGCGTACATATGAATCCTGTGCTCTAACCAACTGAGCTACCTCGCCATATGATTTACATCCCTCACCTCTTTTCTTACTCACCTCGACTTGAACCCGTGTGTGCGCCTTTGGCGTACATATGAATCCTGTGCTCATTGCTCAAATAAAAAAGCCTGCCATTTTATTGACAGGCTTTGTAGCGAGATCGGGACTGCGTGCGCCTCCGGTGCATTGAACCCATGTGTGCGCCTCTGGCGTACATATGAATCCTGTGCTCATTGCTTAAATAAAAAAACCTGCCATTTTATTGACAGGCTTTGTAGCGAGAATGGGACTTGAACCCATGTGCGCCAGAGGCGCATATAAATCCTGTGCTCATTGCTTAAATAAAAAAACCTGCCATTTTATTGACAGGCTTTGTAGCGAGAATGGGACTTGAACCCATGTGCGCCAGAGGCGCAT
>JADBYA010000017.1 GCA_020403245.1 Flavobacterium sp. | reverse complement strand
CGTTTTTCCTTATTGATGTATTTATTCGTGGGGAGAGCAGGATTGCTTCGCCATCCTGAAAGCTACGCTTTGAAAATACATCAAACAAAAAAACGCTCAAGTGGACTTGGCGTTTTTCCTTATTGATGTATTTATTCGTGGGGAGAGCAGGATTGCTTCGCCATCCTGAAAGCTACGCTTTGAAAATACATCAAACAAAAAAACGCTCAAGTGAACTTGGCGTTTTTCCTTATTGATGTATTTATTCGTGGGGAGAGCAGGATTCGAACCTGCGAAGATGTAATCAGCGGATTTACAGTCCGCCCTCGTTGGCCGCTTGAGTATCTCCCCATCGTAAGCTGCAGTTGCAAATATAAAAACACTTTTGCGGTTCACAAATTAAATATTCTAATTTTAGAGTTACCTATTTTAATCTTTTGGTTTTGTGTAAAATAAAAAAAAATCTCCCGAAGGAGATTTAATTTTTAGCTTTTAACATAATTATTTTTTTGCTAAAAGTTCATTAACTTTTTCTTTTAAACTTTCAATATCTAAATCTTTTGCCACTATTTTTCCATTAGAATCTAATAAAAAAGTTGTTGGAATTTGTGTAATTCCATACTGAATAGCAATAGGGTCTTTCATTTCTTTCAAATTGGATACTTGAGTCCAAGATAATCCATCTTTAGCAATTGCTTTTTTCCATTCTTCAGGATTATCATCAAGAGAAACACTAATAATATTTAATCCTTTCCTATGAAATTCATTATATAAAGCTACAACCTTTGGATTTTCTTCTCTACACGGTTGGCACCATGATGCCCAAAAATCGATTAAAGTTACTTTGCCAAGACTTTCTTTTAATGAAACTATTTTTCCTGATGGACTTGGTGCTTTAAAATTGGGTGCTATAGTTCCAACAGCTAGTTTAACTACTTCTGGGCTGGTTTTTTTTTTAAAAGATCCAGATTTTGTTTTATAGATTTTCCTGTTTTGGTTTTTTTCAATGACTCATCAAGTGAATTAAATACTTTTTCAACATCTTTTTCAGTGAAATTTCCATTATTAAACATCGCTTGAGTAATGAGTACACTAATATATGATTTTGGATGTGTTTTAGGATAATTGAAAGTATAATCAGTCATTTCTTTTTGAATGATATCATACTCTTTTTTCAACTTATTCATAACAACAGTGTCGTTAGTTTTCTGAGCTTCTTCAATGATAGTTTTGTTTCTCATTTGAAAAGCCATGACATTTTTTTGTGACTTTTTATTAATTTTGGTGGATTCAGCTGTGAATTTTGAAAACTCATCATTATTATAAGTCCCCCCTATTTTTGATTTGAAAACACTGTCTTTATCAACTTCTATATTTATTTCACCGCCTTCTAAAATTAAAGGAATTTTTCCATTTAATTTATCAACTTGGATGAAATGAATTTCTGGTTCCAAAGTTTTTCCTTTGATTTCAAATTTTCCGTCAACGATTTTTACGGTGTCAATGGCTGTAATTCCCATACCCATTGGGTTTTGTTTTTCTAAATAAACAATACCTGTTTTCATACCTTTTGTAGTTCCAGTAATAATAAAATCACCTTTACCGAGTTTGTTACAAGAAAATAATACTACAGCTACAGTTACTAAAAGAATAATTTTTTTCATTTTTTTGATTTAAATTTTAAAGAATGCAAATGTATTTAATTTGCAATAGTATACAGAAAGTTTTCCTGTTTTTTTTAATTATTTTAGGGTAGAAGGACAAATAAATTTTGTGCAAGGTACAGTTGTCTGTTTAATGCCATTCATTCCTTTTTCTACATTAATAAGATTGTGTATCCCTCTCGATTTTAAAATCGATGCCATGATAACTGAACGGTAACCACCGGCACAATGTAAAAAGAATTTTTTGTCTTTTGGCACACTATGAAAATTTTCATTAATAGAATCTAATGGAATATTGATTGAATCCTCAACATGTTCTGCCTCAAATTCGCTTGGTTTTCTGGCATCAACCACTTTACTATTTTTAGTAAATTGTATTGAAAATTCTTCTGGAGATACTGATTCTATGGTGTCTGTCTCTAAACCTACTTTTTTCCATGCTTCAATTCCACCTTTTAAATAACCCAAAACATGGTCAAATCCTACACGTGACAATCTTGTAATGGTTTCTTCTTCTTTTCCTTCGGGAGTAACCAAAAGTAATTTTTGATTGACATCACGAAGCAATGAGCCAACCCAGGGCGCAAAATTCCCTTGAATTCCGATAAAAATGGAATTGGGAATATGTGCCTTTACAAAATCATTTTCATGTCGAACATCTAAAACTAAAACATCGCCTTGATTGGCAATTGTTTCAAATTCAGTTGGTAATAAACCAATATTACTCTTTTCGATTATAGAATCTAAACTCTCATATCCTTTGATGTTTAACATCACATTTTGAGGAAAATAGGCAGGTGGAAGTCCTAAACCATCTACTAATTCTTTAGTAAATTCTTCTTTAGTCATATCGGCACGAAGCGCATAATTGGTTCTCTTTTGATTGCCCAAAGTATCGGTGGTTTCTTTACTCATGTTTTTGCCACACGCACTTCCAGCACCATGACTTGGATACACAATTAAATCATCAGCCAAAGGCATAATTTTATTTCGCAGCGAATCAAAAAGATAGGACGCTAATTTTTCTTGAGTAAGTTCTGCTGTTAGCGCTTGTGCTAAATCTGGTCGTCCAACATCACCAATAAACAGGGTATCGCCAGTAATTATTCCGTGTTGTTTTCCTTTTTCATCAATCAGAAGATAGCAAGTACTTTCGAGTGTGTGTCCGGGTGTGTGGATAGCTTTGATGGTATAATGGCCCACTTTGAACTCTTGATTATCAGTGGCAATAATAGCATCAAATTCAGGATTTGCCGTTGGTCCGTATACAATTTTTCCACCACTTTTTTGTGCTAAATCGATATGGCCCGAGACAAAATCGGCATGAAAATGCGTTTCAAAAATGTATTTAATTTTGGCATTATCTCTCGATCCTCTATCCAGATAGGGTTGTACTTCTCTTAGAGGATCAAATAGTGCAGCTTCACCGTTGTTTTCGATGTAATAGGCAGCTTGTGCAATGCATCCAGTATATATTTGTTCGATTTTCATTGTGGAAAGTTTTGTGCAAATTTAACTAATAGACAATTAAAAGTCAGTTGATTTTAGAATACTTTATGAAAAAATTTCTTTGTAAAGTATTATTACTGACATCACCAATACGAATATGCCAAATATTTTTTTCAACAATTTTTCGTTTAAATATTTTTGAATGTAAAGTCCGATGAATATTCCAATTACGGATATTGCAGTGAATAGTACTAAAAACCCCCAATCGATTATAGTGTTTTGAACATCGCCAAGAAAGCCAATCAATGAATTGATAGTTATGATTAATAGCGAAGTCCCAATAGCTTTTTTCATTGGTAATTTTGCGAATTTTAATAGTGCCGGAATGATTAAAAATCCACCACCAGCTCCAATCAATCCTATGAGTATTCCAACAAAAAATAATTGAACTATTACTGCAAATTTGGACTTATTATTTTCTTCAAAAGGCGAAGTTTCTTTCTTTTCTTTTAACATGGAAATAGCCGCCATAAACATTACGATGGCAAAAAGCAACATCAAAAAAGTTTCTTTAGACAATTCAAAAGCACCAAAATAGAAGACTGTGTCAGGAATTTTTGGGACAATAAATTTTCTAGTAATGTAAACCCCAATTACAGAAGGAAAGGCAAATAGAAATGCGGTTTTGGGTGCAATTAATTTTTTTTTGAAATTTTGGATGCTTCCAAAAGCCGAAGTGGTTCCAACAATAAATAAAGAATAAGCCGATGCCATTATTGGATTTAAGCTCATGATATAAACCAAAATCGGAACGGCTAAAATGGAACCGCCACCTCCAGTAATCCCCAAAACTAATCCAATGAGAAGCGCGCCAAAATATCCAAAAATTTCTAACATTATTTAGCTAAAATAATAACCATGTAAAAATAGCATAAATGTTTTACTTAAAAGGAATTAATATTTTTATAAAATTCGGCTACAAGAGATGTGTTTCTTAAAGTTTTTTCTTTACTAAACATCCAATAATAGTTAATTTAATAGTCTTTTATTATGTAATTGCTCGCATCTTGATATATTTGGTGTCAAATTAAATACCACAATGTTCAACAAATTACTTTTGTTCTTTTTCTGTATTGTTTTTTCAATTACCAATGCTCAGGTTGTCATCAACGAACTAGATGCTGATACGCCAAGCACCGATAATTTAGAATTTATTGAATTAAAATCAGCAACGCCTAATTTTTCTTTAGATGGTTATGTACTCGTTTTTTTTAACGGTAGTACAACGGGATTAACTTCTATTAGTTATTATGCTTTAGATTTAGATGGTAAGACTACTGATATTAATGGGATAATTCATTTTGGTAATTCACAAGTTTCACCCACACCAAAAATTATTTTTCCTAGTGCCACGATCCAAAATGGTCCCGATGCCATAGGATTGTATCTAGGTAATGCTTCCGATTTTCCGTTAAATACTGTAGCAACAGCTACTGGTTTGATTGACGCCATTGCTTATTCTAATAGTACAACAGTGCAACCTACTACTTTAATGTCAACTTTTGGAATCACTATTTGTACCAATGAAAATCAAACTAATTTAGCTTCTACAAAATCTATTCAAAGAAAAACAGACGGAACTTATGAAGTAAAAACTCCAACCCCAGGTTTAAATAATGACGGTTCGGGTATTGTTTTAACCTATATAGCAATAACACCAAGTGTTACTTCAATTACAGAAGGACAAAGTTTTACAATTACATTCACTTCGTCTCAAGTAGTTACAGGAAGTAATTTGGTTGTTAATTTTATTTTAAATAACGGAAGTTTTACTAATGCTGATTTTTCTGGAACTTTATCTGTGACCATTCCTGTTGGAGCCACTACCGGAACTACAACCATTCAAGTTCTCAATGATGGTGTTAATGATGGCGATGAAGAACTTTCAATTTTTATTGGAACTATTCCAGCAGGTTATAGTTTGAATAATAATAATGTTATGATACGAGTTAATGATGTGAATTTTACGGAATTACCTTTTGGAACTCCAGCAAATCCTAGTTATGGCAATGTTACATCTACGGCGCCGTTGGGGTATTACAGTTCGTTAGAAGGATTGTCAGGAGCAGCATTAAAACAAGCGCTTCAAAATATTATTGCAAATCCTTCGGTTGTTCGTGTGCATAATTATGATGATGTTTGGGACATACTCAAAACCTCTGATCAAAATCCTGAAAACAGTAATCAAGTTTGGTTAATTTATACAGAAACTCCTCGTTCAAAAATTGATTTACAATCGGGAAATAGTAACGTAGGTAAATGGAATAGAGAACATATTTATTGTCAATCTCGGGGTGGATTTTCAACGGGTACCGATTATTTGACTCCATTTTCGGATGGAATTACCATCTGGACGGCAACAACAGGAGCTAATGATATTGGAGCTGGAGTTTGTGACGCGCACCATATTAGAGCAGTTGACGGTCAGGAAAATTCTTCTCGAAACAACAGAAATTATGGTGTAGACTATAACGGACCTATCGCCACACCAACAACAACTTGGAGAGGCGATGTAGCGCGTGCTTGTTTTTATATGGCAGTTCGATACAACGGATTGAATGTGGTTAATGGGAACCCGCCTGAAAATAGTATTGGGCAAATTGGTGATTTAGCTACATTATTAACTTGGAATCAAACCGACCCTAGAGATGATTTCGAAATGAATAGAAACAATTATATCTATACATGGCAGTTAAACAGAAACCCTTTTATTGACTTTCCAAATTTAGTAGATTATGTTTTTGGAGCCAATTTTGGTCAACCTTGGTTTGCCTCTTTATCCAATACTGATTTTGATTTGAATAGAGTTAGTATTTATCCTAATCCTACTAAGGATTATTTCATTGTTTCTGGATTGGATACTGCAAGTAAAATAGAATTATTCAATACAGTGGGTTCAAAAGTTTTTGAGTCAGAATTTACAGGAGAACAACAATTCAATATTGAGGTAACGGCTGGAATTTATTTGGCTAAAATCACTACGGATGATAAATTTGTGGTTCGAAAAATAATTATGGAATAAAATTTATGGAAAATTCACACGATAGAAGACAGTCTCCATTATATAAAAAGTCGGAGCAAATTTTTAAACTCACCCATGCATTAATTGAAATCATTCCTCAGGATAACGAGTTTTTACAAGAAACCTGCTCAAAATTTATGATGGAGGATGCCATGATGATTGCCGCTAAAATTTCGGGTGCTGAAGCGGTAGATTTATATGATATTAAAATGGAGAATGCAGCTATAATTAGAAAATGCGCACGGGAATTATATGTTAGAGCAGGAAGTTTAAGATTTGAAGAGGATATAAAAGACAAAGAATATATTGAACTGTTACGTAACGAAATTGAAGAATTTCGCCTACTGTTTATTGATTGGGTGGCATCATTCGATCAATGGAACTACATAATAGATCGTTGGGGATTATTTAATCCACCCGGAGTTTCTGCTCATGACAAAGACCCCGATGATGATATTCCGTTTAATCAAGATGATTTCTTTGACGGAATGAATACTGATGACCCTGATGAATAATAGTACTGCACTCGTTTACTAATCTCTACTTTTTTTCATAGAAATCGACTTTGGTCTGGACTTTGGCATTTGAGTTTTAGGAACCACGAGATGAAAATCGAGCGAGCAATGTCATTAGGTTAAGAGATAATCACCATGATTTTGTCATTCCGTCTAGTTTGCAAAACGAGAGAGGAGTCATATCAAACAAGGGCAATTAATAGAGATTTCTCCTTGATAGCAATGACAAGTATACGTATAATGTAATGCAATTATTCGCGCAGGAGTAGGTCGCTCTTTGTCTTTCCCGCTTAGGTGGGGCAGTTTTAATTTTTTATTTTTTTTTTCTGTAGGTATTACAGTCTTTTTTATAATAATTATGTAAGTTCCTAATAATAAATCTGAAACTGTCTTGTCCTGAAATAGGTTTATACAAAAATTTAAAAATATGAAAAGATATTAAAGAGAAAGTAATTCAAGAGGGCACATATAAATTTACCATCTGTAAACGAGTCTTACATCGGCAAAATTAGCGACTTGCTTATGGGCTAATAAAGAAATTCCTGCACTAATATTAGATGTTATTTTATGAATAAATGTCCATCGATGGTATAGTGTATCATATTTATTTTTGGGGTTTAACAAATGAAATCCAATTTGCTGTCCAAAATTGAGCTTGCCCCACAAAAATTGATGACCCAACAATAGTCCTTGTCTTAGGCCAATGGAGGATTTGTTATCTTCGATTTTGATTTGCTTCACTAACGAGTTATCAATGAAAAATTCTGTACCTACATTGAAAGCGTGTGTTCTTGCTGTTTGCCAGTTATGTTGCAATTGAAATCCTGCGATTCCATATTTGGTAGGACTTTCATTATCCGAGTTTCTTATGGCTCCAAATAGACTGAACTCCCAAAAGTTTTTATTGGTGTGTTTATGGGCATTGAATCTTTTTTTCAAATTTTTTGTGCTTACTGGATTGGTTGTGTGGTAGGTTAAACCAAAATTTGCAGTTGTCCAATTAATCCCTTTATTTGGCAATTTAACACCTGAATTGCTAGTGTGTCTGTAACTGGCTCCTAGATTAAAGATCATTCTTTTGGTAATGACTATTTTAGTTTCCCAACCAATGGCTAAATAGGCACTTATGTAGGTACTGTAGGATTGATTATCTGGGTTAGATATTGGTCTATTAGGATTGGTTAAATACGCTGCACCTACATTAAAATTAAAAGCAGTTCTTAACCATCTATTAATGGTTATATTGGGCGA
Organism: Flavobacterium sp.; assembly: GCA_020403245.1. Taxonomy (GTDB): domain Bacteria; phylum Bacteroidota; class Bacteroidia; order Flavobacteriales; family Flavobacteriaceae; genus Flavobacterium. Next base: position 17,566 of record JADBYA010000017.1, on the reverse strand, counting down.
AATAAAATAATTTGCTGTTATTCCTTTACCCAAAATCGTGTTATTAAAATCGGTATATCCAATGGCAAATCCTTGTGATGGAAATCCATTAAAAGAGGAATGATACAAGCTATCTAACCGTTTGAAAGTATATTTTAATTCAATTCCATTGGTTGTACTTCCTCCCACATTTTCTACATCTTTATCATGTGCAAAAACACTTCCTGTATTGTACTCAATTGAAAAACTTTTCTCTGTTTGAGAAAAAACACAACTTGCAATTGAAATTAAAAGTACAGTATAATATTGTTTATTCATTTATAATCATTAACTAGTTTACACCACACTCTGCCATTGGCTACTTGGCGATATGAAATATAACCAAGTCAATTTTTCGCGATGTCACTTGTACAAATATAACCAACAAAACAAAAAAAATCACCAAAAAAAATTAAAGAAAAGAGATGCTTTTTTAAGCACGTATTCCTTTCACTAATCTTTGTTTGTCGTTAATAATTAGTCGATAGTCCTAAGTCTGTTAGTAGAGTAGAATAATAAATACCCTAAATATTCGGCAACTCCTGAATACATCCATCCTGATGCTACTTTAAAATTACTCATATAAAAAAAATCGAAACCCTTTGCCCGAATCTACCCGCTACCGCACTAAATCGAAGCTTCGACGAAGTCACCCGAGGTCAATGGCCGAACTTTGCCTAGTAAATCTTTCGTGTAGTTTCTATACTGCCAACAGTCTATATACAACTAAAGCAATAATTTCTTTTTAATTACTATTTTTTCTATTTACTTAACAAGCGAAAGATTCGCGCCGGAGCGGATGAATTCTGATTACCCTGAAGAAGACTAAGGTTACTTCCCGATACAAAAATTCGCAAAAATATTCCCTAAAAGCTCGTCATTAGTTACTTCGCCCGTTATTTCGCCAAAGTAATACAATGCTTGTTTGATGTCGATAGCCATCAGGTCAGAAGGCAATCCACTGTTTAAACCAAATCTCACTTTCTGAATTTCTTCCAATGCTTTTAATAGCGAATCATAATGCCGTGTGTTGGTCACAATGGTTTCGTTATTGCGCAATGCCCCGGAATTTACAAAAGAAAGGAGTTGGTTTTTTAAATCTTCGATACCGGTTTTTTCTTTAGCACTTAAGAATTGTATAGTGTCTATTGTAGATTGTATACTCTCTTTTTGTTCACTTATAAGTAAATCGGCTTTATTGGCTATAACTACAATAGGTTTCAGAGGAAACTTATTCTTAATTTTCTCAATTTCATTTTTTACAGATTGCAAACTTCCAGCTTCCAGCATCCATCTTCCATCCAAAATATACAAAACCACCTGCGCTTGCTCAATTTTTTGAAACGTTTTTTTGATGCCGATGCTTTCCACTACATCTTTTGTTTCCCTAATTCCAGCAGTATCTATAAATCGAAAACCGATGCCGCCAATGGTCAATACGTCTTCAATAGTATCGCGAGTGGTTCCCGCAATTTCCGAAACGATGGCTCTTTCATCGTTTAATAATGCGTTAAGTAATGTTGATTTCCCCACATTAGGTTCACCCACAATCGCAACAGGAATGCCGTTTTTAATTACATTACCTACCGCAAACGAATCGATTAAGCGTTTTAAAACAAATTCAATTCGTGTCAATAATTCTTGAAACTGAGTTCTATCGGCAAATTCAACATCTTCTTCGGCAAAGTCTAATTCGAGTTCGATAAGCGATGCAAAATTTAAAAGTTCTTCTCTCAACTTAGCAATTTCATTACTAAAACCGCCACGCATTTGTTGCATTGCAATTTGATGGCTGGCTTCGTTATCGGATGAAATCAAATCGGCAACGGCTTCGGCTTGGGATAAGTCGAGTTTACCATTCAGAAAAGCACGCAGCGTAAATTCTCCAGCTTGTGCCATTCGACATCCTTTTCGCAATAGTAATTGAATAATTTGTTGTTGAATATAGGTTGAACCATGGCACGAAATCTCCACAACATCTTCGCCAGTATAGGAATGTGGGTTTTTGAATATCGAAAGCAATACTTGATCAAATACTTTTCCGTCCTCAACAATATGTCCAAGATGAATAGTATGCGTTTTTTGTTTTGAAATGGATTTACCCGAAACCGACTGAAATAGTTGTTCAGCAATAGTTAGCGAATCTTTGCCTGAAAGTCGGATAATTGCAATAGCTCCAGCACCTGATGGTGAAGCTAAGGCAACAATTGTATCTTGAGAAATCATTTTTTAAGATTTCAGCAAAGTTAAGAAAACTAAATAAGTATTAATTGTTTAAAAACATTTCATGTTAAATCATTTATAAACTGATAATTATCATTTTAATTGAATAGAAATAGGCGTAAATTTGTTTCAATATAAAATTTATTACAATGAAGAAAATCCTTTTACCAATAGACTTTTCTGAAACTTCAGATAATGCTTTTGTTTATGCTATTGAAATGGCCAAAATATTCAAAGCCGAACTGATATTGTTGCACACCTTCGATTTGCCAATTGTTGATAGTCAGTCGCTTCCTGTTAATTATGCGGTAATTTATGAAACGATAGAGCTAACTAACTTCGATCATTTTAAAGAAAAAATGCCCCAATTACGCACCATTGCTGAAGGAAGAAATTTGAATCACATCGTTATGAGCCATATTTTAATGGATGGCGATTTGGTTTATAATATTAAAAAAGTGGTCAAACAAGAAAGTATTGATTTTGTAGTGATGGGAACAAATGGAGCTGAGGGTTGGTTGGACTCTTTCCTTGGAACGAATACAGGTGCTGTTATTTCAGATGTTTCGGTTCCTGTATTGAGTGTTCCAAAAGGGACAAAATTTAGTAAATTTGAAAATATTGCTTTTACAACTCGTTTTAGAAAAAAAGACATCGAAGCTTTGGTTAAAGTACTATTGATGGCAAAAAAACTTCGTGCTAAAGTGAAATGTTTACATGTTAAAACTTCTGATTCAGATGTGAATACAGACACTATTAATAGATGGAAATCTCATTTTGATGATGAGGAAAACTTACAATTTTTTATTATTCCGAGTGATGATGTAAAACAAACAATTGAGGATTTTCTGGTCACACAAGACATTGATTTGTTGGCAATGCTAACGTATAAAAGAAACTTTTTTGTGGAACTTTTTACTAATACCACCACTCAAAAATTATCCTATCATTTAAAAACACCAATTCTAGCTTTTCATGAATAAAAAAAGCGTCTCGATTTTGTTCAAGACGCTTTTAGGTATAAAGGTTAGTTTATATTTAATTATTTAACATTACGGGCATTACTAGCATGGTAACGGTTTCGCCTTCGTCTAAACCATCAATTGGCGTTAAGATTCCAGCACGATTTGGCATCGACATTTCTAACATAATTTCATCTGATGTCAAATTAGTCAACATTTCCGAAAGGAAACGGGAGTTGAAACCAATTTGCATATCATCACCTTGATAATCACATGTCAAACGCTCTTCAGCTTTGTTTGAGTAATCAATATCTTCGGCGGAAATGTTCAATTCAGCACCTGCAATTTTCAAACGAATTTGGTGTGTAGTTTTATTGGAGAAAATGGAAACACGACGCACAGAATTTAGTAATAAAACTCTGTTAATCATTAATTTATTTGGATTTTCTTTAGGGATTACAGCTTCATAGTTCGGATATTTTCCATCAATCAAACGACAAGTCAATACATATGTATCAAAAGTGAAAGTTGCGTTAGAGTCGTTGTATTCAATAGTAATATCTGATTCAGAAGTTCCTAAAATACTTTTTAAAATATTCAAAGGTTTCTTAGGCATAATGAAATCAGCCACCTCAGAAGCTTTTACATCAGCGCGAGCATATTTTACTAATTTGTGTGCATCAGTAGCTACAAAAATCAAACCTTCTGGCGAAAATTGGAAAAATACACCGCTCATCACAGGTCGTAAATCATCATTTCCTGCAGCAAAAATTGTTTTACTAATGGCTGTTGCCAAAACATCTGAAGGCACAACAGTTGAAGAGGGATTGTCTAAACTAACCGATTTTGGAAATTCGTCTCCTGGAGCATAAGCAATGGCATATTTTCCTGAATTAGAACTGATTTCAATCGTGCTGTTTTCTTCAACTGTAAAGGTTAACGGTTGTTCTGGAAATGTTTTTAGAATATCTAATAATAATTTTGCAGGAACAGCGGCACTTCCTTTGCTCGTCGAGTCAATTTCTAAAGTAGCCGACATGGTGGTCTCTAAATCAGAAGCTGAAACAGTTAACGTTTTACTGTCTAATTCAAACAGAAAATTATCTAAAATAGGTAACGTATTACTGCTGTTGATAACACTACCTAAAACTTGAAGTTGTTTTAATAAGTAGGAACTCGATACTATAAATTTCATCTCAATTTAATTTTTACAAATATATCTTAAACTGAGAGATTTCAAAAAGTTTTTTATTAACATTACTTGCTGTATTTTCGCTTGCGCAAAAAGGTAAACACAACACCAAACAGGATTAGAAAACCTATTGGAACAGCTACAGTTATGACTTGCGAATGGGTATAAGTGTCATATACTTTTTCTTTATCCAAGATAGGTAAATCAACTTCCTTACTACGAATGTTAATAAGTCCGTTGTCGTCTAGTAAATAATTGACGCAATTCATTAAGAACTCTTTATTGGCATACAAATTATTGGTCCATTTATCATAACCCAATTCCATTGGTTGCCCGTTTTGGTCCAATTGATTTTTTATCACATCACCATCGGAAATGACAATCATTTTATTGTTTTTCCCTTTGTTTTGGAAAGTAGCATCTTTAAAAGGCAACACTCTATTTTGATACATCGAATGGAATTGGCCTTCTAATAAAATGGCAACTGGATAATTTCCTTTGTTTTCAAATTCTTTTCTATCAGGTCGAAGAGAAACCATAGCAAGACTTATTTGTGATGGCGTTCCAATAATTTTTGAAGCTTGAGAAGATTGCAATAAAACTGTTTTTTTTATTTCGTTTTTGAGTGGTTCTATTGGACTTGCAAACTCAAATTTGATTCCATCAAGATTACTCACAATAGGGTTTTTTGTAGTTGGATAAACCATAGGTGAAAAAAACCAAGGATATTGAGTGTATTGTGTAGCGCTTCCTTTTTCTCCAGTAGCCAAAGCAATTGGGGTATTTTGTAAATCAAAAATCAAATTAGGGCTCATTCTAAGGCCATATTTAAAGAACATGTCGTTCAAATTCAAATCTCTAGGGAAAGCTAAATTTGACCCCATTTCGTTATACAAACTATCCATTTCCATATTGACTTGGTCTACGAGCCATAGTGTTTTTCCACCACTGATGATGAATTGGTCTAAGACTTGTTTTTCCTCTTCAGTAAAAGCTTCTGTTGGTTTGGCAATTACAGCTAAGTCATATTTTTTGAGGTATTTTAAAGTCTCCTTTGGACTTTTGGCCACAGAGTCTAAGGTAAATGGTCCGATATAATAATTGTCTTTTACCGACTTAATAAAATCAGCTATGTATCGGTCTTGTAATTCACCATTTCCATTTAAAATCACTACCTTTTTTTGTTTGGCTTTGGCTACTGTATTGATAGCATTCGCAAAAGCATATTCCAAATGCTGTACTGAACTCACCACTTTTTCTGCGGTTGATGCACCCATCATATTTTTTAGCAATGGCACTTTCACAGAACGATTAGCGCATGTGGCAACTGCCCATGGGAAAACAATTTCTTGTGTTTGTTGCCCTTTGTCGTTTACGGTTACGTTGACAGGCGTTAATCCACGTTCTATAAACGATTGTAACGTTGCTTCTTTCTGGTCTTCTTCCTCCAAAGGATTGACAAATTGGAAAATAATATTGGGATTTTCGGCTTTGAACTCTTCTAATAATTGTTGGGTTTCTGTTTGCAATTTTTTAAATTCTCCCGGAAATTCTCCTTCTAAAAAAACATCAATATATAAGGGTTCTTTGACTTCGCTGACAATATTTAATGAGGTTTGAGAGAGCGTATATCTTTTATCTGCCGTTAAGTCAAAACGTTTGAAAACAAAATGCCCAGCAAAGTTCAACACTACAATTAGGGCAACAGTAGTCAGTATTTTTTTTAAGTTATTTTTAGTAGCGCTCATTATGATTTTAAGGATTTAAGTTTAAAAACAGTGAACGATAAAAACAAAAAGGAAATACTAATAAAATACAATACATCACGAGTGTCAATTACGCCACGAGACATACTTTTGAAGTGATAATCCATTCCAAACATGGAGATGACTTCATCAAAACCTTTGGCGTAATTAGCAATTCCTTGAAACCCAAAATAAAAAATAAAACACAAAAACACTGAAAGTAAGAATGCTACAATTTGGTTTTCTGAAAGTGTTGACGTAAAAATACCTATGGCAGTGTAAGCAGCGACTAAAAATAGCAACCCAAAATAAGAACCCATCGTGCTTCCCAAATCAATATTTCCCTCGGGGGAACCCAAACTCGAAATAACATAAACATATACTAGTGTTGGCACTAAAGCGATTACAATCAACAGAAACGAACCTAAAAATTTTCCGTTTACGATTTGCCAAATGGATAATGGTTTGGTTAGCAAAAGTTCGATAGTTCCTTGTTTCTTTTCATCCGAAAAACTACGCATCGTCACCGCTGGAATAAGGAAAATCAATATCCAAGGTGACAGGGTGAAAAACGGACTTAAATCGGCAAAACCACTTTGCAGAATGTTGTATTCACCATCAAAAACCCAAAGGAATAGTCCATTGAGCAAAAGAAAAATGGCTATCACCAGGTAACCAATGGGTGAGCCAAAAAAGGATTTTATTTCTCGTAATGCGATTGATTTCATTAATTTTTTTGTTTAAAAGGTTTAACAGTTTAAAGGTTTAGAATTGTTGATTTATACTGAATACTAATTACTGTAAACTGACCACTTTGTTCATACTCCATGCCTCGGGTTTATCGTTGAATAATTTTTTGGTAAATGACCAAACTTCGTCAAAAAACGCCGATTTTCTGTAATTTTCCAAATCGGCCTCGGTTTCCCAATAACTATAAGTAAAGAAAATACACGGATTGTTTTTATCTTGATACAATTCTAAAAAGCGATTGCCTGCTGCACCACGAATTTTATCTTTGTTGCTGTCAAAATTCTCCAAAAACTTTGGAATATTTTCTTCGTGAAAACTCATTTTTACTATTCTGATGAACATAATTTTCTTCTAACTATTAATAAAAGAATTAACTAAACAAAGCTTAAACAGCTATTCCTATTGAATTGCCCATTTGAAGACATAATTTGGTTCTGTTTCTATTTGAAATACATTCTCCATTTTCGATTACATATTTGAAACTTACAATCGTGTTTAAAATTATAAATCTAAATAAAAAAAACACCTAAAATAGAAAGTATTACTAAAACATAAAATGTGGCTTTTTCAATTTGAACATTGGTCTATTTTCTATATTCTATTTTCTTTTCTCTAATGCTTAAAATCAATCGTCACCACATCTCTATAATTCAAACCTAATAAGCTATTGGCCGAACCCACATTGTCTGGATTACTTCTAAAAATAGCAATTTCAAGAAAACCTGTTTCATTAAATATAGCTAACTTTTCGCCTTCATAATACTTCAATGGATAGTTGGAGGAAATTCCAATAGCTGAGTATTTAGGTAAAATAGTTTTAATCGTTTGTCCTTTGAACTTTATCTCATAAGTTCTTCCTTTGCCCACTTCCAAAAATAATTTCTTTGAAATGTTGGTAACTGCATTGCCAAAATTATCGCTGTAAATTACATACCCTTTTATTTGGTTATCCTGAACTATTGCTTGTAGTTCAGTAACTTCTTTTATTTTTTTAATTTCTTTACCAATAACATTAAGCAAACCACCTTTGGCTAAATGACACGCTATTTTTACAAACACATCCAAATCGGTAGCTTCACTAGGCAATCGGTCGTGGATATTTATGGCAACTATTTTCTGTGGAACATTCTTTTGAATTAGCATACTCAAAATTCCATTATCGGAACAAATGAAGTATTGGTCATTCCATTGCATAGCAATATGTTGATTTTCCGAATTCAATTCGATGTCAACACCAATCAAATGGACAGTACCTTTGGGAAAACTGCTATAAGCTGCACTTATTATATAAGCTGCTTCTGCAATATTAAAAGCGTCAATATCATGTGAAATATCAATAATAGTTGCTTCTTGAAACTCCGATACTATTTTACCTTTTAAAGCACCCACAAAGTGGTCTTTTAATCCATAATCGGTTGTTAAGGTAATTATTGACATAAATTGTTTATAACTTACTAGAAACAGGAATTTAAAATTGTAAAACCTATTCTATTATTTAATTAAATTTGAATGCAAAGCTAATAATTATATAGCTAATTATTTTAATTTAATACTACTGCTTTTGAACGAACGTATCATTGAATTACACGACATTGCTCCGAAAGAATTTTGGGGCGCTCAAGATACACATCTTGAAACTATTAAAAGGTACTATCCAAAACTTAAAATTGTAGCGCGAGGAACAACACTCAAAGCTTTTGGCGAAAAAGAAGAACTCGATGAGTTTGAAAATCGCTTCAATCGCTTGATGTTGCATTTTACACGTTATAATAATATTGATGACAATGTCATCGATAGAGTGATACACAGCAATTCACACGAAGAGCAACGTATGCCGGATAGTGATAAAATATTGGTGCATGGAATAGGAGGAAAGCTAATCAAAGCGATGACGCCTAACCAACAAAAAATGGTGGATATCATACAGAAAAACGACATGATGTTTGCTGTTGGTCCTGCAGGAACTGGGAAAACCTATACAGGGGTTGCTCTAGCAGTAAAAGCATTAAAAGAAAAACAAGTAAAGAGAATTGTCTTAACACGTCCAGCAGTAGAAGCAGGAGAGAATCTTGGTTTTCTTCCTGGTGATATGAAAGAAAAACTTGATCCTTATATGCAACCATTATATGATGCATTACGAGACATGTTGCCTCCACAAACTTTAGAAGACTATATTCTGAAAGGAATTATTCAAATAGCACCATTAGCATTCATGCGCGGTAGAACATTGGATAATGCTTTTGTAATCTTAGACGAAGCACAAAATACAACTCATTCGCAAATGAAAATGTTTTTGACTCGTATGGGTAAAAATGCAAAGTTCATTATTACGGGTGATCCAGGTCAAGTAGATTTACCACGAAGAACCATTTCGGGTTTGAAAGAAGCTATCTTGGTTTTAAAAGATATTGAAGGAATTGGTATTATCTATCTTGATGACAAAGACATTGTTCGCCACCGTTTAGTAAAAAAGGTAATTGATGCTTACAAGAGCATTGAGAATAATGATTATTAGACAAAAAGGTATCATTTTAACCAAGAAATAATTTTAATCCTAACAAATGTAGTTTGATAGGGTTTCTTTTTTTTTTTGGATTAATCATCTAAAAAGAAACATATATTTATCATAGATTTTTCAACCATTGTTTGAAATCTAAAAAATTCATTTTAAAGACAGCTTTTATATTTAATTGGGTATCATTATTTTTTAATCTATTTCCATCATATACATAATATATTTGTCCATCGACATCTTGAATATCAAGCTGATGCATTCCTGCATTAAATTCGGGTATATTTTTTTGTCGTTTTAGAAAGAGATTTTTTATCTTTTCTACTTCATAATTTGATTTATTGAATTTGAATTTATATAAAGAAATTCCATATCCATATCCATGACTTGAGTTTTGAACAGGTAATATCAATCCATCTTTTGCATTATAAAATCTTCCACCAGGTCGAGATTCAGATCCTATCAAAGGGTTTGGGTTTTTGTGAAGTTTCCAATCTCCAAATAACGAATTCGATGTGTATAGTTGCATCGTTAAATTTGCATCAGCCCCTGCTATTATGTTTAAGGTGTCAGACAAAAAAATAGAGGGATCTTTTAGCTTTATATTTGAAATTAAAGTGTCACATATTTTCCAATCATATGGGAATTTTTCTGCTTTATAAAGAAGTACATTATCTGCTGCTTGAGTCTCTGGAACCATGTAATACTCGTTTTTGTATTTAAAAACCTGAGGATAAGATAGATGAAATTTTTCTTTTAAAACAGTGCCATTATAGTTATAATTATTTCCATCTGTTGATGTTAATAAACCAATTTTGGCAGGATGAATATTTTTTATTTTATGCTCAAAGAAAATGTAAAAGGTATCTTTTTCTTTTACAAAAAATGGATCAGCTATAAATTGTGTTGAGTCGTTATTAATATTCAGATTTTCAAATGAATAAATTTTATTATTAGAAACTGAGATGGAATCTGGAAATTCTTTAGAAAATCCATACCCAAGTGACCACGGTCCAGAAATATTTCTATAAAACGGTATTCTATTATTCAAAAAAAGTATGAGACAAACAAATAAAACTAGCACTATAAATACTTTTTTTCTCATAAATTTTTAATTTTCAATCTTGGTTAATTTGCAATATTACAATTTTATATACTTAATTTATAAGTTGTCTATCATTTCAAAACAAATTACTTTTGCACTATAATAAAAAAAATAAATGAATACTATAACCACAACAAATTTCAACTTCCCTAATCAAAAATCGGTTTATCGAGGCAAAGTTCGCGAAGTATATAATATCAATGATGAGTTGTTAGTAATGATAGCCACCGACAGGCTTTCGGCATTTGATGTAGTAATGCCCAAAGGAATACCTTACAAAGGACAAATCTTAAATCAAATTGCGACTAAATTCATGGAGTTAACTCAGGATATTGTTCCGAATTGGCTTATTGCAACACCGGATCCAAATGTAGCAATAGGTCATTTATGTGAACCTTTTAAAGTTGAAATGGTTATACGAGGTTATCTTTCTGGTCATGCTGCTCGTGAATATGCTTTGGGAAAAAGGATTATTTGCGGTGTAGCGATGGAAGAAGGTTTAAAAGAAAATGATAAATTTGAAACGCCAATAATAACTCCAACAACCAAAGCTGAAAATGGTTCTCATGATGAAGATATTTCTCGTGAAGCTATTTTAGCAAAAGGAATTGTCTCAGAAGAAGATTATTTGGTATTAGAAAAATATACCCGTGATTTATATCAAAGAGGAACAGAAATAGCGGCCAACAGAGGTTTGATTTTGGTAGATACTAAATATGAATTTGGCAAAACAAAAGATGGAGTTATAGTACTTATTGATGAAATCCATACACCAGACTCTTCACGTTATTTCTATGCAGAAGGTTATCAAGATAGACAGGATAAAGGTGAAGAACAAAAACAATTGTCAAAAGAATTTGTTAGGCGTTGGTTAATTGAAAACGGTTTTCAAGGAAAAGAAGGACAACAAATTCCAAACATGACAGATAAATACATTGAAACAGTATCAGAGCGTTACATTGAATTGTATGAAAAAATCTTAGGAGAGGAGTTTGTGAAAGCTGATATATCAAATATTAATGAGCGCATTGAACAAAATGTTTTTCAGTTTTTGAAATCGTAATAATTTATTTCTATAAAATTTGAAGCCACGCAAAAGCGTGGTTTTTTTATGGTCTATTGTTAAAAATATGTTACAATTGACTTTCTTATGCAACAATAATCATAGTTGAAACGTCTTATGGATAAAATTGGAAAAATTATTAAAATAACCATTATCAAATTAATAAAACTATTTATAATTATTCAAAAATCTCATTTTAACCTGAAAAATAATTTATTTGCTTACAAGAATAACGCATTAAACATATTAAAAGTTAAAAAAATGTTAAATTTAAGTACTATGTAATACAAGATACATGATTATAAATATATATTTGCATAGAATATTAATAAGTATAGTAATGTAACCATCAATTACAATTCATCAATAATAGATAACAGTTCATTACTATACAATTTTACACCAATTAGAACAACTCTAATTTTACATCAGAAATAAAACACAATAATAAAATAATATTAAAATAATAAATCAATCATCATGAAAACAACAATCATTTTTTTAGGATTAGCAGCTTTAAGTTTTACAAATACAATAGTTGCTAAAGAGTCTAAACAGCAAAATTTTAATTTACAACAAATAACAACAAGTGTTATTTTTCAAAATTCTTTACAAGAAAGCAAAGAAATTTCTTCAAATGAAGAAAATTTAATAAACAATGGAGTTGCAGTTAGTGACATACCCTTTTTTGATCCAAGCTCTGTTGTAAAATCATCTAATTTAAAAACAGTAGAAGAGATTATTTCAGAAAATAACTTAGTAATTGAAGCTGTAGAAGAAGTTTATCATCCCATTTCTTTGGAAAGAACCATTGAAGATAGCATTGCGGAGAATAATGAAATTATTGAAAGTACAATTTCAAATGAAGTTTATCCTTTAGATTTTGAAGTAATCAATAGTAAACAAGCTATAAATACTTATGAATTTAGAAGTAAAGATGCCTTGAAATCATAAAGAACTAGAATAAAAAAAAGTCCCAAAACAATTAAGTTTTGGGACTTTTTTCATTTATAACTAACCTCTTAATTTCCTGAAATATCACCAGAACCAGCAACGTTTGAATCGATAATTTTAGGATTTCCTTTGTATTGAATATTTCCGCTTCCGGCTACTTTAGCAATAAGATTATTGGTGCAATTCACTTCAAGACTTCCTGAACCAGCAACAGCAACGTCAGCATTTTGAGATACTAATTTTGTGCAATTCAAATCACCTGAACCTGCTGTTTTAGCTTCTAAATTTTCTGCTGTTCCTGAAAGTTTTAAGTTACCTGACCCTGCTATTTTTGCTACAATATTTTTTGCATTAATTTCTAGAACGCAATCACCAGAACCTGCCATTTTTGCTTCAAAATCTGTTGCGTTTATAGCATTTTTTGTAATCATATTTCCAGAACCTGCAAACGATATTTCGCTAATTTCTTCAAATGGAATTGTAATAGTGATGTCTTCTTTGTAATTATAGCTTCTGTTTTTTTCAAAATACACTTTTAATTCGCTTCCAATTACTTCAGTAACGATGTGACTTATTATATTTTCATCGCCTTTTATGGTTATTGTTCCTTCTTTTCCAGAGACTAATTCAACATTGAATGAACCTCCTGTCGAAATTTTATCATAGGATTCGGTAGTTCTAGTGATTGTAGTTCGAACCCCATTTCCTTTTACTTTTTCTTTATCCCAATTTTGAGCACTTGAAATTGAAATGCTAATTAATGCTAGTAATACTGTTAGTTTTCTCATTGTTATTTTGTTAAAAGTTGAACGTTTCCGTAATTTGTCGTGATACTTATTTTAGATTTTCCTTGACTAATATGATATGCTGTATAAGATTTTGAAGTGTTTTTTTCTGATTTTAAGGTATATTTTAATCCTACATTATCAGTAAATGAGCCATATTTTAGACTTACATTGATGTCAAATGCATAGTCTGATGTGCATGTTATTTTAGAATTGGAATAATTCCCATTGATTGTAATGGCATCGGTTTTATTTGAAGCAGAAAATTGAATATCGCTATAATTTGAATTTGCAATTAATGAGTTTCCGATTTCACCTAATTTTAGGGTTAGATAATTTCCATCAATGGCAATTTTTTGAATTGTTTTTGAATTGATTTTGGTGTAATTTGAAGATAAATTCAAACTTCCAACATTTTGAAAACTAAATGTATTATAATTTCCTTCAATGTTAATTTGATTTACTTTCTGAAAATCAACCTCAGAATACTGACTTTGTATATTAATTTTATCAATAGAGTTTATGCTTGAATTTGGTGCATAGGCAATTCTTATATTGTTAGTGTTATTGTTAAATTGCCCTAAAATAATACTTCCATACTTACATTCAATTGCCGAACTTCCATTAAGTTTGTCTACAGAAATATTACCATATTTATTGTCCAAATCTATGCTTCCATTTCGTGGAATTTTTATCACATAATTTATTTCATAACTGATGTTATTGCCTTTCCATTCTATGGTTGTAAAAATGGTTTCGGCTGAAACTTTGCTTATTGTTGCAGCAAAATCAACATCAATTGTATTGATTCGTTCGTTAATTTTCTTTTCGTTATCTCCAGAAACTTTAATATTAACTTGAATTGAAATTTTGTTTTCATCCCATAAATACACATTTATATTTCCATAGGAATTGGTAATTTTTACCTGTGCATCATCGTTAACCAAATAGGTTTTTGAGATGTTTTTTTCTTTATTGTAGGCGTGTTTTTCTTCTGATGCATATCCAAAAATTGGAAGAAATGTAAAGAAATAAAGTAATTTATATATGTTTTTCATCTTCAATATTATTTATTTTATTAATGTCATCAACCTGTTCTAAAACCGATTTAATAAAGGAAATTCGAGTTTGCATATTAGTTATCATAGCATACAATATTTGTTTATTTTCCCCATTTTTTCCTATTTCTTCCTTCAATTTTTGATAATCTTTTTCAAGTACTTCCATTTGAATTAGCGCATCATTTATTATCTTTTCATTCTGTTTGCTTTGTTTCTTCTTAAGTTGGTCTAATTCAGAACGAATTATGGAAGAAAAATAATCATGTGTTTCCTGGACTTGAGGAGAAAAAGTAACTTCTTGGATTTCTTTTGGTGCATAATTCATATAAAAAAATCCAAATCCTAAAAGTAGTGAGGCAGCTATGGACAATGGAAGCCATTTATTTCTCTTCTTTTTAGATTTTTGTTTTCTTAATTTATCAATAAATCTTTTTTCATGACCTTCATTAGGAATTTCAAAATCCCAATCTTCTTGATTTTCAAATAATTCTTTCAATTTATTATTAGTTTTCATGGTGTATTTAATTTTGTTCTCAAACTTACTTTTGCTCTGCTCATTATCGTTCTACAATTTTCGTAGCTTATATTTAATATTTGTGTAATTTCTTCTAAATCATAACCTTCAATAAAAAATAAAGTCAAAATGATTTTGTAATTTGGTTTCAAACTTTGAATTTTTTTTATGACTGTTTCGACCTTCAGTTCACTGTACGAAGCCAAATCTTCAGTATCCAAATCAATCACAGTTGTATTTTCAGTCAGTGTTTCAATTTGATACTTTTTCGATTTTTTAAATTCATCTATACTCTTGTTTACTACAATTTTTTTTAACCAAGCACCAAAAGTTACTTTTCCACTATACGAATCTAATTTTGTAAACGCTTTCAAAAAACTTTCCTGCATTATATCTTCTGCCAGTGCATGGTCATTAACAATCCTGAAAGCTACATTAAACATTGATTTATAATACTTATTATAAATTGTTAATTGCGCTTTTTCATTGTTTTCCCTACACTGATTTAAAAGGAAACTGATGTCTAATTCTTGGTTTTTCAATTTACTTGGTTAATAATTTTTTAACAAAGACAGCTTCAATTTTAAAATGTTACAGTTTTTAAAATAGTTTTTTATATAAAAAAATCCAGTTTAAATTTCTGGATTTCTTTAAATACTAATTGAAAACAAAAAAGGTTGTGACGTTTTATTCAAAATAAGAAAAATTATGATCAGCTTCAATTCTCAGCAAACTTTCATAAATCAATTTAATCACATTTTCTACATCCTTTCTATGAACCATTTCAACTGTAGTGTGCATATACCGCAATGGGAGTGAAATTAGTGAGGAAGGCACGCCACCATTACTGTAAGCAAAAGCATCAGTATCAGTTCCAGTTACTCTGGAAGTGGCATGACGTTGAAAAGGAATTTTATTTTTTTCGGCAGTGTCCACTATTAAATCTCTTAAAGTATTGTGAACTGCTGGAGCATAGGCAATAACTGGTCCTTTTCCCATTTGCAAATCGCCTTCAATTTTCTTTTCTATCATTGGAGTAGTGGTGTCATGACAAACATCAGTCACGATAGCAACATTTGGTTTAATTGTTTGCGTGATCATTTCGGCTCCGCGAAGTCCAATTTCTTCTTGAACAGAGTTGATAATGTACAATCCAAAAGGAAGTTTCTTTTTGTTTTCTTTCAACAAACGCGCTACTTCAGCAATCATAAAACCTCCCATTCTGTTATCAATAGCTCTGCAAACAAATTTATTACCATTCAAAATCATAAATTCGTCAGGATATGTAATCACACAACCAACATGTACGCCTAATTTTTCAACTTCCTCTTTGGTTGAACAACCACAATCAATAAATATATTATGTAATGTGGCATTTTCTTCTTTACCTCGATTTCTGGTGTGAATTGCTGGCCACCCAAATACTCCTTTTACAATTCCTTTTTTGGTATGAATGTTTACCCTTTTTGAAGGGGCAATTTGGTGGTCAGAACCACCATTTCTAATAACATAAATTAATCCCTCAGCAGTGATATAATTTACATACCATGAAATTTCGTCTGAATGTCCTTCGATAATTACTTTATATTTAGCACCCGGATTGATAACTCCTACCGCACTCCCATAAGTATCTGTAATAAAGGTATCAACATAGGGCTTTAAATAATTCATCCAAATTTTTTGTCCGTTAGACTCATATCCCGTCGGGGAAGCATTATTTAAATAGGTTTCTAAAAAAGAAAGAGATGATTTGGTAAGTATTGATTTAGTAGTCATAAATATTTTTTTGCTAAAATATAAATTTGGCATTACAGTTGTTAAGGATATTATATATTTTTACACTAATAATTATTAAACATGAGAAAGTTGTTTTTTTTCATTTCTGTATTACTGCTATCATTATCATCAAAAGCACAAATTAAAACAGATTCTATTCCAAAAAAAGAACAAAGTATTGAAGAGCTCGATACCATTCTTGATGAACCAATCCAATTAGAAGAAGTTATTGTCTACAAAGAAAAATTAACTCCAGAAGAAAGAAAACAGTTTCTTCTTCTTCAAAATAGAGTTTATAAAGTTTATCCCTTTGCTAAGACCGCAGCAGAACGATTGACCGTTTTAAATAAAAATATGGACAAAATGAAAACCAATAAAGAAAAAAAGAAGTATTTTAAAATTGTGGAGGATTATATGGAGAACGAATTTACAGGACAACTAAAGAAACTTTCTCGCAAACAAGGGCAAATATTGGTGAAGTTAATATACCGTCAAACAGGTTATACTACATTCGACCTTATAAAAGATCATAAAAATGGATGGAAAGCTTTCTGGTCAAACAATACAGCAAAACTGTTTGATATCAATCTTAAAACAAAATACCTTCCCTACGAAGTAAACGAAGATTTCCTCATTGAATCTATTCTAGATAGAGCTTTCAATAGAGGAAGGCTTGTTGCCCAAAAGTCTCCCAATCCAGTTGATATTGATGAACTCACCGACTATTGGCAGAAAAAAGCCAAAAAATAAATTTATTTGATGCATTTTTTAGTAGCACCACGCTTGGTCTTTATCCTTAAAAGCAATTCCCTCTTTGCGCTCCAACCTGTCATTGCGAGGCACGAAGCAATCCCATTATAATATTTAAAACGCAATGACAGGATTTCCGCTGCTACCTGCCTGCCG
>JADBYA010000016.1 GCA_020403245.1 Flavobacterium sp. | reverse complement strand
TTCTAGTTCTATAATATTATTTTGTTTCTGTAAAGCAGAAATTGGTATTTCTAGTGTGCGGAAACCAATATATGAGAAATTTATTTTTGTATGCTTGTCAATTCCACTATCCACTTTTAATTTAAACATTCCATTCTTGTCTGATACAGTTCCAATATTTGTATTGTAAATACCAATATTTGCATAGGGTAAATTGGTGTCTTTTCCTTTTTCTCGAATTGTACCATTAATATATATTTGTTGACATATTGCAATGTTAAAATGGAATAACATTAAGATTATATATAGATATCGCATATTGATTATTACAAAACACTTGAAATAAAGACAATGTATATATTTTAATAATCTATGGTATTACAAATACGTTATTTTCAGATTTATTTAACTATTATTCAACGGGGCTTTTCATTAGTAATTTAAAAGATGCTTTGCGTAAGGGAAACAATCACATAAATCGGTTAAAATCGGTTGACTACGGTTTTGTGAAAACATAACAATCTACTTATCAACTCCTTCATTTTCTCAAAAAATCTTCATATGCGCCTCTGGCACACATGGATTCAAGTCCCATTCTTACGGCGTATCTTTTTATCAGTGTTTGAATAGGTATTTCACTAATCATCAATCAAATCGTATTTTAACATTATTATTTTATTTGTTTATAGATAAAAATTGCTTTTTTGTTGATTTGCTGTGGACATTTACCATTTTTTAAAATGAGATGGCGCTGAATAGGCTGACATAGATCAAATTTATCATTTTATATGATGATGCAGAATAGATCCAATTCTCGCAAAATGCATTGGGTTAGTGTTGTAACAGATCAACATTTTAAAAATGTTGAACAATTTTTAAACGATAGACCAGTAAGTAAAAATTAATTATCAAACTCCTTATCATGTGCTAGAAGGGAAAATTGCACTTTTTTTATTTTGCATATATTTATTCAGAAAAAATGACAATGAAAAAAAATAATGTTCTGATATTTTGTTTTAGTCTGTTTTTTTTAGCGGCTCAGTCAGTGTTCTCTCAAAAAATATTCCGGGTGAACATTTTGTGTCCGGATGATACTATTAGCAAAAATCTAATCGTCGAATATGATAATGGTAAAACAACAAAGACCACTAGGCAGAAATTTGTCAATGGTCATTTGACGCTTACAGATACATTTTATGCATTCAACGCCATGATCACTATTTCCAGAAGCGATAGTAACCAACGCTTTTCAAATAGCTATTTTATTAATGAATTACCAGCAACATTTGCTTACAAGTCAATTGACTCATCAAGAAAAAAACTGGTTTTCGAAAATAGTAATGCCATTGATTTGGGTGATGCTGGGGAAAATGAGTTAAAAAAATATACCTCAAAAGAGGAGTTGGATGTTTCTGAGTATTTCAGAAAAAATGGAAGCAAAGTTGCGGGAAATGATTCGGCCGCTATCGCTGAAAGTAATTTAAAAATATCAGCCATCATCAATAAAAGGTTGGAATTCGTTTTATTGAATAATAGCTCCTATTTTTCTTTCTATTATTTTCGGAAGAATTTAATCGGGAACCTGATTTTACCACCTGATAGTTTACTCAAACTGTATAACACTACTTTTCCAAAGGCATTCAGGAAATCTTTTGAAGGTAATGAAATTGTCAAATTCTTGAACGGAAGATTACTGTCAGCGGTGAACCATTCTATATCGCCGGATTTTTCGACTGTGGATATCAATGGGAAAAAGGTTGAACTACATAAAATGAGGGGGAAATTTGTTTTAATAAGTTTTTGGGCCACATGGTGTTCTCCTTGTGTTGCTGAATTGCCAGCGATGCGAGAGATCAGGAATACAACGAGCGATAAGAAACTGGAAATTATATCCATTTCTTATGATACAGATAAGGAGTTGTTCCTTAAAGGGATTAAGAAATATGAGATGAATTGGGTGAATATTTTTTATGATGAGGATATCAGTAAAAAGTTTGGGGTCAGTAGTTTACCAATGCTATTTTTGATTGATGACAAGGGGAGGGTTATCTACAGTAGGAAATCGGATGAAACTTCGTATACGAAGCTTGGCGTTTTAAGAAAGATCATTGATCGTGCTAATTTGCAATAAATGTTATGTTGTTGCGAAAGTTTAACTGGCTATTTATTTTTCTTCCTGAAGAATTGCCAATATGCTACTACGATACGCTTTAGCAACGAGGCTGCTCCTAAAAATGGGGAGTATTATATTCTGTCAAATGCTGTGTTCTAAAATAATTGTAATTTTTAACATATTTAATTCAAAATTATTGATATAGTATTTTCATATCATTAATTATCAAGTTGCATTTTTCACCTATTTCCGATACAAAAGTCAACTGAATACGTCGGGTTCAGTTGAAAGGCATTGGGTATGGCACAACATGTAGGGAGGGCAGCGTAGAGAAACGAAACTGGCAATCCCGATCTCGCTACAGAAAAATCAAGGACTTACATTAAATCGTGGGTCTTTTTTTGTTTTTTGCGTAAGATTTATAATCGGTTAACTTCAAGCATCATAAAATAGTTCAAAATGAATAGTTGGGACATATTTGGTTACGTAGGAACAGCAATAATCTTATATTCATTTATTATTGAAAATATCTACAAATTACGTTTAATCAATTCAATTGGTTCTGTATTTTGGATAATTTATGGTATTGGTATTTTAGCTTGGCCAACAGTTATTGTAAATAGCTGTATTCTATTAATACACACTTATTGGTTTATAAAACATAGAAAAGAGTGGCTATCTTAATCCATTATCATAATCGCAGCTATTTGTGCTATCGAATCCCATAGATTTTGTAATCTGACATTTTCATTTTCGGAATGCTGATTATTATCATGATTTACAATACATAGATTGATGACTCTAGTATTGAGATGTTTCTCAAAAAGGTACAGCGGTAAACTGCCTCCCGATGTAGGCTCTAATATCAGTTGCTTTTTAGTGGCTGATTGAACAGCTTTGATTACTTGCTGTGCAATTGGAAGATCTATTGGTGTTCTTTGTGCATTGTATCCTCCATTGACTATATTAAATTTTACAATTTTTGGATATTGTAATCGCTCTTCATCAGTAGGCGCTCGATCTAATACCAGGAATCCTTCTTCCATGATATGCTTTTTTAATAAATCACATTGCTTTAAATAATCAGTTCCAAGTACCTGACGTAGATCAAGTGTGGCTTTTGACTCAGTCGCTATTACATTTCTTGCTTTGTCTTCTACATCTGCGCATTTAATCCCATTTATATTGAGTGAAGGCCATTCAAAAGTTTCAAATAGTGTTTTACCTCCTAATTCAGGCATACTAATACCCAGTTCCTTTTTCATTTGCGCATCCACATTTGGGATTGCATTGAATGCTTGCTTCTCAGATGCTGTAAATGGAATTACATCATCATAGTATCCTTTGATCTTTACCTTACCATCCTCGTCCTTCATACTTGCCAGCAACTTCGACATGATTAAACAAGGATTCGGCGCCCAATTGCCATAATGACCACTGTGTAGCGGACGCTTTGGGCCATATACAGTTAGATCCACATTCACATCTCCTCGAACTCCAAAATCTATCATAGGTAATCCGGATTGATGCACAGGTCCATCTGCAATCAACCATAAATCAGCTTTTAGTAAGTCTTTATGTTTATCCAAAATTTCTGCAAGATGTAACGAGCCAATCTCCTCCTCGCCCTCAAAGAAAAATTTTATATTATTATTTAGTTTTGCGCCTGTTTTTACTAATGCATCGTACGCGTTGATGATGGTCATCACCCCAGCCTTATCATCCGAACTACTTCTGCAAGCGATTCTCCATTCTGGATTAAAAGCCTGTCCATTTGCTGGGAATGCAATAATCTTTCCAGACTTTTCAATAGATTGATCTAATAAAACAGGTTGATAAGGCTTAATACTTGGATGCCATTTTTCAGGATTTACCGCTTGTCCATCATAATGTGCATAAAAAATGAGTGTTTGTTTAGCACCCGGCACAATAACTTCCCCATATACCGCCTTTGGACTTCCTTTGGTGTTAGATTCTAATAATTTTGTTTGAATGCCCCTCTTCTTTAACATGGCTTCAATGAAAACTGCATTCTTATCAATATTGACCTTGTCCAACGCATAGTTGGGAATGGACAAAAGACTAAAATATTCTCTTAAAATAGCGCTTTCATGTTGGGCTCGATATTTATTTATTTTATCAATTGTATTTTGTGCATTAGCCAATTCACATACAAATAGTAAAATTATAAAAAGGGCATGCTTCATATCTTATGATTTAGTATCAAGTGCTTTCAGTTTATCTTTAAAGTAAGGAGAGGTAGGATAAGATTTCAACGCCATATTTAATACTTTTCTTGCTTTAATCGGATCAGGGTACCTGTCAGGCGAAGTAAGATAATGAACAAGAATTTCAAAGATATCATATGGTGG
>JADBYA010000015.1 GCA_020403245.1 Flavobacterium sp. | reverse complement strand
CTTCTATGGTCAACCTTGTAACCGTCTGTTAACAATAAGGGATTCATATTATTTTTGTTTTTACAGTTATTACTAATTTATATAATTCATCAAATACTTGTTTTAAGCCCCCTCTGTCGTCTAAATAGGCGTTGGCGTAGATTTTTCTACTGGTTGATTGGTGGAAAGGCGGATTTTCGTTCAATGCATCAAAAGGAATTCTATTTTCATTCAAATACTTTTTTACAAAACATGCATCATTATTCCCTGTCCAACATATTAAGTAACAATTGATAGATTTTAATTCGCGTAAAAGATTTATTACGTCACGGTACATTCTACCTTTTTTATGATAATCGTAAACGGTGTCGTCAAAATCGAAAGCAACGACTAAAGTGCCGTATTTGTTATATTCTTCAAGCAATCTACTCCAAGAATTTTCTCTATCAAGATAAAAGTCCATTACTTAAATTTATTTGCGTTAAACAAGCATTTTCTAAACCTCTTATTGAATCTGTAGTAAAAATTCTATTAAAACATGTCAATTCATCCAATCCCTTGCTGAAAATACCGTGGCTAACTGCCAAGTATAAATTTCCGGCATTTTTCTTTTTAAGTTCTTTAGCTAATCCAATAAAAGTACCACCCCCATCGCAAATGTCATCTACCAGTAAGCAATTTGCACCCCTTAAATCATCCGCATACACTTTAAAACCTGTTAATTTACCTGTTCTTACATCTCGACTTTTGCTGCATTCAACAACCTCAAGGCCTCCCAAAAATTCAGCCACTTTGTATATTTTTTTCAGTGCTCCACCATCTGGTGAAATCAATAAGACATTATCTCCAATAGCTTGAATTACTTTTTGAATAAAACGATGATTTGTAATCACTTTGCAATTGTTTACAATAGCAGGTGTTACTTCTGAATGAGCATCAAAAACTATTACCTTTTTGAAACGAAAACCATTGATGATGTCTGCATAAACTTTTACAGAGAGTGGTTCACCTTCCATCATGATCCTGTCTTGTCTTGCTGAAGGGAAATAAGGGATTATCAAATTTTCTAATTTGGCTCCCAATCTTTGCAAGGCATCCACCGCTAAACACAGTATTCCCAAATCATTAAATGAGTTTAATCGGTGTGTTACAGTAACTTCTTTTGATTTGTCAAAATTTGGGTTTATTTTGATATGTGGTTCACCACCTGAAAATATAAAGCTTTCAAATGGTATTTCTTCACCATCTAATGGTTTGAAGTTGCTGTCTAAGTTGAGTAACATGTTTTCTTATATTGTGTAAATAATACGCAAAATAAAATTAAAATATTTTTACCGCCAAATTATTTGTGTAATAATTACGCAAAATTAATATCAAACAAAAACCCTTCCTTGACTAATTGATTGTATTTCAACCTATTAAACCTGTAAAGTTTAGCCGGTCTGCCTTTGGTTTTATTCCCAAATTTTTCGGTTTCTTCCACAATTCCAAAACTCAATATCTTTTTCCTGAAATTTCGACGGTCAATTTCTTTTGCTAAAATGGTGCAATAAAGATTTTCAAGTTCGGAGAATAAAAATTCTTTCGGAATCAAATCGAAGCCAATAGGTTGATACGTAAGTTTACTTTGAAGTCTGTTATATGCTTTCTTTAAAATTTCTTTATGGTCAAAGGCTACATTGGGAAGCTCATTTATTGAAAACCATCTGGCATCTGCTGCATCGCTGTCTGCCTTTAGCACCATTTTTGACGAATTCACTAAGGCAACATATGCAACTGAAATTACCCTAAATCTTGGATCCCTGGTTATATTGTCACCAAATGTATAAAGTTGTTCTAAATAATTTACTTTAATCCCTGTTTCTTCTTGTAGTTCTCTATTAACTGCCTCGTTTAAAGTTTCATTGTCTTTTACAAATCCTCCAACCAAAGCCCATTGGTTTTTCAGTTCTCCAAATTTTTGTTTGATAAGTAGTACTTGCAATTTGTTATCGGTGTACCCAAAAACAATAGCATCAACGGCTACTTTAATATTCTGTTTTAGTTCCATTTGCTATATGTCTAATCCACACGAAAATATACTAAATTTTGTCTGGGTTGTAAGTTGTTTCTTACACGAAGTTTTCAGACTTGGCTAAGGTGGTGATTTTTACGATACCACGATCACAAGATTGATCGGGAGAACCAAACATACATTTACATCAAATGTGTCTACATAGCACTGAACCGCTATTTCTGCCCAACCCGTGTTTGAAACTGCATTACTTATTCTCTTCTTTAATTTTCTTTCCATCTTTGAATGTCTCTACCGAATAAATTTTTCCGTCCTCCGTATAGTAGATTACTGTTCCATTTTCATCTTTAATTGTACCCTTCTCTCTTGGATTACCCATATTGTCATAACTTCCAATAACATTCATAAGAAGCCCATTTTTATACTCCATTTCAATCCAAAATTGACCGTTTTCGTAGTAGTATTTGTAAATACTATTTTCCGTTCCCATCAGATAAATAAAGCTTTCTTCTACATTACCATTAGTGTAAAATGCTTGGTACAACCCGTCTAATGTGTCCTTTACAAAACTGTGTTCTAATCTTAGCTTCCCGTTTGGATGAAGATAAGTATGCCTGCCTGTTTTAACCCGTTTCTAAAAAATCTCGTGCCATGTAACTTTCCGTCCTCATAATAACTTTTAATTTCACCATCCAACTTGTTCGAAACATATTTACCCTCTACCGCAATATTTCCACTTGGGAAAAAGTATTTAAATAATCCAACCTGTTCGCCTTTGATGAATGAACCCACTTGTTGTAGTATTTTTTTAAATGTTTTGTCTTCTAACAAGTAAAATTTCCAATTATCTTCTCTCTTCCCATCAATGAATTCACCCTCGCCATATAACAAATAATGTCCAAATATCTGTTTAGGTTTTCCATTTATCGTCACATATTCAAAGTCATAATTGACCTCATAATCCTTCCACTGTCCTTGTCGAAGATTGTTTTGATCTTCTTTACCTTTCGGTTGAAAATGTATTGTTGCATAACCACTTTTCATAGAT
>JADBYA010000014.1 GCA_020403245.1 Flavobacterium sp. | reverse complement strand
ACCTTGATTTTTCTAAATTAAAAAAAATCAAGATTAGAGAGAACACAAAGTGGAATTATAGTTATTATCCCATTTTATTTGAAACAGAAGAACAACTCTTACAAGTTCAAAAAGCACTGAACGAACAACACATTTTCCCGCGACGGTATTTTTATCCATCTTTAAATAAAATAAAATATATTCAGTCAACTGTAATGCCAATTTCAGAAAGTGTGGCTGTCAGAATTTTGTGTTTGCCTTTATCTCATGACTTTGTAATTGTAGATTCCCAAAAAATTGTGAAACTTATTAATACCAATTTATAATGCTAATAATTGGAGCCAAAGGTTTTGCAAAAGAAGTATTAGAGGTTTTACATCAACTGAAACGATTTGAAAACATCTGTTTTTATGACGATGTAAATGATATTGTTCCTTAAAATCATTTGATCAGTTTCCAGTTTTAAGAACAATTCATGAAGCTGCAGTTTATTTTAAAGCTATTGTTTATCAGCTTACTGCTTGATTAGAAACACCTATTTTGAAAAAAAAATTAATAGATTCTCTGAAGTTGGAGGGAAATTAAATTCAAATATAAGTCCTATGGCATCTATAGAAACTTATATTTAAATATTGTATATAGAACGAATGTGCTTTAGGGTGCTGTATTTTCTAATGGAAGTAGGAAGTATTGTCTATTAAATTCAATAATTACTCACGATTGTGTAATTGGAGATTTTGTTGAAATATCACCTAGTGTAACACTATTAGGAAAGAGTGAAATATAATCTTATACTCAAGTTGGATCAAATGCTACAATTCTCTCTAATATGATTAAAGAAAATAATGTTATTACAGGAGCGGGTTCTGTTGTGACCAAAGATATTCCTGATCATTACATGGCTATCGGAATTCCAGCAAAAGTTATAAAAGAACTAAATCCTTTAGATTTATAAATGATTACAAAACCTATGATTTCTGTTGTGATGATCACGTATGGGCATGAACAATTTATCAATCAGGCCATTGAGGGTGTGCTTATGCAACAATGTGATTTTGAGGTTGAACTTATTATTGCCAATGATTGTTCACCTGACAATACAGATAGTGTGGTTAATCAAATAATTGAAAACCATCCCAATTCAAACTGGATAAGATATACAAGACATACTTCAAACAAAGGGATGACTCCAAACTTTGTTTGGGCTTTAAAACAAGTTAATGCTAAATATATCGCACTTTGCGAAGGGGATGATTATTGGACAGATCCATTAAAACTAAAAAAACAAGTAGATTTTTTGGAAGCCAATTCAAAATATTCAATGTGTTTTACATCAGTAAAAAAATATTATCACAATAAAAAAACATACAAGAATTGGCATTTAGAATTAAAACAAAAAGAATATTCAGCAAAAGAAATCATATATAATTTTTTAGTGCCAACTTGTAGTGCCGTATTTAGATATGATGAAAATAGCAATTATGAGAAGTTATTCGAAAATAAAAATTTTATTTTTTCTGATATGATTCTGTGGTTATTTTTGCTTGAAAAAGGTAGTATCTTTTGCTTACCCTTTGAAAGCGCCATATACAGAAGAAATGATAGTAGTATTACTGCAGAGATGCCTTTAGAGTTGCAATTGAGATTATTAAATCAGCATGAAGAAATTGCAATAAGCTTTGATGGTAAATATAAGGATGTTGAAAAGAAATATCTAAGTCGTCAATATATGGTGATTTCATTAAAACTGTTAATTAAAAAAGATTCAAGATGTACAGAGTATTTTTGGAAATCAATTAATAAGAGTATTATTTATTTACCAAATAATTTGTTTTATATCTTCAGTAGAATATTAAAAAAAAATTACTCATTGTGAAAATCAAGATATGTTTAGTTTCTCATACACTCCAAATGGGTGGAATGGAAAGAGTAATGGCGGGTTATGCAAATTATTTAGCTAAAAACAACAAACTTGAAGTGACTTTGATACTCTTGTTAAAAGTTCAAAAGTTTTATGATATAGATGATAGAGTTAAAATTATTGAGCCTAACTTTAATTACAATAAAAAAAACAGAGTTTTATATTTAATTAAAATTATTTTTTGGTTAAGAAAAGAGATAAAAAAGACTAAAGCTCAATCAGTTCTATCATTTGGCGAATATTGGAATTCATTAATGTTGATTTCTACAAGTGGACTTAAAATTTCAAAATATATCTCAGATAGGAGTAAGCCTACAATAGAATGGAAAGGATTTAATAAAATAATAAGAAAATATACATATAAAAATGCAACTGGGTTTATAGCACAAACTAAACTCGCCGCAAAAATTATAGAAGAAAAATATAAAATAACAAATACTTTGGTTACTGGAAATCCAATTCGAAAAATAGAATTTGATGATAATTATGAACGGGAAAATATAATTATAAGTGTTGGTCGATTAATTGAATACAAACAGTTTAATAAATTAATTTCTATATTTTCAAGATTAACTAATTCTCAAAACTGGAAATTAATGATTTTGGGGGATGGACCATTATTAGATGATTTACAAAAGCAAGTTAAGGAGTTAAATTTAAATGATAAGGTAATTCTTTGTGGTGCTATAAAAAATGTAGATGACTACCTAATCAAATCAAAAATATTTGCCTTCACCTCCTATTATGAGGGATTTCCAAATGCTCTGGCAGAAGGTATGATGGCAGGATGTTCTTGTATAAGTTTTGATTGTATATCTGGACCATCGGATATTATCGAAAATAAAAAAAATGGTTTTTTAATTCCATTAAATGATGAAGAAGAATTTCTTTCAAAGTTACAATTATTAGTTGACAATCCATCAATTATTGAAGATTTTAGAATTCAAGGAAAGAAGTCGATACAAAAATACACGGAAGAAATAGTCCATAAAAAAATGATGGAATTTATAAATTAACAGTAAATGTCTATGTGATTTATTTACAGATTCTTACTTATAAAAAATAAATATAATGATATTTTTAATCACCGGAGGCGCAGGATTTATTGGCTCAGCAATTGTGCCAAAACTACAAAGTGAAAATCATGACGTCTTTGTATATGATAATTTAAGCTTTGGAAACAGAGAATTTATCAACGTTGCCGATGATCATTTTTTTCTAGGTGATATTCGAGATGCCGCAGCGGTTTCTAAAGCTGTTCAAACCATTTCGCCAGATATTATAATTCATTTAGCGGCCGTTCACTTTATTCCTTATTGCAACGAACATCCTTTTGAATCTTCGGATATCAATATTCGCGGAACAATGAATGTACTGGATGCTGCTAAAAAAGTAAAGAACTTGACTAAAATTATCTTTGCTTCTACCGCTGCTGTTTATCCAATTTCGGATACCGCTGTTTCTGAAACTCATGAATTAAGACCATTGGATATTTATGGATTAAGTAAACTTGTTGGAGAACAACTCATGGAAAAATTTCATCTTCAAACTGGTGTCGATTCTATTTGTTGTCGTTTCTTTAATGCTTTCGGACCGAATGAAACCAATCCACATTTGATTCCAGAAATTGAAAAACAAATCAAAGAAGGTAATCGAACTATTTCTTTAGGAAACTTAACTCCCAAAAGGGATTTTATTCACACTTATGATATGGCAAATGCTATGTTTGCTTTGATAAAATTGGCAAATGTAGGTTACGATACTTTCAATTTAGGACGCGGAATTGAATATGCTGTCACAGAAGTTGTGGAAGAATTTGAAAAGGTTCTCAACGAAAAAATAGATATCGAAGTTGATCCAGCTCGAGTTAGAAAAGTAGAACGTATGCATTTATTGGCAGATGTTTCAAAACTTAAGAATCGAACAGGTTGGGAACCAAAATGGAGTTTGAATGAAGGAGTGAAAGATTTAGTCGAAAACTGGTGATATTTATGGAAAACAGACTTAAAGTAGGTATACTTTTCAATTTCAACCCTAAATGGACGGGAGGAATTATCTATCTTCTAAATGCTATTAGAATCCTAAATTTTTTAGACGATAAAGACAAACCAACCGTTGTTGTATTATATAACCCTTCTCTAAAAAAATATGTGGACGAAATCGACTATCCTTATCTTGAATTGGTTTCTCATGAATTTCCCTCAATACTTAAGGGCTATTTTTTATCGGTACTTCAAAACAAAAATATCTTTGTTCATGATTTTGTTGTAAAACACAAACTTGATGCTGTTTTTCCAATGCACGATTATCCTGTAAAAAGCAATTTAGATGCCAAATTAGTTTCTTGGTATGCCGATTTACAACATATGTATTATCCACAGTTTTTTACGAAAAGAAAACGAATCGAGAGAAACGAAAGAATAAAATTGATACTAAAAAATTCTAAAGATTTAGTGGTTTCAAGTCAAGCCGTGAAAGACGATTTTTATAAGTTCTTTAAAGTCCCAAAAAAACTAAATATTCAAATTTATCATTTTGTCTCTATCATTGAAGGTTTGCCGGATATGACTTTTGACGAAATCCGAGCTAAATATGATCTACCCGAACATTATTATATGATTAGTAATCAGTTTCACAAACACAAAAACCACAAAGTTGTTTTTGAAGCAGTTGCCGAATTAAAAAGAAAAGGGATTGAAGTTTGCATCGGAATTACTGGTCGATTTCCTGAACAACCAGACTCTCCCTATTTACAGGAATTACACGATATTATTAATAAAAATGATTTAAAACAGTCTGTTAAGTTTTTAGGACTTATTCCGCGTGGTGACCAATTATTATTAATGAAATATTGCAAAGCAATACTGCAACCCAGTTTATTTGAAGGTTGGAGCACCGTGATTGAAGATGCAAGGTCTCTTCAGGTTCCGGTAATCGCGGCAAATCTCAATGTGAACATTGAACAATTAGAAGAAACAGGAACTTATTTTGAACCACACAACGTAGGTCAACTGGTTTCAATTTTAGAAAACTATCCTGATAGAGATTATACCAAACTATTATACGACTCGTATGAAATCCGAATGAAATCCGCCGCCTACGAATTAGTATCTGTATTTAAATAAATCACGATGAACAAATCTTCAATAATATACATCGCAGGACATAAAGGAATGGTAGGAAGTGCCATTTGGAACGCACTGAAAGCTAAAGGATATAAAAATCTTATAGGCAAAACCAGCAAGGAATTAGACTTAAGAAATCAAGCAGCCGTTCAAGAATTTTTTGCAATTGAAAAACCAGATGTAGTGATTGATGCCGCTGCCAGAGTAGGTGGGATATTAGCCAATAATAATTATCCATTTACTTTTTTGATGGAAAATATGCAGATTCAAAATAATCTTATTGATACGTCTTTAAATCATAATGTTGATAAGTTTATCTTTTTGGGAAGCTCTTGTATTTATCCTAAATTGGCGCCACAACCTTTGAAAGAAGAGAGTCTTTTGACATCTTCATTAGAACCAACAAACCAATGGTATGCTATTGCTAAAATCTCTGGAGTCAAAGCTTGCGAGTCCATACGTAAACAATTCGGTAAAGATTTTGTGAGTTTGATGCCAACCAATTTATACGGTCCAAACGATAACTTCGATTTGCAGACATCTCATGTTTTACCAGCGATGATACGTAAATTCCACGAAGCCAAAGCCAATAGTGAGCCTGTCGAACTATGGGGTTCAGGTTCACCAATGCGAGAGTTTTTGCACGTTCATGATTTAGCCGATGCCGTTGTTTTTGCTCTCGAAAATCCGTTTGCTGAAAACTTATACAATGTTGGAACTGGAGTTGATTTAACCATAAAATCCTTGGCAGAATTAATCCAAAAAACAGTCGGTCATACCGGTGAAATCATATGGGATAGCTCAAAACCTGACGGAACTCCAAGAAAATTAATGGATGTATCCAAAATGGCAAACCAAGGATGGAAAGCCAAAATTTCTTTGGAAGATGGAATCCAATCGACCTACAACTGGTTTTTGGAGCACGAAAATTCGTTTAAACAAGTCAAAATGTAATTGTTATTTATAAAAAACAAAAAGATGAAAACCGCATTAATTACAGGAATAACAGGTCAAGATGGTGCTTACTTAGCAGAATTATTACTTGGAAAAGGGTATATGGTTCATGGTGTCAAAAGACGTTCGTCGCTTTTCAATACAGACAGAATTGATCACCTATATCAAGATCCGCATGCTAAAGGAATTCGTTTAAAATTACATTATGGTGACATGACTGACTCGATGAATATCACGCGAATTATTCAGGAAGTGCAACCCGATGAAATCTACAACTTGGCTGCAATGTCTCACGTAAAGGTGAGTTTTGATACGCCAGAATATACTGCCAATGCTGATGGAATAGGCACTTTACGATTGCTGGAAGCTGTTCGTTTGTTAGGTTTACAAAACAAAACTAAAATTTAT
The DNA here is from genome assembly GCA_020403245.1 of Flavobacterium sp. GTDB lineage: Bacteria > Bacteroidota > Bacteroidia > Flavobacteriales > Flavobacteriaceae > Flavobacterium. Next base: position 57,472 of record JADBYA010000014.1, on the reverse strand, counting down.
CAGGCATCAACTTCAGAGTTGTACGGATTGGTTCAAGCAGTTCCACAATCGGAAACGACACCGTTTTATCCGCGTTCGCCTTATGCTGTTGCTAAAATTTATGCGTATTGGATTACTGTAAATTATAGAGAAGCTTATAACATGTTTGCCTGTAACGGTATATTATTCAATCATGAATCGCCTTTGCGTGGAGAAACATTTGTAACACGAAAAATTTCACGTGCCGTTGCCAAAATTGCTCTCGGTTTGCAATCTGATTTATATATGGGTAATCTTGATGCTCAACGTGATTGGGGACATGCCAAAGATTATGTAGAAGCCATGTGGCGAATCTTGCAACAAGATACTCCAGAGGATTATGTAATTGCAACCGGAATAACAACGCGTGTTCGTGATTTTATAAAAATGGCTTTTGCAGAAGTTGGATTTATTGTCCGTTTTGAAGGTGAAGGAGTTTCGGAGGTTGGAATTCTTGAAACGATTGATGAAGCCAAATACCAAAATGCTTTAGGAAATGACTTTTCTACAAAAGATTTTTCAATTCCTGCTTTAGGTTCTATTCTTGTAAAAGTTGATCCTTCTTATTTCAGACCTACAGAAGTAGATTTATTGATAGGAGATCCTTCGAAATCTAAAACCAAATTAGGTTGGCAACCTAAATATGATTTAAAAATGCTGGTAGAAGAAATGGTTGAAGCAGATGTAAAGTTGTTTCAAAGAGATATTCACTTAGTAGCAGGAGGACATAAAATTTTAAGACAAGCGGAGTAATATTCAAAAGTAGTTTATGAATAAAATTAAAGATAGAAAGATAGTTGTCGTTAATCAAGCGAGCAACTATCTTACTGTTGGTTTTTGCAACGCTTTCTCAGAAAAGTTTGAAAATGTGGCATTAGTCACTGGAAGTATTCACATACAGGGTGAAGTTTTAAATTCTAATATTGAAGTTACTTACATCAATAAATGGGTAGAACGCCCCGCGAGAAAAAAATTTCTTTCATACATCAAAGCATGCTTTAAAATCTATTGGCTTCTCCAAACCAAGTACAGAAAGCATGAAGTGTTTTTTGTTTCTATTCCACCTATGGGATATTTATTAAATTTATTAGTTTCTAATCGATTCAGTATGGTTATTTGGGATGTGTATCCAGATGTTTTTAAAATTACTGGAATGAAGGAAACTCTATGGTTATATAAAACTTGGGCAACTTTGAATAAAAAATCCTTTAAAAAAGCATATCGTCTATTTACTATTGGAAACAAAATGGCTGATTTACTCGAAGTATATGTCGATCGATCGAAATTGATTATTCAGCCCATTTGGTCTATATTTCAGGAAAATGACCGAGTTGCTAAAAATGAGAATCCTTTTATTCAACAATATAATTTACAAGAAAAATTTATAGTTCAGTATTCTGGAAACATTGGACTTACTCATAAAGTTGAGGTTGTTGTTCAGTTAGCAGAACTGTTAAAAGAGAATTCAAACATTATTTTTCAAATAATAGGTCGAGGACCTAGAGTTCCTGAACTTCAAAAAATGGTCGAAAAGAAAAATTTACCTAATTGTATTTTTCTACCTTTTCAAACAGATGAAATGTTTCCATATTCACTTTCAGCAGCAGATTTAGGCATAGTGATTTTGGACGAATTGACTTCCAAAGGTAGCGTTCCAAGTAAATCGTATAACTTAATGAGCTATGGAATACCTTCGTTATATATTGCTGCTGAAGATTCAGAGTTGAATGATTATGCTCATCAGTTTCATGCTGCTGCATGCCATACGGAGAAAGAGTTGGAAAAAGCAAAACAATTTATTTTAGAGTTAGCTGTCAATCCCATAAAATGGAATCAAATGTCAGAAAACGCATTGAATACCTCTAAGCTATTTAGACGGGATAATGCCGACAAATTTGTAGAATTTTATTTATAATTATCTGTTGATAAAGTCAATTATATATACTGCATTTAGTAATCTGAAAAACAGCATTGGTTGGAAAACCAAAAGAAAAATAATTGTTTTTTCTGTTGATGATTATGGCAATGTTCGATTAAATTCTAAATCCTCAAGAACCAATATGGATAAAGCGGGAATGAAGGTGTATTCGCGTTTTGATGCCTTAGATACTTTAGAAACTAAGCAAGATTTAGAACAATTGTACCAAGTTTTAGATTCTGTAAAAGACGCAACTGGAAGGAATGCCGTATTTACTCCTTTTGCTTTGCCTTGTAACATCAATTTTGAAAAAGTAGCTGACAATGGTTTTCAAAAGTATGAATACGAATTATTACCCGAAACCTATTCAAAATTAGCCAAAGAGCAACCCGAAGCTTATCTTGGCGCATGGGAAAAATGGCAAGAAGGCATTCAGAAAGGATTTTTAAAACCTCAATTTCATGGAAGGGAACACCTCAATTTAGCTATTTTTCAAGATAAATTAAAAAATGAAGACCAGCAGTTGCTGACTGCTTTAAAGAACAAGTCGTATACTAGTATTTCAGATGACAAGTATCCAACGATGTCAAGTTTTGCTGCATTTGATTTTTGGGAGGTTTCCGAAAATGAAAATTTAAAACCAATACTCATTGATGGTTTAACTCAATTTGAAACTGTTTTTGGTTATAAAAGTAATTATTTTACACCACCAGTATTTAGTATTCATAACTCATTGTTTGCTACTTTAAAAGAAAATGGTGTTGACTACTTAGATTTAGCATTACTTAGAAAAGAACATCAAGGCGAAAACCGATTTAAAAAGTCATTTAACTATACTGGAAAAACGACCAAAGAAAAACTTACTATCATGGTTCGAAATGTGGTTTTTGAACCTACTGAAGACAGAGGAATTGATTGGGTGTCGTTTACCATGAAACAAATAGAAACGGCTTTTCGATGGGATAAACCTGCCATAATTAGCTCCCATCGTGTCAATTTTTGTGGTCATATTGAAGAAAGTAATAGAGAAAAAGGATTAAAAACATTACAAGAACTTCTTGAAGCTATTGTAAATAAATGGCCAGATGTTGAGTTTATGTCTGCCGATGAATTAGGAACCTACATAACCAAAACTTCATGAAACGATTTCTATATCTAGCATATTATCTAAAACAAATGGATTGGAAAAAACTAGATTTGTTTCTAGACTATACAACCCAAAAAACTAGTCGTAACAAAATCAGTATTCTTTTTGAAGCCATTTTATCTGTTTTTAAATATAATATTTCTATTTTAGAATATTTTCAATTTCGATTTTTTGAACAGTCACACTTGGATCGAAGCACGTGGGCAGGAACAGGATATATGTTTGAATATCAACTAAAAATGAACCCCAAAAGCGAAAGAACCATTTTAGACGACAAAACAAAGTTTTATAAAAAATACGGAAATTATTTTGTACACACTGTTGCCGATATTGAAGCACTCAAAAAAAACAACGATTTAGCCCAAAAATTAATCGATAACTCATCTGGAAAAATTGTTTTTAAAGTTGCCGATGGTAAATGTGGTATCGATGTTCAAATAGAAAATACTGAAAAGTTTATGCCCACAACTATGGTAGCGTTCATGGAAAAAAATTCCTTCGATTTAGTGGAAGAATTTATAACGCAACATCCCGAATTAAATAAACTATCCCCATCTGCCGTAAATACGGTTCGTATCTTTACCCAATTGGATAAAAACAATAAAGTTGACCTTTTAGGTTGTCGACTAAGAATATCGGTTAATTCTTCGGTAGATAATATGGCTGCAGGAAATATGGCTGCGGTTATTGATGAAACTACCGGAATTGTAACTGGAAAAGGTGTATATAGCGATATAACAAAACCAGATGAAGAAGTGCATCCTGTTACCGGAGTTTTGATAGTAGGTTTTCAAGTTCCTTTTTGGAAAGAAACACTAGAAATGGTAGAAAAAGCTGCGCTACAATATCCGCAAAATCGTTCTATTGGTTGGGATATAGTCATTACAGAAAATGGTCCCGGATTTATCGAAGGCAATCACGACTGGTGCAAATTATTATGGCAATTGCCTGCAAAAAAAGGATTGAAAAATCGGATAAAACCCTACTTAACTTAGTTATGTATCGAAAAATTTTCAAAAGATTACTTGATGTTTTGGTAGCTATTATGGTTTTAGTTGTAATGTTTCCTATTATTTTTGTGGCATCACTTATTTTACTATTTCAAAATAAAGGGAAAGTGATTTTTTTTCAAGAACGACCAGGTTTACATCAAAAGGCATTTCGTATAGTTAAGTTAAAAACAATGACAGACGAAAAAGACAGTCAAGGAAAGCTATTACCCGATAATCAAAGAATAACAAAAGCAGGAAAAATTATTAGAAAACTATCAATAGATGAACTACCTCAATTGATAAATGTTTTAAACGGCGATATGAGTTTGGTTGGTCCAAGACCGCTTTTATTCAAATACATACCGTTGTACACTGAAAATCAGTTACGACGTCATGAAGTTAGACCAGGGATAACTGGTTGGGCTCAAGTAAATGGGAGAAATTCTATAACTTGGACTAAGAAGTTTGAGTTGGACATTTATTATGTTGACAATATTTCAATTATTTTGGATATAAAAATTTTATGGATGACTTTTTTGAAAGTAATCCAAAGAGAAGGGATAAATCAATCGGAAGTACAACCTATGCAACCTTTTGATGGAACGAATTAAATTAAATTTATGAAAATATTAATTACAGGTGTTGGTGGACCAACCCCAAGAAGTTTTGCTATTGCCTTAAAGAAATATAGTTCTTATAAAATCTTTGAGTTGTTTGGTACCGATATCAATCCACTTTCAATGGGATTGTATCAAAAGGATTTATTTGAAAAATCTTTTATAATTCCAAAAGCTACTAGTCCAGAATATTGGGATGCTATACAACGAATTGTTAAAGAAAACAATATTGATATCGCAGTAATTTTACCTGAACTAGAGGTTATGGAATGGAGTAAAAGAAAAGAAACTCATACACTTCCCTGCAGTGTTTTATTGCCTGATTATGCGATAGCTGAATTGTTAGTAAACAAATCAAAAATGACAACTGTTTTACGAGATTTGGATATCGTTCCACCATCGGTTACATTTTCAAGTGGGCTTACTGATTTTTCAGAGGTTTTTGATGTTTTAAAAGGAAATTTTTGGGTGAGAAGTAGCATTGGTACCAGTGGTTTGGGTTCTCTCAAAGTGGTTGATGAATTGTGCTTAAGGAATTGGGTTCAAATCAATCCGGATGTGGAAGAGTTTATAGCTAGTCAATTTTTACCTGGACGAAATCTAGCTTGTAAGATGCTCTATTTTAATGGTAAATTGTTGCGAACTGCTTGTGCTGAAAGAGTGAATTATATTATGGCTAAAGTTGCTCCTTCTGGTATCACAGGAAATACTTCATTTGGAAGATTGTTGAATGAGCCAGCGTTGATTAAAGAAGCTAAACGAGCCATGAATCATTTATTTGAACATACTGGTTCTCAACAACACGGTTTTTTTACAGTTGACTTTAAAGAAGATGAAAATGGCAAACCCTATATCACTGAAGTCAATGTAAGACATGTGGCCTTTACCCAATGTTTTGCGGCTGGAGGTGCTAATTTTGCCGCTGATACGATACGACTACTGGATAATGATTTGAATTTTGATATGGAATATAAGATGTATGAATTTGAAAAAGATTTGATTTTTCTTAGAGATGTTGATTCGTTGCCGATATTGATGAAGGAAACAGAATTGATTTGAGAAAAAATAGCATACCAATCCATTCAATCGATGACTAAGCGTTTCTTTGACATTCTTTTTTCTTTGATTTCCTTGGTATTTTTTTTTCCTTTACTTTTACTATCCTGGATGGTATTAGTTATTAGTACCCATAGTAGTGGATTTTTTTTTCAAAAACGTATCGGTCAATATGGAAAATCATTTACGATTTATAAATTACAAACCATTCATCCCAAAACAAAAAAAATTTCTATAATGGGGCAGTTTGTCAGAAAATACAAACTCGATGAACTTCCACAGTTTTTTAATGTTTTAATAGGAAATATGAGTATTGTCGGACCAAGACCTGATATTGAAGGGTACTATGACAAATTAGAAGGTGAGGATAGAAAAATTCTGGAGTTAAAGCCAGGGATTACAAGTGAAGCTTCTTTAAAATATTATAATGAAGAAGCAATTCTAGAGCAACAAGAGAACCCTTTATTGTATAATGATACCGTTATTTTTCCTGATAAAGTGAGGATGAATTTGGAGTATTATTACAATCGAAGTTTTTGGGATGATTTGAGGATTATTTGGAGTACGGTTTTGAGTTATTGGTTGTCGGTTAAGTGTGGTTGATGCTATAGTAATTGTTTAACGGGTTGTCTGTTATCGGTTGTGAGTTATCATTTATCGGTTGTTGTAATGAAATCCAAAAAAGTTTAGATATATTTGGAATAAAATCCAAAAAAGTTGTATTTTTGATTTATTAAATAATGCAGTATATGATACAGCGTAGTTTAGAACAAGTTATTTTATCCAAACTTTTTTTAAAAAAAGCTATCTTATTAATGGGGCCAAGACAAGTGGGTAAAACCACTTTATTGCAAAAAATATTTCAAAACAATCCTGATTTATTTTGGTTGAATGGTGATGAACTGGATGTCCAGAATTTATTTTCTACTTTTTCCGCTACCCGATTCAAAGCTATACTAGGTTCCAAAAAGATTGTAGTTATTGATGAAGCTCAACGAATCGATAGTATTGGTTTGCGGTTAAAATTGATTATTGATACTATTGATGGTATTCAATTAATTGCTACTGGAAGTTCTTCATTTGAATTGGCTAATAAAGTGAATGAGCCATTGACTGGAAGAAAGTGGGAATATAAGATGTATCCCATTTCATTTTCAGAAATGGTAACTTATCATGGTCTTCTTGAAGAGAAAAGGATGCTTCCTCATCGTTTGGTTTATGGATATTATCCCGATGTGGTTTCCAATCAAGGTAATGAGAAGGAAATTTTAAAACAGCTTTCGGATAGTTATTTGTATAAAGATGTTTTATTGTGGGAACAAATTCAAAAGCCAGATAAGTTAATACGTTTATTGCAAGCTATTGCCTTACAATTAGGTTCGCAAGTTTCGTATCATGAATTAGGACAAATCTGTGGATTAGACTCCAAAACGGTAGAGAAATACATCAATGTATTGGAGCAAACTTTTGTTATTTTTAGATTGGGTTCTTTTAATAGGAATTTGAGAAATGAGCTTAAAAATAGCAAAAAAATATATTTTTATGACAATGGTATTCGCAATGCTTTGATTGCTAATTTTAATCAAGTGGAAGCTAGAAATGACATTGGTCCTTTATGGGAAAATTTTTTAATTTCGGAAAGAATAAAACATTTACATTACACGCAACAATGGACTAATTATTGGTATTGGCGGACTAAAGATCAAAAAGAAATTGATTTTGTAGAAGAATCGAATGGTATTATTACGGCTTATGAATTCAAATGGAATCCAAAGTCTAAAGTAAAAATTCCCAAACTGTTTTTGGAAGCTTATGCTGGTTCTGAATATAAAATGATTCATCCCGATAATTTTGAAGATTTATTGTTGTGATTGAGTGTTGATGGTTGTCAGTTATCAGATTTGAGTTATCGGTTATCAGTTGTCGGTTTTTAGTTATCGGTTATAGTACATACAAATAAAGACTATTTGAGGTTGGGGATTATTCCTTTTTAATCTATTAAAATTAAGTAAAATGAGTACTTCAAAAATATGGCTTTCTTCTCCTCACATGGGTGGAACGGAGCAACAATTTGTGCAAGAAGCTTTTGATACTAATTGGGTTGCACCACTTGGTCCAAATGTTTCGGGATTTGAAAAGGATTTAGAGAATTTCTTAGGAAATGAAGTTTTTGTAGCTGCATTAAGTTCAGGCACTGCCGCTTTACACTTAGGATTAATTTTACTTGATGTTAGGGCAGGAGATGAGGTTATTTGTCAAAGTTTTACCTTTTCGGCCTCTGCCAATCCTATTGTATATCAAGGTGCCATCCCGATATTCGTGGATAGCGAACCTAATACTTGGAATATTTGTCCAAAAGCACTAGAAGAGGCAATTTTAGATAGAATTGCTAAAGGGAAAAAACCCAAAGCAATTATTGCAGTCCATTTGTATGGAATGCCATTTGATGTTGAAGCTGTACTGGAAGTTGCCAATAAGTTTTCTATTCCTATTCTTGAAGACGCTGCTGAGTCTCTGGGAAGTCATTTCAAAGGAAAGATGTGTGGAACTTTTGGAACATTGGCAGCTTTATCTTTCAATGGAAATAAAATCATCACAACTTCTGGAGGTGGCGCATTAGTCGCTTCCAAAGAGACTGAAAAAGAAAAATCAGTTTTTTTAGCTACACAAGCACGCGATTCTGCACCACATTATCAACATTCAGCAATAGGGTACAATTATAGATTGAGTAATATTTCGGCAGGAATAGGCAGAGGTCAAATGCAAGTTTTAAATAATCATATTTTGAAACGCAGAGCAATGCACTCTTTTTATGTTGATTATTTTGAAAATATAAATGGAGTTACCGTTTTCAGAGAACCTCATGCGAATTACTATTCAAACCATTGGTTGTCTTGTATTATTTTTGATGTAAAAAAAATAAACAAAAGTCCAGACGAACTTAGACTATTTCTAGAAACCAAAAATATTGAAACACGCCCTTTATGGAAACCTATGCATTTACAACCTATCTTTAAAAAATACCCTTATTATGGAGGTTTTGTATGCGAAAATTTATTTGCAACAGGTTTATGTTTACCATCTGGATCCAACTTAACATATTTCGATAAAGAAAGAATTATAAATGCTTTTGATGAATTTTTTAAATAGGATGCTTTTATTGTTAATTTTATCTTAAATTTGTTTGTTAGATTATTCATTATGATAACATCAATACTTCAAACCTTCATAAAAAAAATATTTAATAATAGATTCCAAAACATTGGCTATCTTCCTCGTTGGATCATTTTTGTTATTGATATTTCAATAGTTTTGGTGGCAACATTGATTAATTATCTTATTATAGATAGTTTATCTGTATCATTTGAAAGTCCGCTTGATCGACCAATAAGTTCAATTATTGTAGCTTTTGTAAATGCTGGTTTTTTTGTTTTTTTTAGAACTTACGCTGGAATTATTCGCCATTCCACATTTATTGATGGTGTTAAGTTATTAACAGCTACATCATTTTCATATCTCTTTTTAATGGTTGCTAATTATAGTATTTACTATTTTTACAATACCAAATTATTTTTATCGACTGGGTTGTTTATTACTTACGTCATCTCATTTTTGCTTCTTTTTTTGTTCAGAATTTTGGTTAAAAATATTTTTGAAACTTATTTTCAAGCCATCAATAAAAATAATTTAATTAAAGCAGTTATTTATGGCTCTGATGCCAACGCTATTTCTGTTGCCAATGCATTGAAAACGGAAAAACCAGCACGTTTTAAACTCACTGCTTTTATTGATAAATTTCAGCAAGTAAAAACATCTAAAAGTATTTTAGACTTACCTATAATCAACCAGACTAAAAGTGTTCATGTGATCATGCGAAGTGTTGGAGCAGAAGCATTAATCATTGCTGAAAAGAGCTTAACAAAAGAAGAAACTATTGCGCTAGTTGAAGAATGCCTAGAATATAATTTTAAAGTTTTTACTGTACCATTAATTACCGATTGGGAAGACCAAAAACAAATTTCAAATCAAGTTAAGAATTTTGATATTGAAGATTTATTAGAACGAAAGCCAATTGTATTGGATACTAAAAGAATTTCGTCTCAAATAAACGGTAAAACGGTATTAATTACAGGTGGTGCGGGTTCTATTGGTAGTGAAATTGTTCGTCAAATTATAAATTATCAACCTAATCAAATAATTATTTTAGACCAAGCCGAGTCACCACTCCACAGTTTAAATCTCGAAATCGACACTTTGTCAAAATCAATAGAAATTAAAACGATTATTGCCGATATCCGCAATTATGAAATATTAGAAAGTGTATTCAAAAATTATGAGCCTAACTATGTTTATCATGCCGCTGCATACAAACATGTACCGTTGATGGAAGAAAATCCTGCTCAAGCAATATTTACCAATGTTTTGGGAACAAAAAATTTAGTCGATTTGTCTGGTAGATATGGAGTAGAAAAATTTGTTTTAATTTCTACCGATAAAGCTGTTAACCCAAGTAGTGTAATGGGCGCTAGCAAGCGAATAGCTGAAAAGTATGTCCAATCGTATAATTTCAAACTACAAAAAAAGTCAAATAGTTCTACAAAATTTATTACAACTCGCTTTGGAAATGTTTTAGGATCCAATGGTTCAGTAGTTCCTTTGTTTAGTCAGCAAATTCAGGAAGGTGGTCCTATAACTATAACTCATCCTGATATTATTAGGTATTTTATGACTATTCCGGAAGCGTGTCAGTTGGTTTTAGAAGCCGGCGCAATGGGAAATGGTGGCGAAATTTATATTTTTGATATGGGAAAACCAGTTAAAATTATAGATTTAGCCAATAAAATGATACGATTAGCAGGATTCATTCCAGATAAGGAAATTAAAATTAAAATTATTGGTCTTCGTCCTGGTGAAAAATTATATGAAGAGCTTTTAAACAACTCTGCCAAAACATTACCTACGCATAATGAAAAAATTATGATAGGATTAGAACATGCTGATAATTTCGATAATCTAGAAATGGATATTAACGAGTTACTCCACACAGCCAAATATTCGTCAAATGAAGATATAGTTTCTATGATGAAAAAAATAATTCCTGAATTTAAAAGTATGAATTCTGTTTTTGAAACATTAGATTTTTAAGTAAACAAATTTCACAAATTACATTACATTTGCCAAAAAAAATATGCGCGCATCCTTTTTCACCAAACTACTGCTACTTTTTATCCCAATTTATTTTCTATCCTGTGCTTCAAAGAAAGATATTGTTTATCTTCAGGATGTAGATACTATTAATGCTAGCAATTCCTATTCTTATGAGCCAGTTTTAAAGAATGATGATTTGTTAAGTATAATCGTTTCTGCCGATGATCCAGAAGTTACCTATATGTTCAATATTCCTCAAATTCAAGGAAATTATAAAGTTGATGAGAGTCAGTCAAGTATAAGAACCTATCTTATTGATAGTTATGGTCAAATAGAGTTTCCTGTTTTAGGGAAAATTTCTTTGGCAGGGCTTACACGTTCAGAAGCTATTAAAGAACTTACTCAAAAAGTAAAACCTTACATCACAAATCCAACAATTAATTTAAGAATTCTAAATTATAAAGTTTCGGTATTAGGTGAAGTAATTAAACCAGGTAGTTATACTTTCAATAGTGAGCGAGTAACGCTATTGGAGGCACTTGCAATTGCAGGTGATTTGACTATTTATGGAAAAAGAAACAATATTCTCATTATTAGAGAAAAAAACAATCAAAAAACCTATAATCGAGTAGACATTACCAATTCAAGTTTTGTAAACTCTGAATTTTACTATTTAACCCAAAACGATGTTATAGTTGTAGAGCCAAATAAAACTAGAATTAATTCTTCAAGTTTTGGTCCTAATGTTTTAGGAATTATCTCTGCGGCATCCATTATTATTTCCATACTAATTCTATTACAAAGATAATATGAAAGAAAATTCTTTTCAAGATAAACTTCAAGATGAAAGTATAAATCTTAGAGAACAAATAGATAGATATTTTAAATATTGGCCTTGGTTTTTATTTTCAGTAATTATAGCATTGTTTTTTTCGTTTCTTTATTTAAGATATACTACACCACAATATAAAGCAGTGGCAACTATACTTGTCAAAGATGACAGAAAAGGTAATTTTCAGTCTGAATTAAGTTCATTTAACGATTTAGGTTTAATGAATATAAAGAATAATGTAGACAATGAAGTTGAGGTTATCAAGTCAAGAAGTATTCTAGAAAAAGCAATTAAAAAACTTAATTTTAATGTTTCTTTTTTTATTGAAGGTCGCGTGAAAGTTCAGGAATTTTATGATAAAAACCCCATAGAGGTTTCTTTTTTTGATGTAAAAGACAATTTTTATAATATTCAACAATCGTTTTTAATCGAGTACAGTTCAAATCAAACTTTTGAATTAAAATCTTCCGAAACAAAATCACTCGGAATTTTTAAATATGGCTCGATTATAAATTTATTCAATGCAAAAATGGTCATTACTAAAAGACCAATAATTGAAAAAAGTGAAATTGAAACAAATTTTTCAATTATGATGAACATAAATAAGTTAGAACAAGTTGTACAAAGTTATAGAAATAGAGTTTCAGTAGTTCCTCTTAGTAAAAATTCCAGTGTAGTAGAACTTACATTAATTGATCCTGTACCTCAAAAAGCACAAGATTTGTTAAATAGCATAATTGAAATTTACAATCAAGATGCTATTGACGACAATAATTATATTTCCAAAAACACCCAAAAATTTATTGATGAAAGGTTAAAATTTATTTCAGAAGAACTGGGAGATGTCGAAAAACTTGGTGAAACTTTTCTAAAAAATAATCGATTAACTGATATTCAAAGTAATGCAGAGTCATTTATACAAAATTCCAATGAATTTCAGCAAGAATTAATTCAAACAGAAACACAAATTAAAGTGGTTAACTCCATGATTGATTACTTAAAAAATGCTCCAAAGGATGCCATCATACCAAATAATATTGTTTCATTTGACGGAAGCGTTTCAAATACTGGTGATTTGATAAATGAGTATAATAGCTTAGTGATTCAAAAAAACAGAAACTTAACTAGTGCTACCGAAAAAAACTTAACCGTTGTAAATCTTAATAATAAGATAATCGATATGAGATTGAATATTGCCGAAAATCTAAATCGTTTAAACACAACATTACAAATTAAAAGAGGAGATCTAGAAAAGCAAGAAAATTTGCTCAGCAGTAAAATATCAAGTATTCCTAGCCAAGGAAGAGAATTTAAAGTAATTGATAGGCAACAAAAAATAAAAGAAACACTTTACGTTTATTTACTTCAAAAAAGAGAAGAAATAGGAATTACACTTGCTGTTACTGCTCCAAATGCTAAGATTATTGACACTGCATTGGTATCAAATTCACCTGTATCTCCAAATAGAAGTATAATTAAAATTTTTGCACTTCTTGCTGGTTTATGTATTCCTTTTATGGTAATTTTTATAAATGATTTTCTTGACACTAAGGTTAAAAGCAGACGCGATATAGAAAAAGTAGTTACTATTCCTTATTTAGGAGATATTCCATCATCTGAAACTAATGACAAAATTATTGAAGTTCATAGTCGATCTAGTTCTGCCGAAGCAATACGAATGATTCGCACTAACCTTGATTTTGTATTAAGTACTATTAGCGATACTAAGTGTAAAACTATTTTTGTAACTTCTTCCATACCGAAAGAGGGAAAGACATTTGTGTCTGTTAATCTTGCCGCAACTATTGCTTTATCTTCTAAAAAAGTACTTATTATTGGACTTGATGTTCGTAACCCTAAATTGAATAACTACATTACTGTACCATCCAAAGGACTAACAAATTATTTGGCAAAAAATGACCAAAACATAAACGATTACATAGTTAAAATTGACAATTTTGAAGCATTTTACGCTTTGCCGTCAGGTGTAATTCCACCAAATCCTGTAGAATTATTAAGTTCTAATAAAATACATGATTTGTTTGACGAATTGAAAAAAGAATATGATTACATTATTGTAGATACCCCACCTATAAGTTTAGTTACAGATACATTGTTGGTTGCAAAAAATGCCGATGCATTTATTTATGTTGTTCGTGCTAATTTTCTTGACAAAAGAATGTTAGGATTCATTCAAGATTTATATCAAGAGAAAAAATTACCTAATATGTCCTTAGTACTGAATGATACTGATTTGAATAAATCTTATGGTTACGGATACGGGTACGGTTATGGCTACGGGTACGGTTATGGCTACGGAGTTGATAAAGAAAAAATATCGTGGAAAGATAAATTTTTATTCAAGAAAAGATAAATTTTTGAGTATAACATGTTTTAATGTCTCAATGTTTTTAACTGCTATTTTATTCTTGAACGAATTGATGTGATTTTGATGGTGAATATCACTGCCTACGAAATCATAATACTCATTCTTTAATAATTTATCAGTTATTTTTGCTATATTTTTACCATAATACTCTACGGTTGATAATAAGTTTAATTGAAAGTGACAGCCCGTTTTTTTGAGTTTATCGTACTCATTGAAATTGTTGTGATAATATAAATACCGCTCAGGATGTGCTAAAATGGGCTTGTATCCTGCTAATTGAATTTCAAACAATATTTCATATAATTGAAATGGAGGACTTAAATAAGACATTTCTACCAAAAGATAATTGTCTTTTATAGTCAATAGTTTTTCGGTTTCTAGTCTTTTTAAAAAATACGAGTCCATCATGTATTCACATCCTATATTAAAAGTTTCAATATCACATTTTTCTTGAATTACTTCTAATGTTTCTTGATGTATTCTCCTAATTGATTCTTCGTTGTTATCCCAGACATTTGTTATTATATGAGGTGTTGTAATTATATTTTTGAAACCCAAGGCACTCATTTGAGAAATTAGTGAAATGCTATCTTCCATAGTAGCTGCACCATCATCAATCCCCGGAAGCAAATGGGAATGAATATCAATGCAATTATCCGGGATTAAATCACGTAAAAAAGGTTTTTGTTTGAAAAAGTGAATCAAAATTGTCTATTTAGGAGTGTAAAAATACTCAATTATAAATTGATTTTTTACTAATTTAATGCACAACTAAATAATATTAGGTTGTTTCTTTTCAAAGGGCAATGCTAATTTATATATTTGCAAGTAATGGTAAGTGTTCATTGTTCAATTTTTAGTGTTCAGTTTTATTATATAGTCTGTTCGTTTAATTCGGTTCACTCAAAGTACGTGAAAACGTTTTTGCAAAGAGCATAAAGCTATTAGAATGAAAGAATTTAATATTTTAAATAAGTGAAAAAAGAAATAATTAATAATACTTCACAAACTGTTGATTGGGACCTTATTATTAAAGGGCATACCTCTCTTTTTGACGTTCGACTCAATGAAATTTGGCATTATAGAGATTTATTGTTTTTGTTTGTTAAAAGAGATTTTGTTAGTTTTTACAAGCAAACTGTTTTAGGACCGCTTTGGTTTTTTATTCAACCTATATTCACTACCATAGTTTTTTCTTTTGTTTTTGGTAAATTAGCTGGAATTAGTACTGATGGTTTGCCAAATTACTTATTTTACCTCACTGGAATAACGGCTTGGGCTTATTTTGCCGATTGTTTGACTAAAACAAGTACAGTTTTTAAAGACAATGCCAATATTTTTGGGAAAGTATATTTTCCGAGATTGATTATGCCCTTGAGCATTATAGTGAGTAGCTTAGTTCGGTTTGGGGTTCAATTACTACTCCTGATCACAATGATGTGCTATTTTGGATTACAAGGAGCAAATTTTCATATAACCTCTGCCATTCTATTTTTTCCGGTTTTAGTACTTTTAATGGCTTTATTGGGTTTAGGCGCAGGTTTAATTATTACCGCAGTTACTACTAAATATAAAGATTTAACTTTTCTTGTCACCTTTGGAGTACAGTTATTAATGTATGGAACAACAGTGATTTATCCTTTGAGTGCAGCACCAGAAGAATACAAAAAATACATACAACTTAATCCAATGACTGGAATCATAGAGGCATTTCGCCATGCTTTTCTTGGTAAGGGAGAATTTACTATTTGGAGTATTGGTTATTCCGCTTTATTTACTATAGTATTATTATGTATAGGAATTATTATTTTTAACAGAACCGAAAAGAATTTCGTTGATACTATCTAATGAATAAACCCGTAATACTAGTTGAGAATTTATCAAAAGCTTATCAAATAGGGCAAATAGGAACAGGAACTATTTCGCGTGATCTAGAGCGTTTTTGGATTACCAAAATTCTTGGTAAGGATGATCCTTTTCTAAAAATTGGAGAAACCAACGATAGAAGTATAAAAGGAGAAAGTGATATTGTATGGTCTTTACGAGATATTAATTTTGAAATTAATCAAGGCGATGCCGTTGGGATTATAGGTAAAAATGGCGCTGGAAAAAGTACTTTACTCAAGTTGTTATCAAGAGTTACCGGTCCTACCACAGGGGAAATAAAAGTTAAAGGGCGGATTGCAAGTCTACTTGAAGTAGGTACTGGATTTCATCCCGAATTATCCGGAAGAGAAAATATTTATCTCAATGGTGCTATTCTTGGAATGCGAAAGAAAGAAATCACGAGGAAGCTAGATGAAATTATTGACTTTTCTGGTGTTGAACGCTATATTGACACTCCCGTAAAAAGATATTCTTCTGGAATGTATGTGCGGTTAGCTTTTGCTGTTGCCGCCCATTTGGAAAGCGAAATCTTAATTGTAGATGAGGTTTTGGCTGTTGGTGATGCCGAATTTCAAAAGAAGTGTCTCGGAAAAATGGGAGATATTAGTAAGGGTGAAGGCAGAACGGTTTTGTTTGTGAGTCATAATATGGCTGCGGTAAAGAGTTTGTGTACTAAAGGGATTGTTTTGGAACATGGATTATTAGCTTACAGCGGACTTTCAGAACAAGCTGTTGGTTATTATTTGAAAGATGGTGGGAGTGAAACTTCTAATATTTATACTTATGACACTAATTTTGACACTCCTATTTTTAAACTTAATTCCATTGCAATAAAAAATATAAATAGAAAATTAGAAGATCCAATTTTAGAGAATGAAACCATTACGCTGTTAACAGATATTGATTTTAAAACTGAAGTGAGTCGTTATTCTATAACTTACCATTTGTCTAATGAATTAGGTGAATCGATGTTCTCTATATATGACATAGATTCTACATTAAAAATACAACTCGGTAATAACAAATTGTCGTGTGAAATCCCTGCCTATTTTTTACAATCAGGAAACTATTCGTTATCACTTTTTATCGTCGAAGATAAAAGAACTGCCATTTTTGTAGAAAAGGAGGTATTTAGTTTTACTGTTGTAGATGGCGGAAGGGATTTAGGGGTATACATGGGAAGAGAACCTGGATATATTCGTCCACAATTTAGATGGTCAAATTTATGATAACAGTTACCAAAACTTTCTTTCCGCCATTAAATGAATACCAGCTTCAACTAGAAAGAGTTTGGAATAATCAATGGCTTACCAATAGGGGAGAATTGGTATTGGAATTGGAAGAGAAATTAAAAGAGTATCTTTCTGTTTCCAATATTATTGTAATGAACAATGGCACTATTCCATTACAAATTGCCTTAAAGATTTTAGGAAACAATGGAGAGATTATAACAACACCTTTCAGTTATGTTGCTACAACAGCATCAATCGTTTGGGAAAATTGCACTCCAGTTTTTGTTGATATACATCCGGAGTATCTCACCATTGATGAAACCAAAATTGAAGCCGCTATTACCGAAAAAACTACTTGTATTTTAGCAACTCATGTTTTTGGGAATCCTTGTCATGTTGAAGCCATTGAAGCCATTGCTAAGAAACATAATTTAAAAGTAATTTATGATGCGGCTCATGCTTTTGGCGTCACTTATAATAACCAATCTATTTTTGATTATGGTGACGTGAGTACCTGCAGCTTTCATGCAACCAAGTTATTTCATACTGGCGAAGGAGGTGCTTTGTTTTGTAAAGATAAGCTTTTACAACATCAATTATTTTATAGTCACAATTTTGGACATAACGGTCCTTTAGATTTTCACGGTTTGGGTATCAACGGTAAAATTTCGGAGTTGCAAGCAGCGATGGGATTGGCCGTTTTTCCGCACATGGAAACCATTTTAGCAAACAGAAAATCCGCAGTCGATTATTACAACACAAACCTTGATTTTTCTAAATTAAAAAAAATCAAGATTAGAGAGAACACAAAGTGGAATTATAGTTATTATCCCATTTTATTTGAAACAGAAGAACAACTCTTACAAGTTCAAAAAGCACTGAACGAAGAACACATTCTCCCGCGACGGTATTTTTATCCATCTTTAAATAAAATAAAATATATTCAGTCAACTGTAATGCCAATTTCAGAAAGTGTAGCTTCCAGAGTACTGTGTCTTCCGCTCTATGCTGGACTTCTAGAAGCAGAATTAAATCAAATTATAAAATTAATCAATAAAAGTTTATGATAATTATAGGAGCTAAAGGATTTGCAAAGGAAGTTTTAGAGATTTTTCACGAGCTGAATCAATTGGAGAACCTTGTGTTTTATGATGATGTTAATGTTGATATTCAAGATGAATTATTTGGTCAGTTTAAGGTTTTGAAATCATTAGAAGCGGCTAAAAGTCATTTTGATAAAGTGGATAATCGCTTTACAATAGGAATAGGAAATCCAATTTTGAGAAAGTCGTTAAATGATAAATTTACCGAAATAGGAGGTGTTTTCACTTCAACAATTAGTCCATTCGCTAGAATTGGGCATTATGGAAACTCCATTGCTGTAGGAAGTAATATTATGTCAGGAGTAGTAATTACCAATGATATAACAATAAAAAAAGGGGTCTTAATTAATTTGAATTGCACCGTGGGTCACGATTGTTTGATTGGTGAGTTTGTTGAAATGTCTCCTGGAGTTCATATTTCTGGCAATTGCACAATAGGGTCTTACAGTGTTTTCGGCACTAATGCAACAGTTTTGCCTAAGATTAAGGTCGGCAAAAATGTTATAATAGGAGCGGGTTCCGTTGTAACCAAAGATATTCCTGATAATTGTGTTGCTGTTGGAATTCCGGCAAAAGTTATTAAAGAACTAGATCCTTTAGATTTTTAAGTGATTACAAAACCAATGGTTTCTGTAATAATGATTACTTATGGGCATGAACAATTTATCAAGCAGGCCATTGAGGGTGTGCTTATGCAACAATGTGATTTTGAGGTGGAACTTATTATTGCTAATGATTGTTCACCTGACAATACAGATAGTGTGGTTAATCAAATAATTGAAAACCATCCCAATTCAAACTGGATAAGATATACAAGACATACTTCAAACAAAGGGATGACCCCTAACTTTGTTTGGGCTTTAAAACAAGCTAATGGAACATATATAGCGCTTTGTGAAGGGGATGATTATTGGACTGATCCATTAAAACTAAAAAAACAAGTAGATTTTCTTTCAGCGAACCAAGAGTTTGGAATTTGTTTTCACAAAACTGAGGAAATTAATTTATTTGATAAAAGTAAAAATCGTATTTTTCCTAATATTAATAATAATACTATATATAGTATTGAGGATTATATACTTAATAACTGGACTGCAACTTGTTCGATAGTCTTTACTTATAAATTTTATAAAAATGAAAATTGGTATACTACTTTGCCTTTTGGTGATTTAGGACTAGTCTTAATTATTCTGAAAAATTCTAACAAAAAGGCAATGGTTTTCAATGATATTATGAGTGTTTACAGAGTTCATATCGGTGGAGTTCATGGTAATTTGCAACAAAATTGTCTCAAACTAATTGATGCATACAAACAACATCTAGTTTTTGGAAAGATTATTAAAGAAAAACTGCTGCATGAAAGGATTTATTCAAAGTATTTTTTAAAGAAAAAAATTCAAACTTATGAGAAATTGAATCAATTATATAAAAAGGAAGATTTTTATATAAAAATGCTTTCAAATAAAATTATTATTTTTCTACTAAAAATACGATATAAACTTCTATATTCATGAAAAAAATTATATTCATATCAAATAATGCTTCGAGAACAGGAGCTCCTTATGTTTTATTATTATTTTTAAAATGGTTAAAGAATAAAAATAAAGAAATTGAAATCAATATTGTTTTTTTAGGAGGAGGCGATTTATTAGATGATTTTAAGGAAGTGTCTAATGTTTGTTATAATTATAATGATTTCTTAACTAAGAGATCTTTTCTTTGGAGACTTTACTCCTATTTACTAGGAAAAATAAATAAAAATAATACTCAAAAAAAGCGTTTTATAAATAGCATTGCCAATCAGCAATACGACATTATTTATGCCAATACCATTGCCACAGTTTCATTTGCTACACTCCTAAAAGAAAATTGTACCAATCGGCCGAAATTAATTGCTCATATCCATGAATTAAGCACAACTATCAAAGAATATCTACCCGACTTTGATAAGTATATCCCTCAAGTTGATTTGTTTGTATCTGTTTCTCAAATTGTTATGAATCATTTAAACTCAGAGTGGAATATAAACCCACAAAAAAATTATCTGGTCTATGGATTCTCAGATAAAATAGTTCAAAAAAATAATTCATCGCAAAATGAAAGTGATCATAAAAAAGTTTTTGAAGTGGGTGCATCAGGTCTAGTACAATGGAGAAAAGGGTATGACTTATTTATACAAGTTGCCAATTATTTAAAAATAAGATATCCAGAAATAAATATAAAATACACTTGGGTGGGTAAAATTTCTCAAACTCAAAGAAATAGTATAGAAGCCGATTTAGAAAAAGCAAATTTAAAGGATATCCTCTTTTTTGTTGGAGAGCAGAATAGACCAGAAATCTATTATGAAAACTTCGATGTTTTTTTGATGACTTCAAGGGAAGATCCATTTCCATTGGTTTGTATTGAAGTTGGCAAATCTGGAATTCCTATTATTTGTTTTGAAAAAGCTACAGGAATACAAGAAGTATTAGTTTCCGGAGGTGGTTTTATAGTGCCTTATCTTGATGTTGTTGCAATGGCTGAGAAACTAGTATTATATTATTATGACAGTACTTTGCTCAGCAAAGACAGTAAAAAGAATAAAGTAAATTTTTCTATTTTCACTTCTGAAATTATGGCACAAAAATTATTCGATTTTATTGAAAATATTTAGTCCATAATATTTGTCATTACATTCAAATTATTTATTGCAGAAATAAAAAAATATAAATTACAAAGTAACTTTAGTATCTATTCCTTTAAAAAAAAATTGCGAGTAATCGAAGTAACTTTTATTGAGTTCACCTTTTTTAAGGAAAATCATTTTTCCTATCCAGCCAAACTTAATAATAATTTACTGTTTACATTGGCGATTATGCTAACCTTGAAAATCCAATCGATTAATTTTGAAAACCTTTTTTGGTTTTTCTATATTTGGCTTAATTAAAACAAAGAATAAATGATGCTAGCTATAGTAATTCCTTATTTCAAACTCACTTTTTTTGAGGAAACGTTGCAATCTTTAGCCGGTCAAACGGATCAAAGATTCACGGTTTACATTGGCGATGATGCAAGCCCTGAAAATCCAATTGATTTACTAGAAAAGTTTAAAGGCAAGTTTAATTTTGTTTACCACCGTTTTGAAAACAATATCGGAGGAACAGCATTAGTAAAACAATGGGAACGTTCTATTTCATTAGCTAAAGAGGAAACATGGATAATGATATTGGGAGATGATGATTATTTAACTCCAAATGTTGTTGAACAATTTTATGCTCATTTGCCCCAATTTATTTCTAAAACGAACTTAATTAGATTTGCTTCCCGAACCATTGTCCAAAAACAAAATTATAAGGCCGCTATTTCATACCATCCTGAATGGGAAGACGCCACAGATGCTTACTATAGAAAGTTTCAAAAATTGACAAGAAGTTCACTTTCTGAATACGTTTTTTTGAAAGCATCTTACGAAAGACATCATTTTTACAACTATCCTCTTGCTTGGAATAGTGATGATAGAGCTTGGTTAGATTTTTCAGAAGACAAACCCATTTATTCTATTAATGATAGTGTCGTTTGTGTGCGATTGTCTGATTTAAATATTACTGGAAAAAAAGATAATCGGGCTTTAAAAAGCAAATCACTTACTGAATTTTATACTTTTTTGATAACGAAAAAAGCAACATATTATACAAAACAGCAACGCATAAAGATTTTAAGAAAATACCAATCTGAACTTAAAAATCCGAAATCTTTAGACTTCAAAAAAAAGTTTTTTCTTTTATGGCATTTTGCAATTAACCTGAACATCGTTACATTAAAGGAGTTTATTAAAGTAAGAATAAAATAGTTTATTTGTCAAAAATGAAAAATAGTAATAATCCTAAAGTATCAATAATAATGGCGACCTATAATAGGTCGCATTTTATAGTTGAAACTTTAGTCTCCATACAAAATCAAACTTTCATAGATTGGGAATGTATTATTATTGATGATGGCGGAACCGATAATACCAAGGAGGTTATCAAACCCATTATTGAGGAAGATAAAAGATTTTTATATGTACAAAGAGATGATAACTACCAAAAAGGATTGCCAGGTTGTAGAAATAATGGACTTGATTTAGCCAAAGGTGATTATATTATTTTTTTTGATGATGATGATATTCCACATCCTCAAAACTTGGAAATGTGTGTTAAAGAGCTAGAAGATAAAGACATCTCTTTTTGTAGGTATATAAGAAATGTCTTTTTTGGAGATTTTAACTATCAATTTGATTATTCAAAAAACTATACCTCGTTTTATATAGATAAGTCAGATATTGAACAAATGATAAATAATGAACTGCCATTTAATTCTTGTGCAGTAATGTGGAAGTCTTCCTGCTTTGAAAAAAATAAATTTATTGAAACATTGATGTACGCTGAAGAATGGGAATTGTATTCAAGAATTGTTTCCTCAGGATTTAAGGGTGTATCTATTGATAAATGTTTATTTTATGGAAGAAAACATGAAAATTCTAATACAGGAGAATTTTATAATAATAATCCTATTAGGAGGGAATCTTATATACATGCCATTTTATTAGTCTTAAAAAATGTAAAAGAGAAAGAATTATTAACCTACTCAATAAAGCGCTATTTTATTACTAGATCTATAAATTTTAAAGAATACGCTTTATTTGAAAAAATTTTAACTATTCTTGAACTTTCTAAATTCGAACAATACAAATGGCAGTTTTTTTATCTTGTTTTGCCTGTAAGATTAAGTTTCTATAGGTTTAGAAAATCATTAAAATGGATCAAATGAAAATATTAATAATTGAGCAAGACCTCAAAGTTTCTGGGACTAGTCAAGGTATAATTTCGAGATCCTTTTTAGCGAAATTAAGAGCGGCATATCCTAATGCAATTATTGATGTTGTTTACCTTAAGCAGAATGAAAGCGATGATCAATTGCATTTGTTGCCTGTTAATTCTGTAAAAACTCACATTCTAAATTTAAATGTACCTTTTTTTACCAAACTAATCAACAGATTTTATTGGAGGTTATTTGGAATATCATTAAATACTGCTCACATTTATAAAGTTTATCGTTCCTATATAAGTAAGATTGATTATAAAGGTTATGATCATATTTTTATACGAAGTGCAGGATTAGCTCACGAAACTATTTTGGGTGCAAAAGATTTACCCATACTCAAAAAAGCTATAGTAAATTTTCACGATCCCTATCCATTATTTTGGTATGTTGGTTCTAATAAAGAGTTGACAAGACTTCAACTATTTCAAATGAAAACCATGTTTAAAGTAGTTGAACAATCAAAAACTTGTATGAGTTCTGCTCATTATATGTCAAATGATTTGGAATTTCTTTACGGAACAAGAAAAAAATTTTACACACTACCACATCAATATGCTGATGCGGTCTTTGATTTGACTGATAATGCAGCTGTCTTGCCCAAAAATAAAAAAGTTACTATTTCCTATCATGGCGCTATTCAATTTGGGCGAAATATTGAAATTCTATTAGACGCCTATAAGGAATTGATAGAAAACAATATTTTATTTCAAGAAAACACCGAATTTGTGCTCCGTTTAAAATGGGGTGAACTACAAAAATTAGCTAAGAAATATGAAAGTATTTCGAATATAAAAGTGTTAGAAACCTTAAATTTTTCTAACTCTTGCTATGAGCAAAAGCATATTGCTGACATTAATATTATTTTAGAAAACGGCCCATTATATTGCAATATTTTAGTGGGGAAAGCACCCTTTTTAGCAGCTATAAAAAAACCTATACTTTCACTTTCCCCATCCAGAAGTGAGTTGAGAAATATTATTACAGATGATCGGTTTATTGCCAACAGTAATGATAAACAAGAAATAAAAACAAAATTAGAAAATTTAATCATCGACAGATTGAATTCAAATGAGTCCGTTTATCCCTTTGGTGAATTTTTTAGTTTAGAAAATTTTAAAAAATCGCTAAACGAAATTTTAGCAAATTAAATCAAATAAAAGTCATTTTCAATTTTCATTTTAGTTATTTTTACTACGATTTCAACTGATTTTTTGATGAACCAGAAACCTTATTTAATAGCCGAAATTGCCCAAGCTCATGATGGTAGTCTAGGAATACTTCATTCCTATATTGATGCTGTTGCTAAAACGGGTGTTCAAGCCATTAAATTCCAAATGCATATTGCACAAGCCGAAAGCAGTATACACGAACCATTTCGTGTACAATTTTCTAAAGAAGATGCTACACGTTATGATTATTGGAAGCGAATGGAATTCACGTTAGAACAATGGGCAGCAATTAAAAAACATTGTGATGAAGTGGGTTTGGATTTTATTTGTTCTCCCTTTAGTAATCTCGCTGTCGATTGGTTGGAAGAAATTGGTGTTCATACCTATAAAATAGGTTCTGGTGAAGTGAATAATTTTCTTTTATTAGAAAAAATTGCTCAAACAGGTAAACCAGTTATTATCTCTTCAGGGATGAGCAGTTTTGAAGAGTTAGATAAAACAGTTGAATTTTTGAAGCAAAGAAAAGTTGATTATTCTATTTTACAATGCACCACAGCTTATCCAACAAAACCAGAACAATATGGTTTGAATGTTATCAAAGAAGTAAAAGAAAGATATAAAGTACCAGTTGGTTTTTCAGACCATTCCGCCAAAATAGCAACAGGAATTGCAGCAGTTGCTTTAGGGGCAGAAATTTTAGAGTTCCACCTAGTTTTTCATCGTGATATGTTTGGTCCTGATGCTAAAGCATCTCTAACATTGGAAGAAACTAAGCAATTGGTAGAAGCAGTAAACGAAATTTATATTGCCAATTCTAATCCGATAGATAAGAATACTAATGAAGGTTTTGGAGAATTAAAAGCCATCTTTGAAAAATCATTAGCCATCAATAAAGATTTACCTCAAGGGCATCTTATTAACTTTGATGATTTAGAAAGTAAAAAACCAAAGGAATATGGAATTTCCGCCACCGATTTTGAAAAAGTCATTGGGCGCAAATTGAAAAATCCTAAGTCCCAATGGGATTTTTTGAATGAAGAAGATTTAGTATGAGTGCCAAAAGAAAAATAGCTGTTGTCATCACAGCAAGACCATCTTATAGTCGCGTTAAAACTGTTTTAACTGCCATCAAAAAACATCCCGAATTGGAGTTGCAATTGATTGTGGCTGCATCTGCCTTGCTCGATAGATATGGAAGTGCGGTAAATTATATAGAAAAAGACGGTTTTGAAATTGCTGCCAAAGTTTTTAACGTATTGGAAGGTGAAAATCTCACTGCTGCTGCCAAAACAACAGGCATTGGTATCCTGGAATTGTCAACTGTTTTTGATAATCTTCGTCCCGATATTGTAGTAACAGTAGCCGATAGATTTGAAACTATGGCCACTGCCATTGCTGCTTCCTATATGAATATTCCGTTGGCACACATCCAAGGTGGAGAAGTAACCGGAAACATAGACGAAAAGGTGAGACATGCTATAACCAAACTGGCAGACTATCATTTTGTTGCTTCTGAAAATGCCAAACAAAGGGTCATTCATCTGGGAGAAAATCCAGCAATGGTTTTCAATACTGGTTGCCCTTCCATAGATATTGCACAAGAAGTTGCTAAAAACAGTAAATTCACTTTCAATCCTTATGAAAAATATGGCGGTGTAGGTTCAAATCCAAATTTAAATAATGGATATATTGTAGTAATGCAACATCCTGTAACCAATGAATACCAAGATTCTAGAAAACATATTGAGGAAACACTTCGGGCTATCCAAAAAATTAACAAACCAACCTTATGGTTTTGGCCTAATGTTGATGCTGGTGCTGACGGAACTTCTACAGGAATTCGTTCTTACCGTGAAAAATATACCATGGAAAATGTCCATTTTTTCAAAAATATGGAAGGAGATGATTTTTTAAATCTTTTACATAATTCCCTATGTTTGATAGGGAATTCAAGTGTTGGTATAAGAGAATGTGCTTATCTTGGCGTTCCAGTGGTCAATATAGGTTCACGTCAAAATCGTCGAGATAGAGGTACAAATGTGGTTAATGTTGACTACAACGAAAATGAAATTGTTGCTGCTGTCGAATCTTTATTGAAAACTCAAAATAGAGCTACTTCTAATGTTTATGGTGGCGGAAATGCTGGCAAACAAATTGCGATCTTATTAAAAGAATTGCCTTTGCAGTTTCATAAAACTATAACGTATTAATGAGAATTTTAGGATTAATCCCAGCACGTGGCGGTTCCAAAGGTGTTCCCAAAAAAAACATCAAACTTCTTGGTAAAAAACCCTTGATAGAATATACTATTGATGGTGCCAAAAATTCAAAATATCTCATTGAAATTATTGTTTCCACAGACGATCAAGAAATAGCTATTGTCGCCGAAATTGCTGGTTGTAAACCACCCTTTATCCGTCCATCCGAAATAGCTCAAGATCACTCAACTTCGCTTGAAGTAGTGCAACATGCCATCGCTTTTTTTGAAAATAAAAATATTTTTTTTGATGCCGTTTGCTTGTTACAACCTACCACTCCTTTCCGAGAAAAAGGTTTTATAGATAAAGCTATTGAAAAATTTATTGCTACTAATGCGGATTGTTTAGTGAGTGTTTTACCCATTCCACATGAGTACAATCCTCATTGGGCCTTTGAAGAAAATGAAAATGGACTACTGAAAATTGCCACAGGCGAGGAAAACATTATTCCTAGAAGGCAAGATTTACCCAAAGCTTTTCATCGCGATGGTGCCATTTATATTTCGAAAACAACTGTGATAAATAAGGGTAGTTTTTATGGAAAATCCATCGCCTATATAGAAAGTAATCCCCAATATCATGTAAATATTGATACGATGAAAGATTGGGAAGACGCAGAAAAATTACTTGCAAAAATCCAGTTTTAAGATGTGTGGTATTGCTGGAATTATAGGTAATAAGGCCAACAAGCAAAATATTTTGCAACTATTGGTAGCTCAAAATCATCGTGGGCCTGATTTCACAGATTATTATTGCGAAGAAAGTAAAGTCGTTTTAGGACACAATCGATTAAGTATTATTGATTTGTCAAGCAGTGCCAATCAACCCTTTACTAGCGAATGCGAAAATTTTATTTTGGTTTTCAATGGAGAAATTTATAATTATATTGAGTTAAAAAGAGAACTTCAGTCTAAGTATCATTTCCGAACGCAATCGGATACTGAAGTATTATTGTATGCTTATTTGGAATGGGGAGAAAACGCTTTGGATAAATGCAATGGCATGTTTTCTTTTGCCATTTGGAATAAAAAAGAACAAACTCTTTTTGCTGCTAGAGATCGATTTGGCGTGAAACCATTCTACTATTTTTATGAACAATCAAATTTTTATTTTGCTTCTGAAATAAATACCCTTTTTGCTGCTGGAATTCCGAAAGTTGCCCATGATAAAGTTTGGCTCAACTTTTTTTCGGATGGAAGTTATGGTTTGCCTAATGAAACTTTTTGGCAAAAAATTCAACAGTTGCCGGGAGGGCATTCCTTGACTTTAAAAGGTAATAATTTGCAAACAAAAAAATGGTATCATTTTGAAAAACGTATTGCTCTATTACAAAATCAATTTGATAAAAATGAGGAAGAATACATTACCCATTTACTTTTAAAATCAATCAATTTGCGTTTTCGAGCTGATGTTCCTGTTGGTTTCAACCTCAGTGGTGGATTGGATTCTAGTACACTTTTGGCTTTGATTGATCAGCAAGACATTGATAAATCAACAGTTGAAGCTTTTACTTTTATAACCAATGATGAACGTTATGATGAAATAAAATGGGTAAAAGCCATGTTGGATAACAGACCTTTTCATCTTACTATCTGTTCACTTTCTGCCAATGAAATTCCAGAGTTGTCATTAAAAATGGCCTTGCATCAAGTGGAACCTTATGGTGGAATCCCAACGATTGCCTATTCAAAAATTTTCCAAATGGCAAGTCAAAAAGGAGTGAAAGTTTTACTCGATGGACAAGGTTCGGATGAAGCTTGGGCAGGATATGATTATTATTTACATAAAAATCAAAATGTTATACAAGGCGTTTTAAAATCACCTTTTAGAACTAATGTTTTGAATGTGGATTTTGCCAAAACTTATCAAAAAACATTATATCCAAAACCATTTGATGATCATTTACTAAATCTTCAATACCGCGATTTATTTTATACTAAAATTCCACGTGCTTTGCGTTTTAATGATAGGGTTTCTATGTTGTATGGCACAGAATTGCGGGAACCTTTTTTGGATTATGAATTGGTAGAATATGTTTTTAGTCGCCCAACCGATTTCAAAATTAAGAATGGAGTTCAGAAATGGATGTTACGTAAAATAGCCGAAAAATTTCTGCAAAAAGATTTGGTTTTAGCTCCTAAACGGCCTTTGCAAACACCACAAAGAGAGTGGCTATCAGACGATTTGAAAGAATGGGTCATTGCCGAAGTAACAACCTTGATGCAATACTCATGGTTTGATAAAAAAGCATTACAACTGGAACTCGACTTGTTTTACAAAGGCGATAATCAAAGTAGTTTTCATATTTGGCAATGGATAAATACTGCACAATTATTAAAATAACAATCTATGTTATTTAACTCGCTTTCTTATTTATTGTTTTTGCCATTAGTATTTATAGTCTATTGGTCTGTAAACAATAGAAGTTTGAAGCTACAAAATTTTTTGTTGCTTATTGCTAGCTATTTTTTTTATGCATGTTGGGATTGGCGTTTTTTATTTTTACTTATCTTTTCAACTGCTTTGGATTATTTCACGGGGCTACAAATGTTTAATGCCAAAAATCACAAAAATAAAAAGTTTTGGTTTTGGTTGAGTATAATTATTAACCTTGGTTTTTTAGGTGTTTTCAAGTACTATAATTTCTTTGTTAGTTCTTTTGAAAATATGCTTTCTAACTTCGGACTACATTCCGATTTTTGGACATTACAATTGATTTTACCCGTTGGGATTTCATTTTACACTTTTCATGGTTTGTCATACGTAATTGATATTTATAATAATAGAATAAAGCCAGAGAGAAACATTGTTGATTATTCCTTATTTGTTAGTTTTTTTCCTTTATTAGTTGCTGGTCCAATAGAACGAGCAACACATCTTTTACCACAAATAAAAAAGAAACGGCATTTTGATTACAACAAAGCCATGGATGGTTTTTATCAAATCTTGTGGGGTTTGTTTAAGAAAATTGTCATTGCTGATAGTTGTGCAGCATATGCTAATGATATTTTTGATAATTATCAAAGCATGAATTCTGCCTCACTTATTTTGGGTGCTATTTATTTTTCTTTTCAAATTTATGGTGATTTTAGTGGCTATTCAGATATTGCATTAGGTACTTCAAAATTGCTCGGAATTGATTTGTTGCGAAATTTTAATTTTCCTTATTTTTCGAGAGATATTGCTGAGTTTTGGCGAAGGTGGCACATTTCGTTGTCTTCTTGGTTTCGTGATTATTTATATATTCCTCTTGGTGGCAGTAAAGGAGGAATACAGCCAAAAGTTAGAAATACTTTTATTATCTTTTTAGTAAGTGGTTTTTGGCATGGTGCTAATTGGACATTTATTATTTGGGGTTTATTGAATGCAATCTATTTTTTACCGCTTTTACTAACCAATAGAAATAGAAAGAATATAGATATAGTTGCTAAAGGAAAATATTTTCCAACTTTAAAAGAATTTGCCAATATAATATTTACTTTCAGTTTAACCACTTTTGCATGGATATTTTTCAGGTCAAAAACAGTTACTCAAGCATTTGTTTATATAAAAAATATTTTCGCTTTTAATTTTAAAGGTGGAATTGAATACTTATCAATTGACAGGTTTTCTGTAGAATTAGTTTTTATATTATTACTTTTCTTAGTTTTTGAGTGGTTTTCTAGAGAAAGAGAACATCCATTTTTTGGTAAAGCAAAGGATTTTTGGGCTTTAATAGTTATTCTTATGGTTATCGTTTTCGGCGTTTACTCGGATGCTAGTGAATTTATTTACTTTCAATTCTAAATGAAAAAATTTGTATTACATATTTTAGGTTTCCTATTGATTACATTTATATTGATGTGTATCTTAGATTTTGCCTATACGACAGTCTATCAAACATCCAATCCTAGAACAAAGATTCAATATTTGCAAAAGCAAAAAGGAAACAAAATCGATTATATATTTATTGGATCCTCAAGAGTTCAAAGTGGTATTGTACCATCAATCATTGAAAAGTCGACACATAAAAGAGTTTTAAATCTTGGATTTCAGGCAGCAAAATTGTATGATATTTATACCGTTTTACAATTGTTAAAACAATACAACATCCAGTATGAAAAGATTTTCATTCAGGTAGATTATATTTACAACATGGACGCTTCATCAACAATTTTTGAGCCCGAAATTTTGCCTTTTATACACGACAACATTGTATATAACAATCATATAAAATTTAAACCATCAAATTATTATAAATATAATTATATCCCTTTTTTTAGGTATTGTCGCAATGATTTGAAGATAGGTTTTAGAGAAGTATCTCTTAATTTGATAGGCAAAAAAACAAATGCATTAGACTATAATGGTTATTCACCTTTAGAGGGAAAATCAGAAAACCATAATTTTCTTTTACCTGAAAAAATTAATGTTAGCAATACCTATTTTGACAGTATCCAAACATATTGTACCAATAATAAAATTAATGTGGTTTATTATTGCGCACCATTTTGTAAACATACTCAAAACCTTGATTATATTAGAAAGCTGAAAAAAAAAATACCAGGTTTTCTTGATTTTTCAACTGCTGTCCAAGACGAAAATTTATTTCAAAATGCCAATCACTTGAATGATGATGGAGCAAGATTTTTCACTACCGTTTTTGTCAATAACGTTTTGGATGAGTCAAAAAAATAATTAAATAAATTTTATCCTATAATTCAAGTTGATAAACTTTTATTTTCATCTTAATATAAAGATATTTGCGGCATTAATTTTATGCTATTGATAGTAATAAATAGATATTTTTCTACTTTTTCATTGCAATTAATTAATGCGGAACAATTATTAAAAAAGTTCTAAATATGCTCACAGTTTGTAATTTTCATTATGTAAGAACTCATTTCAATGCTCCGTTTCCAAGTATTTTTGGCGTAACACCAAGTCAGTTTCAAAATCAATTGGAAGAATTAGCAAGAATGGGGAAATTCATAAATCAAAATGAACTCATACGCAATGCTGATACCATTTTAAATTCAAAAGAAAATTTCAATTTAATAACTTTTGATGATGGATTAAAAGAACAGTTTGAAATTGCTAAACCTATATTAGATAAACTAAAAATACCTGCCATATACTTTATTAATTCTATTAATTTCATAGAAAAAGAAGTGTCACAAGTTCATAAAATTCATTTATTACGTTCCCTTATTAAGCCAACTGAGTTTTTAGCGTTTGTTAACAATATTTTTGATGTTAATGAAACAACTCTAACAACTATTGAAATTGAAAAAGCAGTGAAACATTATAATTATGACGATTATGATAGCGCTTGTTTAAAATATTTATTGAATTTTAAATTACCTTCAAATAAAATGATTAAAGTAATCAACACTATGTTTAAAAATTTTTTTGATGAAAGTGAAATTGTAAACAATTTATATATGAATGAAGCTCAATTGTTAGAACTTTCTGATCAAAATAGTTTAGGAAATCATACTCATAATCACTTAGCTTTAGGTTTATTGTCAGAAGAAAATATACAGGCGGAGATTGTAAAAACTAAAGAATTTATCAATAATTTTGGAGCTAAATTTCCGCATACAATAAGTTACCCCTACGGAAGTGCTGAAGCTTGTCAATATCCTGTTTCTCATAAAGCCAAACAAGTAGGGTATCAAATAGGGTTTACAATGCAAAGAGGGAGTAACTCCATTAGTGATGATAAATTGCTTTTAAAAAGATTTGATTGTAATGATTTACCAGGAGGTAAAAATCACAAATAGATATGACAACCAGAGAAGCAACAATAGAAGACTGGGATAAACTTTATATATTTTACAAAAGAGTGTATAGAGATAATCACCCTTTACAAAACAAAACGTTTTGGGAATGGCAATATGGTAATAAACAGTATGGTCGCGCATTAATTTGTTTAAATGGAAATAATGAAATTGTTGGACATGTTGGAGCCAGTTTTGTTGGAAATGTTGCATGGATTATCAATGTTTATTTGGATGAAGAATGCAGAGGAAAAGGAATTTTAGGTACATTATATGATTTAGCTAGGAAATATTATCCTTTGGCTGCTACAGCGGCGAACAAAGCAGGATTAGGATTGTACCAAAATATGCG
Organism: Flavobacterium sp.; assembly: GCA_020403245.1. Taxonomy (GTDB): domain Bacteria; phylum Bacteroidota; class Bacteroidia; order Flavobacteriales; family Flavobacteriaceae; genus Flavobacterium. The sequence goes on along the minus strand of JADBYA010000014.1, from coordinate 24,747 downwards.
TTGGATTAGGTACTATGATTTAGTGCGATTTGTAAAAATTAATCCAACTATTACCGAAGTTACTCTTGAAAATGTTTGCCAAGAAAAAGAGATTAATGTGGAACATTTGTCTTATAAAGAAACTCATTATTTTCAACAACCCAATTTAAATGGGATAAAGCTACATGATGGTTCTACAGCAATAAGTCAACCTAATGTTTCAGGGTTGCGTGTAGTTGATATTTATAATAGTCAAGAATTAGAGGAACAAGCATGGCAATTAGGTTATAATTGGATAGATTATATCACATCGTGGAATGATTTAAAAACAAGACAACTTGAAAAAAACGGTTGGGTAATAGATAATAAATCAATTGTTCCATGGCGATTAAATCCAATTGTAAAAAACTATTTTTGCGACATTACTTTTCTTTCCGAAAAACCATTGCCAAATGATTTTGTAGTACACAGATCATTTTCAGACCATGGAAGAATAGGTAGTTTAAAAATTTAAAGAATGAAAAAAAAAAAAATATTTATACTTCTACCTGATGGAATAGGTCTCAGAAATTTTGCCTATTCAAGTTTTAATGAAATTGGGAAGAATAATGAGTTTGAAATTATTTATTGGAACAATACTTTATTCCCACTAAAAAGTTTAGGTTTTGATGAAATAAAAATTGAAAATGCAAAAACACATCCTTTAACCGATATTTTTAAGGTTGTAAAAATTCATGTAACATTAAATCATTTTAAGAAAAAAACACTTGATAAGATTTATGATTCTTATAAATTTCCTTTTCATTTTAATAATATTAAATCAGCCATAAAAAGTACTTTTTCTATCTTATTAATAAAAATAAATTCAGGGGAGAAAGATTTGGAAAAATTAAGTAATAAAATAAATAAACAAGAGAGAAAAACACTATACTATCATCAATCAAAAGTAACATTAGAAAAAGAAAAACCTGATCTAGTTTTTTGTACAAATCAAAGGCAAATTTTATCTGTTGCTCCATTATTGGCAGCTAAAGATTTAAATATACCCACAGCTTCATTTATATTTTCTTGGGATAATCTTCCTAAAGCAACACTTATTGTTGAAACGGATTATTATTTTGTTTGGAGTCAATTTATGAAAGAGGAAATGATGTTTTATTATCCAAAAGTAAATGAAAAACAAATAATAATTACAGGAACACCTCAATTTGAAATGCATTTTGATAAATCAAAATTACTCAATAGAGAAACTTTTTTTTCTGAGTATGGATTAGACTTAAATAAAAAATATATTTGCTTTTCAGGCGATGATTTTACATCAAGTCCAGATGATGAAAAATACCTTGAGGATTTTGCATTAGCCGTAAAAAATCTTAATTATGGAAATTGTAACTATGGAATTATTTTCAGAAGATGTCCTGTCGACTTCTCAGACAGATATAATATAGTTTTAGAAAAATATAAAGATATCATAGTACCCATTGATCCATTATGGAAGCCATTAACTTCGCATTGGAATACTGTTTTGCCTACAAAAGAAGATGATATTTTATTTAGTAGTTTGGCTGAACATACTGAATTAGTTGTAAACCTTGGATCTTCTACTGTTTTTGATTTTGTATCACATAAAAAACCGTGTGGTTATTTTAGATATAATCAAAGAGTTAGACTAAATAAAAAATGGGATATTTTCAATTGTTATAAATTTGTTCATTTTCGCTCCATGTTTTCAAATAATTCTGTTTTTTGGATGGACAATCCTAATGAAATTCAAAATAAATTAGAACAAATTTTAGAAAAAGACACTTCTGAAATTATAAAAAATGCCCAAAAATGGTTTGAAATAATCAATCAACATCCACCAGAAAAAGCTTCTGAGAGAATTTGGAATGCTATTGAGAAAATAACTACTAGGTAAATATGAAAATTGCTTTTCTAACACCTGAATTTCCTCATCCAAAAATGGGATCGTCCGGAGGAATTGGAACCAGTATTTTCAATTTATCTAAAGGTTTAACCCAAGCTGGGCATCAAGTCTTTGTTTTGGTTTATGGACAAGCGGAAGATGCCATTTTTATTGAAAATGATATTACTTATTGTAGGATTAAAAATGTAAAAGTTAAAGGGTTTTCTTGGTTTCTAACACAAAAGAAGATTGAAAAAAATATTAATCTTTTGATAAAAAACAACAATCTTGACCTTGTTGAAGTACCAGATTGGACTGGAATAACATCTAGAATTATGCCCAATTGTCCCGTTGTGATAAGACTCAATGGTTCTGATACTTATTTTTGCCATTTAGATAATAGACCAGTCAAGTTTTTAAATAAGTTTCATGAAAAAAGAGCATTGCAAAATGCAGATGCTTTGCTTTCCGTCAGTCAATATACCGCTACTATTACAAAACAATTATTTTCTTTAAACAAAAATTTTGAAATAATACCAAATAGCATTGATTTAGAGAAATTCTCCAATGATCATTCCACTGGTTTTCATGAAAATACGATTTTATATTTTGGAACATTGATTAGAAAAAAAGGATCTTTGGAGTTGCCGTTAATTTTTAATGAAGTCTATAAACGCAATAAAGAAGCAAAATTAATTGTAATAGGCAGAGACGCATCAGATATTGTATCCAAAAATAGTTCTACATGGGAAATGATGCAACCCTTGTTTGACGAAGAAGCATTACAGCATGTAACTTATTTAGGAAGCGTTTCCTATGATAAAATTAAAGAATATATCAGCACTGCCACAGTATGTGTTTTCCCTACATTTGCCGAGGCTTTACCTGTTTCCTGGATAGAAGCGATGGCAATGCAAAAAGCAATAGTGGCTTCTAATATTGGATGGGCAACTGAGGTTATTGATGATGCCGTTAATGGATTTTTGGTACATCCACAAGACCATGAAAACTATGCAAAAAAAATAATTCAGTTATTAGAAAATGAAGCTTTACGACACCAATTTGGTATTGAAGCTAGAAAAAAGATTGCACAAAAATTTAGTATCGAAGTAGTTGCTAAACAAAGTGCTGATTTTTACAAAAAAATACTCCAATGAAAAAAGCAATAAAAAAGATAATAAGCAAATTAGTCCCAAAAGGAGACACAAAAGAAACAGTTAAATTGTTCTACTACAGCTTATTTAAACCAAAAAATGTTGAATTTGAATTGGTCGACAATAATGGGGCAGTTGCCTACAAAACGACCTTTAGAGGACTTTCATTATTTACAAATGAAGCTTTATACCCAATAGTGGAAGATTTTAATTATTATCAACATAGTTATAAAGTGAAGGCAGATGATGTTATAATTGATGCGGGTGCTAATTGTGGTCACTTATCTATTTTCTTTTCAAAACTAGTTGGTCCAAATGGGAAAATTTTTGCTTTTGAACCAGATAAATTTAATATCGAGAGAATTATAAAAAACAAAAATTTAAATCCTGATTTACCAGATAATATTTTTATTGAAGACTTGTTGCTTTGGGATAAAAATGAATTAATTGATTTTTATGAAGCTGGAACGGTTGGTTCCTCGGCCGTTTGGATGCCAGATAATGAGCAATGTGTAAAAAAACAAGCAGTTTCTATAGATAGTTGGGTCGTTACGAACAATATTCACAAACTAGATTTTATAAAAATGGATATTGAAGGTGCCGAAATTGAAGCTCTTAATGGTTGTAGCGTAACAATAAAAACCTTGAAACCAAATTTTGCTATTGCTTCCTATCACATGGTAAATGGGGAACAAACCTATATAAAAGTAGAACAATTTTTCAATGCCATGAATTATCCTTGTCAAACTGTGAAATTTAGAGGAACAGAAATCATAACTTTTGCGGGTTCAAATTTGAAATAAGTTTAACTATTTTCCATGATTATTTTATACCACAACCTATCAAAAATCACCAATATAGTTTCATCAGAAACTAATGATTTTCCTAATGAAATAGGTCGAAATATTGTGGCTGTTTTACTTGATTTTGCTGAAAAATTCCAAAACGAAATTTTGGCTTGGTGTCATGAAAGTCATAAAGAAAATTTAAACACAAATGAAATCGAAGATTTATTTCACCATAAAAAATTTCTATTTACTTATAATCCTTCATCATCAAATTATTTCAACAGAGAATTAGGTTATATAGAAGATTCTCCATTTGTAAAAGTGAATAAAGCTATTCGATATGGTACTTGGCAAATGAGTAGTCAAGTTGGAGCCATTCATTCCTCAGTAATCAATGCTTGCCGAAAGGATTTAAAAACCGAAACTAATTTCGATTTCTTCTTAAATTCCTTTGCCAAAAGAGCTATGGCTTTTGGACTTTTATGTTATTCTGAGCCAAAGCTTTTATTGAAAAGCATACAGATTAGTCATTACAAAAACACGAATCTTTTTGAACTTTTTAGGTTTACAAAACAACATTATAAGACACGTTGGATTTTTCTGTTATTCTTCAACTTATTTCTATTTGAAAAAAGATTTCCTTTATTTCCCTTTTTAGTTTCTGTTTTTTATAAAAAGAGAACTATAAACCCAGAAAGATTAAATAAAATTGAATTACATTCTACCAAAAATATTATTGAAAAAGGAACTATCGATGTTTTAATTCCTACTATTGGCAGAAAAGAGTATTTGTTAGATGTACTTCAAAATTTAGCTTCACAAACCTATTTACCAACCAATGTTATAATTATTGAGCAAAATCCAAATGTGAATAGTAGTTCTGAATTAGATTATGTTAAAAATAATAAATGGCCTTTTCAAATTAAGCATCATTTTACTCAACAAATAGGAGTTTGCAATGCTAGAAATATTGGATTAAAATTGATAGAAAGTGAGTTTTGTTTTTTGGCCGATGATGACATTGTTTTTGAAAATGATTTAATCGAAAATGTGATGAATTCTTTTCAATCAACAGGAAATGAAGTTCTACTTGTTTCTTGTCATTTGAAAACACAAAGTATAATTCAACAACAGCCAATACAATTTCCTATTTTTGGCGGAGGACATGCTTTTGTAAAATCTTCTTGTTTAAAAGGGTTAAAATTCGATATGGCTTTTGAATTTGGTTTTGGAGAAGATGGTGATTTTGGAATGCAATTGTTGCATAAAGGATATGATATTCTATTCATTTCAACTTCTGATATCATTCATTTAAAAGCGCCTATTGGTGGTTTTAGAACCAAACCAGTTTTACAATGGAGTAATGAGCAAATAATACCAAAACCCTCGCCAACTGTAATGTTATACAGATTAAAACATGATACAAAAGAGCAATTATCTCTATATAAAGCAACTTTATTTTTGAAAAATATAAATAGTGATTTTTTGAAAAATCCATTCCATTATATTGCTGTGTTCAAATCTAAATGGAACAAAAGTGTTTATTGGGCAAACAAATTAAACTATCAATAATATGAATTTCACGCTGATAGTTTGTACTTATATGCGACCAATTCCTTTATTGAATTTATTAAATTCGGTAAAGAAACAAACACTTTATCCCAATGAAATTATAATTATTGATGGCTCCACAAATGATGAAACGGAATTAATTATAGCTCAAAATTCATTTCAAAATCTAACATATTTTAAGGTATCTGAAACAGATAGAGGTTTGACAAAGCAACGAAATTTTGGTATTGCTAAAGTATCGAATGATTCCGAGGTAATTTGTTTTCTTGATGATGATACTATTTTAGAAACTGACTATTTTGAGGAATTAATTACTACTTATTCTATTTTTCCCGATGCTTTGGGTGTTGGCGGATTCATTACCAATGAAGTGCAATGGGAAAAAGTCGAAGAAAATTATGTCCCAAAAAATGATGAGTTTTATTTAGATGGCTGGAAAAGAAAGGAAAGTAAACGCTTTATAATCAGGAAGAAATTAGGATTGGATAGTAATAAACCACCAGGTTTTATGCCCGAATTTTCAAATGGTAGAGGTGTTGGTTATCTGCCACCATCAGCAAAAATTTATCAGGTTGAACAATTTAAAGGAGGTGTAGCTTCTTACAGAAAAGAGATTTTCGACAGATTTCAATTTTCATTATATTTTGAGGGTTATGGTTTATATGAAGATACCGATTTTACTTTAAGAATTTCCAAAACTGGTAATCTTTATTTTAATTCCAACGCACGATTAGCTCACTATCACAATGTTTCAGGAAGACCAGATAAATATAAATATGGGAAAATGGCAGTTAGAAATGGCTGGTATGTTTGGCGGGTCAATTTTCCAAATCCATCATTAAAAGCAAGAGTAAAATGGAACCTAATTATTTTAATATTATCTTTTATTTTGTTAAGTAATGTTTTGACAAAACCAAATAAGGGTGAATTAATTAATGAGTTTTCGGGAAGAATAATGGCTTGGTTTTCCTTATTATTTAGAGAAAAATGAAATTTACTTTAATCATTTGTACCTATATGAGACCAGTTCCTTTGTTGAATTTATTGAATTCAGTGAAGGAACAAACACTTTTTCCTAATGAGATATTGATTATTGATGGCTCCACAAATGATGATACTAAAAAAATTTTTGAAACTGAGTCGTTCAGGAATTTAACTTACTTTCATGTTGGTGATGAAAATAGAGGTTTAACAAGACAAAGGAATTTTGGAATTTCGAGAATTTCGCCAAGTTCAGAAGTACTTTGTTTCTTGGATGATGACACGGTGTTAACGCCCAATTATTTTGAAGAAATCCTAAATGTGTTTAAAAGTGATTTGAATATTGTAGGCGCAGCCGGAATTGAAATAAACGAAAATAAATGGATTAAAAAAAAACCTAATAAATACTATAATAAAATCAAATATTATGAGTTTGAAGATTATGTTTATCCTGAAGGAATTAGAAATAGGGTTCGAAATATTTTAGGATTACAATCCAATCTAGGTTCCGGCAAAATGCCTGAATTTTCAAACGGAAGAAATTGTGGTTTTCCCTTAACTGGCAAAAATTATGAAGTAGACTTATTAATGGGTCTTTCATTTAGTTTTAAAAGAATCGTTTTTGAAAATATAAAATTCTCTACCTATTTTGAAGGATACGGACTGTATGAAGATGCCGATTTTAGTATTAGAGCTCAGCAATTTGGAAAAAACGTCATCACAACCAAAGCAAAACTATCACATTATCATAACCCATCAGGCAGGCCAAATCAATATCAATATGGTAAAATGGTTGTTCGAAACGGATGGTATGTTTGGAGAGTAAAGTATCCAAAACCATCATTTTCAGCCAAATTGAAATGGAATACTATCATATTATTATTGTCATTCATCCGATTTAGCAATATATTTACAACTACTAAACGAAAAGAGGCATTTACTGAATTTTTAGGAAGAATTTCAGGATGGTTAAGTTTGTTTTTTAGTAAACCTAAAATAGAATCATAAAAATTAATGACTTTTTGCATCATTACACATGTTCCTCACGGTTATCAAAACAGCAATTATTTTGCCTATTCACCATACGTGAGGGAAATGAATATTTGGTCGAAGTATGTTGATAAAATTGTTCTTGTTGCACCTTTACAACTGAAAAATAGCACTTCTATAGACATGGATTATTCCCATAAAGTTATTGATTTTAGAAATGTGTCCAACTTTAATTTTTTAACAGTAAAGTCATTTTTTTTAACCCTTTTAAAATTACCAAAAATAATTTTTGAAATATATAAAGCAATGAAACATTCCGACCATATTCATTTGCGTTGTCCCGGAAATATGGGTTTACTGGGATGTTTTCTTCAAATTCTATTTCCTAAAAAGACAAAAACAGCAAAATATGCCGGTAATTGGGATTCAAAAGCCAAGCAACCTTTGAGTTATCGTTTACAAAAATGGATTTTGAGTAATACTTTTTTGACGAGAAACATGCAGGTTTTAGTATATGGTGAATGGAAAAATAGTTCTAAAAATATCAAATCCTTTTTTACAGCGAGCTATTTTGAAAAGGATAAAATTGATGTCAGCCCTAAAGATTTAAATTCTAAGCTATCATTTATTTTCGTTGGAACTCTTTCTAATGGTAAACAACCTTTGTACGCTATTCAATTAGTTGAACAACTTTATAAAAATGGACATGATATCTGTCTAGAGATTTATGGAGAAGGTATAGAAAATGAACGATTAGAGAACTATATTTTAGTACATAATCTTGAAAAAATAGTTTTCTTGAAAGGGAATCAGAATCAAGAAGTAATCAAAAATGCCTATCTGCAAAATCATTTTGTAATTTTACCCTCATTAAGCGAAGGTTGGCCAAAAGCTGTTGCTGAAGGAATGTTTTGGGGATGTTTGCCCATTACTACATCTGTTTCTTGTTTACCTAATATGTTGGATAATGGAAATAGAGGAATACTCTTGCAACTTGCATTACAAGAAGATGTAGAAAAAGTTCAATGGCATATTACTAATAGTATTTTATATAAAGATAAAGTTAACAAAGCTATTGCTTGGTCAAGATACTATACTTTGGATCTTTTTGAAGAAGAAATAAAACTGCTTTTGAAATCATGAGAATAGTTCAAGTTATAGATTCCTTAGAAGTAGGTGGAGCTGAAAAAATGGCTGTTAATTATGCCAATGCACTCTCAGAAAGAATTGATTTTTCGGGTTTGATTGCAACAAGAGCAGAAGGTGAATTAAAAAATCAATTAAATAAAAAAGTGACTTATCTTTTTTTAAATAAAAAAAGAACTATTGATTTTGTTGCTATTTTTAAATTAAAAAGATACTGTTTAGAGAATAGTGTTGATTTTGTTCATGCACATAGTACTTCCTTTTTTTTATCAATATTATTGAAAATTATTTATCCAAAAATTAAAATTATATGGCATGATCATTATGGTTCAAGCGAGTATATTAGTTTGGAAAGATCTCTTTTTTTAAAAATTCCATCTTATTTTTTAAATGGTTTAATTGGCGTAAATTATAAATTGATAAAATGGGCTGAAAAGGAATTGAATTGTTCTAATGTTTTATATCTTCCTAATTTTACTAGTGAAAATTCTACTATAAAACCTTATACTATTTTAAAAGGTATTGATGGAAAAAGACTATTGTGTTTAGCCAATTTAAGAGACCAAAAAAACCATTTTTTATTATTGGAGGTTGCCGAAAAACTTAAGAGAACAAAACCTGATTGGACATTCCATTTAGTAGGAAAAGATTTTGAAGATGATTACTCTACAAAAATAAAAGAGTTAATTAAAATCAAAAGATTAGTCGATACTGTTTTTGTTTATGGTTCAAAAAATGATGTGAATAATATCATTAATCAGGCAGATATTGCTATCTTGACTTCAAAATCTGAAGGTTTACCAGTTGCCTTAATTGAGTATGGATTAATGAGCAAACCTGTTATTACAACAAATGTAGGAGAAATTCCATTTATTATTCAAGATGGAATCAATGGATTTATTGTTGCTGTGAATGAAGCAGAAAGGTTTTATGAAAGAATACTAGAGTTAATAGATGATAGTACTTTAAGACTTAATTTTGGCAAGCTTTTACATCAAACTATAGTAGAAAATCATTCGGAGGAAGGTGTAATTATTAAGTATTTAAATTGGACTGAAACGTTATAATGGATAAATACGAAAAAAAATATATCGCTTTAGTCTTATTGCATGTAGCAATTGGAGTCTTAATTTATTTAATTCCACCAATATCTAAACTATATGGATTTTCAATATTTATACTAGGATTGTATTATGTGATTAAAACTCGCAACAGAAACAATGAAGTTCTAATTGTAGCTGCTTACATTGTTGGTAGTGAGGTTTTTCTAAGAATGACAGGTGGAAATATTCTTTATGAATTTTCAAAATATGGAGTGATGATTTTCTTATCATTGGGGATGTATTACAGTGGATTTTCTAAAAATGCTGTTCCTTTTTGGATTTATCTATTGTTGCTTTTGCCAGGAGTTATAATTGCCACTGAAACATTAAATTTGAAATCAGATTTACGAACCTCCATAGCTTTTAATATTTCTGGTCCTGTATGTTTGGGTGTTGCTTCGATTTATACTTACAACAGGAAAATATTATTTTCTCAGTTAAATAATTTGTTGTTATCTCTAGGCTTACCCATTATTTCTACCACGGTCTATCTAATTTTATATACACCTGAGTTAAAAACTATTTTGGTTAGTACTAGTTCAAATCCTGCTACTTCGGGAGGATTTGGACCCAATCAAGTTGCAACAGTGCTTGGGATTGGGATGTTTATTTTTTTTACAAGATTGATTATAGCTTCGAAAACGAAATTACTTTTTATAATTAATCTAATTATATTATTCAATATAGTGTATAGAGGCCTGGTAACTTTTTCTCGTGGTGGTATGTTGACGGGATTTGTTATGATAGCACTTTTTTTAATAATGTTATATAAGGATGTGAGTAGTTATGCTAGATCAAGGCTTTATATTTTATTTGTATTTATGTTAGTAGCATTTGTTTTGACTTGGTTATATACCTCTAGTCAAACAGGCGGTTTAATTGATAAAAGATATGCAAACAAAGATGCAACAGGTAGAATGAAAGAAAGTCAATTCACAGGTAGAGAGGACATATGGAATAGTGAAATTGCAGCATTTGAAGATCATCCTGTCTTTGGGGCTGGAGTTGCCAAAGGACTTGAAATCAGAGAATTGGCCACTGGAGGTTTAATAGTTGTATCGCACAATGAAATTACTAGAACACTTGCTGAACACGGCACAATGGGTATTATTGCATTATTAATTGTTTTTTTTACACCATTTTTTTTATATTTAGACAATAAACAAAATATTTTTATCTTTTGTTTTTTAATTTTTTGGCTAATGACCATCAATCATGCTGCTATGAGAATAGCAGCACCAGCTTTTGTATATTCGTTATCATTATTAAAAGTTTATATGGATGAAGAAACTCCTATACATAGGGAATAAACTATCTGAACACGGATACAATTCCACTTCGATAGAAACACTAGGTGAGTTCTTAGAAAATGATGGCTATACTGTTTACTATGCTTCAACCCAAAAAAACAAATATTTTAGAATGATTGAAATGATTAGCAAGACTATAAGCTACTCAAATAAAGTTGATTATGTATTAATTGATACCTATAGTACAAACAATTTTTGGTATGCTTTTATTATTTCTCAGCTATGCAGAATTTTAAAGTTAAAATATATTCCTAAACTTCATGGTGGAGATTTACCAAATAGAATTGTTAAAACAAAGTTTTTCTCCAGATTAATTTTTAATAATGCCTTTGTCAATATTGCTCCTTCTTATTATTTGTTAAATGCCTTTAAAGAAAGTGGTTATAAAAATCTTTTATATATTCCAAATACTATTGAACTTGATAAATATAAATCATTTAACAAACAATTTAAATCCCCAAAATTGCTTTGGGTTAGGTCTTTTTCGGTGATATACAATCCATTAATGGCAATCAAAGTATTTATAAATTTAAAAATGATGTATCCAGATGCTGAGTTATGTATGGTAGGGCCTAAAAAAGATAGCAGCTTCGAAAAAGCAATTCGTTTTGCAAAAAATCATAATGTTGAAGTTAATTTTATGGGTAAATTATCGAAAGAAAAATGGATTGAACTTTCGGCTGATTATAATGTTTTCATAAATACCACACATTTTGATAACACTCCGATAAGCGTTATTGAAGCAATGGCTTTAGAAATTCCGGTTGTATCAACCAATGTTGGAGGAATTCCCTATTTATTGAAACATGATTATAACGCTTTGTTAGTTTCAGATAATAATATTGAATCGATGACACTACAAATAAACAGAATTTTTATTGAACCTAATTTAGCTAATAAACTGATAGAAAATGCTAAAGAATCAATTAAAAGTTTTGATTGGGTTATGGTTAAAAAGCAGTGGAAAGATTTGCTTAGATAATTAGTATAATTTAGTAACTTGCGACTTCTAAGAATATTTTTTTCATAAGATGAACAAATACAAGGACATACATTTTGAAGTTTCAGAAAGAAAAATTCTTTTACGAATTTTTGATGTAGTTTCTGTGCTGCTTTCTTTGTACTTGGTTGGAATTATTTTTGAATTTGATTATTTTAATATTTCAAGGACTAATTTTTATTGGACTTTTGTCTTAGGGCTCTATTTAACTATTATAGGTTCAATTTTTGAAATGTATAACCTGCAAGTTGCGAGTAGTCAATTTCAAGTTGTAAAAAGTATTATATTGACTACTTCTACAACTGTATTGGTTTATTTGTTGACACCTATTTATACTCCTATTTTACCTACAAATCGTATTCAAATACTTATCTTTTTTGTCTCTATTTTTGTTGCTTTATTTTCCTGGCGAATGATATATGTTCGTTTTTTTGCTTCCAATAGATTTTCAAAAAAAGTAATTTTAATTTGTGATAATGATCAAGTAAAAGAGCTTGTAAAAGGATTGGAAAGTGCTGACCCACATTATAAAGTTCTTGGTTTTGTTAATTCAGATAGTTCAAATGAAACTAAATTGAACAATGTTAAAAATATTGATATTACTAATTTAGAAAAATTTGTAAAAGAAAATTCCATTTCAGAAATAGTTATTGCTTCCCAAAAAACAGACGGAATTAGCATTACTTTATATAATCAGTTAATACATTTATTAGAAAATGGCTATATAATTAGAGAGTACACTCAAGTTTATGAAAGTCTTACTTATCGTATTCCTGTTCAATATGTGTCTCGGGATTTTTATCGCTATTTCCCTTTTAGTAGAAGTAATCAAAATCATTTTTATATACTTTTTGTTCGGCTTTTGGAAATTATAACAGCAATAATTGGTTTGGCATTTGGTGTCATTTTAATTCCAATTGTGATTATAGGAAATATTATAGGAAATAAAGGGAAACTATTTTATACACAAGAAAGAGTAGGAAAGAATGGTAAGGTTTTTAATATTTTAAAATTTAGGACCATGATTAAAGATGCCGAAAATGAAGGCGCAGTTTTTGCAACTCTTAATGACTCACGAGTTACTCCTTTTGGTAAAATATTGAGAAAATCAAGAATTGATGAGTTTCCTCAATTTTATAACATATTAAAGGGAGATATGGCTGTTATTGGACCAAGACCCGAACGTCCTGTTTTTGTTGATGAAATTGCTGCTGTAATGCCGTTTTATGAAACACGTCATGTAATTAAACCAGGGTTAACAGGTTGGGCACAAGTCAACTATTCTTATGGAGAAACAATAGATGATAGCTTGATCAAACTTCAATATGACTTGTATTATATCAAACATAGAAGTATATTCTTGGATTTTAATATTATGTTCAAAACACTGAGCACAATATTATTTTATAGAGGTCAATAGTTTCAGTGGATTTTTACTACTAATTTTTAATAGCATATAAATTGTAGTTATCATAAACGGCAACATGATTAACAAGTGAGGTTTGTTTATCATAATGATAGCATATATGAATATAATTGCTATTGAAAGTTTACAAATCTTATTTAAATTAGTTTGCTTAAGAAAAGGTAATGTTAAAAATAAAGGGCTAAAAAGGAGTGCATTATAGTTCCAAAGTACTTCTTGATGATCAGAATATAAACCTACAAAACACAAGAAAACGCCTAGAATCCCACTGAGGAACAAATAGCCATAAAATAGAACTCTTTTATTCATTAGTAGTAGCAAAAACAATATCAGAACTATAAAATAAATACTATTAATGAATGAAAACTCAACTTGTTTTTTATCACCCTTTATAATAGTTTGCTTTTTTGATACCAATGGCTTTCTGTCAACTATTGCTTTGTCTAAAGTATGCATTAGTTCAATTGGAAGAAATACTTTTGCTGCTTTTGAATCTGTTTTTGCTCCAAAAATAATATTGATCCCCAACTTGTACCAGAAATAATTTTCAAAATAAGGGAATAGTACTTTACGATAGGATACACTTGTATCATCAACCTTTTCAAGTGATTTTTGTCCTAATAATGTACAAATTTTTTCAGCCACCATAGTAGTACAGTTTCTGTCAATAAATTTATAGGTATAATATCTTTCGGAAGTGTATAAAGAAGCGCTTAAAGTTTCAAATAGTTTTTGTTTTTTTGCTAATGGTAGGTTTAGTGTTTGCTCTATAACTTCTCTTTCATCCGTTTGATATTCTAAAATGAAATCTTCATGAGAAGTAACATTCATGAAATATTGTAAATCACCTTTTATAAATTTCAAATAAAAATTATCGGTTCTAAAGTCAAATGCACCATAGTTAAAAACCACATCCAATTGGTTTTCGTCATCCTTTATTCTTATTGCTGTATGTCCAAAAGTGGAATATAATTCTTCTCCTCTTCCGCAAGTAAAAATACTGACTTTAGTGTTTTCAGAAAGTATTGGTCCTTGTGCCTCAACATGTGCACAATAAAAGAGAAGGAGTAGGAGTATTTTTTTTGCCATATCTTTTTATTTAAAAATACTCAAATCTACTTTAACAGAAAAAATATTTGAATATAAAGCGGCACTTTGATCTCCCAAATCGGTTAAGGCATAGTCAATCTGAATGCCTTTGTATTTAAACCCCAAACCAATATTAGGTTGAAAATTCACTTGTTGCGTACCATCAATTTGTAACACATTTTGAAAATTTCCAACGCCTGCACGCAGGAAAACCAAATCAGTGTAGCCAAACTCAAATCCTAATGCAGGATCAATACTCACTATTTCTGAAGAAATTACATCATTGGTTTGTGCAAATTGCATGTTCAAATTGACTGCTGCTAATAACGTATAATCGTAGTGAAATTCAAATTTTTTGGCAATACCTAATTGTGCTTTTGGTAAAGTGATTTCTGTACTTTCGGGCAATTCTTGATTTTGACCAGAAACGGCATCTCTAATGTCGTTGTATTTATCTTCGTCTATCGCCCAAACATTGTAAGTCGTAGTAATGTCACGAAGCATTAACCCATAATGCCAATCATTTTTTTCATATTGAAGTCCAATATCAAAACCAAAACCCCATGAATTAGCAAATTCACCAATTACTCTTCGAATAATTTTGGCATTCACACCATACTGAAATCCTTCAAAAAGTAAAGGTTTTCTTGCGTATGAAAAAGTCAAACCATAATCAGCCGTCGAGAACAGACTAATGCGGTTATAGTCAATATTGCCTTCACCATCAATTAATTGAGTGGTGTTCAAAATATCATCAACGCCAAAACGGATTAATGAAAATCCCCAAGCACTTTGATTGTCTATTTTTTTGGCATAGCCAGCATAATCGTATTGTGCAATATTGGCAAAGTAACTAGCATGCATCAATGATGCTTCACTATCTTCAATTTTTAATATACCTGCCGGATTCCAATAGCCCGAATTCACATCGCCCGAATATGCCGTTACCGCATTGGACATTCCCAAAGCAGCTGCATCAACGCCAATATTCATGAACTCATTCGAATATTTTCTAACCGATTGAGCATGAGTAATTATGCTAATAAAAAGCAGTAGAATAGCAATCTTTTTTTTCAACGCAATTTTTCTTTTTACAAATATCATATAAAAATCTCTATTACAAAACGCAGAAACCTTTAAGTTATTGTATTAAATTTGTTTTTCTTTGCAAACTCTAAACGATTACAGATGAATATCAAAGCTCAGATTCCCAATTTATTTACGATGCTTAATCTGTTTTGTGGTTGCGTTGCTTTGGTTATGGTAGCAGATTATAAATTTGATTTAGCTTTTTATTTTGTTTCCCTTGGTATTTTTTTCGATTTCTTTGATGGCTTCTTTGCCCGAAAATTTAGTGTTTCCGGACCATTGGGAGTTCAATTAGACTCACTGGCTGATATGGTTACTAGTGGTGTTGTTCCTGGTTATGTGATGTTTAAAATGATGACACACTCTAACTCTTTTGGAATTGAAAGCTATTTTCCTTATTTAGGATTTGTTATAACACTTGGTGCTTGTTATCGTTTGGCTAAATTTAATATTGATGAAAGACAATCCGATAGTTTTATTGGCTTGCCAACTCCTGCTAATTGTTTATTTATAATGAGCATCCCATTTTTTCTTGAAGTCCCTTCAAACGGGATAATTGTCGGTAATAATACCAAAATTGCTTTGATTGTAATTTCCTTTTTAAGCGCTTACATCATGAACGCTGAAATAACTTTGTTCTCCTTGAAGTTTAAAAATTTTAGTTTTGCTAAATATAAACTGCAAATTTTCTTTTTGGCATTTTCTGTGGCAATGCTTTTTTTTCTTCAAATATTGGCGGTGCCGCTGATTATTATTTTATACGTTTTACTTTCTATATTCAATAACATGATAAACAAAAAAGCTTCTGTTTAAGAAGCTTTTTTTGTTATCATATATAGTATAAATCCGAAAAACAATAATGCCATTGCTACTACTAAATAAGATTTTGGATTTGCAAAATTCAAAGTAGTTCCAAAATCTGGATTGGGTTTGTCAATAAAAATTCTTTTATCCTTTGGGTTAAAATAAAATATTCCCCATTTCCAGTTGTTAGCATCATCATGCCAACTTTGCAAAATTTCTTTACTTGGACTTTGCATAGTTCTAAAAATGTAATTTCTTTTTTCGCAATTCAAAGTTTTGTCCGAGATACACCTTTCTCACCATTTCGTCTGCGGCTAGTTCTTCTGGAATTCCCGCTTTTAGAATGCCTCCTTCAAACATTAGGTAGGTTTTATCAGTTATAGCTAAAGTTTCCTGAACATTATGGTCGGTAATTAATATTCCGATGTTTTTGTTTTTCAATTGCGCTACAATTCTTTGAATATCTTCTACTGCCACTGGATCAACTCCGGCAAATGGCTCATCGAGTAAGATGAATTTTGGGTCAGTGGCTAAAGCTCTCGCAATTTCAGTTCGTCGTCTTTCGCCACCTGATAGTAAATCGCCGCGATTGGTACGGATATGTTCCAAACCAAATTCAGCAATTAAGCTTTCCATTTTTGCCACTTGTTCTTCTTTGGAAAGCTTGGTCAATTGCAGCACACTCAAAATATTGTCTTCAATACTTAATTTTCTGAAAACAGAGGCTTCTTGTGCTAAATAACCAATACCGTTTTGTGCACGTTTGTACATTGGAAAATCAGTAATATCCATATCGTCAAGAAATATTTTTCCTGAATTGGGTTTTACCAATCCTACAATCATATAGAAAGAAGTAGTTTTTCCGGCACCATTTGGACCCAATAGTCCCACAATTTCTCCTTGGTTTACTTCAACAGAAATGCCTTTTACAACACTTCGTCCTTTGTAGGTTTTGACTAAATTTTCTGCTCTTAATTTCATTTATGCTGAATTTATTTCAGTATCTCTTGGTACTTAGTTTATACAAATAAACGAATAAACAAATAACCAAATCCACACATTAACAATTATTTGATTTCTTCTAACGCTTCCCAAAATTCATAAGCTCTTCTCAAATGTGGAATAACAATGGTTCCGCCAACCAAAGTTGCAATTCCCATAGCTTCCATCATTTCTTCCTTGGTAATTCCTTCTTTATAACTGGTTTCCAAATGGTATTTGATACAATCATCACAGCGTAAAACAGTTGATGCTACTAATCCCAATAGTTCTTTGGTTTTAACGTCCAAAGCTCCTGCTGCATAGGCATTGGTGTCGAGATTGAAAATTCGTTTTATAATTTTATGATTGTCAGCCAATAATTTTTCGTTCATTCTAGAACGATAATCGTTAAATTCTTCAACTAATTTGCTCATTTTCTTTTTCTTTTTTTACAACAACAGCAGAAATTAAAATACTTACTTCATACAAAATCAAAATTGGAATAGAAACGACTACTTGACTCGGAATGTCAGGAGGTGTAGCTATAGCAGCTACAATAAGTATGATTACAATGGCGGCTCTTCTATATTTTCTTAAAAATGCAGGAGTTACAAGGCCTAATTTGGTTAGAAAGTAAATGATAATAGGTAATTCAAATACTAATCCACTAACGATGACTGACGTTTTAATCATGCTAATATAGGAGTCAACGGTAAATTGATTCACAATAGTTTTACTCACATTGAATGTTCCAAAGAAATTAATGGATAATGGAACAATAACAAAATAGCCAAAAAGCACTCCAATAAAAAACAATACAGAAGAGACTATAATAAAAAGTCCCGCTTTTTTGCGTTCGTTATCATATAATGCCGGACTTATAAATCGCCAAAATTCATAAAGAATATAAGGGAAACCAAGAATGAACCCAGCTGTTATTAAAATCCAAAGGTAAATTGAAAATTGTCCACCCACTTCTGTATTTTGAATGATAAATGAAAATTCAGTGGCACAAGCATAGCTATCATCCACACCACAAAAACGTGTTAATTGACAAAAAAAGCGATAAGTAATAAAATTGGGGTCTTTTGGGCCAAAAATAATGGTGTCAAAAATATAATCATCAATAAAATAACAAGCACCAGCAATGACCACAATGGCAATCGTACTTCTCACTAAAAGCCATCTTAATTCTTCAAGATGGTCTAGGAACGACATTTCTCCGAGCGTTTTTTTTGCCATTATACAATGCCTTCTTTTAAAATGTCATGTAAATGAAGTACTCCTTTGTATTCACCATTATCTACCACAACTAATTGGGTAATAGAAAAATCTTCTAAAATATTCAAAGCATCGCTCACTAAATCGGTAGACTTAACCATTTTTGGATTTTTTGTCATAATATCAACGGCTGTCAAACCAGATATTGTTTCCGATTTATTCAACATTCGTCTGAGGTCACCATCGGTAATAATTCCGATTACTTTGTCCTTATCCACAACAGCTGTAACACCTAATCGTTTTTCGGATATTTCAACAATAACAGTTTTGATGCTAGAGTTAGGAGCAACGATAGGTTTATGAGTTGTATCAAGCATATCCTTAACACGAAGCATTAGTTTTTTACCTAAAGCACCACCAGGATGATATTTGGCAAAATCTTCGGTAGTGAAGTTTTTCATTTCCATTAGGCAAACGGCAATAGCATCACCCATAACTAATTGAGCGGTTGTACTGTTTGTGGGTGCTAAATTATTGGGGCATGCTTCACTTTCCACATAGGTATTCAAAACATAATCGGCTTCTTTGCCTAAGAATGAAGTTGTATTTCCGGTTATAGCGACCAATTTGTTTCCAAATCTTTTTAATAATGGAACCAATACTTTTATCTCTGGACTGTTACCACTTTTTGAAATACAAATCAGTACGTCACCAGGTTGAACCATACCTAAATCACCATGAATGGCTTCTGAAGCATGAAGGAAAAGGGAAGGAGTTCCTGTAGAATTTAAAGTGGCTACAATTTTTTGGGCAATAATAGCGCTTTTTCCAATTCCAGTTACAACCAATCGCCCAGTTGAATTATAGATGATTTCTACAGTTTTCACAAAATTATCATCCAAAAAATCGACCAATTTGGCTATGGCTATACTTTCGGATAAAATGGTGTTTTTTGCTGCTTCTAGAATTTTTTCTTTAGTTATCAAAATTGAAATAATATAAATTTGTGTGTGTTAAAGAAAGTCGTATCTTTATGTTTGCAAATTTATGTAAAAATACCATTAACACAGAATGAATTTAAACGAAATTGACATCTACAAGGAATTAAAAAAGTATTTTGGTTTTAGCCAATTTAAAGGATTACAGGAACAAGTTATTAAAAGTATTATTACTCAAAATAATACTTTCGTAATTATGCCAACAGGCGGAGGAAAGTCTTTATGCTATCAATTACCCGCTTTAATTCAGGAAGGAACAGCTATAGTTGTTTCCCCTTTGATTGCATTAATGAAAAATCAAGTCGATGCCATTAGAAGCTTGTCATCTGAAAATGGCATTGCCCATGTATTAAATTCGTCGCTGACTAAAACCGAAATCAATCAAGTTAAAAAAGATATCACTTCTGGAATTACAAAATTATTATATGTAGCTCCTGAGTCATTAACTAAAGAAGAATATGTAGAGTTTCTTCGAAGTGTGAAAATTTCCTTTGTAGCGATTGATGAAGCACACTGCATCTCTGAATGGGGTCATGATTTTAGACCCGAATATAGAAATTTAAGAACTATTATAAAACTAATAGGTGATGTTCCTGTTATTGGTTTAACAGCAACTGCTACCCCAAAAGTGCAAGAAGATATTTTAAAGAATTTGGATATGGTTGATGCAACTACTTTTAAAGCATCATTTAACAGACCAAATTTATTTTACGAAGTACGCACCAAGACCAAAAACATTGAGTCTGATATCATTCGCTTTATTAAACAACACAAGGGTAAATCGGGCATTATCTATTGCTTAAGTCGCAAGAAAGTTGAAGAAATTGCAGAAGTGTTGCAAGTAAATGGTATTAGTGCTGTTCCATATCACGCTGGCTTGGATGCAAAAACTCGAGCAAAGCATCAAGATATGTTTTTGATGGAAGATGTTGATGTGGTTGTGGCTACGATTGCATTTGGAATGGGAATCGACAAACCCGATGTTCGTTTTGTGATTCACCATGATATACCAAAATCTCTAGAAAGTTACTACCAAGAAACAGGACGCGCAGGAAGAGATGGTGGCGAAGGTTATTGTATGGCATATTACTCTTATAAAGACGTTGAAAAATTAGAAAAATTCATGTCGGGGAAACCCGTTGCAGAGCAAGAAATTGGTTTTGCCTTGTTGCAAGAAGTAGTCGCTTATGCCGAAACATCTATGTCTCGTCGTAAATTTTTATTGCACTATTTTGGTGAAGAGTTTGATAGCGAAAACGGCGAAGGTGCCGATATGGATGATAATGTTCGTAATCCAAAAGCCAAAGTTGAAGCCAAAGACAATGTTAAAAAACTTCTCGAAGTAGTTCGTGATACAAAGTATTTATACAAATCCAAAGAAATAGTATTCACTTTAATCGGAAGAGTAAACGCCACAATAAAAGCACACAGAACCGATACTCAAAAATTCTTTGGCATAGGCAGCGACCATGAAGAACGTTATTGGATGGCATTAATTCGTCAGGTTTTAGTTGATGGAATGCTTACCAAAGACATAGAAACTTATGGTATTTTAAAAGTTTCCGAAAAAGGTCATAATTTTATCAAAAATCCAACATCGTTCATGATGTCAGAAGATCATGAATATAACGAAGCCGAAGATGATGCAATAATGACTGCTGCAAAATCTAGTGGAACAGCCGATGAAGCATTGATGAGCATGCTTCGTGATTTACGTAAAAAAGAAGCCAAAAAACTAGGTGTTCCACCATTTGTTGTTTTTCAAGATCCATCATTAGAAGATATGGCGTTGAAATATCCTATTACAATTGAAGAATTGAGCAATGTTCATGGAGTAGGAGAAGGAAAAGCAAAAAAATATGGTACTGCATTTGTAGAACTTATTTCACGATATGTTGACGAAAATGATATCATTCGACCAGATGATTTAGTAGTAAAATCTACTGGCGCTAATTCTGCGAATAAATTGTATATCATTCAAAACATTGACCGAAAATTATCGCTCGAAGATATTGCCAAAGCCAAAGGGATGAAAATGGACGATTTACTCAAAGAAATGGAGCAAATTGTCTACTCGGGTACTAAATTGAATATTAAATATTGGATTAATGAAATTTTGGATGAAGAGCAACAAGAAGAAATTCATGACTATTTTATGGATTCAGAAACTGATAATATTGAAAAAGCTTTAAAGGAATTTGATGGCGATTATGATATCGAAGAATTACGTCTGATGCGCATCAAATTTATTAGCGAAGTGGCGAATTAACAGAAATTCCAAAACAGTAAATTCCAAATTCCATCTAAATTTTATTGGAATTTGGAATTTTTTATTGGAATTTAACTTTCAAAAATTGCCCCACGATGCGGTTTTAAAGCATCTCTAACTGCAATCATATTTTCATCTGTTACCACCATAAAAGCAATAGCATGCAGTTCGTTTTTTATTTCAAACCCCGTTATGTTAATGGGAAGTTTTTCAATAGCAATATATTCTTTTAAATGAATCTCATGATGCTCCGCTGTTTTGGCCGAAGCTTCTCCTCTAAAATCCCAAATTAGTTTTATTTGTCTTGACATAATTTCTTTTAAGTAACATCAAAGGTAACTTTTTGCTAAATTTGAAAAAATAAACCACTATGAAATTTTTTAAATTATTTTTTATAATCATTTCTACAACAGTTTTTTCTCAAGAACTAACTTTACAACAAGCCAATCATTTAGCCAGTTTACCATTAAAATGCATACAGCAAGAATATCCTAATAAGTTAGGGCAGTTGCTCATTGACAGTACCGAAATCCAATCGCCCAAAAAATTACACCCAACATTTTATGGCTGTTTCGATTGGCATTCCTCAGTTCATGGCCATTGGAGTTTGGTTTATTTACTTAAAAAGTTTCCCAATCTTTCCAATAAAGAATTAATCATCCAAAAATTAAAAACCAATCTTTCCGCAGCAAATATTCAGGTAGAAATTGATTATCTCAACAAAAAACACGAAAAATCTTTTGAACGAACTTATGGTTGGAACTGGTTACTCAAATTACAACTCGAACTCGAAACCAGCTCAGAACCTTTTGCTGCCGAATTAGCTCAAAATCTAAAACCACTTTCCACAATAATTATAGAAAGATACATCGAGTTTTTACCCAAATTACTCTATCCGGTTCGGGTAGGAACGCACTCCAATACCGCTTTCGGGTTAACCAATGCTTGGGATTACGCTTTATTTTCTAACAACGAATTACTCTTGAAAAGCATTGAAGAAAATGCCATTCGATTATATCAAAAAGATCAAAATTGCCCATTCAACTGGGAACCAAGCGGAACTGATTTCCTATCGCCATGCCTCGAAGAAATGGCATTGATGCAACGAATTTTACCCAAAACAGTGTTTCTATCTTGGCTAAAAAAGTTTGCGCCCAACCTATTCAAAAAAGATTTCAAATGGGAAGTTGCTCGAGTTTCCGATAGAACCGATGGTCATTTGGTTCATCTTGACGGCTTAAATTTCAGTCGCGCTTGGAACATGTATTATTTGATAAATCAATACCCAAATGAGTTCAAGCATTTGAAATCTTTGGCAGATTATCATTTCAATTTTTCACTTCCCTCTGTTGTTGATGGCAATTATGAAGGAGAACACTGGTTGGCATCCTTTGCTCTTCGAGCATTTGAAGAAAACAGATAAATTCAATTTCTTACTTTTATCAAAAATCTATTTATGCCTCAAGAACTACTAATTCAAGTTTCTCCCCAAATAGCAGCTAATGAAAATTTGCTCTATGAGCATGTAGCACAACTAGTTCGGGTTTCTACTAAATTGGTTCAAAAAGTTGTAATTCTAAAACGCTCTATCGATGCGCGTCAAAAAGCAATAAAGGTCAATCTTAAAGTCTTGGTTTATTTGATAGATGAAAAATATTCTGAACAAAAAATAGCACTTCCCGATTATCAAAATGTTTCCAATTCCCAAGAAGTAATTATCGTTGGTGCTGGTCCAGCCGGATTATTTGCAGCACTACAATTGATAGAATTGGGATTAAAACCAATAGTTATTGAAAGAGGAAAAGACGTTAGAGGACGACGTCGCGATTTAAAAGCCATCAATGTGGATCATATTGTGAATGAAGATTCTAATTATTGTTTTGGCGAAGGTGGCGCAGGAACCTATTCTGATGGCAAATTATACACGCGTTCCAAAAAACGTGGCGATGTGGATAGAATTCTGCAACTTTTAGTTGGGTTCGGTGCCACTCCCGATATCTTAGTAGAAGCGCATCCGCATATCGGAACTAATAAATTGCCTCAAATTATTCAAGACATTCGAAAGAAGATTATTGAGTGTGGCGGACAAGTATTGTTTGAAACACGCGTTACCGATTTCATTATAAAAAATAATGATATACAAGGAATAGTTACTCAAAATGGCGATACTATTGTAGCCAACAAAGTTATTCTTGCCACAGGACATTCCGCTCGGGACATTTTTGAATTGTTGGATAGAAAAAAAATCCTAATCGAAGCCAAACCTTTTGCACTAGGCGTTCGCGCCGAACATCCACAGGAATTGATTGATAAAATTCAGTACAGTTGCGATTTTCGTGGAGACTATCTGCCGCCAGCGCCATATTCGATTGTAAAACAAGTCAATGGTCGCGGCATGTATTCTTTTTGTATGTGTCCGGGAGGCGTCATTGCACCTTGCGCTACAAGTCCGGGCGAAGTAGTAACCAACGGTTGGTCGCCGTCCAAACGTGATCAAGCAACAGCCAATTCCGGAATTGTGGTCGAATTAAAA
The DNA here is from genome assembly GCA_020403245.1 of Flavobacterium sp. Taxonomy (GTDB): domain Bacteria; phylum Bacteroidota; class Bacteroidia; order Flavobacteriales; family Flavobacteriaceae; genus Flavobacterium. Next base: position 408 of record JADBYA010000014.1, on the reverse strand, counting down.
CTAGAAGACTTCAAACCATTTGCCAAATTTGGGGCGCTAGCCGGAATGGAATTTCAGAAAAGCATCGAACAAAAAGCGTGGCTTCTTGCTGGAAGTACCCAAAAAGTTCCCGCCCAACGATTGATTGATTTTACTCAAAGTAAAGTGTCAGCATCCATTCCAAAAACGTCTTATGTTCCCGGAACCACTTCGGTAGAAATGGGACAAGTGTTTCCTGGTTTTTTAACCCAGATTATGCGCGAAGGATTTACTGAATTTGGGAAAGCCATGCGCGGCTATATGACCAATGATGCTATTCTTCATGCACCCGAAAGTAGAACATCGTCACCCGTTAGAATTCCTCGTGATATCGAAACTTTGGAACACCCACAAATAAAAGGGTTGTATCCTTGTGGCGAAGGTGCCGGT
>JADBYA010000013.1 GCA_020403245.1 Flavobacterium sp. | reverse complement strand
CGCCAAGTCCACTTGAGCGTTTTTTTGTTTGATGTATTTTCAAAGCGTAGCTTTCAGGATGGCGAAGCAATCCTGCTCTCCCCACGAATAAATACATCAATAAGGAAAAACGCCAAGTCCACTGTACATACCCCAAAAAGTTAGACACTATTTGGGGCATTTTTTATGGAAAGAAAAATTCATTTTTGTGTGTTTATACTTTTTTATTTTAAAAAAAAGTTATATTTGATATCTTAAAAAAATAAAAATGAAACCAAACCTATTTTTTAGTTCTTTACTACTATCAATACTATTTATATCTTGTAAAAAAGAAGAAGATACTACCAGTAATACTCCAAGTACAACTCCAAAAGAGATAATTATGCCTAGAGTACAAGCTATTCCTGCCCAAACATATACTCAACAACCCACAACACAAAATATAGCTCCAGTTCAAAATCAAACGGCTACTCAAAATGGGCAAGTTGTTACACCAAATCCTGTAGCAACAAAACCAGGAATGAACCCTCCACACGGACAAGCAGGCCATCGTTGTGATATAGCTGTTGGTGCCCCTTTAAATTCGCCAAAAAGCAAACAACCTAGTCCAGGGATAGCAACATCTCAACCTGTTGTAACTAGTTCCACTATTACTCCGGCTCAAACTACTCAAGCTGCAACGACACCAGCAATATTAAATCCAAATGCTACAGAAACAGTTACTGCTCCCGGAATGAACCCACCACATGGTCAAGCTGGCCATGATTGTGCCGTTGCCGTTGGCGCACCATTACCAAAAAAATAAATTTTCCTATAAAAAAATTCCCTTTTTGAAAAATACAAAAAGGGATTTTTTTTATAATTTTATTTTTTATTCATTCTAAAGCAAAAGTAACGCTAACATTGGTGTTGATTTCAATTTCACCAACGGCAAGAGTTTCTCTTGGAGCAGAGGAATCGGCTGCCATTGCCATCATGCCTCCTTTATACATCGGTTGAGGATAAAAGGGTTGGGAATTATCAGTAATTAATAATGCTTTACCCACTTTTTGCCCAAGAACTGAAACATAATCGGCTGCTTTTTGCTTGGCATTAATTATGGCGTTTTTTCGAGCTTCTTTTTCATACTCTTCCATTTTTGAAGATTTGAATTCCACACCTTGTATCGAATTTATACCAGAATCATTCAATCCCATCATGATTTCATCATACTTTGTCAAATCTTTAATCGTAATAGTCAGCGTTTGATTGGCTTGAAAAATGTATTTCTTTTTTTCATAATCATAGCTTCTATTCAAACTTACATTATTTGTTTTATAGTCGGTTACTGGAATGCCACTTTTCTTCAGAAACTTAATTACTTTATCAACCACTTCATCATTAAGTGTTTTTACTTCATTGGCATCTTTGCCAGAGTTTTGAAAACCAACAGTAACAACAGCTTGGTCGGGAACAACTTTTACTTTACCTTCTCCAGTAACCGAAATTTGTGGAACTTGTGTTTTTTGATCTTGAGCTTGAATTGCGACAGCAAAAATTAAAGCTATCATTACAACTGTTTTTTTCATGATTTTTATTTTTAAATTACACTTTCTATTTTTCAAAAGTTATGCCAATTATAATTTACCAGTTTTAGCCATTACAAAAAGTATAATGATAGGAATGGCCAACAGTATTACCATTAAAGTATGTTGTTCAAAAAGCAGTGGTTCTTTCAATAAAGTAATTGCATAACCGCCAATAGCTCCTCCAAAATGAGCGGTGTGACCAATGTTATCATTTTTGGCTTTCATCCCATAAATGGAATACAATAAATACAATATTCCAAAAAGATACGCCGGAATAGGAATGATAAAAAAGATACCCAACATCATATCGGGCTGCAATAATATCGCGGAATACAAAACTCCTGTTACCGCACCCGATGCTCCAACTGCACTATAACTATATTCCTCTTTATGAAACAACATCGTCAGTAAACTACCAAAAATTAAACTACCAAAATAGATTAACACAAACGATAAATTGCCAAGAAAACCAGAAACAACAGGCGCAAAAAACCACAAGGTCAGCATGTTAAATGCCAAATGCATTATATCGACATGCAAAAATGCCGAAGAAATCATTCTGAATTGTTCACCAGCACGAATACTGCCGACATGAAATTGGTATTTTCTAAAAAAAGATTCATCATTAAATCCTTTACTACTGAATAGCACGTTCACAAGAATAATTGCAAACAAAAAAAGGTTTTCCATTGTTGAAATATTTCAGTAAAAATAATACTTTATGTTTTGTTAATGTTAAATAGATAAATAACTTTTAACTTTATATTTGCATAAAATTATTCGAATGCAACTTGTTGTTTTTATTTTAGTTTATCCCTTAATTTGGTTTGTCTCTATTCTACCGTTCCGAATATTATATGTGTTTTCAGATATAGTATATGTTTTAGTTTATCATATCATTGGTTACCGAAAAAAAGTAGTTCGAAATAATATTGCTATGGCATTGCCAAACATTTCCGAAAAAGAGCGGTTAAACATTGAAAAAAAATTCTACCATCACCTTTGTGATATGTTTTTGGAAATGATGAAGACGATGACTATTTCTGAAAAAGAAATGAACAAAAGGTTTGTTTTTACCAATTTAGAACTCTACACAGCATTAGAAAAAAAACAAAAAAGCATCGCCGTTATGATTGCTCATTACGCAACCTATGAATGGGTAATCTCGATGAACAGAAAAATTGAATTTGAGGGTTTTGCTATTTATAAAAAAGTCAACAACAAATATTTTGACAAATTAGTAAGAAACATTCGCTCCAAATTCAAAGCTACTTTGATAACAACATCTCAAACCATTCCAGTGATTAAGGAAAATGAAAGTTTGGGTCATCGCGGCGTTTATGGTTTTGCCAGTGATCAATCTCCCCAAGAATCAAAAGCTTTTCATTGGCAAAAATTTATGGGAATTGAAACTCCTGTTTACACCGGTGCCGAAATGCTTGTCAAACGATTTGATATGAATGTAATTTTTCTTCGTGTCAAAAAAGTAAAACGAGGTTATTATGAAGCAACTTTTGAACTGATGTTTGACAATCCAAAAGCAATTCCCGATTATCAAATATCGGATGAGTTTTTAAGAAGAGTTGAAAAACAAATATACGAAGCTCCTGAATTTTATTTGTGGACACACAAACGCTGGAAACACAGAAAAAAATAGTGATCAGTTTTCAGTCCCAAACTATCGGGAGTATTCAGCATTTTAAATTGAGAACCAATCTTTGACCATTGCTTTTTCCGAATGGTTGTCGTTTTTATGAGCAAACTCATTGGTTTTTGGGTTATAATCATAATCCTTTGACCAAACAAGATGATTTGATGCTAATTCTTTTATACTATCACAAACCATTGTTATTTCTTCATTTGTAGTAGTTGGATGAATTGACACTCTAATCCATCCCGGTTTTTTGATTAAATCGCCAGATGTAATTTGGCAAATCAAATCATGTGACGTTTTTTCGTCAACGTGTAGTAAATAATGTCCATAAGTACCTGCGCAACTACAACCACCTCGAGTTTGAATACCAAACTTATCGTTCAGTAATTTTACTGCCAAATTAAAATGCAAACCATCAATATAAAAAGAAATCACCCCTAATCTATCTTGATGTTGATTGGCTAATATATGTAAATTCTCAATAGCATTAAGCTCCGAAAAAACATAGTCAACCATTTCATGTTCTCGCTCTAGCATGTTAATTACACCCATTTTTTCTTTCAACTGAATAGCCAAAGCTGTTTTTATGACTTGAAGAAATCCTGGAGTTCCACCATCTTCCCTATCCTCAATGTTGTCAATATATTTATGTTCTCCCCAAGGATTTGTCCAACTTACAGTACCGCCACCAGGACAATCGGGTACATTGTTTTTATACAAATTTTTATTAAAAATCAATACCCCAGAAGTGCCTGGTCCACCAAGAAATTTATGGGGTGAAAAAAAGATTGCGTCCAAATAACGTTCGTCATCAGGGTGCATATTGATTTCGACGTAAGGTCCAGAACAAGCAAAGTCAACAAAACAAACACCACCATGACGGTGCATCATTTTGGCCACTTCATGATAAGGAGTCCTTATTCCGGTTACGTTGGAGCACGAAGTAATCGATGCAATTTTAAAACTTCTGTCTTTGTATTTTTCAAGTAATTTTCTAAATTCCTCTAGGCAAAACAATCCCTCATCGTTTGCTGGAATAACCACTACATCAGCAATCGTTTCCAACCAAGAGGTTTGATTGGAATGATGCTCCATGTGTGAAATAAAAACAATCGGTTTTAGTTCTTTGGGTATGGTTGTAAATTCTTTTAAATTCTCTGGAATTCGCAGACCTAATATCCGCTGAAATTTATTGACCACACCAGTCATTCCTGTTCCATCTGTAATCAACACATCATTTTCATTGGCATTGACATGCTTTTTGATAATATGTCTGGCTTCATGATACGCCATGGTCATAGCGGTTCCCGAAATGGTCGTTTCGGTATGCGTATTGGCAACAAATGGTCCAAATTCATTCATCATTTTTTCCTCTATAGGACGATACAATCTTCCACTGGCAGTCCAATCAGTATACACTATTTTTTTTCGGCCGAAAGGAGAATCAAATTCTTGATTAATCCCAATAATATTTTGACGAAATTGCAGGAAATAGTGTTCTAAGCTGGTTGTAGTTTCTGTGGCAATCATTTGGTAATTATTTGAGCTCAAAGATACATTATTTTTAATTTTTTGAAATAACTTCTCGTTATCTAGTCAACTAATTTATGTAGCCAAAAAACAAAGTTGTTGCTTTTTTTATTTGCTTTTTTTTAAATAACTTTATTTTTGTACTATTTATTACCCAAAAAACAATAAAAAATCACCATTGATGGTGATTTTTTTTTAAATTTATCTGCTCACCTTTGTACAAATAACTATTTAAAAACAAAACATTATGAAAATTTATGAATCAGAAGGAACATTTAGCCCCACCAAAAAAGAATTTAGTTTTAAGGTACAAGCCACTAAAATTGGCGAAGATACTTATGAAATCAAACAGTATTTTGACATTTGCAATGCAAAAAGACATGCCATTGTGGCTATCCTAAGCACCAAAAATGGCAACGAAAATGACTTGAGTGGCGAAAAACCCGACCATTCTATTGAAGTTACCAATATAAGTTATGATGAACTTAATCCTGCTTTAAGACAAAAAGGCGATTTAAAAATTACCTCCGCTGTAAATGAAAAAAACGAAATTACTGTTTATGTACACCACGCCATTGGTTTTGACATCAAAAATCCAGAGGATAAGGCATATCTCGAAAGTTACAAAAAAGGAATCGCTACAAATCCACCTACTATTGCAGGAGGTGCTCCACCGGCGAAAGGAGGAAGAGGTATATTGATTTAAAAAATATGATTGGAATAAAAAAAATAATACTAACAACAGTGCTCTTCTTTGGAATCACTGTTGTTAGTTTGGCACAAAACCGCCAACTTAAACAATTTGATACCGCATTTGAATCTTTAGATTTTAATGATCGAATTACTGCACTCAAGAAAATAAATCCGGAAGCGCTATCGGCAAACGATAAAGGAAATTATTATCGACTGTATGCTCAAACTTTTTATTACAATGGCAAGAGCGACCAAGCTTTGCGCTATTTTATGAAATCAATTGAAGTTTATCAAAACAGTGGGAATTTAGAAAAAGCAAATGAAATCAAAATTACCGTTGTCGAGATAAAAAGCTTATCGGACTACTATGCTTATAAAGACTATCAATCCTTGCTCGAAGAGGTTATAGCGTATGCCAAAAAAACAAACAATACAAAACTGCTTCGTGATACTTTTAAACTAAAAGCCAATTGTATCATTAAGGAAGACACTAAAAAAGCGATTAACTATTATCAACTCGCCATTATTGAAAATAAAAAATTAAAAGACACCCTTTTTGAAAGCCATTTACTCAATAATATTGGACTGGCATACAATGAATATCTCAAGAAACCAGAAATTGCTAGAAAGTATTTCAAAAGAGTTTTACCCTATTATCTAAAGAAAAAAGAAATCTATTATGTAGCGATTAATTATGTCAACATGGCTTCGGTAATGCGAGAAGAAAAAAAGCTGGACTCTGCTATTTATTATTACAAAAAAGCGGATTCACTTGATTTAAAAAAAAATCGCACTAATCTTAAAATTATACTTTATACTCAAATGTCCAACACCTACAAAGAGTTGAAGGAGTATGAAAGTGCCTACGAATATATAGAAAAACAAAAAGTATTTGAAAATATTAATGACAATAAAGAAATTACAAAAGCCATTAGAGATATTGATGCTAAATACCAAACCAAAGAAAACAAACTCCAAATATCATCGCTGAAAGATACCTTGGAAAAAGCAGGAATAGCACTGATAGTCCTTCTTTTAGCTCTCATAGTTTTCTTTCTTGGCTATCAAAACCTGAGAAGAAAGAAAAAAATAGTTGAACAAGAACAACTCATTCAAAACCAAAAACTAGAAAATATTCTCAAAGGACAAGAACTCAACGAGATTGACAAACTCGTAGAAGGACAAGAAAAAGAGCGAATCAAAATAGCCAATGAGCTACACGATAATATGGGCAGTATGCTAGCCACCATAAAACTCAACTTTGAAAACCTAAAACAACAAAAAAAGAGCAACGGTGATAACGACCAATACCTTTTTGACAAAACCGATGATTTGCTAGAAGAAGCATATCAAAAAATAAGAACGATTGCCCATACTAAAAATGCAGGTGTAATAGGCAATCAAGGACTAGTCCCTGCCCTGTACAACATAGCCAATAAAATTACTATCCCCGGAAAATTATTGGTGCAAGTAATCCCATTTGGACTCAATGAACGATTAGAAAACTCGCTTGAACTCACCATTTTTAGAATGGTACAAGAACTATTGACCAATGCAGTAAAACACGCTCAAGCCACTATAATTACCATTAGCTTAACCCAACATGAAAATAACCTTAACATCATTATTGAAGACAATGGCAAAGGATTTGATCCTAAGACAATAAATAAAAATGAAGGTATGGGATTGCACCATATTGAGAAAAAAACAGAACAACTAGGTGGCAACTTTTCTATTGATAGTAGTGAAGGAAGAGGCACATCCATACTAATAGACCTACCATTATGATAACCATTGCCCTAGCCGAAGACCATCAAGCGCTTATAGACGGACTGAAATTATTTCTTCAAAATGAAAACGACATCCACATTGTTGGCGAAGCCAATGACGGCGAAGCGCTCATTGAACTGGTCAAAATAAAAAGACCCGCAGTGGTCCTCACCGATATCAGAATGCCCAAATGTGACGGAATCAAAGCCACCAAAATCATTAAAGAGCTATTTCCTGAGACCAAAGTGATTTGCTTTAGTATGTTTGACCAAGTGGAAGCCGTTGACCAAATGATGGAAGCTGGTGCATCGGGGTATTTATTAAAAAATGCTTCCCTAGTGACGCTCCTAGAAGCCATTCGGCATGTAGTAAAATTTGGTACTTATTATGAT
>JADBYA010000012.1 GCA_020403245.1 Flavobacterium sp. | reverse complement strand
TCTAGACTGCTCACTTGAAGCTGATTGCGTGATATTCCTTGGATGTGTTGCATGGTTAAAAATAAGAAAAATATGTTTTTCTTACAAGTATTTTTTTATATTTGTTTGTGGATTGTGGAAGTTTTTTCACAGTCTGACGTTGGTGGCAATTTTGCACGAAAATAACCGAAAATCAGAAAACATAAAGATATGAAATTTAAAATTGGAGACGTTGTAAGTTTAATTGACAATAATTCGGAAAAGTATGTTATTACAAAATCAAGATTTGAAAATTTAACTGAAGATAGTTTAATAGCTCTAACAGCAAAAACAAACATTTTGGGACTTAAAGAAAAAATATCAAGTATTGAATTAGGTAATTTTGACTATTTACTTATTCAATCTATTCCTAATCCATTCCCAAAAGAAATTGAAATACCAAATTATAAATTAGTTTTACTTGATGAATTACAATAAATATATGAAATCCATTTTTTTACTTTTATCCATTTTATCGATTAATCTATCATTTGCCCAAAATGATTATGCAACGATATATATAAGTAGACCTAAAGTTTTTACAATTGCAAGTCAGGATGTTAAAATAGAAATCAGCGATCAATTTATATGTAATTTATCGAATGGAAGTGCTCTTGAATACAAAGTTTTCAACATAGGTCAAATAAAAATTATTGGTTCTTGTGATGTTATGAATTATAAAGGTTCTACAAATATCAATGTCCAAAAGAACAAAATTTATTACATAAACTTAAAGGCTCGATGGCCCAGATTACAGGGGTTTGATTTCGAAATTTCTGATGAATCAATAATGAAAAAGATTCCAAATAAGAATTTAATTAAGTTATCTGATATTGGAATATTAAATTCAACAGAAATTGAAAAAAGTGATACTGATTGGACTTATGACAACTTAATTGAGCATTGGACTAAAGATGGTATTTCAGATATAGAAGGAATTTACGAAAAAGTTTCTTCCCAAATTGAATATAGATTAGCTGTTTTAAAAGAAAAAAATGAATACAAAATTATTTATTTAGCTGGAGCAAGAGGAACAGGTTGGAAAGAAGGAGATATAAAAGCAACTTTAAGAAAAACAGCTCAATTCGGTATTTTCAAATCAAATTGGTTTATGCTAAATAAAGCATATAATAAAGATATAAATGTAATCTTTGAAAGTGCTTCGATGAAAACATTATCAGAAGCAGGAGATAATAGTCAAGACTTGTATTTAAAAATGTACCCAACTTATGACAATGACGTAAATTCATCAACTAAAATTGCAAATACAAATAATTGGAAAAGTTCAGGAACAGGTTTTTTTATTGACAAAAAAGGTTATTTAGCAACTAATTTTCACGTTATCAAAGAAGCAAAAACTATAGAAATTGTTTATAATGGTAAGCCTTTCAAAGCTAAAGTTGTAGTTTCTGACGAGCAAAATGATTTAGCAATTTTGAAAATAGACGACAACTCATTTGTTTCATTAACAACTATAAATTACAATTTCAAAACTGAAAGTTCCGAAGTCGGAACTTCAGTTTTTGCATTGGGATTTCCTATGACACAAATTATGGGCGAAGAAATTAAATTTACTGACGGAAAGATAAACGCAAAATCTGGCTACAAAGGAGAAATTTCAACTTATCAAATATCTGTTCCTATTCAACCAGGAAATAGTGGCGGTCCATTATTTGACAATGATGGTAATTTAGTTGGAATTACCTCGTCTGGTCTTGACAAAAGCTTAACAGACAATGTAAATTATGCAATTAAAACAAAATATTTGAATTTACTTATTGAGGAAATAAATGACAAAATTGAACTGCCAAAAACTGTTTTAAGCAAAACAACTTTATTGACAGAGAAAATAAAAAGTTTGTCAAATTATGTAGTTTACATCAAGGTAAAATAAAAAACTGCCACCAACAGCAGTAGCTGTTGCGCAACCTCTCTTAAAAACTATCCCGAAGTTTTGGGATCAAAATAAACATAAAAAGCAACCTCGTTTAATGTGATTTAAGCGAGGTTATTTTCTAGATTAAAGTTGTAGTTTGTAAAAAATAATGCGCTTAAAAACCCGAAGTGTGGGGATGTTGCATGGTTAAAAATAAGAAAAATATGTTTTTCTTACAAGTGTTTTTTTATATTTGTTTGTGGATTGTGGAAGTTTTTTCACAGTCTGACGTTGTGCGTCATTCTAAAAAAACCGACAGACATCAAAATAAAAGAATAGAAAAATGAAAAATACAGCACTAATTACAGGATCCTCCAACGGAATTGGATTAGAATTAGCAAAAGTTCACGCCTCAAAAGGAGGCGATTTAGTTTTAGTAGCAAGAAACAAATCAAAATTAGACGAACTCAAAACAGAATTGGAAAACCTATTCAAAGTAAAAGTTTATGTCATTGGCATAGACCTTTCTGCCAATAACTCAGCCCAAGAAGTGTATGACGAGACCTCAAGACAAAACATTCAAATTGATTATTTGATTAACAACGCAGGTTTTGGCGACTTTGGAATGTTTGTTGAAACTGATTGGAACAAAGAGTTGCAAATGATAAATTTAAACATTACCACTTTGACACAATTTACAAAACTATATTTACAAGATATGGTTAAACGGAGAAGTGGAAAAATTATGAATGTTGCTTCAACGGCTGCTTTTCAATCAGGACCAACTATGGCGGTATATTATGCAACGAAAGCATATGTTTTGAGTTTTTCAGAAGCGGTGGACAATGAAGTAAACGACAAAGGAGTAACCGTTACCACACTTTGCCCAGGTGCGACCGAAAGTGGATTTCAAGCAGCAGCAGCCATGGAAGAAAGCAATTTAGTAAAGGGCAAAAAACTGCCTACTTCAAAAGAAGTGGCTGAATATGGCTACGCTGCTATGATGAAAGGCAAAACAGTAGCCATTCACGTGCTGATGAATTATTTAATGGCAAATTCTGTTCGGTTTACACCAAGAGCATTAGTAGTTAAATTGACACGGAAAATTCAGGATAAAGCAAAATAATTATGGAACAAATCTCAAAATATTTCAATGCAGAAAAATACGAAAGTGTTCTTTTTGTTTTAGTTGGTTTTGTTGCAATTATTTTTGCTACTTACTTTTTTATAAAAGTTAAGCAACCATTTTACAACGGAATGGCTTATCCTCTAATAGTTATCGCTTTAATTCAGATAACAGTTGGTGGCTCTGTGTACTTAAGAAGTCCAAAAGACATTCTAAGAGTCAACCAAATAGTGCAAACTGACAAAGCGAAAATACAGACAGAAGAAATTCCAAGAATGACGACTGTAATGAAAAACTTTGCAATTTATAAATGGGTAGAAATAGCATTAATTATAGTTAGCATAATTATGTTTTTCTTCTTTCAACCGATGACTATTTGGAAAGGTGTTGGACTGGGACTTTTTATTCAAGCCGGTTTTATGTTACTACTTGACTTCTTTGCTGAAAGTAGAGGAAAAATTTATCTTGAATATTTGCAGACATTAATTTAAACGACAATGAACAAAGAAGAACGAACGCATAACACGGGTAGCTGTTGCGCAACCTCTCTTAAAAACTATCCCGAAGTTTTGGGATCAAAATAAACATAAAAAACAACCTCGTTTAAGGTCGTTTAGGCGAGTTTGTTTTTTAGATTAAAGTTGTAGTTTGTAAATAATAATGCGCTAAAAAAACCGAAGTGTGGGGATGTTGCATGTTTAAAAATAAGAAAAATATGTTTTTCTTGCAAGTATTTTTTTATATTTGTTTGTGGATTGTGGAAGTTTTTTCACAGTCTGACGTTGGCGGAAACCTTATAAAAACATGAAAATGAAAAATTCATTATTTAAAAAAATAATAGTATTTAGTTTTATCACATTAAATTGTGGAAATTGTTTGGCACAATGTTGGAGTAAAATAAGCTGTGGAAATAGTTTCACAATTGCAATAAAAAGTGATGGAACACTTTGGGCATGGGGTCGTAATGATTATTTTCAATTAGGAGATGGTACGGCAATTAGCAAATTATCCCCAATACAAATAAGTTCCGACACCAATTGGGCGGATGTATCATCAAATGATTGGCATTCAGTCGCTTTAAAAAATGATGGAACACTTTGGAGTTGGGGCTATAATCAATATGGTGTATTAGGAAATGGTACAAATATTGGCATAAGCGAACCTACACAAATTGGAACTGACTCTGACTGGAATAAAGTTTCAACTGGTATTAATCATACAATTGCTATTAAACAAAATGGTACTTTGTGGGCTTGGGGCTATAACTATAATGGTGCATTAGGAGATGGAACTAATGTAAATAAACTAACTCCTATACAAGTTGGTACCGACACTGATTGGAATAAAATTTCTGCTGGTTCTCATAGTTTAGCTATAAAATTAAATGGGACTCTGTGGGCTTGGGGTTATAACATGGATGGAAATTTAGGGGATGGAACAACAATTAATAGATTTTATCCTATTCAAATAGGAACTAATAATAATTGGTCTCAAATTGATTGCAATTTTCATTCAATTGGTTTAAAATCAGATGGTACTTTATGGGCTTGGGGACCCAATAATTATGGTGAATTAGGGGATGGTTCGATAATATTATATAGATCAGTACCTACACAAATAGGATTAAATAATTGGTCTAATATAACAGTCGGTGGGGCATATACAATAGCAAAAAAAGTTGATGGAACTTTATGGAGTTGGGGGAATAACAACATTGGACAGTTAGGTGATGGTACTACAATAAATAAAAACATTCCAACAAATGTAAGTATTGATAATGATTGGCAGAGTTTTACAGCTGGAGCTGATTGTAGTTTTTCAACAAAAAACAATGGTTCTACATGGGTATGGGGTAATAATTATTTTGGTTCTTTTGGTAATGGTACAGAATTTAATAATTCACAGAATCCAAACATAGTTATGAATTGTTCACAATTAAATATCAACTATTATGATATGCAAAAGAATTCAATATTTGTATATCCTAATCCCACACAAAATTTTATAAATATAAATTCTAAAAATGAAAAAATTATAAATATTAGCTTAAGTGATATCATGGGTAGAGAAATAATTTCAAAAAAAGTTAATACTTTTCAGGAATTATTAGACATATATAATTTAATACCAGCTACATATATTTTAAGTGTATATACAAATTCAAATATGAAAAATATAAAAATCATAAAAAATTAAAATTATATAAAGGCATCCGCTAACACGGGTAGCTGTTGCGCAACCTCTCTTAAAAACTATCCCGAAGTTTCGGGATGAAATTAAGTATAAAAACCAACCTCGTTTAAGGTGATTTAAGCGAGGTTATTTTCCCGATAGCTGATTTACACCCGAGCGATGCGAGTCAATATATATTCAAGGAAATCCTGTAATAAATCTCGATTTACAAAACGTGCCAAATTTGGAAAACTTACAACTTTTTGAATGTGACGAATTGAAAACAATCGACCTTTTGAAAAAAACAAAGATTAAACAGTTTTTTTTACTTGACATGAAAGTTGTGAATGTTGTTTCGAAAAATGAGTTTGTCAGAACTGCATACATTGAAAAAAATTCAGACCCGAAAAATTCACCTAAAGTTGATAGCGTCAAAACTGCACCAGTTATAAAAATTACTAAAGATATGATTATCAAACCGAATAGATAAAAAACTTCTCACAACAGCGGTAACCGTTGCACAACCTCCGTCTTTGTCAAAGCCACCACCAGGAATAATGCAGTGCGGGTACAAGCTCCGTTGCTGTCCCCAAGTGTGCAAAAGGGCAATCATTACTATTTGCATTTCTTTGGCTTTGCCAGAGATTTGAAGCGTTTAACAGAAGAAGCGAATTTATTATTACAAGTTTACAATAAATATCTTTTTCAATTTGTAAAAAGCAGTCAGAAATGAGTGCTTTTTTTTATATTTGAACATGAAAAAAACAAAACTATTTCATGACTTTTTTGAAAGTGAAAAAGCGGGTGGGTTCATTTTAATTATTTGCACAATAGTATCTTTGCTTGTGGCAAACTCTGTTTGGAGTGAAAGCTATATACATCTTTGGCACAGCCAAATAGGAAACCAATCTATTGAATATTGGATAAATGATGGTTTAATGACCATTTTCTTTTTATTAATTGGTTTAGAATTGGAACGAGAAGTTTATATCGGAGAGTTATCCAATTTTAAAAATGCCCTATTACCCATTTCGGCAGCACTTGGAGGAATGATAGTGCCAGCAGGGTTATATTTAATGCTAAACTATGGAGCGGTAACACAATCTGGTGCGGGAATACCAATGGCCACAGATATTGCTTTTGCTCTGGGAATTTTATCTTTACTAGGCAATAGAGTTCCAGTTTCATTAAAAGTTTTTTTAACTGCTTTGGCTGTTATAGATGATTTGGGGGCTATATTGATTATTGCTATTTTTTATACTAAAAATTTAATATGGACTAATCTACTTATTGCACTTGGCATATTTGCCTTTTTATTAGTGTTGAATAGATTAAAAATTCGCAACCTAATTCCTTATTTAGTAGGTGGGATTATAATGTGGTATTTTATGCTTAATTCTGGTGTGCATGCAACAATTACAGGAGTTTTATTAGCTTTTGCAATTCCTTTTGGCAATGGAGATGAAAAATCAAGTTCCTTCATTCTGCAACATTTTTTACACAAACCGGTTGCTTTTATTATTCTCCCCTTGTTTGCTTTGGCCAATACGGCAATTATACTAAAATCAGATTGGCATTTTATGTTAAGTCATCACTATACCATGGGTATAGCATTAGGATTGTTAGTTGGAAAACCTATTGGGATTTGGTTGTTTAGTTATCTATCGGTAAAATGGAATTTTAGTGAACTTCCGAGCGATTTGAATTGGAAATCCATATTGGGTGTAAGCTTTCTTGGAGGAATTGGTTTTACTATGTCAATATTTATTACACTTCTCGCCTTTTCTGATGGTGAACATATTGACAATTCCAAAATCATGATTTTGATTTCTTCATTGATTGCGGGAATAATTGGATTGATTTTCCTAAAAAGCACTATAAAAAATAGTAATTAAAGCAATTTAAAACCATTTTTTTCTCTTGAAATAAAATATCATGCCCATTAGCAATAAAAACATCAAGCCCATAATCATAAAATAGCCGTATTTCCATCGTAATTCGGGCATATTATCAAAATTCATCCCATAAATACCAACAATAAAAGTTAATGGCATGAAGAAAACAGAAACTACAGTTAGTGTTTTCATCACTTCGTTCATTTTATGATTTTGTGTAGAAAAATAAAAATTGGAAGCACTGTCAAGGGTAATCGTATCATATTCAATCTGCTCTAGTAATTCTAGACTTTTTTGATGCAAGCGTGCAAAAAAACTATAGTTATCATGCTCAATTGCATTGAAAACATCGTCATCTTTCATGCTTTTAATGGAGTACAAAGAATCGCGTAAAGGAATAATTGATCGTTTCAAAAAATTAAAATTGTCTCTGTGTTTTTCTATTTGTTCCAAAACTTGAGGATTAGTACTCGTTTTAGATAAATTTATCAATAATTCTACTCTATTCTCTTCATTCTCAATAGTGATATAAAAATTCTCCATAATAGCATCAAGTAATAAATACAGTAAATAATCTGCTTTTTTATCTCTTACAATGCCAGAATGTGTTCTAATCCTTTCTCTAATATGAGTAAAAAAATCACTTCTTTTTTCCTGAAATGATACCAAAACACCATTCTTTAAAATAAAACTAATCTGTTCAACATTAATATTATCAGTATTTTCAATTGGCAATAATGATTTTATATTAAAAAATAAAACATCATGATACTCATCCAATTTTGTTCGCTTTGTAGTATTCATAATATCACTAAGCATATAACTATCTACCTTCAGATATTCACCAATAGATTTAATTGTCTCAACTTCATTAATACCATGAATATTTAACCAATTAATTTTTGAACTATCAAAACAATGGATTAATTGCTCCTTTTTAAGTTCTTTAAACTCCTTTACATCATTAGTATCATATACAAAAAGTTGTATTTCTGTTTTTGTGTTTTTATGAACTCCAGTATATTCAAAGATAGTTGCATTAACTTTTCTTCCTTTTTTATATTTAATTTTTCTCACGAATTCTAAATTTGTCTAAATTTATGAATATTTATTTTTTTCAAACTACTTTTACCAAAAATCATTGTATGCAAACTTTAATCATCAATATAAAAGAACTTTTGCAAGTAAGAGAAACTCCTATTGAAATGGTTTCTGGAAGTGAAATGGCTATTTTACCCACCCTAAAAAATGCATTTCTTTTGATAGAAAATGATACTATAACTTCCTATGGTCCAATGGAAAATTGTCCAAAAAACAGGGCTGATAAAACCATTGATGCTTTTGGTAAAATAGTTTTACCGTCATGGTGTGATAGTCATACACATATTGTATACGTAGGAAATCGAGAGCAAGAATTTGTGGATAGAATTAATGGTTTATCCTATGAAGAAATTGCCAATCGTGGTGGTGGTATTTTAAATTCAGCCAAAAAACTAAACGAAGCATCAGAAGATGAAATCTATAATCAATCGAAAAATCGCTTAGAAGAAATTATGCTTCTAGGTACTGGAGCTGTAGAAATTAAATCAGGTTATGGTTTGACTGTTGAAGGAGAATTAAAAATGCTTCGTGTCATTAAAAAGCTAGCTGAAAATTATCCCATTGCAATCAAAGCAACTTTTCTTGGTGCTCATGCTTTTCCAACAGAATACAAAGAAAATCATACCGGATATATTGATGTAATCATCAATGAAATGTTACCAAAAATTGCAGCCGAAAATCTTGCCCATTACATTGATGCTTTTTGTGAAACAGGATATTTTTCTGTGGAGGAAACAGAAAAAATTATGGAAGCAGGTAAAAAATATGGATTGCGTTCAAAGATACATGTCAATCAATTTACAGTCATTAATGGTATTGCCGCTTGTGTTAAACACGATGCCCTTTCTGTTGATCATCTTGAAATGGTAACCGATGATGATATTATAGCTTTAAAGAACAGTAAAACCATGCCTGTGGCTTTACCAAGTTGTTCTTATTTTATAAGCATACCTTATACTCCAGCTCGAAAAATGATTGATGCCGGATTACCTTTGGCTTTGGCTTCCGATTTTAATCCGGGTACTTCACCCGCTGGGAATATGAATTTTGTGGTAGCAACAGCTTGCATCAAAATGAAAATGACACCCGAAGAAGCCATTAACGCAGCAACCTTAAATGGTGCCTATGCTATGGGAATTTCAAATACTCACGGCAGCATCTCCATTGGAAAAAAAGCAAATTTAATTATAACAAAACCAATCAATTCTTTTTATGAATTGCCCTATGCTTTTGGCAGTAATTTGATAGAACAAGTCATTATAAACGGAAAAATTATTTCATAAAAAAATCCTCTTGCTTTTGAAAAAGAGGATTTTTGCATCACTAAATTCTAATATTTATCTCAAAGAGAAACTGCTTTTAGATACCAATTCTCCTTTGTCAAAAACATTAACAAAATAAGTCCCTTTGGTAAAATCTTTACCCGGTAATTGCTCTGACACTTCAACGGTTTTGTTTTCATATTTTACTGTTGAAGTAAAACTATATGTTAATGAAGTATCACCAAATGATATCGTTGCCTTATCACCCAAAACATTGTTGTTTGCATCAATTACTTGAACATAATAGGTTTTGTCACCCGATTTAGCAATTTTATTCTCTGCGATTGTAAAACTTACTTTCAATATATCAGTTTTACTAGCTTTATCTGTTTCAATTTGTTTGCCAGAACTTCTCACTTTATAAGAAGCGGTTTTCAGATTGGTAACCGATAATTTAGAACCTTTCTCTACAGTTTTAGCCAATTCTTCATTTTGACCAACCAATACCTCATTATACTTTTTTGAATCATCCAAATCAACTTTGGTACTTTCCAAATTAGTGGTTAATTGCTGATTTTCGTTCTTCAAAGCAGTAACTTCCTGCATCATACTTTTCATTTTCTCTTCCAATACTTTATACTGATCTTTGTATTTTCTTAAGGAGGCATTGTCGCCTTTGGATGATTTTAATTCTGCTATCAATTTAACTACTCTTTCTTTTTCAGCCATCAATTCATCGGACATTGTAGTATTCTCTGCCAAAGCAGCGTCATAATTTGAATTTAATTCTTCCAATTTTTTTATCATATTTTCCTTTTCGGAACTTACTTTAGTTACTGTTGTTTCCAAAGTCTTTGCATCAGAAGTAATTTTAAAAATATAGATTAAACTACTTACTAATAATACTAATAAAAGTATGATTATACCTTTGAGTTTTGAATTGCTATTTTGATTTTCCATGTCTTATTATTTTAATGTAACAAAAATAATATTATTTAACTTAGTAACGTGAAATATATAATTATATTCTATTTTTGAGAAAATATTTTTATCCAAATGGAACGTTTAATTCCTTTTTCAATTACTGATTTAGCCAAAGTGACCAATCATAGAAGTGGTGAAGTGAAATTTGGCGAAAAAATGATAACTTTTCCAAAAGGAGAAAATTGCATTGATTTTTTGAAAAATTCTGAAGCAAAATATGTCATTTTAGGAATCCCTGAAGATGTGGGAATTCGAGCTAATTTTGGTCGTCCCGGTGCTGCATCTGCATGGCAAAGTGCTATTAGTAGTATTGCAAATATTCAACACAATCGATTTTGCAAAGGAAGTCAAATAATTGTTTTGGGAACAATCGATGTTTCGGAAGAAATGGAACAAGCAAAAGATTTAGACTTTCACAAAACTGCCGATAGAAAACTACTTAGTGAACTCGTTCATAAAATTGACAAAGAAGTAGTACACATTGTTAGTTGTATCATAAAATGTGATAAAATTCCAATCATTATAGGGGGTGGTCATAACAATGCTTACGGCAATATAAAAGGAACAGCACTTGGACTGGGAAAACCGATTAACGCCATCAACTTTGATGCCCATTCCGATTTTAGAATTTTGGAAGGAAGACATAGCGGTAACGGCTTTTCGTATGCTTATGAAGATGGCTTCTTGAAAAAATACTTCATCTTTGGTTTGCATGAAAACTATACTTCCAAAAATGTACTGGATAATTTGAAGAAAATTGAAGATAGAGTATGCTACAATACCTATGACGAAATAAAAGTACGACAACAAAAAAACTTCCAGCAAGAGCTAAATACCGCATTGGACTTTATAAAAAATGATGCCTACGGAATTGAAATAGACTTAGATTCATTGCCCAATATTGCCAGTAGTGCTATGACCATGAGCGGTTTTTCGGTTGAAGAATTGCGTCAGTTTGTATATTTTTTTGGCAAACATAAAAATGCTTCCTACATCCATATTTGCGAAGGGGCACCTGAACTTGGAGAAGAAAAAAACAATCACCTTATTGGCAAACTCATTGGCTATTTGGTTACTGATTTCATCAAATCGAGAAGAGAACTTGTTTAGGCACAAAGTTAGAAGTTAGAAGTTGGAAGAAGAGTTCCTTTTTATTCTGCCTTCGTATTTCGTACCTCGTACTTTATTTCTGTATCTTTACCGCTTAAACAAGATTACATGTTATTCGAAGATTTATCATTATCCAAAAGTATTCAGAGAGCTGTTTTTGAAGAAGGATATACCAGCCCCACACCTATTCAAGAAAAAGCCATTCCATTTATATTAGCAGGAAAAGATTTAGTAGGTTGTGCCCAAACTGGAACCGGAAAAACGGCAGCTTTTGCTATCCCTATCCTACACAACTTACACAGAATGATAGGTTCGTCCAAAAAAACTAAAGAAATTCGTTGTTTGGTTGTAACTCCAACTCGCGAATTGGCCGTTCAAATTGGCGAGAGTTTTGACACCTATGGAAAATATACCAACATTAGACAATTAACCGTTTTTGGTGGAGTTTCCCAAGTACCACAAGTAGATCAATTAAAAAAAGGCGTTGACATACTTATTGCTACACCCGGAAGATTATTGGATTTGCACAAACAAGGTTTTATTGATTTTGATAGTCTGCATTATTTGGTTTTAGACGAGTCAGATTTGATGCTCGACATGGGTTTTATAAATGATGTTAGAAAAATTGTAAAATTAGTTCCAACAAATAGACAAACGCTATTGTTTTCGGCTACAATGCCAATGGCAATCCGAGAATTGGCTGATACTTTTTTAAACAAACCCGAATACGTTTCGGTTACTCCAGTCTCTTCGACGGCAGAAATTATTGAGCAACAAATCTATTTTGTAGATAAAGACAACAAACGTGGTTTGTTATACCATTTGATACGCAATGAAAACCTCAACAATGTGTTGGTTTTTGTGAGAACAAAACATGGTGCAGACAATGTGGTAAAAGCTTTGAAAAAGCAAGGAGTGAATGCCGAAGCTATTCATGGTGATAAATCACAAACGGCAAGACAACGGGTTTTGGATCATTTCAAAAACAGAGAAATTACAGTGCTTGTCGCTACAGATATTGCTGCTCGTGGTATTGATATTGAAAGTTTGCCTTATGTAATCAATTTTGATTTGCCTAATATTCCCGAAACCTATGTACACCGCATTGGTCGAACGGGTCGTGCTGGTAATGGCGGAATCTCAATTTCATTTTGTGGAAGAGACGAAGAACCGTATTGGAAGGATATTCAAAAATTGATTAAAGTGAATGTAAAAATAATGAAGGACCATCCTTTTCCTTGGAAAGTAGTAGAAGCTACTAAAGAAACCAAGCCCGATTTGAGAAACAAAAAAAAACCTGAGGGTAGTAATTCAAGAAAATCAGAAGCTTCAAAGAAAAACAAAAAGCGTTGGTATTAATCAACGCTTTTTTTATTTTTTATATTTTTAGCTACAACTTGAAATAATTTTGATGGATCAAAAGGTTTTACCATAATATCATTCATTCCTGCAGCAAGTGCTTCTTCTGTAACTTCTTGTTTGTCAAAAGCAGTTAAAGCAATTATCGGTATTTTTATACCTTTCTCCCTAATTTTTCTTGTTGTTTCAAAACCGTTTATGAGTGGCATATTGATATCCATGAGGATTAAGTCAAAATGTTCCTTTTCAATGGCAACTAAAGCAGCAAAACCATCATCAACTATAGTGCAAGTCATATTGCTGTTTTGAATGATTTTTTTAGTCACTATTTGATTGATTTTATTATCTTCTACCACTAGAATATTGTAAACTAAATTTTGTGATAAGTCAACTTCTATTTCGTTGATAATTTCTTTTGATTTCTCTTGGTCATATTCAAAACCAATGGTAAATGAAAAAGTAGTGCCAACATTTTGCTCACTTTCTAAATGAATTTCACTATCAAATAATTTTATCAATCGAGAAACAATAGATAATCCTAATCCCGTTCCTTGATAATCTTCCTCTTTGCGTTCAATTTGAACAAACTGTTCAAAGATTTTTTCTTGGTCTTCTTTGGCAATTCCAATTCCGGTATCTTTTACTTTAAATTCTATAAAATAGGTACTTCCTTCGACATGTTTTAAATCTGCTATGAGCGAAACATGTCCGTTCTTGGTAAACTTCAAAGCATTACTTACTAAGTTCATTATGATTTGAGAAAGTCGAAGTTTGTCACCAATTAAAAATTCAGGAATTGAAGTGTCTATTTCTATAGTTAATGTATCATTATTTTTATCGGCAATATATTCAACAGAGTTTTTAATGGTTGTGATTTCATCTGTTAAGTTAAAAATTAGGTTTTCTAGAACAATGCGCTTCTCTTCAATTTTATTCATTTGAAGGATATCATTAACTAATGAAAGTAAATATTTTGCTGAAAATTTTAAAGATTTCAAGTGTGGACTATTTCCTAATTCTTTGTGCTCGTCCAATATAATATTGGTTAAACCAATTACACCATATAATGGTGTTCTGAGTTCATGTGTAATGGTGGAAACAAATTGTGATTTTAATTTAGATGCTTCTTCCGCTTCATCTTTGGCTTGTTTTAATGCTACATTAGCCAATTTCAATTCACGATTAGCTTGTTCTCTTAGTTTTATGTTTTTATATAAAGTCAACAAAAACAATAATAAAATTATCAGGACTAGCATAAATAGAATAGCTATTAATTTAGAATCTTTTATACTTTTTTGATGATCTACGTTTACTTTTTCAATTCGGTTTAATTGTATTTTATATTCATCTAATTCTATTTGATCAGCTGCTTTTCTAAATTTTTCGAGTTTTTCATCAGAATAAACAACTTTGTTTAGTGAGTCTAATTTGGCTTGATATAATAATTCATTTTTGCTTTCTTTATAAAATTCATAATGATTAACGAGGTTTTCATAAACATTAATCAAAAATGAATCATAACCATTTTCTTCGGCAATCTTTTTAGCGGTAAAAAAATGTTGTTCAGCAACTAGCTTTTTATTCTTTTTACTCGAATAAATGCCAATCAACAAGTTTAAAGATAGTTTCGCCTCTTGGTTATTTTTATTTAAAATTTGTTCCCGAACTGCATCAATTTGCTCGTTCCCTAAATCATATCTTTTTACAGCAAAATAAGCACTTGCTAAATTGAG
The DNA here is from genome assembly GCA_020403245.1 of Flavobacterium sp. Taxonomy (GTDB): domain Bacteria; phylum Bacteroidota; class Bacteroidia; order Flavobacteriales; family Flavobacteriaceae; genus Flavobacterium. The sequence continues at coordinate 210,866 of JADBYA010000012.1, read as the reverse complement.
TTTGGTATATTCAATCTGTACTGTGTCTTTTATTTTTTCGGCATAAAAAAGGGATTTTTTGTAATAAACTATACCCTTATTTACATCAATATTATTGAAATAATATACACTTCCTAAATTACTGTATATCCAATTAAATAGTAAGTCACTATTTTCTTTTTGAGCATAGGATAATGCTTTTTCATAAAACTCAATTGCTTTTTTTGAATCAGAACATTCATTGAAAATAACCCCAATAGTGTTATAGGATTGAGCAATTAATAAATTATCATTAATAGCAAATGATCTCATTAAAGCTTGCTTTGAAGTCTGTAATGCTTTGCCATAGTCAGAATCCATATAATCAACAACTGCATCATTGATTAATTTCTCTATCACATCCTTTTCTTCTTTATGCTCTTGTGCCACAAGAGTAGACAAGGAAAATAGAAACAAAAAAAGGAAATAAATGTGTTTAAACCTAATCATTGGGTTACTTTAGACATCAAATATAAAGTATTTATTGAAAAAATAATCCCGATTGCTCGGGATTTTCTGATATTCAATTAATTTCTAATCAATTTACGGTATTTAATCCGTTTGGGTGTTGCGTCTACTCCTAAACGTTTTTTCTTATTCTCTTCATATTCTGAAAAACCACCTTCAAAATAATATACTTCGGAGTTGCCTTCAAAAGCTAAGATGTGCGTACAAATTCTGTCTAAAAACCAACGGTCGTGACTAATGACTACTGCACAACCAGCAAAGTTTTCCAAACCTTCCTCCAAAGCACGTAGCGTGTTGATATCTAAATCATTGGTTGGCTCATCTAATAATAATACATTTCCTTCTTCTTTTAAGGTCATGGCCAGATGCAAACGGTTGCGTTCGCCACCCGAAAGTGCAGCTACTTTTTTGTTTTGATCGCTTCCGCCAAAGTTAAAACGAGATAAATACGCTCTCGAATTTACTTGCCTTCCACCCATCATAATTAATTCTTGACCATCACAAAAGTTTTCCCAAATGGATTTATTGGGGTCAATGTTCGAATGTGCTTGATCTACGTAGGCAATTTTGACGGTATCACCAACACTGAACTCCCCAGCATCTGTTTTTTCTTCACCCATTATCATTCTGAAAATAGTCGATTTTCCGGCACCATTTGGTCCGATGATACCCACAATTCCGGCTTGTGGTAAGGTAAAGTTTAAGTTGTCGTATAATAATTTGTCTCCAAAAGCTTTGGCTACATTTTTTGCTTCAATCACATTAGTTCCCAAACGTGGGCCATTCGGAATGTAGATTTCTAATTTTTCGTCTAATTCTTTTTGGTCTTCGTTTAAAAGTTTATCATAGTTCTGCAAACGCGCTTTTTGTTTGGTTTGACGGCCTTTAGCACCTTGACGCACCCATTCTAACTCACGTTCTAAAGTCTTTCTGCGTTTGGAAGCCACTTTTTCTTCTTGTTCCATGCGTTTCGATTTTTGGTCTAACCAAGAAGAGTAGTTTCCTTTCCAGGGTATGCCTTCTCCTCTATCGAGTTCCAAAATCCAACCGGCAACGTTGTCTAGGAAATACCTATCGTGGGTAACGGCAATTACAGTTCCTGCATATTGCGCCAAATGTTGCTCTAACCAGAGTACACTTTCGGCATCGAGATGGTTGGTCGGCTCATCAAGTAATAACACATCTGGATTTTGCAGCAGCAAACGACAAAGTGCTACTCTGCGTTTTTCACCACCCGACAGGACACTTATTGGCATATCCCCTTCGGGAGTGCGAAGCGCATCCATGGCGACTTCTAGTTTATTATCAATTTCCCAGGCGCCACATGCATCTATTCTATCTTGCAGTTGCGCTTGACGGTCCATCAATTTGTCCATCTTATCGGCATCTTCATAGACTTCGGGCAACCCAAACATATCGTTGATTTTATTGAATTCGTCCAACAGCGCCATCGTCTCGGCTACGCCTTCTTTTACGATTTCTAAAACGGTTTTGGTTTCATCTAGTTTTGGTTCTTGCTCCAAGTAACCAACAGTATAACCGGGTTGAAATACTACATCACCTTGGTAGTTTTTATCAACTCCCGCAATAATCTTCAAGAGTGAAGATTTTCCCGAACCGTTAAGCCCGAGAATCCCTATTTTGGCTCCATAAAAGAAACTCAAATAGATGTTTTTTAAAACTTGTTTATCACTTCCTTGATACGATTTACTCAATCGTTGCATTGAGAAAATTACTTTTTTATCGTCTGACATTGTTATTTTGAATATTAATTAAATAGTTGATTTTGATATATTTATAAAATTACAATTTTTTACTTTATGATTTTCACATAAAATGCTCCCACTTTTTGTTTCCACTATAATACTAATTTATATATTTTTTTTTTGAAATTTTAATTCCTAAAATCACATAATGACAACAAAGATAGTTTTAATTAAAAAGAATGCAAAAGATGATTTTGGAATTCTAATCATTCAATCTTTGAAATACAATTAAAAACAAAAAAAGAATTTTTTAACCCGTTGGGTATAATTAGTTTTTTAGAATAATTTTTCATCAGTTTTATGATTTCCTTCGGAAACTTCGAGAATAAAATCGTATCAAGAATATGAAAATTTTGAATAAACACGGTTCTCGATTTGCTTTGGCAGTCGCTTCGCTTGTGTGCTTCGTTCCTTTCGGCTATTCATCCTCGGGTCATTCGCCACGGCGGACACTTGAAGAGACGTATTTAATCATGGCAACCAACGGGTTACCGTAAACTTTTTTTAAAAATATCGGATATGTTTTTGAAATACATACCTGAAAAATAAGGCACCTAAAGAAGACAATTTAGGTTTCTACTTACGTTTCTTAAGCAACTTTAAGTGACTTTTATAAAAATACGACAAATGCCGTATTTTTTTGTTTTAATCTAAACAGCAATTTTGACAAAACATTTAATCATAAACAAACATGAAAACATTTTACTACGGAATTCTATTATTTATTGTTGGATCTGCTTCGGCACAAGAAACTAAAGAAAGCGTACAACCTATGAGTAAGAAAGCTCAAAAAGGATACCTGTATGACGTTTCCAAAGACAATGATGGTACTGCCAATATCACTTTTAAAATGAAAGTAGATAAAAAAAGTGATGCTGTTTCTTTTGAAAAATACAGTTTTGACAAAAACTTAAATTTCATTACTACTTCTGATTCAAAAGATGATAAAAAAGACCAAGCTGATTATGAGAGAACATCATTTTATGCCTATGTTGGCGGTTCAAACTCATTTGATGTGTTGAGTATGAAATTAAAAATTAACAAAATTGTGAGGTTAAAAACATGGAATAGAGATAAACAAAGGTATGTTACTAAAAAAACTATTTCAGATGAAACAGTAAAATTTAAAAATGATAATAGCAAATCGTATATAGGATATGCGGCATATAGTTCAAGTGATAATGACAAACAAAATTTGTTTTGTATAACAAAAATTGATGATAAAGAAAATAACCAAAGTGATCAATTTGTAATTCTAATGGTAGATGAAACATTAAATTTCAAAGAAAAACCTTTAGACTTAACCGGTTCTTATTCAATGGTATATTGTGATCAATTACAAAATGAAAATATAGTAATGATTTTTGCTCCAAACAAAGGTGCAAATGATATTTCAAAATACGTCTACTATCAATTTGATATTGAAGGAAATCAGATTAATAAATGTGAATTTAAAAGTCCTGCTTCTGCGTTACTAATTACATCGGTTTATAAAAAAGATGATAGTATTTATTTTTTTGGAAGTTCAACCAAAGAAAACAACTGCTTTGAAAAAGTTTTCAACGAATATGCACCAATAGATAACCCAGGTGCCGCTGCCAATAAATTATTGGCAAAATGGGAAAAATCAACAGCTGAAAAAATGGATAATTTCCATATTCTTCGATTTAGTGGCAATCAAAATGATTTTAGCACAAACACTCCAATAGCCGACTTTAAATCCAAATTCAAAACGGCTCCTGGCGACAAAGATGCCAGTGTTTATAAAGGTAAAAAATTCTTAATTGAAAACTTCTTTGTAACAAAATCGAATGAGTTTTTAGTAACCGGACAAATATCGTCTACTGTTATGATGGGATTAGAAAACAAAGAAACTTCATATGAAGATATTGTTTGTTTCCATTTTGATAAAAATGGTAATCTCAAAACACAATATGGAATTGGCAAAATGAACGATGATAAAAAGAGTATGCTATTTCCGATGTATCAAAACTTTTATCCCTCGCCAGATGGTAAAAGTGTTTATTTAGAACTTATGGAAGTAAAGGGCATGAAAGGTTATACTTCTTTTATTGATGCCTATGATGGCAATACTACTTTTTCTGCACATTATTTTCCTAGAATTACAAAAATTGATTTAGAGAATACTTCTTTAAGCCCTTTCAAGGTTTTAGGTAATGGCAACTATTTTCTAAACGAAGACAATTCAAGCCAATATGATGAAAAAGAAAATAGTATTCTATATGTAGGTATGGACAAAGACTACGAAAACCTATGGGTTGGTAAAGTTATAATGCAATAAAAGTTGCAGATTAACGTCATTACTAGTAAGAAAAAAACAGGAGCAAGCCGAAAATCCTTATTAAGAGAGTAGGCAAAAATTAATATATCAATTTAAAAATTCAAAAAATGAAAAAAATTATTGCTTTAGCCATTTTTGGCTTATTAATGTTATCGTGTTCAAAAAACGACACAGAACCCTATACGTGTGCAACTTGCGCAAGCGCACCCGAGGCATTGCCTGCAAACGATGGCATTGCGAAAGGAATTTACAAAGGCGTGGTGGTTGGTTCCACAGGCACAATTTCCATCAACATACAAAATGGAAGCAACACCATTACCGCAACAATGGTTTTAGATGGAGTCACAGCCCTATTAACATCAACTGTTACGCCAGTTGACGGCCAAGATTATGTGGCTCCTTTTACAGGAACTTTCAACGGAAGTCCTGTTTCAATTACTTTTGCTGTTGGATTAAGTGGATTAACTCCCACGGTAACAAGTTCAGATATTCCTGGACACCCGAATGCCACTTTCCAAATTTACAAAGAAACTTCTACTTCTTTGATTGAAGCATATATGGGCACTTATTCAAAAACTGGCGAAACTGGTGTTTTCAATATCGTTTTGTCTAGAGGACTTTCTAAATGGGCTGGTGTTGCTAAAAAAGATGGAGGAACAGTAGTCGATGAAATCAATGGAACTTTCAATAATGCGACCAATCAAATAATTGATGAAAACACAACTGTGTTAGGGACAATTTCAGGATATGTTTTAACAGGTAGTTTTCTTAATTCAGACAACGAAACAATAACCATAAATGGTGTAAGAACTTTGTAAAAAATCAAATTTAAATATGTTAATTTAAGGAGCTTTCGTATATATATGAAAGCTTCTTATTTAAATTAACTATTTTAAGCTGTCTTTTTCTCCACCTATTTATTTTAAAAACCACAACACAATGAATTCCCTAATTATATTAATTATTAGCATTTTTAGTTTTATAATTTTTATAATAATAAACAATTTTCAAAAAGAGAAAGCTTTATTTGAACAAAAAGTTGCAACTTTAGAAGATATTAAACAAACTATTTTAAAAAAAGTTAAACTACAAAACGATTCATTAATAATTTCAGCTGAATTGGAATATCAAATAAAATGTGCAACTTCAGTCCTAAACGAAAAGATAGTAAATTTGAATTATTCTATGTTTGAGATTTTAACAAAAAAACAGTAATTCTGTCAAAAATATCTTCAAGTTTTGAACTAAATTATTTTAAATTGCATTATTATGTTAAAAAAAACAGTACAATTTATTTTTTTTGTTTTTCCAGTTGTTGTTTCTTCACAGCTACAAAAAATCGATAGCTTAAAAAAATGTCTTACAAACGAAAAAAGTGAAAAAGAATATAATACACTAACGCTATTATCTGAAGAATACAGTTATTCTGATCTTAAAACAGCAATGATTTTTGCCAAAAAAGCTTTTGTGGTGGCTAAAAATCTAAAGAGTGACAAATTATTAGCTAATTCCTATAATACTATTGGCAATACTTTTCAATACAATAGCAATCTAGATTCAGCTATAATTTATCATAAAAAAGCATTACAACTTCGAATTAAAATAAAAGATTCACTAGGTATTGCGGATTCTTTTAATAATATAGGTACCTCATTGGATCAAATGGGACAGTTTTCGGAAGCATTAAATAATTATGTAAAGTCCGTTTATTATTACGAAAAAAAGAAAGATTTCGGCAAACAGGCCATGGTAAATATTAACATTGGTGTTTTATTCAAAAATCAAAAAAACTATAAAAAAACTTTAGAATATTACAAAAATGCCTACGATTTATATGCTAAAATAAATGATAAAACGGGCATTACCATAGTGTCAGGAAATTTGGGTTCTGTTTATATTAATTTTGGCAAATTTCAAGAAGCTTTAAAGTATTCAGAAATAGCCAAAAACGGATACAAAAATTTAGGCCACGAGAGTTATTTGGGCTATCCTATCTCAACAATTGCAATTGTTTATGACAGTCTTCATCAATATGAAAAAGCCAATTTAAACTATATTGAAGCAATAAATAATCACATCAAATATGAGAATTTTTACGAAGTATCCGATGTATCAAATACCTATGCAAATTGCTTAATTAAACAAAAAAAATATGAAAAAAGTATTTATTGGTCAAAAATAGCATTGGAAAATGCCCAGAAATCAAAAACCTATTATTTGTTAATAAATTCATATAACACCATTTCAAAAGCAAATGCCAAATTAGGAAATTTTACTCAAGCTTATTATTATTCAAACTTATATAATATTGGAAAAGACAGTCTTTTTTCCATCGAAAAAACAAAAAGTATCAACGAACTTGAAACCAAATATCAAACCGTTAAAAAAGAAAAATTAATTACGCAAAATAAAGCAGACGCAAAACAAAAAAATACCATTATACTTGCTGGTTCTATTGTAGCAGTATTGGTAATTATTATTATATTCTTTCTTTATCGTCAACAAAAAATCAAGAACAACCAACAAGAACAAGAGTTTGAACTACAAAATGCTATTCTCAAAATAGAATCGCAAGATAAATTACAAGAACAACGATTAACAATTTCAAGAGATTTACACGATAATATTGGTGCACAACTCACCTTTATTATTTCATCTATAGACACTATAAAAATGGCTTTTGATATTACCAATGACAAATTGGACAGGAAACTTTCTAATATTAGTAATTTTACTCAAGCTACAATCATAGAACTTCGAGACACCATTTGGGCAATGAATAGTTCAGAAATAGGTTTTGAAGAATTAATTTCGAGAATATATAATTTCATTGAAAATGCAAAATTAGCGACTGAAAAAATTGACTTCAATGTTCAAATTGAGGAAAAAGTAAAACATAAAAAACTAACTTCTGTTGAAGGAATGAATATTTACAGAACGATTCAAGAAGCCATAAATAATGCCCTAAAATATGCCAAAGCCAGTCAGATTTCGATAGATATAAATGACGTTTTGGGCAGAACAAGCATTAAAATTACAGACAACGGTATAGGATTTAATCCTGAAACCGTATCAAAAGGAAACGGATTAAAAAACATGCAAAAACGAATGAGTTCCATTGATGGAACTATAGAAATTCTTTCAAATACAAATTCAGGTACAACAGTTAGTCTCGAAATTAAATAAAAACTTATGATAAAAATTGCTATTGTCGACGATAATTCATTTTTGATAAACGCTATTAAAGAAAAACTATCCTTTTTTGAAGATATTAAAGTTAAATTTTCAGCCGATAATGGTGCTGAATTACTTAAGAAACTCAAAGAAAATCATACGATCGATTTGATTTTAATAGATATTGAAATGCCTGTTATGAACGGGATTGAAGCTACATTACTTATCAAACAAAAATATCCACATATAAAAATCATTATGCTAACCGCTTTTGATAATGACGAAAATATTCTGAATGCCATAAAAGCCGGTGCCGACGGCTATTTGCTCAAAGAAGTTAAAGCAACCGATTTGAAACAAGGCATTTTAGATACGCTAAATGGTGGTGCTACAATGACGCCTTCTGTAGCGATGAAAACTTTAAAATTATTTAGAAATCCTATCATTTTAGAAGACACTACTGATGAATCGCATAAGTTGACGGTTCGAGAAATTGAAGTTTTAGAGCAACTCTCTAAAGGCATAAAATATAGTAATATTGCCGATAATTTGTGTCTTTCTACAAATACAGTCCGAAAACATGTAGAAAATATTTACGGTAAACTTCAAGTTCACAACAAATTAGAGGCAGTTGAAAAAGCAAAAAACAACAAATTAATTTCATAATTAATTTGTGCTCTAAAACTAAAAATACGACAAATGCCTTATTTTTTGATTCTTAAAAGCAATATAAATTTGCCTTATAACTTTTAAAAATTAAAAAAATGAAAAAAATTATTTTATCTGCAATATTAGTTTGTGCTTTCACATTCACTAATGCACAAGACAAAAAAGGAATGGCATTTGGAGTGAAAGCGGGTTTATCAAATTCAAATTTCACGGGCGATCTGGCTACAACTGCTACAATCGGGTTTTATGTAGGTGGTTTAGTTGATTTTTCGCTATCAGAGAAACTGCATTTACAACCCGAAGTATTGTATTCTGCCGAAGGTGCTAAAGATGCAAAACTAAATTTTTTGCGAATTCCTATTATGGGAAAATATTATATTACTGAAGCATTTAATGTGCAAGCTGGGCCAGAAATAGCAATTAAAGCGGGTGGCGATGCTGGCATAAAAGACACCGTAAAATCACTTGATTACGGAATTGGTTTTGGTGCAGGATACGAAATGAAATCTGGATTATTATTCGATGCACGTTATAACTTAGGATTAGCCAACATTTATGATGGCCCAGTATCCAAAGTAGGTACCACATCCATTCAATTGGGTTTGGGGTACAGATTCTAAAATTTATTTTGATTAGTAAAAAGCCGTCTCCAATACAGAGACGGTTTTTTGCATTTGTATATTGCCTCTTTGTTACTAATTGTATTTTAGCGAGTTTTAGAAATGAAAATCGAATTTTTCAAATACCAAGGCATTGAAAACGATTTTGTGGTGATTGACAATCATGATAATGATTTCCAAAAATCTAAAAACAGGACAAATGCCTTATTTTTTGATTCTAAGAAGTAAAATAAATTAGCCCTATAACTTTTAAAAATTAATAAAAATGATTTTATTTTAAATCTAATAAAAGGGAAAGTACATAACCATAATCTTCTTGATTGTTTTTTCCTTGCATTATTTTATTGTCATAGTTATAGTAAAAAGATAATTTTTTTGCAGTCAGGCGTTTGCTGAATATAACTTCTATTATTCTCATTATTGATGCCTTAAATATTAACCTTTTTGAGCGGTTTAGTTGTTTATATACTAAACATTAACAAAAAGAAAAAAAATTAAAAAACATTTTTAAAATGATAGTATAATTACTATCTTTGACAGGTGATTAAAAATAAAGTTCTATGAAATGTAGTGAATTCATCAGGTTAGCAAAACGAAATGGCTGGGAGTTTTTGCGACAGGGCAAAGGAAGTCACGAAATCTATATTAAAGATGGTGTAGAGATAGTTATTCCAAACCACGGAGCAAAAGAACTTGGGAAAGGTTTAGAATTAAAATTAAAAAAGGAAATGGGGTTGTAGTCTCATTTCCATTAACAAGAAACTTAATAACAACAAAAATTAAAATCATGAAAAGTATTAAAATTATTATTGAAAAAAATGATGATGGGTTTTGGGGATACTCTGAGAATGAAAGAGCTATTGTAGGTGGAGGAGATACTGTTCAAGACTGCAAACAAGATATTTTGGATTGTATAGAAACATTAAGAGAGTTAAATAGTTGTCCTCAGTCTTTAAAAGGTGACTATGAGTTAGTATATAAATTTGACACTATTAGTTTATTAAACTATTATAAAGGAATTTTTACTAATTCCGCTTTAGAAAAAATAACAGGTATTAATCAAAAACAATTACAACACTATTCAACAGGTCACAGAAAACCAAGAGTTGAACAAAGAGAGAAAATCGAAAATGCTTTACATTCATTAGGTAAAGAACTTTTAGCCGTTGAGTTGTAAATTATAAAGCCCCTTCAATTGAAGGGGTTTATTTTTATATGAATGTGTTTATAATGTTCCCACTTTTAATTAAAACATTCCCACTTTATTTTATATAAAATATAAATTATTAAAAATCAATTACTTAAAAAAATATACATTACTTTCTTATCGTCTGACATGTTGTTGTGTATTGTTTAAAAATTTATGTTAACAAAGATAGTTTTTTAAAAAAAAATATAAAAATGATTTTATTTTAAATTTAATAAAAGGGAAAGTACATATCCATAATCTTCTTGATTGTTTTTTCCTTGAATTATTTTATTGTCATAGTTATAGTAAAAAGATAATTCCAATTTAAAATTAGTCACAAATTCCCAAGTTAAATCGGTAGATGCATCAAAGCGATACCTGCCTTGTTCGGTGATTCCTACGAAAGAAGTAAGTGAAGTTGAAGAGGTTAAATTGGGATGTAGAAAACTATATATGTTGTGTTGCAAAGCCAATGGCCATTCAATATCTGAAGTGAATTTAACTCTTTGTATTGTTTTTTCGAAATTCTGCAAGATGCCTGAAAAAACTTTTAATTTTTGTTTTTCTGTCAGGACAATAAAATTACCGCCACCTATCCCAAATGAAATCTTTGCATCAATTCCCAATTCATCATTCCTGTTAAACGAATTTTGTTCATATAGAAACCATTTATTTTGTAGCGTATAAAACTCTTGTAAGGTAAATTGAATTCTTTCTGAAAAATCGGAATCTCTCGTAGAGGTTGATATATAAGAGAGATTAGAAACAAACCTCCATTTCGAAATGACATAGTAAAGATTACTTTCTGCATTGATACGAAATACATCCGAAGATTTTGTATAGCTTACCCCGCCACCTAAATCACCTTTAAACCCTTTAAACCATTCTGTTTCAAGAGGATAAATTCGGATAACATGTTCAAGTTTTAATTCTTGTTTGGGTATGCTTAAAACTGTTATTTCACCACTTATAGGATTTTCAATTATTCTACCTATAAAAATTTCTCCTTTATCATTTTCAACCCTATACACTTTGCTTCCACCACTTATAGATTTTATCTTATACCATTTGATATATACATTTCCTGGACCTTGTGCATCAAAACGTAAACGCCCTTGTTCAAAAGAGACAATTTTGCCAGTTAATTTGTCTCCATTAAGAAGATACAAGACATCGGGTGTGTCATTCTTTTTTTTATTTCTTTTAGTATTTGAGCTAATAGTATCTACAAGTTTAGAACTGCTTACTGAGTCAATTACTGTTTGAATAGGAAGATGAGTATTATTTTTTATACGCAACGAATCTGTTATTTGGGCACCTAAAAGCATCGGGGAAACCAAAAAAAATAGGATGGATACTTTTAAAAACTTATTCATTTCATCATAAAAATAATATTTCCAATCATTAATGCCCGATAAAACTTTTTAAATATCATGCCAAACATTGATTTTATTGTGTTTTATGAAATTTTAATTGGCTTTTACTAGTTTTGAGTATTTGTCGCTAAGGCGCAAAGAAAATTTACTGTTTATTGCGTCTTAGCCCCTTTGCAAGTTTACTAATTTTTAGTAAAAAGTCTTAAATTGAATTTTATCTGATAGCAATGATTTCAAATATATATTGGCCAGTGAATGCTTTTTACACTCTTCCTTTTAGCGAACTAAATACCCAAGCATTGGCTAAGAACCCTACCCCAACGGTTCCAAATCCCCAACCAGCGGTATCAGCATAGCGGTATATTCCTAATCCTATGAGGACTAATCCCATGATTATCATTATTAATGTAGCCCATCCTAGCACTGTGTTTTTGTTCATTCCCATATTTATTGTGGTATTTAATTTTTGGATAGCAAATTTAGTAAAAATTACGAATTAGAAATTGCGAATTACGAGTTTCTAATACAAAATCGCTATTCCCTAGTTACTTTTATAAACAACTCCTTCTTTCATTACAAAGATGACATCGGTTACGGTTTTTACATTCGCTGTTGGATCTTCGTTTGTAGCAATAATGTCAGCTAGGTAACCTGCCTCTAAAACGCCTATTTTCTTATCCATATCTAGTAATAAAGCATTGGTTATTGTAGCACATTGTAATGCCTTCATGGTAGGCATTCCAGCTTCTGTCATATAAATAAATTCTCTAGCATTTTGACCATGTTCAAATACGCCAGCATCGGTTCCAAAAGCAATTGGTACCCCTTTTTTATACGCTTTGGCAAAGGTTTCTTGAATTCTTGGCCCGATGGAAAGTGCTTTAGGTACAACAATTGCGGGATAATAATAGGGTATTTTAGCATTTTCTTCAACTGTCTTTCCTGCTGTAATGGTGGGTACTAAATAACAATTGTTTTTTATCATCAAATCCATAGTAGCTTCGCTCATTTCAGTTCCATGTTCTATAGTCTTTACCCCCGCTATTACAGCACGTCGCATCCCTTCATCACCATGAGCATGAGCGGCAACTTTCATTCCATAATCTTTTGCAGTGGTAACTATAGCTAACATCTCTTCTTCTGTGAATTGAGGGTTTGTTCCACTTTTGGCCATACTCAACACACCTCCTGTAGCTGTTATTTTTATCCAATCGGCACCATTTTTATACCTTTGACGTACGGCTTGGCAGGCATCTTCAACACTGTTTACCACCCCTTCCTTTGGTCCTGGATTACCCATTAAATCTTTTCGATACCCATTGCTTGGGTCAGCATGACCACCTGTTGATGCCAATGATTTTTCGGCTGTAAATACCCTAGGACCAGTAACTTTACCACTATTGATGGCGTTTCTCAAAGATACATTAACACCGCTTCCACCCAAGTCTCTTACTGTAGTAAATCCTGCCATTAGAGTCTTTTTTGCAATAACTTCTGCATTATAAGCTACATCAGCATCATTTAAAGTAAACTCTTCTAAATAGGATGTCGGGCTCGTTTCTTCTTCCAAATGAACGTGCATATCTATCCAACCCGGCATTACGGTTTTGGTTTTTAGGTCGATAGTTTTATCTTTAGTGTTTTTGGGGAGTATGAAACCATCTTCAATGCGGATGATTGTTTTGTCGGTTACGACTATGGTTTTGTTGGTTTGTACTTTTCCGCTGCGGGTATCGATTAATTTACCGCAAAGAATGTAGGTATTTTGTGCAGTAGTGATGGTTGCTGTTATAACGAATGCTAGTAGTAGTGCTTTTTTCATTGGTTTTGGTTTAGTTGGGCTAAATATAGGGAAAAGGTTTAGGTTAGGTGTGATGTAATCCGATATTTTCTAAAACTATAAAGAGTTAAGTTTGAATTACAACGTCAACGCTTTGTTGAGCACTATTGGGTTTCATTATCCAATTGATCATTCCAACCATAAATTGGTGGCTCAACAAACCTAGAATTATAGATTTAACTGCAGGAATTGTAAATACCAGTGGTGGTGTGTGGTTGCGATGAGCCAAATACATTCCAGACAATCCAACAAATCAAGAAGCAGAAAAAAAACAGCAAATATTTGACCCAAATGCTTGAAAAAAAGATGGTTCTGGTTCTGTAATTCTTCTCTGGGTTCTGGCTTATATTGATTCATAACCACATAGGAAATGGGATTGCTTTTTAAAAAAACAATCTCCCATTAAAAATACCAAAAAACATTTGTAATTTTGCGACACATAAATAAAAACACACCCAAAATTAAAGCTATGAGTTCATTTGACGTTGTCATTATAGGTTCGGGTCCAGGCGGATATGTTGCAGCAATCCGTTGTGCCCAGTTAGGTTTCAAAACCGCAATTATCGAAAAATATTCCACACTTGGCGGAACTTGCCTTAATGTAGGTTGCATCCCATCAAAAGCATTACTCGCTTCTTCGCATCACTATGAAGAATTACAACACTTTGCAGACCATGGTATCGAAGTATCGGGTGAAGTAAAAGTGAATTTAGAAAAAATGATTGCACGCAAACAAGCAGTTGTAGATCAAACCAGTGGCGGTGTTCAATTTCTGATGGACAAAAATAATGTAACTGTATATAATGGATTAGGTTCTTTTGTTGATGCTACTCATGTGGCTGTTGCCAAAGCCGATGGCACATCAGAAACCATTGAAGCAAAAAATATCATCATAGCAACAGGTTCAAAACCATCCAATTTACCTTTTATAACATTGGATAAAGAAAGAATTATTACTTCAACTGAAGCATTAAAATTGCCTGAAGTTCCAAAACATCTCGTCATTATTGGTGGTGGTGTTATAGGGATTGAGTTGGGACAAGTATATCTCAGACTTGGTGCACAAGTATCGGTAGTAGAATTTATGGACAGAATCATTCCTGGAATGGATGCTGGTTTGTCAAAAGAATTGACCAAAGTATTAAAAAAACAAGGCATGAAATTCTATGTCTCACACAAAGTGAAATCAGTAGAACGAAAAGGAAATTCAGTTACCATTCAAGCCGAAAATGCCAAAAGTGAAATCATAACGCTCGAAGGCGATTATGCCCTAGTATCGGTTGGTCGTCGTCCCTACACAGACGGATTAAATGCTGATAAAGCAGGAGTGAAAATTACAGAACGCGGCATGGTCGAAGTTAATGATCATTTGCAAACGAACATCCCGAATATCTATGCCATTGGTGATGTTGTTCGTGGTGCCATGTTAGCACACAAAGCCGAAGAAGAGGGCGTGATGGTTGCCGAAATCATAGCAGGTCAAAAACCACATATCGATTATAATTTAATTCCAGGTGTGGTCTATACTTGGCCAGAGGTTGCTGCTGTTGGAAAAACAGAAGAACAATTAAATGAAGCTGGCGTTGCCTATAAAGCAGGAAGTTTCCCTTTTAAAGCATTAGGAAGAGCTAGAGCTGGAGGAGATTTAGACGGATTTGTTAAGATTTTAGCCGATGCAACAACGGATGAAGTTTTGGGTGTTCACATGATTGGAGCTCGTTGCGCCGATTTGATTGCTGAAGCAGTAACCGCAATGGAATTCAGAGCATCAGCCGAAGATATTGCAAGAATGTCACATGCACATCCCACATTTGCTGAAGCCATTAAAGAAGCTGCTTTAGCGGCTACAGAGAATAGAGCGTTGCATGTGTAATAATTAATATTAGATTTTTTAAATCAAAATAAATGAAAAATAATCTCTTAGTGTTTATTGCAATTTTTACAATCAATAATGCATTTAGTCAAACAATATGTACTAATGGTTTTGCTGGAATTTATCCTTGTAATAAAGTTGATTTAATGTCTCAACTTTCATTTTCTCAAATTGGAGGCAATAATTCTACAGAAGGAAGTAGTTGCTGGGGTTGGACTGACCCTCTAAACGGAAAAGAGTATGCCATAATGGGCTGTACTACTCATACCGCTTTTGTTGATATTACAATACCATCTGCTCCTATATACTTAGGAAAATTAAATTCACATAACAATAGCTCTAGTTTTTGGCGTGAAATGAAAGTTTACAACAATTACGCTTACATTGTTAGTGAAGCTAATGGACACGGTTTGCAAATTTTTGATCTAACCCGATTAAGAAACGTTACCTCGCCACAGATTTTTAATGCAGATGCCCGATATGATGGATTTGGAAATTGCCATACCATCACTATTAATGAAGCTACTGGTTTTGCTTATTGTAATGGAACAAGTTTTTTTCAAGGTGGTGCCAATGTTTTAAATATCCAAAATCCATTAAATCCAATTTTTGTTCTAGGATATCCTGATGAAGATTATACACATGATTCTCAAGCTGTAATTTATAATGGTCCAGATCCAGATTATCAAGGCAAAGAAATCTTTATTGGAGCCAATGAAACTAAAGTAGTTATTCTTGATATGACCAACAAATCCAATCCAATACTAATTTCAAGTTTTTTATACAGTAATACTGGCTATACTCATCAAGGATGGTTTACTCCTGATCAAAAATACTGGATATTAGGTGATGAAATCGATGAACTTGATTTTGGATTCAATTCAAGATCAATTATAATTGATATGACAGACTTAGACAATCCGGTACTTAAAGGAGAATATTTTGGACCTACAGCTGCAATTGATCATAATGGATATTGTAAAGGAAATGATTTTTATTTAGCCAATTATACAGCTGGTTTGAGAATTATGAATACCACAAGCATTACAGCTACAAATACGATGAATGAAATTGGATTCTTTGACACCTATCCCGAAAATAACAATGCACAATTTAAAGGTGCATGGAGTACATATCCTTATTTCCCAAGTGGAAGTATTATAATAAGTGATATCAACAGAGGATTGTTTGTCTTAAGAAAAAATGCTTCCCTAAGTAATGAAGAATTTTTAAACTCTAATTATACCATTTATCCTAATCCAGCAAAAACTTTTATTACTATTGATTCTAATATTGTTATTGAATCTATAACCATATACGATTCATTAGGAAAAACAATAAAAAAATTACAATCAGCTCAAAACTATGATGTTTCGGATTTGGAAAAGGGATTGTATTTTGTTAGAATTAATAATGATTTTACAAAAAAAATAATCGTAGAATGATAAAAAAGCTTTGCTATATCTTTGTTTTACTTTCAATCCTAAGTTGTGAAAAGGATAATACTTCGGATTCTAATTCTAATTTTAAAGCAGAACTAGATTGGAGCAAAACCTATGGTGGCAGTTTAGAAGAAAACACAAATAGTATTGTTGCAACTTCTGATGGGGGAATGTTAATACTAGGTCATACCGTAAGTAATGATGGAGATATCGTTAAAACCCATTTATTGTCCGACATTTTATTAACCAAATTAGATGCAAACGGTAACTTAATTTGGACCAAAACCATTGGTGGTTCACTTAATGACTATGGAATGAGCATCATTGCTACAAACGACGGAAACTATGCAATTGCTGGCTATAGTGCCAGTAATGATGGTGATGTGCCTGGAAATGTTGGACAACATGATTTTTATATCGCAAAAATAAATGGTGAAGGAAACATTATTTGGAGTAAAAATTACGGTTTTTCTGGTCACGATCATGCTCATAAAATTATTCAAACTAAAGATGGAGGATTTTTTATTGCTGGTTTTGCTGAATATTCAGGAATTGAAGGAAGTGGAGGGTCACAAGATAATGGTGCAGGTCATGAAATAGGACACAAAAATGTACTTCATGGTGTTGGTGAATATTTAGGTGTAAAATTAGATGACAATGGAGAATTTGTTTGGTATCGTTACTTTGGCGGAACACAAAATGATCGAGTGAATGATATCGTTGAAGCTGAAGATGGTGATATTCTAATGGTTGGTTATTCCGAAAGTACTGATTTTGATATTGAGCATAACAAAGGAAGTTATGACTATTGGGTTGTAAGCTTGCATTCGAATGGCGATATGCATTGGAAAAAAAACTATGGTGGTAGTGCAATTGACCAAGCCTATGGCATAACAAAAACAGGAAATAATTCGTATTTAATAGTCGGTCGTTCAAACAGTAGTGATGGCGATGTCAAAAATCCAAGAGGAAACTTTGATGGTTGGGTAATTCACATCAATAATCATGGACATTTGATATGGGAGAAATCTTTTGGTGGGGAGTCTTTTGATGTTGCTACAACTATTAAAAAAATAGCAAACGGAAATTTTGTAGTAGCAGGTAATTCTAGAGGCACTTTTGATGAAAAACCTAATAACGGGCAAAATGATTTTTGGTTATTTGAAATTGATAATAAAGCCAATTCAAAGTTGTATTGGCAAAAAACATATGGAGGTTCCAATATTGATGTCGCCACAGATTTTTATCAAACCTCAAAAAAAGAACTAATTGTGGTTGGAGAAACGCAAAGTAACAATCAAGATGTTCCTTCTAACAAAGGTGGTAATGATATGTGGGTGATAAAGTTGAAATAAAAAATTCAAGAGAGTTTTTATACTTGAAAGTATTTCTTTCGCAACCAAAAAGCCACATTCACCAATATAATCAAAGCCGGAACTTCCACCAATGGTCCGATAACTCCAGCAAAAGCTTGTCCACTATTAATACCAAAAACACCTATCGAAACCGCAATGGCCAATTCAAAATTATTTCCCGAAGCGGTGAACGATAAAGCAACTGAATCGCGATAATTAGCGCCAATTTTCTTGGACACAAAAAACATCAAGAAAAACATAATCGCAAAAAAGATGACTAATGGAATGGCTATTCTCAAAACAACCATCGGTAAATCGACTATCATCTCCCCTTTTAAACTGAACATAACTACTATCGTAAAAAGCAAGGCAATCAAAGTGATTGGAGAAACAAACGGAATAAACTGTTGATTAAACCATTTCTCACCAATAAATTTCTTAATCGAATAACGACTGAAAACAGCCAGTACAAAAGGAATACCAAGGTAAATCCCAACAGTTTTGGCTATTTCGGCAATGGTGATATTTAATTGTAACCCTTTTATCCCAAACAAAGGCAACATGATTTCTAAATAAAAATAAGCATACAAACTAAAAAAGAAAACCTGTAATAAGCTATTAATCCCAATTAATCCAGCAGTTAATTCTCTATTTCCTTCTGCCAATTCGTTCCAAACAATCACCATAGCAATGCACGGTGCGATGCCTATAATAATTAATCCTGTCATGTATTCTGGATACTCTTTCAAGAAAAAAGTTGCCAATAAAAACATCAAAAACGGACCCACAAGCCAAGTAATAATAAATGAAACTATTAGTAGTTTTGGCTTTTCCAACATTTTTGCAATTTTAGAAAAGTCAATTTTTGTCAACGGTGGATACATCATCAAAATCAATCCTATAGCTAAAGGAATATTAGTTGTACCTGATGAAAAAGAATTGATAAAATCTGCTGTATTGGGAATAAAATATCCAATTCCCACGCCAATCAGCATCGCTAAAAATATCCAAAGGGTTAAAAATCGGTCTAAAAAATTTAATTTTTTTTTCATTTTTAAAACATTAAGGTATCAAGATTCATTATGCTTCGAATATTTAAAGAGATTTTAATTAATAATGACATTGATATTGCAATTGATATTGCAATTGATATTGCAATTGATATTGCAATTGATATTGCAATTGATATTTATTTTATTTGAGAAAAAACAAAGAACATTTCCCTAGCAATTTGTCGGCATCTTTCATCGTATTTTTCATTTTGTTGCGGTGTGTTGTCAAATGCTTTAGGATCTTGATAAGGCAATCCCAACCTAAAATCGGCACCTGGAACAATTGGGCATGACTCATTGGCTTCTGCACATACCATCACGGCAACAAAATTTTGAGCTGGATTAGTTGAATCGGTATAAACTTTTGAAAATAAAACCATTGGAGTAAATTTAGCACCAATAGACGCCAACCAAATTGGGTTTTCACTTTGTTGATGTGACTGTAAAACAATTCCAGTTTTTTCAAGTGCCAAAAGCGCATTTGTATTGACTTTTGTTTTTTCGGTTCCACCCGAGAAGGTACTTACTTTCTTTACATCATAATAATAGGAAGCAATTTGTGACCATACTTGTGCCATGTGACTTCTTCTGGAATTACTAGTGCAAACAAATACTAAATTGATAGCTTTTTGTGCCTTTTTTTGTTCAGCAATATAGCTTACGAGTTCGTTTAAATTTTCTTTTCGCTCAGCTGGAATTTGATTAAATTCTGATGAAAGTGAGGTACAATAGCGTAACAAATCTGAATTCAAATTTGCTTTTTGAGCTTTTACATTTGATAAAGAGAAGAGGCAAAGCAAAATAAGTAGGGCTTTTACAATTGTAATTCTATTATTTTTCATTTTTGATTTATTTTAGTTGAGAAAAAACATGATACATTTCGCTTGCGATTTGTATACTGCGTTCTGCATATTTTTCGTTCATTAATTCAGTACCGTCAAACGCTTTTGGATCGTCATATTTTATAGGAAATCGCGCTTCTGCACCAAAAACCATCGGACAACCTTCATCAGCAGTAGTGCAAGTCATAATCGCTCCAAAGTTATTTTTCGGATTGAAGTCGTCAAAGTACGCTTTAGAAAAACAAATAATGGGATGTTGATTTTCATCAAATTTTACGATATAAACTGGATTAGAGTTTTCAGAGAGTTTTTGGATTTGAAATCCTTGTTTGGATAAAGTCTCGACTACTTTTGGAAACATAGCGGTTGCTTCTGTTCCACCTGAATAGCAAAAAACCTTTTGAATTCTCAAGTGAAATGCCATCGTTTGTGCCCAAATTTGTGACAAATGGCTTCTTCTAGAATTGTGTGTGCAAATAAAGTTTAGACGAATTTCGTGGTTCGAATTCACTTTGTCTTGAATATAGTCAATCAAAGGTTGTAAAATTTCTTTTCGTTCGTTTGAAACTGAAATTTTTGAAATAGTTGTTATGGTTTTGGATAGGTTTTCTAACATTTTAGTAAAGAGTGATTAGTAAATTGTCATTTGGCAATTAAACTTCCAAACTCTAGTTTTTTTTATCAATTCAAATTTCTTTGTGAAACTTCTTGAAAACTTTGAGAAACTTTGTGGTACATCATTAACAACAATCTGAATCTGGAACACAACAATCAGTTTGTTTACTTACCCACTCTCCTATTTTTATTTTAATTTTTTCTACTGGTATACCGCAATTGTCTTTTGCTAAACAATTGGTTTTAGTATTGGTTAAAACAAAGCGGTTATCCAAATATTCTAAACCAAATTTACCCACTGTTTCTTGTTGGTATTCGATTTCAATTTCTAAATCATCGCTTTCCAGACTCTCCTCCACCGAATTGATGATTTTCAAAACTTTTTGAGGTTCTAATCGATGGTATAAATCTATAGAAGTCCAAAGTTGAAAAGTGATTTTTTTATCGGTTCTAAAAGTATTCCCGCAATCGGTGAATTGTTTGGTCGTTACGCCAACTTCGGTTATATGAAAATGAGAAGGTATTTTTTTTCCGTTTTGTAAAACAAAATCCAAGTGCTCTACTTGAGCTAACTGATTTTTAAATTGGGATAATTTCATCATATTAAAATTTTAGATTATTAGACGAGAAACTCCTAGTTACCAGCTTCCTCCCTTTAACAACATTTATTCTTTAGTTGGGTTGTAATAGAACCAAAGTGACTCACAATTTTAGCAATAGTATCCGGATTGATACAATAGCAAATCGCAGTTCCTTCAATGTTTCCTTTTATAAAATTTGCGTTTTTAAGTGCCGCTAAATGTTGAGAAACTGTTGGTTGAGCTAATGGTAATTCGTTAACAATATCGCCACAAATGCAGGTATCCACTTTGAGTAAATAGTCTACAATGGCTATTCGAGCTGGATGTGATAATGCTTTAAACAAAGTCGCCATCTCGTTGTGTTCTGCCGAAAAAGATTCTGATTTTGAAGCTCCCATATATCTATTTTAATTTATATATTGCAATATTACGATATAACAATATTACAAACCTAATTTAAACTGTTAAAATTATCAGATAGTTTTAAATTAAAATTCATAAATAGTGAAAACCAAGTCTTAACTTTTTTTAGTACTTTTGAAATCTTAAAAAAACAAAAGCTATGGCATCAATAACATTAGGGGGAAATCCAATTAAGACTAGCGGTGAATTACCTAAAGTAGGTTCAAAAGCACCCAATTTTCAATTAGTAAAAACTGATTTAAGCATTGCTACTTTAGCGGATTATGGCGGCTCAAAAGTGGTATTAAATATATTCCCTAGTATTGACACTGGAACTTGTGCAGCATCTGTGAGAGCTTTTAATGCAAAAGCTAGTGCTTTAAACAATACAAAAGTATTGTGTATTTCTCGCGATTTACCTTTTGCTCAAAAGCGTTTTTGTGGCGCAGAAGGTATAGAAAATGTAGAAAATTTATCCGATTTTAAAACAGGAAGTTTTGGTAAAGACTATGGATTAGAGATTTTAGATAGCGTTTTGGCAGGACTACACTCTCGAGTTGTCATCGTTTTGGATGAAAACGGAAACGTTATCTATGAAGAACAAGTACCTGAAATTGCTGATGAACCAAATTATGAAGCTGCATTAGCTTCACTATAATTATGTTTTAAATGGAATTTCAAAAAGACAACTCATTCTTTACCGGAAGATTAAAAAGCATTGGCTTTGCTTTTAGAGGTGCGATTAAACTTATTACTACCGAACATAGTGTAATGGTGCAATCCTCTTTAGTAATAATAATGATTATTGCTGGATTTGTCTTTCATATTTCTCGAGAAGAATGGATGATGCAAATTCTCGCTTTTGGATTAGTCTTAGGTATTGAAAGTATGAATACTGCGGTTGAAAAAATAGCCGACTTTATTCATCCTGAATTTCATGATAGAATAGGATTTATTAAAGACATTGCAGCTGGTGCTGTTATGTTTGCAGCTTTGGCTGCTGTTGCTGTGGGTTTATTAATTTATGTGCCCAAATTTTTATAATGATTCGATTAAATCTCTACTTTTATAGTGTTTTAAATAACCAATGGCAAAAACAGTAAAAAAAGAACCTAAAGAAAAGGAAAAAGATCCCAATCTAGAACTTAAAATTTTAAAGACTAAAAAGCAGTACCGCGTTTTAGCTGGTTTTCTTTTAGTGCTATTGTCTATAGCGTTTTTGGTTTCTTTTATTTCATTTTTTGTAACTGGTCAGGCCGATCAAAGTGCTGTAGACTCTATTACCAACCGAAACGAGACAGTACAAAACTGGTTGGGAAAATTTGGCGCTTATCTGGCAGACCTTTTTGTTTACCGTGGTTTTGGGGTTGCCTCGTTTCTTTTTGTTAAACTCTTTTTCCTAAGCGGCGCCTTTTTAATTTTGGATTTACCCATTCGCAAACTGAAAAACACTTGGTTTTGGGATTTGTTTGCCATCATTGTTATTTCGATCATGTTTGCTTTTGCCGCCTATACTTTACCAGAATTAGGTGGAACTGTAGGATATGAAATGAATCTTTTCCTTCAAGATTATATAGGAAAAACAGGAACAGTACTAGCACTTGTTTTTTCCCTATTCATTTATTTACTTTTCAAAATAAAAATATCTCCTGACACTTTCAAAACATTTTTTGAGAAAAAGAAAAAAAACATCAGCGAAGATTTGTCGGCCATGAAAGCTGCTTCTAGCAGAACCGACTATAACTTAGAGGAATTTGCTTTACCCGAAGAAGAGGAAATAGAAGAACCAACCATCAAACCCTCGCAGTTTGAAATTAATAGAGAGTCGTTAAAACCCACCATTGAAAATCCCTCTGAAATTAACTTAGAACCAACAATAAAAACCGTTTCACCTTCACCTGAAACGCAAATTATTGAAACGAATGATGACGCATTTTTCATAGAAGTTACCAATGATGAAGATGTAATGGAAGAGAATTTGGCCGCCAAACTAGTAGAAGATTTTGGTCTTTTTGATCCAACTCTAGAGCTTTCCAATTATAAATATCCCACGATTGATTTACTTAAAGAATATTCCTCCGTGGGTATTACTATCAATCAAGAAGAGCTTGAAGAAAATAAAAATAGAATTGTAGAAACTTTAAAAAACTACAAAATAGAAATTGCTCAAATCAAAGCTACCGTAGGGCCATCAGTAACCTTATATGAAATAGTGCCTGAAGCTGGTATACGCATTTCAAAAATAAAGAGTTTGGAAGATGATATCGCCTTGTCTCTTTCTGCTCTCGGTATTCGTATCATTGCTCCTATTCCAGGAAAAGGAACAATAGGTATTGAAGTGCCAAACAAGAACCCAACTATGGTTCCAATGAAAAGCGTTATCTCTTCAGCAAAATTTCAAGAGGCAGAAATGGAACTACCAATTGCTTTGGGTAAAACCATTTCTAACGAAACCTTTGTAGTTGACTTAGCAAAAATGCCTCACCTTTTGATGGCTGGTGCAACAGGACAAGGAAAATCAGTAGGATTAAATGCCGTATTGACTTCATTACTTTATAAAAAACATCCAGCAGAAGTTAAATTTGTATTGGTTGACCCCAAGAAAGTAGAACTTACCCTTTTTAATAAAATAGAACGTCATTACTTAGCAAAACTGCCAGATACCGAAGATGCCATTATTACTGATAACAATAAAGTAATCAACACGTTGAACTCTCTTTGTTTAGAAATGGATAACCGCTATTCGTTATTGAAAGATGCCATGGTGCGTAACATTAAGGAATACAATGAAAAGTTTAAAGGACGAAAATTAAACCCCGAAAACGGTCACCGTTTCTTGCCTTACATCGTCTTGGTAGTTGATGAATTTGCCGACTTGATAATGACTGCAGGAAAAGAGGTAGAAACTCCCATAGCACGTTTAGCGCAGTTAGCACGTGCTATTGGTATTCATTTAATCATTGCTACACAACGACCATCTGTAAATGTAATTACAGGTATGATTAAAGCCAACTTCCCTGCTCGAATTGCATTTAGAGTAACTTCTAAAATTGATTCGAGAACTATTTTAGATACAGGTGGCGCGGATCAATTAATTGGTCGAGGCGATTTATTATTTTCAAATGGAAATGATTTAGTGCGCGTGCAATGTGCTTTTGTCGACACTCCCGAAGTAGAAAAAATTGTAGAGTATATTGGTTCTCAAAAGGCATATGCTAGTGCCTATTTATTACCCGAATTTATAGGAGAAGATAGTAGCAGCGCTAATTTGGAATTTGATATTTCAGAAAGAGACAGTATGTTTAGAGAAGCAGCCGAAATAATAGTGGCTGCTCAACAGGGTTCGGCATCATTATTGCAACGAAAATTAAAATTGGGTTACAACCGTGCTGGTCGATTGATTGACCAGTTAGAAGCAGCAGGAATTGTTGGCCCATTTGAAGGAAGTAAAGCGAGAAGTGTCAACATTCCTGATATGACTTCATTAGATCATTTTTTTTCCAATGAACAAAACAATTTATAAAATGAACAAAATACTATCAATTGCAATTTTACTACTTGTGGGTTTTACAACAAACGCGCAGGATAAAAAAGCAAAAGATTTATTAGACCAAGTAACAGCAAAAATTAAGACCTACAATAACGTTACTATCGATTTCAAATACACCCTCAACAATAGCAAAGAAAACATCAACAAAGAAAGCAAAGGAAACCTTATGTTAGAAGGTAACAAATATGTTTTGAACTTTATGGGTGTTACTAAAATATACGATGGCAAAAAAAGTTATACTATCGTTCCCGAAGATGAAGAGATAACGATATCAAGTTTAAATGAAAAAGATGAAAATGCTATTACCCCCCAAAAAATGTTAACTTTTTTCAACGCTGGATACAAGTTCACTTGGGACATATTGCAAGATGTAAAAGGACGTAAAATTCAATACATCAAACTCATTCCAACAAACGCAAAAGACCAACGAAAAGAAATATTATTGGGAATAGACTCCCAAACAAAAAACATTTATACCGTAATTGAAATGGGCAAAAATGGTACTAAAACCACGCTCACTGTTAATTCTTTTAAAACCAATCAACCTTTGTCAAAAAATCAGTTTACATTTGTGGCGAGTAAATATCCAAATTACTACATCAATAAAATAGACTAACTTCGAGGTGAAAATACTTGACAGGTACTTACTAAAATCCTTCCTCATTACATTTACTACAGTATTTGTAATTCTTTTTTTTATATTCGTTTTGCAAGTTGTTTGGTTATTTATTTCCGAGTTAGCCGGAAAAGACTTAGATATCTTTATGATTATCAAGTTTTTGCTCTATAAAATGCCTAGCATTATTCCGTTAGTATTACCCCTTTCCGTATTACTGGCATCCATTATGACTTTTGGGAGTTTGGCCGAAAACTATGAATTTGCGGCCATGAAATCTTCTGGTATATCGTTGCAACGTGCTATGCGAAGTTTAACCTATTTCATTATCTTGTTAAGCATTGTTGCTTTTATTTTTGCCAATAATGTAATTCCGTATGCCGAATACAAATTCATTAATTTCCGTAGAAATATAGCCCAAGTGAAACCTGCTATGGCTATTGCAGAAGGACAATTTAGCGAAGTAGGACTTTACAACATTAAAGTAGAAAAAAAATCAGGGGAAGATGGCAGATTTCTGAGCCAAGTTACTATCCATAAAAAATCAGTTTTAGGTTCGGGTAGCAATACCGTCATCAAAGCAAAAAAAGGAGAGTTAATAAGTAGCGAAAATTCTAATGTTTTGAAATTAGTGCTAAAAGAAGGTAACTATTATGAGGATATTATTCCAAAAAAATTTGAGGAACGAAATAAAGTCCCTTTCGCCAAAAGTGAATTTAAAAAATACATCATAAATATTGATTTGTCTAAACTAAATAACGCTAATTTAGATGAAGAACAAATTTCAAATACCAACACCATGTTGACAGTTGGAGAGCTAAAGTTTACACTGGATTCTTTAGAAAAAAACTATAATAAAGATGTAATTTCATTTACAGAAAATATTAGTCAACGTACCACAAATACAAACAGAATAACACCTATTGGTGAGCTTCAAAATAATTTTAGCTTCAATAATTTATTACAAAACTTTAGCGACACTGAAAAATCCAATATCCTAAAAACTGCCAGCAGTAACGTAGAATCTATAAATTTTAGTCTTGAGTCTTCTAAATATGAAATACAAGACAAACAAAAAAACATTAACCAACACTGGATTGCATTGTATGACAAATTTGTTATTGCTTATGCATGTCTTCTCATGTTTTTTATTGGAGCACCTTTAGGAGCAATTATTAGAAAAGGTGGATTAGGATTGCCTATTGTATTTTCAATACTTATTTTTATCATCTTTCACTTCATCAATACTTTTGGTAAAAAAGTAGCAGGTCAAGACGAAATTAGTCCCTTCTTGGGTTGTTGGATGTCTTCTTTCGTATTAACTCCATTAGCCATCTTACTCACAAAAAGAGCCACTGACGATAAAGGTTTTAGTATCAATTTTGATTGGTTAACTGCTTTTTTTGGTCGATTGTTTCCCGCTACTATAACCGACCCACTAACGCCACAAATAGTAGATGTTGAATTTAAAACCAGTAGTAATTCCGATAAAACCAAAGCGTTGATAAAAGATGCTCCAACTACCAGTGCCCTAATTGAGAAAGAGGAATTCAAAGTAAAGCAACTATCACTAGAACTACTTGCAAAGCAGTACCATAAATTCAGTTTCATAGCGTTAATCAGTTATGTTGGCCTACTAGTGTTACTCGTTCTAGGAAAAACAGACTCAGTGATAGAGCTAATAGCTATAATACTAATGGTTTTGGTATTTTACTTTATGCTTTTTCAAGCACAACAACAGCTACTCAAAATGGGAAACCAAACCAATACTACAATAGATTTACACTTACTCGTGCTTCTTGCTGCAGGATTTCCATTTTACATCCTATTTTACACATACAATAAATTATTTATCAAGAAACTTATTTTAGCATCAAAAAATACCCTTTAATGGAATTACACAATATACAACTAAACACTATAGAAGAAGCTATAGAAGACATCCGTCAAGGAAAAATCATTATTGTAGTTGACGATGAAGACCGTGAAAATGAAGGTGATTTCTTGGCAGCAGCCGAAAAGGTAACTCCCGAAATGATTAATTTTATGGCAACTCATGGAAGAGGATTAATATGTGCTCCTCTAACAGAAAGACGTTGTAATGAATTAGAACTGCAATCCATGGTTAAAAATAATACTGACCACATGGAAACGGCTTTTACCGTTTCAGTTGATTTGAAAGGACATGGAGTGACTACTGGTATTTCTGCCGCAGATAGAGCCAAAACTATTTTAGCATTGGTAAAAGAAGACACCAAACCTTATGATTTAGCGCGCCCTGGACATATTTTCCCTTTAACTGCTAAAGAAGGAGGAGTATTGCGTAGAACAGGTCATACAGAAGCTGCAATCGACTTTGCCCGGCTTGCAGGTTTTAAACCAGCAGGTGTTATTGTTGAAATAATGAATGAAGATGGCACAATGGCTCGTCTTCCAGAGTTAGTAAGAGTAGCTCAAAAATTTGGTTTAAAACTAGTTTCCATAGAAGCTTTAGTGGGCTACAGAATGCAACACGATAGTTTGATTATCAAAAAAGAAGATTTTGATATTGAAACCCGTTTTGGCACCTTTCGTTTGAGAGCTTACCAACAAACCACCAATAAACAAGTCCATTTAGCATTAACTAAAGGAAGCTGGAACTCAGGAGAACCTATACTCACTCGCATCAATTCCACTCAAGCCAATAATGATATCTTGAATACTTTAACAAATGAAGTAGACAAGAAACTAGATGATATGTTCAAACGCATTAATGAAGAAGGAAAAGGTGCCATATTGTTTATCAATCAAGAAACCAACTCTTCCGACCTCATCAACAGACTATCGGAACTAAAACAATTACAAAACGAGGGAATTCTAAAAGCCCCTCAGATTAAAATGGATGTAAAAGATTTTGGTATAGGTGCACAAATATTGCACGATATTGATATTTCAAAAATACGATTGGTGTCCAACTCTACACAAACAAAGCGTGTTGGAATGATAGGTTATGGTTTGGAAATTACAGAATATGTTTCGTATTAACTAAAAAATAAGCACTATTTTTGACCATTATAAATAATGCGAGTTCAATATAACTATAATGTCAATTGGATTATCACAAACTCTTAAAGGTATCTAATCAATAAAACTTTCCCTTCTCAATCTCCTATTCCGAAACTTTTTAGATAGGCAAAAGAGGCAACATACTTTCAGAGTTAAGTTCCTTAATGCGATTGTAAATGACTGTTTTTGGTAACAAATCATTCAAATGAATACAAACGTATCCTAAGTAAAAATCTTTGAAGGTTCTGAAACCAAAATGATGGAAAATAATTTGGATAGTTATTACTTCAGACATAGAAAGTTTGCTGGGTTTATTCCTTATTTTTGTCATACTATGTGCTTGGAATTCAACATTGGTTCAAACACGTGACAAAAATTGTCAACGAAAACAAAAAATTTTTGTAAATATTTGTCCTTAATAATAACGGATTATTTAGTTAAATATTTGTATTTCAACACTATAAATATACTAAGTACTTCGCTTTTTTAATACTTTTTTTAGTTTATTTATTTACAACTCACATTAAAAAATTTTCTATAACTTTAGTTCTTTTATCATTACTTTATGATTGAAAATGATTTTATCAATAAGTAGAGATGTGTTTTTATCTAAATCATTTTTAGCTAAACTTTTCCATTCCTCTATCTTTGTCTTCAGTATTAAATGCTTTTCCATAATTTTTTTTATTGTTTCTTGCTTGCTCCAGTTTTTATAATTTATTTCATTGAGATTAGTATTAAGAAAAAAATCCTCATTTGACATCACAACAAAATGCCCTAAAGCAATTATTCGCTTTCCAATTTCTTCATTAATAAGGAATAATTTAGTGGATTGAATTTCAAACAAACTATTTATGGAACACACATCATTATATTCAAAGTTCCAATATGCTACCTTAGTTTGTAAAAATAATCCGTACTCGTCAACCAATAATTTAGATAAAAAATCAGTTGTAAATTCGCTATTCAATACTTTAGATTTTTCTAACATTATATAAATTTATTTTTAATAAAAACAAACAAGAGGTTTAAAAGGAAAGGTAATCATCAAATCTATAAGATTTTATCTTTATTGATAGTAAACTTATTCTCGACTGAAAGCAATCCTAAATCTCCTTCCTAAACCTCTTTACTGCCATAAGAATTGCTAAAATCGAATTGCGTGGTTATAGCTAATTTATTTTAAACTCTTTTCATATATCCAAGTGTTACTATATTTGAAACAGATTTGTATATCTTGTTTGTAGATAAAGTTGACATCATTTCCGAATTCGAGAAAAACAATCGGTTTCCCGTTTTAATACAGAGTTCGCTTCCTCCATTAATTGGTAATTGAAACTAAGAATTAAAAAATATTACATGTTTAGCTTTAACTTCTACTTTCTCGTTGTTGGTTACTAAACCTTCTGCTTTAAGATTGGTTAGCATAAAGCTATTGTTCAATTCCAAACTTATATTTTTAAATAATTTGTAGCCAACACCAATATGTACAATTAGATTCGATTGCGTTGCATTAGTCGTTTTTAGAAATTGCAAACCATTCTCAGCCCAGCTAAACCTGCAAATGCACTTATGTAAGAAGTGTTTTTTGTGTGAATTTGTGGTTTTAGTTCCAAAAGCTAACTAAACAATAAAGTAATTACATCTATTGTTTTTTTTATTTTGAATTTGATTTAAAATATAAACCAATATTAGTTTTATAAAATTTGTATACTATTGACTAACGTTAATTAAATAGTTTAATTAAAAAAATTATTCTTTATTACTTTTTTTCCTTATCCTACTCAGCGTTTCTGGCTTTACTCCAATGGAAGAAGCTATATATTGCAATGGAATTTGGTCAATTATTTGAGGATTTTCAGCAATCAAGTTATTGTATCTTTTTGTTTGAGAATCCAAAATAAATGAGAGCTCTCTTTTTTTTCCATTGATATAAATGTGTTCATATAGCTTTAAAAATAATCTTCTAATATTTGGTCTCGCTTCCGACAAATTTTCAATTTCTCTGAAATTGGCTTTATAACAATCACAATCCGTTAATGCTTGAATATTGAAAAAAGTAGGTGTTAATTTTCGAATTGAAAACAATTCGGCATATATAGTAGGACTAAATAAAAATTTAGTTGTAAACTCTTCGCCATCTTTCAAATGGTATACTCTAAAAGTTCCCTTATTAAAAAAATACAAATCTTTAACATAGGTACCTGAAGCAAGAACATGATCCATTTTTTTAATATTCATAGGATGAAATAATGCTTCTAGATCTTTGAACTCATTTTGAGTGAGCTCCGCAAAATAGGAAGTAAATAATTTAAAATTTTCCATATTTACAAGTCTTTAAAAATTCGTTTTTTTATTCTGCTCAAGGTTTCGGGTTTAATGCCTAAATAAGAAGACACATATCGTTGTGGTATTTCAGCAATTACTTTTGGACGTTCACCAAATAATTTTATGTATCTTTCTTGTGGTGTATCAAAAATGAAAGAATGTTGTCGCATTACCCCAAAAAGATACAAATGTTCTAAAAATTTAAAAAAAATAGATTCTATATTTGAATATTTATCAATTAAAATATCGAGGTCAGAAAATTTTGCCACCATGCAATTGGAGTGTTTTAATGCTTGAACATTCATTTGGGTAGGTGAATTACCCCTTACTGCTATCAAATCAGTTATCAATGTAGGACCAAAGAAGAAATTAGTAGTAATTTCAGTGTTTTCTTTATTGTAATATCCTCTCATGATTCCATCATTTATGAAGTAGATATGAGCTACCAAGTCATTTTCTAAAAAAAGATGGTCTAATTTATTAATACTGATAGGAGTAAAAATAGCAACAAATGCATCTAATTCTTCCTCAGTTAATTTAGCAAATCTGGATAAAAAAAATCTTAAATTATCGGTCATTTTTTTTAAATAAGTACATCGTTACATAAATAAATTAGAATTGACTACATAATCATCTTCAAAAATCATTTCAAAAAAACGTTTGTGCTTTTCTGAATTTTCATTAAGTTTTAAAATGTCGTCAAAATTAGCCATAAATACATTAGATTTTTTGACTGTTACAAAAGTTCTTGTTGATTTTTTCTTATTGATAATAGCATTTAAATCTGAAAATAAAATAGGTTTGAAATGAAATTTCACATTATACATTCTGTTATTTTTTTCAATGTATGATTTTACAACACCACTATCTAAAAAATATATATTGGATACACGTTGACTTTTTTTTATTATAAAATCATTTTCATTAAATGATACAGGTTTAAATAAACTTGCCAATGTAAATAATTCAGAAGCATTAAACTCAACATATTTTTTTGTAAATTGTTCTAAACTATGCAACATAAAATTATTATTAAAGAATTAAAAAATTTAGAGCTTGCATCACATTTTAGTGTTTACAAACTCTAAATCAAACAAAATGAAACATGAAATAACTATTCTTAAAATTGAAATCTATAACCAAAATCTGGTTGAAACCCAATTTGGTCAATTTGATTCACTTGCTGTGTTACTCTATTAAAATCTCTTGAAAACACGTTACTATTGTTGGTAACATTTTGTAAATCAACATAAAATTGGTGAGAACTCTTTTTCTTTTTACTATTGAATTTAAAGCCAAATTTCAAATCCAATCGCAAATAAGGATCATATTGCTCACTATATGCATTGGCGTCATCTCTAATTTCATAGCCAGCTGCTTGTGATGCTGCTAAGTCCACAGGAGTATAATATCTTCCACCGGCAGTAGTAAATTTAGTATTGATACTAAATATATTCTTTTTTGCCTTGCCAATTTTGAATTCTTTTCCAGCCAACGCGTTGATTACATAACCATTATTAAAAGGCGAGTTTCTTTCAATGCCATCACTACCAGTATATTTACTTTCAAAAAGAGAAGTAGTAAAAAGTAAATTATATCCTTTACTGAAGAATTTTTCCAAAGTAAATTCGACACCTTGATTAAAGCCTGTACCAGTGCTCACTAGAGAATTTTTGTCAACTGTAAATCCGAAACTAGCACCTTCGGTAAGTGATGAATATCCTGATGGTGTTTTTTCAACTGCTGCTTTGTCAATATCTTGATAATATACTTCCACTTTAGCACGCCATTTATCAGCGAAACGTAAATCATAGCCTAAAACATAGTGAGCACTTCTCACTAAATCCAAATCTTTATTGCTTTGAACTATATTGCCTCCAATATTTTCATTTAAAAATAATAATGGCGCCGTTACATTTTGATGATGCAAACCATAACCAATATTTACAGAACTTTTGTTATTAATAGCATACGTTAAGGCAGTTCTTGGTTCGAAAACAAATTCTTCATTCAAAGAAAAATATTGACCATGTAAACCAGCATTAAACGTTAGTTTCTCTGTTAATCGAAATTGTCCCATGGCGTATGGTTGCACAATTGAAAAAGAACCTTCATTGTTGATTAAATTTACAAAATCGGGTTGACCATCGCCATTGTTATCGTCTTGTCTATCTCTATCTGTTAACTTGTTTTCTAATGAAAAATTCTCAAATAACAAACCGCTTCTAAATGTTATTTTCTTAGAAATTTTAGAGTTAAAGAGCGTTGAAAACGTTAGTCTATTTTCGGTATTATCTACTTCAGTATATCTAAGTTTAAACTCTGTTGGTGTATCTAAATTAAAATAGCGGTCTTCCTCATAAGTATTACCCGAAGTAGAAGCGCTAATTACGGTTTTTAAATTCGATTTAGAACCAACATCTATAGTATGTTTCAATCCAAGAACACCAAAATTTGAAGTTACAAAGGCATCTTCATCACGAGTGGCAAATAAATCATCGCTAGATAATTCTACATCGTCACCAATCAAATCAATATTGGAATTTCCTAAAATCCCAAAAACCGAAAAATTACCCATTTTTCCTTTTCCAAAATCTAGATTAAAGGAGATGTCGTTGTAATTGGGTTGTGCAGCTGTACCAGCCAAACCTAATGCACCAACAATTCCATAGCGAGCAGCTACAAGAAACGAACCTCCTTTTTTACCCATTGGGCCTTCCGCCATAAATTCGGCACCAGGAAATGCAGCAACACCTACTGCATATTCGTAATCTTTGTTATTTCCTTTTCGTAATCCCAAATCAAAAACACCACCAATAGCATTTCCATATTCGGCAGGAAAAGCTGAGGTTATAAAATCAGAGTTTGCCAACAAATTGGGATTCAATGCCGAAACTGGACTTCCTGTGGTTCCAAAAGTTGCAAAATGATTAGGACTAGGTATTGGAATGCCTTCTAATCTCCAAAGTAAACCTGTAGGTGAGTTTCCACGAACTACAATATCATTTCTACTATCATCAGCAGTAGAAACACCTGCAAAGTTTGAAGCCAATCGTGCTACATCGCTTCTACCTCCAGCGTATCTGTTAACTTCTTCTGGAGAAAATTGGCGAACCGATACCGCAGCTAATTTATTAATGGATTTTGCTTTGTTATTACCATCACTTACAATAACAACTTCTTCAAGTGTATTAAATTTTTCCACTAAAGCAACTGAAATAATAACATCTTTTCCAGTAGTAACATCAATATCTGGAACCGTTGAACTCTCATAACCTAAAAAACTAACTCTGATGGTTTGTCTACCCAAAGGAACATTCGCTAATTCAAAATTTCCTTTTTCATCTGTTGTACTGCCCTTACTTGGGTCACTCAGTAGTTCAATAGTTGCACCTGCAATACTTTTTTCGGACTGCTTATCTGTAATAGTCCCTCTAATTACTCCTGTTTGAGCAAAAGACATCAAACTAAATAGCATTGAGAATAAAATAAATAATTTTTTCATTTTTATAGTTTTTAATTTTTGACAAAACTATTGTGACATGTATTAATTAAAATTGACCAAAGTCAATAAAACTAAAAAAGAAAAAAAAAGTGAAATCACTATAAACCTGAACTCGATTAATAAAAAATGGCTAACTGATTGGTTTTGATGGTTTCATATCTTAAAGATGGTTTCTTTGGTAAAAAATGATAAGCAATAACTCCAGTAATTAAATTCGTTAGAAAATTTCCAACAGAACGATGTCTAGAGTGTTCTACTTGGCAAATATTTTTTAATTCATCGTTAACTGTTTCAATAACAGAGCGTTTTCGAAGTAATATTTTATCGCTCATATCAAATAAAGTAAATTACAAATTTAACTTATACTTGTTTCCTAAGGGAACTGAATAATTTTCAAGGCAAACAGCATTATGTAAAGTTTTAGTAATTTTAGATTTTGATACTAAATATGATCGATGAACCCTTATAAAATTATTGTCTTTTACCTTTTTTTCAATTTCTGAAAGAGTTTCTGAACATAAAATTTGCCGATTTTGCAAGAATACCCTAGTATAATTTCCAAAGGATTTAAAGTAATATATAGAATCGACATCAAAACGCTTTATGTCTTTATCTACTTTTAAATGAATATCTTTGAATTGATCTGTATTTGTTTTAACAAATTGGTCTGATTTTAAATAAAAAAAACATTTTTGCACTGCAATAATAAATCTTTCAAAAGAAAAAGGTTTTAAAAGATAATCTACTACTCCTAAATCAAAGCCCGTAATAGCATATTTTTCGAATGCCGTTGTAAATACAACGGCGGGTTTATTTTGCATAATTTTTAAAAACTCTACACCACTCATACCAGGCATTTCAATATCCAAAAAAATAATATCTACAGACTCCAGTGAAGTAAACTCGATAACCTGCATTGCAGTATAACACTCAGCAACTAATTGAAGATTTGGAAGGCTAGTGATAAATTTTTTTACTATTTCTCTGGAGGGCTTTTCGTCGTCCACTACAATACATTTAAATGCCATAAGGAGTTATTTTGGTTTTAATCATCAAAAAGGAATTTTTAAATTAACACAATAATAGTCTTTTGTTGAATCTATTCTAAGTAGATGATTAGGAATTAATATCTCAAGTCTTTTTTTTGTATTTGCTATTCCTGTACCCGATGATAGTAAGTTCTGGGTTTTAGTGATACTATTTGTGTTTTTAATTTCGAAAATAAGAAATGATCTTTTAACTATAATAGTGATATTTATTTCTAATTTTTTATTATCAATAGGTCCACTATGCTTAAAAGCATTTTCTATAAATGGCATAAAAAGCATAGGCGGTATGTATTGATTTTGTACTTGTATATCTTTATTGTAAGTAATTTTGATATGATCTGAAAATCTAATCTTTTCAAAATTCAAATAGACATCTATAAAATTTAGTTCTTCAATAACAAGTACTTTTTCTTTTTCAATGCTTTTAAAAATATATCGCATCATTGTACCAAGACTAACAATAAGATCCGGCAATTTAGATGAATTGGTTATAGAAGCATTGTATAAGATATTAAGGGTATTAAAAAAAAAATGTGGATTCAGGTGTTCCTTTAAAAGCTTTAACTCAACACTATCTTGCAGTTCTTTTAAGTGAATATTTTCTAAATAAGTTTTTCTATAAAAGTGTAAAAAAGAAGTAATTAAAACAAATAAGAGATTGAAAATAAAACTATAAATAAAGTTTTCACACAAAATACTTTCAACATAACTAATGGCAGTTATAACCAAAAGCATTAGTATCAAATACAAAATATATTTTTTCCTTTTATAAAAAGGCAACAATAAATATCGGTTGGTATATACCGAAATACACAAGGAAGTAAATAAACTAAATGTATTTCTGTAATAGTCATTAGGCAAAGGCTGATCAACAATTAAACTAGGATATATTAATAAAGCTAGCACTGAAAGCCAAAAAAGAAAGTGAAGCAGTAATCCTCTATGAAATATAGTAGTTTTAGCGTTCCTCATTTTTAAAATTTCTAAAATGTTTAAAAAATGTACATTTTACTAAAGACAAATCAAAATTAAATTATATTTAACTCATTACATAGGATTTATGTATTTTTAGACATTTTTTCATCATTTATTAGTCATCTGGAATAGTTTTTTTTAGTTTAATTCTTATATAACTATATTTTTGATTTATAAAAATTTAATCTTTTATTTATGAAAACAAAAACACTATTACTAATTGCATTCTTAGTTGTAAATGTTCTAAGTGCACAAAAAAACAATTTTTCAAAAAACGTTTTAGGACAATGGAAAATCTCAGAAAAATCAACAGAAGCTTATTTCGCTGACCTATTAGAAAATTATAAAAAGTTAGATAAAGAGTCGGCTAGTCAATTTGAAAGCCAAAAAGAACTGCTTGTTAAAAACTTTATCCCTGAAATTCGATATCAATTTAACGAAGATTTTTCGTTAAGCATAATTACACCACAAGGAGTTCAAAAAGGAACTTGGCAAATTTCATCTGATCAAAAAGAATTGTCATTAATATCTACCCGAACAACAAAATATAAAATAGAAATTTTTTCTAGTTCATCCTTTACGATCACTACCGAATTTGAGAAAAATATTACTTTTGAAAAAATCAAAGCCACTGAATCTAAAGCAAATGCCAATATTGAGTCTAATGACATTGAAATATCAGAATCTAAAAAAGAGATACAAAATTTAATTAATGAATTTAAGAGTGCCATTAAAAATAAAGATTCTGTTGCTTTAACAAATCTTTTTTACAATAAAAAAGTACTATGGATTTCTGTTGCACACGACAAGTCTTTTGAGTATGGGAAAAAATTAGATCCTAAGGTAAAAGAAATAGAACAGAGTGGAGCTTATGAGCTATTAAATGATCCGCAACTTAAAGACATTGGATTAGAAGAAAAGTTTTATAATATTAACATATTCACAGACGGTAAGCTAGCTACGGTTGTTTTTGACTATAAGTTTGTAATGGAAACTACAACTACTAATTGGGGTACAGAATCTTGGCAATTGGTAAAAACAAATAAAACATGGAAAATTTATAATTTAATGTACACATACAACTATTTAAATATTAAACCATTACCTCAATATATGATAGATTAAGCTTTAGAGAGTATTTGTATAAAACAAGGTAACAAATAATTAAAAGATTTTGTTAGATAAAAATCCAATTGAATGGTAACTTGACATAAAAGTAATTTAGATTTGAAAAAATCTAATATAGCAAATACACTAGTTAGCTGTCAGTCATAAGAACATACACAAAGGGAACAATTATATTAATCATTTTCTATTTCTTCTCATTGAGCTGTAAATCGTCAGCAAAAAGTGGACTGAATTAAGTCAAAACTAAATGAGTGTTTTCATTTTTTATTGTTCTGTTATGAATATGATTATCGTATGGCAGCTTTTGCAGTAAAGCAAATACGGATATCATTTTATATCTGCTATTGAGATGTTACTGATTGTTTTTATAAATAGCTGATGCCAGAGATAGTGTTCAGTTTACAGTTTTTAATAGTAAGCATGAATTTGTTATCTAACGGTATGGTATCGGCTATTGTGAAAGCAATTACTTCTGTGCGTTGTGGCAAATTAAAAATGATACATATACTGGCTTTTTTGGTTTTGTGGGTGCCTGATTGGTGTTCAGACGGAAGGAGTTATTGCCCAGAAAAAAGTTGTTATGAAAATGAAAAGGCACTCACAAAAACAATGCCCTTCTACAAACTCACGGTAAACTCCATTACCGATGTAACCAGTTAGTTGCTAAAAACAATGACCGTAAACGTTCTTAAAAGCAAGTATGACCGTATAGTTTCCTATGAAATAGAAAACGTTTTTCAGCCAGTTGGGAAGGAGTGGCAATGATTACTTGAATTTCTTTACTATTCAAAAGTTATTAGAGTGGATTTTATAGCTTCTTTCAATTTAGGCTCCACTTTGGTTTCTTCAGCAAAATTGGACCAGTTCTTTATTACCTCTCTAGTTTGTTGGATGATTTCTTTTGCTTTTTTGATGTTCATCGATTTGGCAATGGTTACTATATCCTCTTTGGAGATGATACTTCTTTTACCGTTGATACTTAAAGCATGTTGACTTACCCATTCGCTTCCCGGTCTGTAAGCGTGACAAATATCGTAGGCCGGTGCTAGTTCCCAATCTTGGTCTTTTCTCAGTCGGAATGCAAAGTTTTTGGTATGATCATCACAGTTTCTTGCCATTACATTAAAGACCATTCTACGAAACATTTGTTCGGCTTGAGGAAAAGGAAGTCTCATTAATCGCATCGTTTGGAATAACTGCTCATAGCTGTAACTATTCACATTATTGAAGTCAAAATGTTGCATGGCACAAAAGGTTTGTATGTGGTGTTTGCTATCGCCATCTTCCCGGTCAAATCGTTGTGTCATGAAGTGTGCTCTGCCATTTTCTTCTAATAATTGGCATTCGGTCATGTCAATTTCGCATGCTTTTGCCATTAAGTAATAGGCCATCTCCACCCGACCGTATCCTGTTGAAGCTCCAAATTGACTATCGCTCACCCCATCTAATTTTATCAGCCAATGATTGAACCCTTTGGGCGCTTTGGTCTGCCCTGATTTGATTACTCCCGTTTTTTTATTGTAGGCAATAATGGCTTTTGGTCTAGCACCACCTGCAGATGTTCCTATTTTTAGAATATCCAATAATGCTTTTTGTTCATCTTGATTTAGGTTGGTTTCAAAATCTTGTCTGTTGTTGACCACTTCTTGGCTTATTTTGACCAAGTTGTCCATTTCGATGGTGAAAGCGGTTTGGTTGGATTTGAAATTTACCGGTTCAAATTCTAAAGCGCCCATGCCTCGTGTACCAATAAAGCACAATAACTCTACTGGATTTAAACTGTTTTCTGGGCGACCGTTCTGAGCCAACCAAGCGTTTATTAATTGATAACCAAATTTGTCTGGCAAGACATCTGCGAGTAATCCTGGTAATCCTTTAAAAGTTGTATTTCTAACTAAATCGGGAAAAGAAAAAATTCGGGTTGCTTGGTTTAGCGGCATTTTTAAAGGCGCCACTTCCCAATTGTTTGTAATGAATTTTGGGTCGTATTCAAAACTAGCCGTTTGGGTATTGGCATCCCAAGCCACTGCTCCTACTCGCTCATTCCAAAGATTTATAAAAGCGGTTGTAATCATTACCAGTCGGATTTGTTGTCGTTATTATTGTTCTCCTTCCTAGCGGCAGGCAGGTTCTTTCTGGCTCTTTGTCTTTTGTTTTGTTCCAATTTGGCCAATTGCAAAGGACTCAGCTGTTCCTGTACTTTGAATACGTCCATGATATAGAGTAAGTTTAACACACGAAGCACTTGTAGAAGCGATTGCAGTGTTATCTTCTCTCCTTTCTCTATTTGGGTTATGGTAGAGCGGTTAAGGCCAGCTTCTGTGGCAAGTTGCTGTTGGGTTTTGTTTTGTACTAAACGATGGTGTTTTACAAAAGCCCCAATAGTTTCAACTAATGATCCATCACTCATTGCTAACCAATTATTGCTTGAAATATCCATCATAAAATATCTTATTTACACTTAATGCTGATTATTTCCAACAAAAATACAAAATAAAAAGATAAAAATGCTTTTTTTGTCTTTTAAATCTGTTTGTTGTTTATTAAAAGTTATTATTGCTGCGGTGCATTTGTTTATTCACCGGAAATGACTATTGGATAAGGTTATTTCAAAGGTAAAGAAACTTTAAAAAAGAGAGTGTATTTTCACAAAAACTAGCCTCGTTTTGTTTTTTATGTGCAGCAGCTTTGGGGAAAAAATTTGCTCCCGTCGTAGTTATTTGTTTTTTATAGGAGTTCGCCGTTGCCGTGGGCAGCTATAGCACAAGTTGCGAAGCGTACGTGTGTTTTTTTTTTTTAAACTGTGTCCATTCAACTACACTCAGGGCAGGCTCATTTTTTTAGGAGCGATGGGAAGGAGTGGCAACTGAAATGATATTATCTAATTATAAATAGTAAACATTACTTTTTGAATTTTACTTCAAATATTATAGATTTTTTTTTCATCTAAGGGTTACCTTTTCACTTTTGGAATATTAATGTGTATAAAAACAAATTGTATAATTTATTATAAGAAAGCGATTGTAAAAGTTAATTTATTCGATAAAAGCTTTCGCCATAAATTCTGTTTCATTTCTAGGAATTCCAATTTCTTTAGCCATTGTTTTCCAATTACTTGTTGCTTGAAGTACTTCTTGTATGGTGGTCTCCATTTGTTTTTTGTTTAAGCGAAAGTATTCTCCAACATTTTTTGCTAATTCTAAATCAAGGGCATTGTTATCGGTATCAATGTTTAGTGCTAGACCGTCTTTGTCAATAGATGGATTAAGGTCGTATGCTGGGGATAGTATCCAACCTTCTTTGGTTAAGATAAAGCCATGATTTCTTAAATGGTCGTCTGTATTGGAAATGGCGATATTGAAGATTATTCTGCGCCATAATTGGTGTAGATTTGCTTCTATGTTAGTGCCATAATTGCTAATAAACTCAGCTATGTCTAAATAGCTTGGCGTATTGTCCCGGATAGTATCTTCGTTGTTTCCAGTCATGGTCATGGCTGAAGCAAAGTGAATTCTTTCTCCATTTTTTCTATCAAAACGTTTTGTGAAAAAAGTATGATGGTTTCCTAAAATTCTATCTATACGACATGGTGCCATTTCTATTCCTGCTTTTATAGCTAATTGATATGCTAGAAATTCCCAAGCGGCTTTATCTATAGTATCTGTTTTGGAAGGAAATTTGGCAATCCAAAGGCTTTTATCCGCATCCAACACATTTGCCTTCGGTCTTGCACCTCCTAAAGATGAACCAGGCGCTATAAGTACTGCTAACCATCTGTTTACTTCCTCGGTTTCAGTATCATTCTCGAATATGTAAGCCGCATTTTGAAGTTCTCTAATAGATGACCATGGTGGAGTGGATGCGTTTTTGTTGTTATCTAAAAAGTCACCATTTGGATCAGTTTTAAAACGCAAGGCACCCATTCGACATTCGTCATATACTCCTAAAAGAAAATCTATATCGTAAAGAGTTTTGGCTTTTTCTTTGTGTTCTTTTGCCCATTGTGCTGCTCTTCGCTTCATTAATGTACGACCCCAAGTGTCGGGCATACTATCCAGAAATATACCGAAGTTTTCTTTTTGGTTTGGGTATTGGGGACCGCCATACAATTGTATATCTGGGTCAAGCATAAATTTTTGTTCTGATTTGAGCCAATCCTTATCATAATCAAAGCTGAATGCTTTTTTACCTTTAGCTTGTTGGGCAGTTAGGATGCCGATTATTTTCGGTTCGGACATAGTTTGCCAATGGGCGTAAACGTATATTTCGTTTTTTGTAGACATCTTTAATGATTAGATTTTTGGATTATTAGACTGTTAAATTATTTTGTCAGTTTTCCGAATGTCCACTGGACATTCTCCTCTTACTATCAAATATGAAAATCGAACTGACGCGCTTATTTATTATTTTAATAGTTCAAGGTCTTGGAGTTTTCTTCCTAGTTCGTCGTCTGCTGCTAGTTTTAGAAAATCGTCTTGGAGTCCTAATACGCGGAGCACATTGAAATAGGCACCCATTGCGACACTTGAATTACCTAATTCAATTAGGTGTAACGTAGATCTGGCAATGTCGGCTCTTTCCGCTACCTGCACCATGGTTAGTTTTCTCCTCTTACGAGCTATTTTGATATTCTCTCCCATTTGTTCCAATACCTTGTCATACTTTGGAAAAACAGTTTGCTTTTTAGTTGCCATTTTTAATAAATGTTCGTTATTCTGAACAAAAATAGCTATTATGTTTGAAATAACAAACATTTTATGGTTTTTATTATTTTAACGGAAATCTTTATATCGCAAATCGCGATAGGCGATACGTGTTCCTTTTTTTTGATTGTTCACGGAATATGAACTAGGTTTTTTTTGTGAACATTAGAGTAATGGAAAATACTAATGAGAGTGAATTTTGACTAAAAATACTCTCGTTTTGTTTTTTATGTGCAGCAGCTTTGGGGAAAAAATTTGCTCACGGCGTACTTATTTGTTTTTTAAAGGAGTTTGCCGTTGCCGTGGGCAGCTATAGCACAAGTTGCGAAGCGTACGTGTTTTTTTTAAAAACTGTGCCCCTTCAACTACGCTCAGGGCAGGCTCATTTTTTTTGCGCGTTGGGAAGGAGTGGCAAATAAATGTAATTCTCGTTTTCAGTGTTGTTAAATGCTTAGTATGTAAATCATTATGTCGATAAAATACAATTAACTATGTGGTTTTTCGTGTAGTGTGTAGGTGAAATTCAAATAGATATTATTTTCTTCTATCAAATCAATATTACTTTTTGTTAATCTTGAAATGTAAATATATCCAATATCAAACTTTACTGCTGAATTTGGTTTGTATGAAAAGTTGGTGAATGCTCTATTGTGATCAAAAATATGTAGTGTATTTGTTCCAGAAGCATTGATGAATATTTCATCACCAATAGCGACGTTATAATTTGAATTAATATCATATCTAAAAGCTAAACGATTGCGTAAACGAATTACATTTTCAACAGAACCTTCAAAAACTCTATATTCAATAGCGGTTCTGTCAACAATAAAAAAATTATTAACCAATTCGTGTTGTAATTCTACCGATGCTGAAAAGCGGTATTCATTTGTTGGTTTTGCAGCTGCATCGCTTTCTTTTTGTATGATTTTGTAATTAGAGAAATAGGCAAACGGCGAAATGGCATACACTACATCTTTATTTTGTTTGTAATACAACCAAGTTCTAAAAGTGTACATTAGGTTTTTATCGAAAAGATTGTCACTTTCGAAATCATTTTGTCTGCGGTGTTGTAATTCTAAATCAGTTTTTATTTTTTCAGTTACCGGAATACTTAATGTAGTTCTGAACCAACTATTTGTATGTTCTTGGGCAACTGTTTTTGGAGCTAAAAAAAAAGATATTGTTACTATTAAAATTAAAGCATTTATTTTAATTTTCATCGTTCTACTATTTGTTGAAATCTAATTAATGAGGTAATTTATCGCGGAAATACCCATATACCCAAGTTCCAACAATTGCAAATAATAAGGTTACAAACATCACTGTTAATCCTGTTCCTATTTGAGCGAAGAGTGGACCAGGACAAGCGCCAGTAATAGCCCAGCCTAAACCAAAAATCAGTCCTCCAATAATTTGACCTTTGTTGAATTTTTTATCGTGAAATTCTATTTTTTCTCCATAAATGGTTTTGATATTAAATTTTTTAATCAGAAAAACTGAAATTGCACCAACCACAACGGCACTACCAATTACACCATACATATGAAACGATTGAAAACGGAACATTTCTTGAATGCGGAACCAACTGATAATTTCGGCTTTGATGAATACAATTCCGAATAATAAACCTACGATTAGATATTTAATGTTGTGGTACCATTTGTGTTGTAAATGGCTTTCGTTTATGCAAATTGTGTCTAAAGAACGGGTTTCAAAATCTGTGTTTTGATTTATATTAGTCATATGTTATTTTTTAAAGTGAAAGTATGTAAGGAAGAATAAAATTTGCCATTATTAGTCCGCCTATAAAAAAGCAACAAGTAGCAATTAGTGATGGTAATTGTAGATTTGATAAGCCCGAAATTGCGTGTCCGCTAGTGCATCCGCCAGCATAACGAGAACCAAAACCTATCATAAAACCTCCCACAACCATCAGTAAAAATCCTTTGATTGTGAATAGATTTTCCCAAGAGAAAATTGCTGATGGTAACATTCCGTTGATGTTTGTAATCCCATAAGTTGCTAATTCTGTCCTTAAATCGTCATTGATGATTATTGGGTTCGGATTGGATAAAAAGTGAAAAGCAATTACACCTCCTATTAGAATTCCGCCTATAAAAAACATATTCCAAATTTCTTTTTTCCAATCGTATTGAAAGAACGAAATATTTGCTGGCAAACAAGCGGCACAAGCGTGACGTAAATTGGCGCTAATGCCAAAATTCTTGTTTCCTAAAATTAATAATGCTGGCACAGTAAGACCTACTAAAGGACCAGCAATGTACCAGGCCCAAGGTTGTTTGATGAATTCTATAATTTCCATAGTTTAAATTTTATTTTGCAAATTTGAACTATAAAAAAGACCTAGTTTGTAACCTTTGTCACATAACAAAAAAAAGTGCCTGATTTCTCAAACA
The DNA here is from genome assembly GCA_020403245.1 of Flavobacterium sp. Taxonomy (GTDB): domain Bacteria; phylum Bacteroidota; class Bacteroidia; order Flavobacteriales; family Flavobacteriaceae; genus Flavobacterium. The sequence continues at coordinate 165,966 of JADBYA010000012.1, read as the reverse complement.
CTTTCTTTATAATTTTAAAAAAGTTAAGATTTTTTATCTTCTTTTTTAGCAGCACAACAACCACCTTTTTTTTCGCCTTTACCATCTTTATCACAAGATTTTTTTTCTTCAGCAGAACACGATTTTTCTGTTTTGGTTTTTTTCTTTTGCTTTGGTTCTTGTTGCGCACTAACATTCATTGAAAACAAGAAAGCTACTAAAGCTGTCATTAAAACTGATTTTTTCATTTTTGATTATTTATTAAATTAATTTATAGGTTGCCAAATAGCATTTTATTGATTTCTAATTATTTTTTGAGAAGCGTAAAACTTATTATCTAGTATGAATGTGAGAATAACGAACTTCTCTTTTGCATTTTCTAAACTAAAATTCATTGCGTTGTTGCCAACATTTAAACCATCTATTTCTCCATCATCAAGCATTTTTCCGTCTAATGAAGTGATGAAGTAATCTAATGTTGCAACATAAGGCAAATTGAATTGAATTCGCACCGTATCATTATTCGTTGGATTTGGTGAAACTGAAAAGGTAAACGGATTTTTCCCATCCATTGTAGCAACACTTAAATTTGGATTGTACACTAATTTTACTTCGTAAATAGTTGGATCGGCTGATGTCGTTGTGGTTTGATTGCTAGTAAATGGATTAATCGTTGGACTTTGAATACCTCCGTAAAGATGTCCAATAACAAACTCTGTTGCTGTAATATCATTTAGTTTAATTACTTCATTGGTGTAATTAGATAAGTTTGTATTTGGAATAAATTCGGCTCCAGCGCCTTTCAAATTTGGCATTTCAACCGGAAAATTATGTTCGGATAAAGTTCCGTCGGCCAATCGTGTGGTTCTACTTATGGTTTTTACAAAAGGCACATTGTTATCTTGTACCAAAGTCGTTCCATTGTAATAATACTGACTAATTCCACCAAAAAATAAGTTGTGCATTCTGTTATTTGCTTGGTCATAAATGCCAACTTTACCACAATGGTAATTACTTAAGTATTGGTTGAATTGTGTTTGTGGAAAATAACCACTATTTTTTATATCCACAGGATAAAGAAATGGTAAATCGGCATTGATTTGAAAAACTCCAGACGAAATCGTATAGCCTTCATCGCCATTTGGAAATACTTGTGGGACTAAATTATAATCTCTCCGATGTAAATGAACAGCATCTGTAACAGCCGAATAATTACTAAAACTTAATTGCGTTCCAGAATTATCAATAGTAAATTTTTGAATTTTAGGAATATAGGTTTGCACAAAAGTTGGATTGTTCATGGGATTGTATCTTCCAGTGAAAATTTGTCCACCAACTAGGCAAAAGTCATTTCCAATTTTACCTAATTGTCCGCCAGTATTTTGAAAAATGGGATTGGCAATTTGCTTGAAATAACTTGCTATTGGATTTCCTGAAATGATAGCATTGATCAAATTTGGAACATCAATAGCTGTTAGCTTATCGAAAGTAATGTGATCGTTTGCCGATGTAGAAAAGGCATAACCACCAATAACATACAATGTGTTTCCGTCTTGATGGAAGTTCATATTTGTCGATTGTAATTGCTCTTTCAAACCAGTTGAAAGATTATTTACTGATACTGTCCAAAATTGTTGTGTTGCAACGTCTACCACATAAATGTTGGTATTGTTTTGAGCGTTTGGAAAAGCATTAAAAGGTTGCCGTGCGTGAATACCGTCTTTTCTACCACCAATTATTAACCATTTTCCATTGTGTTGTGCAAAAGCATAAGAATGTAGCCCTGGTAGATTGGTAATTGTGATCGGTGTTAAAACTACATCATAAGGAAATGTGTTTTGTGCCAATGTCACCTTAACCGAAAGTAGCAATAGAAGTATTAAAATATATTTTTTCATTTTGATAAATAATCCGTTTAATTCACTTTACTAAGTGATGCTTTTTTTGATTTTATATTTTTCATCATAAGAAACTATTTCTTGTAATGTTTTCAATTCAATTTCTGTTGTACTTACAATGATTATTTCTGCAAAATTAGAATTCATACTTACATTAAAAACACCATCAATTTCAAGAAATTTATTCGAAACTGTATTCATACAACCACTACACGTAATACCTTCAAAGTGATATAAAGTAACCTGATTGTGTTCGTTTTTTTGAAACTCAAAAAATAATTCGGTGTTGGCTCTTGCTGGTATTGAATTTTCTGCTAAAGAGATAGCATTGAATGTAAATGCTTTGAAAAACAATTGTTCGTATTCGTTTAAATTTCCTCCAAATGGCGGACCAATTTCAAACTCACGATCGAATAGCAAACCGATTAACTTTCCATGCTCTGATAAAAGCTTGTGCATTTTCCAAACGTATTTTTGACGCATAGTTGGTGGCAGAGCACAGAAAAATGTTTGCTCAATAATGAAATCGTAGTTGCCTTGATGTTCAAAAAAATCACCTAAAACAACCGTAATATTGTTATGGTTTGCAAACTTCTTTTTTAGATTTTCTACTAATGTTGGTGCAATATCGATTACTGTAACATTGGTAAAACCTTGTTGTATTAAATATTCAGCTTCATAGGTATTGCCACAACCGGGAATAAGAATTTTGGCGTCTTTATTTTCGATAGTATCGATATACGTTTTAATTGGCGGCGACACTTGTCCTAAATCCCAACCAGTTGCATTGGCTTGGTATTGATTGTCCCAATAGGTTTGGTCAAGCGGTAAATCGCAAGTAATTACGCAGCATTTTTCTTCACTCATAATATTCTAATTGATAATCACCAATGTGTTTTTTGTTCTCTAAAATTGATTTTTTATGCTTGAAATAGTTAAAAATTCCAATTATAAAAATAATGCCAGAAACTGAGAATAAAGCTATTTCAATGACAATACTATTTTCGATTTTTAATACATTTTTGAGACTTAAACCAGCAATTAGAAAATACATTGCGGTTCTTAAAAAAGCCAAAAAAGTAGATTGATTAGCCAATATCGTTCGTTGTAAAGCCAAACGTTCTCTTAAAATTAAATCTTTGTTAATGGATTTTTGGTTATTCATATGGAGTTGGTTTTATCAAGAATGATTTTGATGATTTCTTCTTTTGTCAGCACTCCAGATTGTCTCCAAAGTTGTTTGCCGTCTTGAAAAAGCATCATAGTAGGAACTCCTCGAACTTGGTGTTTTTGTGACAATTCTTGGTTTTTGTCCACATCTATTTTAATAATAGTGATGCGTTCGCCAAGATTATCCTTTACTTGTTTCAATACAGGAGATAGCATTTGACAAGGACCGCACCAAGTGGCAAAGAAATCAACCAAAACTGGATTTGCTGAATTGATTATGTCGTTGAATTTATGCATTTTAGTTTTTTTTTGGCATTTAATAGTCATCGGTACCAAAACCAACATTAAATATAGTGCTTATTTTTTTAATATATTGTTCACATCTTGCCAAGTGCCACCATTGGTAACATTTGTAAAACCATTTTGTTCTAATATACTTTTGGCTTGACCGCTACGACTTCCACTTCGACAAAAAACGACAATGTTATCTTTTCCTTTAAATTTTGCCAATTGATTTTGCACTTGGTCTAATGGAATGTTTACAGAACCTTTTACGTTGCCATCGGCAAATTCTCCAGGAGAACGAACGTCTACCAAGAATGCTCCTTCTTTTACTAATGCTATTAACTTCTCGTTACTATTTCCGCCAAATATACTATTGAAAATTCCCATATCTTATTTTTTATGATTATTAAATTATACTTTTAAAACTTTACTTTGACATACAAAATTGGTTTTAGGAACAGTAGTTTTTGCAATGGCATTGAAACCACCTTCAACTTCGCTAAAGTTTCTGTACCCACGAGCTACTAATATTGATGCTGCCATCATCGAACGATAACCTCCTGCACAGTGTATAAAGAAATGTTCTTCGGGATTGATGTCTTTTACCCATTCGTTTATAGCAGCTAGTGGACGACTGTAAGCATCTTCTACGTGTTCTGCTTCGTATTCACTTTCTTTTCTAACGTCAATAACTTTGCTTTCGCCAATTTTTACTTCTTTTTCAAATTGCTCTGGAGTAATTCTGTTTACTGTATCAACTTCATAACCAGCTGCTGCCCATGCTTGAAATCCATTTTTTAAATGTCCGATCACGTTGTCGAAACCAACACGAGTTAAACGTGTTACTGTTTCTTCTTCCAAACCTAAATCGGTTACTAATAAAATAGGTTGTTTTACATCACCAATTAAAGCACCAACCCAAGGAGCAAAATCGCCATTGATACCAATATTAATTGATTGAGGAATAAATCCTTTTGCGAAATCGCCATGGCTACGCGTATCTAAAATTAATGCCCCAGTTTCTTCAGCAACTACCTCAAATTCAGTTGCATTGATGGCTTTCATACCATGATTGAAAACCGTTTCAAAACTTTCAATGCCGCTTTTGTTCATGGCTACATTCATTCCGAAATAAGCTGGCGGAGGCAATAAACCATCGGTAACTTCTTTGACAAATTCTGCTTCGGTCATAGTAGCCCGTAAAGCATAATTGGTTGCTTTTTGATCACCAATAGTACCTACCGTTTCTTTGCTCATATTTTTTCCGCAAGCTGAACCAGCACCGTGAGCAGGATATACAATTACATCGTCAGACAAAGTCATTATTTTATTTCTCAAAGAATGGAATAATAATCCTGCTAATTGTTCTTGCGTCATTGATGCTGCTTTTTGAGCTAAATCTGGACGACCAACATCACCTAAAAATAAGGTATCGCCAGAGAAAATAGCATAATCATTTCCGTCGGCATCGATTAATAAATAAGTAGTACTTTCCATAGTATGACCAGGTGTGTGTAGTACTTTTATTTTGATATCACCAATTTCAAATACTTGATTGTCTTTGGCTGAAATGAATTCAAATTCAGGAGCTGCATTTGGTCCATACACAATAGATGCACCTGTTTTTTTGCTTAAATCTAGATGACCAGATACAAAATCGGCGTGAAAATGAGTTTCAAAAATGTATTTTAGTTTAACCCCATCTTTTTCTAACCTTTCCATATAAGGTTGTGTTTCACGAAGTGGATCAATGATTGCTGCTTCGCCATTTGATGTAATATAATAAGCACCTTGTGCTAAACATCCTGTGTAAATTTGTTCTATTTTCATCTGTTTATAATATTTGTTTTTTATTGAAAGATGGAACGCCTATAATCATTTTCCTGTTTGTCAATGACGATTGTCGTGGGCGTTTCATTGTATTTTTATTTGCTATTTTTACTATTGTTTGACAAAATTAGTATTTGATTTTTGCTTTAATTGTAACAATTATCACATAACCTTTATTTAAGGAAAAAATAACTCTTTAGTTATGATATAAATTCCCATTACCAAAACAAACCAACCAAAGGCAGGTTTTAGTTTTGCACCATCAATTTTTTTAGATAAAGCAGTTCCGATAACTATTCCGATAATTGCAAAAGCCGAAATTGTAAATAGAAATTGCCAATTGATTGCAGTTGCTTCACCTTCTCCAAAAAAACCAATCAATGATTTTGCAGCAATGATAACTAATGATGTTCCAACAGCTTCTTTCATTGGTAATTTACTTAAAATCACTAATGCAGGAATGATTAAAAATCCGCCACCAGCACCCACTAATCCTGTAAGTATCCCGACTACTGCACCTTCAATAAGAATTAATGGATAATTGAATTTTTGCTCACCGTTTTCGTCACTCGCTGTTTTTTTATCTTTTTTGATCATACTGTAGGAAGCTGCAATCATTAAAACAGCAAAAAGTAGCATCATTAAAATACTTTTGGTAACAACAAAATCGCCTATGGTAAAGACTTCTTTAGGTATCGCCGGAACAATTAATGCACGAGTTGTAAAAACGGCAATAATGGATGGAATACCAAAAACGATAGCTGTTTTTATATTGACCAAACCTTTTTTGAAATAACTAACAGAACCAACACCGCTAGTTAAACCGACTATAAATAATGAGTATGATGTTGCTACAACTGGCTCGATAGCAAACAAATAAACTAAGACTGGGACAGTTAAAATTGAACCACCACCACCAATTAGCCCTAATGCTACACCAATAAGTATTGATGCAAAATAACCTATGTATTCCATAATTGTAAAATTTTATGCTGCAAATATTGACAGTTTAAAATTTACAATTTGTAACTTTTATCACATAGGTACTTTATTTTAAAAGTTCGATGTGATTTCGGTGCAATTTTAGCGCACCACGTTGTTCTAGTTTTTTGAGTAATCGAGAAATTACTTCTCTTGAGGTATTTAATTCGGTAGCAATTTCTTGATGTGATAATTTTAAATCTACACAACCACATGCTTCTCTGTGACGCTTTAAATAAAACTCTAAACGTTCATCCATTGCCCTAAAAGCAATACTATCGACTACTTCTAACACTTCTTCAAAACGACTTCTGTAGGAGCCAATTACAAATTCGTACCAACTGCGGTGTTGCATCATCCATTTATCCATAAGTGATAAAGGAACCATAACCAATGCTGCATCTTCTACCACTTTTGCCATAATTTGGCTTTGCTCATTTTTTGTAGCACAAATCATAGAAATTGCACACGCTTGACCTGGTTGTAAATAGTACATAAAAAACTCGCCTCCATCGTCGTCTTCACGATAAATTTTGATGCTTCCGCTTAAAACTAATACAGTATTTTTTATATACTGACCTGTTCGCATTATGACATCGCCCGCTTTAAATTCTTGAATAACAGCATTTTTTTCGATGTCATCAATTAATGAACTTGAGAATGAAGAAAATAAATTTTTGATAGATTGGTGCATTTGGATGATTTTTTGAAATGCAAAAGTACTATAAAACGAACGGATTGTTGTGTAAGAATGCTAATTTATGACTTGTCCCATTTTTTTCAAATATGTGCTATTTCATAGTTTTGTGCGATGTGGTTAACTTTGTCATACCAAATTATGTGCAGCAACTTTGGGAAAAAATTTGCTCACGGCGTACTTATTTGTTTTTTATAGGAGTTCGCCGTTGCCGTGGGCAGCTATAGCACAAGTTGCGAAGCGTACGTGTGTTTTTTTTTTAAAAACTGTGTCCATTCAACTACACTCAGGGCAGGCTCATTTTTTTTAGGAGCGATGGGAAGGAGTGGCAATTGGAATGATATTATCTAATTATAAATAGTAAACATTACTTTTTGAATGTTACTTCAAATATTTTATTTTTTTTTTCAGCAAAGGGTTACCTTTTTACTTTTTGAATATTAATGAGTATAAAAACAAATTAATCATTCACAATTTAAAAATTTCTTATCATGAAAAAATTACTTTCTATCGCTTTATTTGCTCTATGTTTTAGTGTAAATGCTCAGTCAAGTTACAATGTTTATGGAGTTTCTAATGGACTTCCTAGTTTAACACCTACACAGACTATTTCACCAAACATCTATGGTGGCTATGATATTTATAACAATAGTAGTAGTGGTTTACCTAGTTTAACACCTTCTCAAACTATTTCTTCTAATATTTATGGAGGCTATGATGTTTATAACAATAGCAGTAGTGGTTTACCAAGTTTAACACCATCTCAAACTATTTCTACTAACATTTATGGTGGTTATGATATTTATAACAATAGTAGTAGCGGATTGCCAAATTTAACTCCTTCTCAAACTCTTTCCTCAAACATTTATGGTGGCTATGATGTTTATAGCAATAGTAGTAATGGTTTACCAAGTTTAACACCATCCCAAACTTTAATTCCAAATAACTTTGATGCGTATGATACTTTTATGAACAGTAGTAGTAGTTTGCCAAGTTTGACACCAACTGAAACAATCAGAATAACTTATTAAAAATAAAAAATAATTCTAAAGGGTTACCTTTTTACAATTTCACTATTAACAAGTATAAAACAATTAATCATTAACAATTTAAAATTTATTATCATGAAAAAAGCATTCTTCTTTATCGCGTTTCTATTTACAGCAGCTAATTCTTTTGCTCAAACTACAACTTATGTTTCGGGTTACACTAACAGTAATGGAACTTATGTTCAAGGTTATTACCGAACCACTCCAAACACTACCCGAAATGACAATTACAGTACAGTTGGAAATGTAAATCCGTACACTGGAACTTATGGAACTAAACCAGCTGATAATTACTATGTTGCACCTTCAACTTATAGTGCTCCGACCTATTATTCAACACCAACTTATTCAACACCAACTTATTCAACGCCAACTTATTCAACGCCAACACCAGTATATACTGGTTCTAGAGGTGGTCAGTACTACATTAACAGTAATGGAAATAAAAGTTATATCAGTAGATAATTCAATGTAAAATGAATCAATCTCTTTATTGCTAAAGAGATTGATTTGTTATAACATTTTTAAAATGACAAAAAAATCTTAAATTGCTGCCTTTAAGATTTTATATACAAATATAGAGGTTACCATGGCAGACAAAAACAATTTTTCAAATCTTACTGACCAGGAGTTATTAGTTAAAATAAAAGAGAATTCCGATTATTTAGGAATAGTATATAAACGATGTAAAGCTAATTGTTTGGGGTTTATGAGAAAAATGACTAGTGGGAAAATTAGTGATTATGAACTGGAAGATGTTTTTCAAGACGCCAATATCATACTTTATGAAAAAATAGTAAAAGGTGATTTTGTTCTTACTGCCAGTTTTCAAACCTATTTGAATTCTGTTTGTCGTTTTCAATTATTGAATACTCTTGAAAAAAGTAAATTGACCACTGATTATCAAGATAATTCCGATGATGACGATGATGAAAACCCTAATGGTTATCATTCTTCTATAACGGATAGTTTGGATGCTGTAGATCACTCCAACGAACCACGATTTTTGGCAATAGAAACTGCTTTAGAAAAGATGAAAGCTGCTGGAGGTCATTGTTATGAATTGCTTACTTTGTTTTGGTATCACAAAAAATCAATGAATGAATTGACTACTGAATTTGGATATACCAATTCAGATACTACTAAAAATCAAAAGGCAAAATGCCAAAAGCGATTAGAAAAAATGGCGTTTAACGAATTGAATCAATAAAAATGAAATTAGCTATCGACATAGTACAAAGTTTGTTGTTTCCAAAATTGGAGAAAGATGCCAGTTTTGATATCAACCAAACGAATATAGCTTTTTGGGAAACCTTTTCTACTGCCTTTCTTGATTTTGAAAAGGATGCTAAACCAGTATATGCTGCTATTTATAGTTTGGAATTGAAAGATGCCGATAAAATCATTTCTAAATTAGATACTGTTTACATTTTTTTTATAAAAGAGTTGGCTGAAAACCATGTTTTAGGAATTAGTTCTGAAGCTATTGATTATTTGATTACCTCCAAAAACAGCACTTTTGAAAAAGAGGTGCACTTCTTTACTGATTTACAAAATGCCATTACAAAAGTGGAACGTAAACGCATTAAAACGGAACTTCCTAATGCTTTTGACAAACTAAGTTTTCAGCTTTCTGATGATGCTATTGCCATAGCTATTACCAAAAAAGAACGTGAAGCTCTCAAAGAAAAAATGAATGCTTGGGATAAGGAATTAGTTACCTCGGAAGAAGCTCCTGTTTATTCTGTTTCTGCTAAAAAAGAACCTAAAGTTATCTCATTATCTTGGATAAAATATGCCGCTGCTGCATGTATTGTTTTGACAGCTGGAATTATGTATTTTAAATTCAATACTGACAACAATTTAGTTCAACCTGGTGATACCAATGTGGTAACTGCTCCGGTTAAAAATGACACTATAACTACTCAAATTCCTTCGGAAGCTTTAGCTGAGGTAGCTACGGTTACCAATAATGCTACTGTTATTGAAAGTGGTATGGGAGTTGCTTCCAACACTATTGAGATTACAGAAAACAATCAAAAGGCTAGAATGCTATCGATTGTTACTGCTATTGAAAAGTATCGACAGCTGCTTGAAAAGGAATTTTCTGAAAATAAAGTGGGTGTTAATTCCAAAGTAAAAGAATTAGAAACTAAAAAGAACTCGCTCGAAAAGGAATTAGCATTATTGAAAGAAAGAGAAAAACAATATGTTTTTGATGGTAAAGCATTAGTGTTGTATGTTTCGAACACTGCTAAAGAAAATACTATTGTGCTTTATGAAGAAACATATTATCTAAAAAAAGATGCCGATTACTTCAAGTTGACTATTGCTACTGCACCTCAACTTTATAAAAAAATTAGCGATACTAATTTAATCAATAATTTAGATAATATTCTATCTGAAAATGGAAAATAAAAGACCCTACTTTAAAATGTATATAATAGCTGTACTTATGTGCAGCTATACTGGCTTAACTTTTGGGCAAAATAAAACTAATATCCACAACCAAGTACAATTTGTATTTGACCGACTTATTTCGGTTTATGGAAGTGCTAAAACGGAACCAAAATTTAAAATCGTAAAAAAAGAAAAAGCGCCAATACCTCCCGCTAAATATATTTCAGAAGGTCAACCTACAATTCAAATTGATGAAGCATTTTACAAAATATGTCAAACTTTTGGTAAGGACAGTTTAAATGCCTTAGCCATAGTATTGAGTCACGAGCTTACCCATCATTTTAATGACCACACCTTTTGTAGAGATTATGGTTTTGCCGATTTAAATACAGTAAAGCCTAATTTAAAAAAAACTATTGGGTCTGCTTCATCAAATGCTAGAAAAGATAAAGAAACTGAAGCCGACATCAAAGGTTTCTTTTTTGCCGCTGCTGCAGGTTTTGAGCCACACGGTTTACAAGAAAAATTGATAACTAAAATTTACAAGGTTTATAATTTAGAAAATATACAAGAAAATTATCCATCATTACAAGAACGAATAGATCTAGCGCAAAGTGCAGATAAAAAGGCAAGTGAATTATATAATGATTTTAAAAATGGTTTGGTCGCTTTAGAAAACAAGCAATATGATGTGGCAATAAAGTGTTTTGAAAGTGCCAATGGGAAAATTCCTTTTAGAGAGAATTTGAACAATATTGGAGTTGCGAAAGCGAGAAAGGCGTTACTCTTGAAAGTAAAAACAAGAGAGGAATACGAATATCCAGATCGTTTTTTATATCCTTTGGAAATTGAAAATAAAAGTAGGCTTGCACAAGAAACCACTAGGAGTAATAATGACAGAGCACAGCAAATGACCGAATTGTTATTAAGTGCCCAAAAAGACTTTCAAGAAGCAATACGATTAGACCCGAAATTTACGAAAGGGTATATTAATTTGGCTTGTGTTTATGAGTTGTTAGGTAACCCAGAAGGTGCCATTGGGAAAATAAAAGAATTGCTATTGGAAAAACAGAAAACTAATGATGCACAACGGATTTTGGCAATTGCCTATTATCATTCAGATAGTAAAAAAAAGGCAGATGAAATTTGGAGAGAGTTAAAAATGTAGATTAAAAAAAGAATGAGTACTATAGAAAATCCACTTTATACGAAAGTTGCTGAACTTTTGGAGCAAGCACGAAAACAGGTTGTCACCGCTGTAAACCTTGCCATGGTGCATACTTATTTTGAAATAGGCAGAACTATTGTAGAAGACGAGCAACAAGGTGAAGCTCGGGCAGAATATGGTAAAAAAGTTTTGAAAGAGTTGTCTGTAAAATTAAAAGAACGTTTCGGAAAAGGTTATTCGGTGGAGAATCTTGATAGGATGCGGTATTTTTATAAATCGTACCAACCCTCAATTTCGTCAACAGTGTTGACGAAATTGGAAGGCACTGAAAAACAAATAATTGTAAAACAACAAAAGCCCTCTAGCGAAACTATTTCATTCACATTAAGTTGGTCGCATTATTTGGTATTAATGCGGATTGACAATCTACAAGAACGTCGTTTTTATGAAATAGAGGCGACAGAACAAAACTGGTCTTTGGCACAACTCAACCGACAATATCATTCGAGTTTATATGAAAGATTAGCTTTGAGCCGTAATAAGGAAGATGTTTTAAAACTAAACGAGCAAGGCCATACCATCGAAAAACCCCAAGATCTACTCAAAAATCCTTTAACTTTAGATTTTTTAGGTTTGGGAGAAAAAACCTCTTACTCCGAATCTGATTTAGAACAAGGTATTATCACCAAATTGCAAGAATTTTTGTTAGAATTGGGTAAAGGATTTTTGTTTGAAGCACGCCAAAAGCGATTTACATTTGACAACGAACACTATTTTGTGGACTTGGTTTTCTATAACCGATTGTTACAATGTTATGTTCTGATTGATTTAAAAATAGAGAAATTAACCCATCAGGACTTGGGGCAAATGCAAATGTATGTGAACTATTACGACCGTTTTGAAAAACAGCTTTTTGAGAAACCTACTATTGGAATATTGCTTTGTAAAAAGAAAAATAACAATTTAGTTGAACTAACATTACCCCAGGACGCAAACATATATGCTTCTGAATACAGCTTATACCTACCAGAAAAAAAATTGTTGCAGCAAAAATTGAATGAGTGGATAGCAGAATTGGAAAATGAAAAAGAAAATTAAATTTTAAAAGCCCAACTAACAGAGTTAATTTACTTTACCTACGAATTGTGTTGTACGAATGCAACCTATTCAATACGTCCTTGACGTTTAGGTAAGACAAATTTACAAAGCATTTTTAGTTTTTGCAATTTTAGAATTAATTAACAGATTTAGTGTGTTGAAAATCAAGGGGTATAGTAATAATGACTACTATTTATGGAATGAATTTAAATTGTGATTATGAGAAAAAGTGTTTTATTATTATTTTTTGCTTTTTTACCCTGTTTAGTGTTTTCGCAACAATGGCAACAATATTCGGATTCTATAATTTCAAATATTAAAAAAAATGATTACACTAGAGCTACTTATTTTATTGATTTGGCGGATAATGACATAAATAAATCGTCAATCATTAAAGATACAATTTATGCTGATTATTTATACCGTAAAGGAGTTGTAAAATATGATTCAGGAAAATTTGATGCAGCGCTTTTTGAGGAATCACTATCAATTTGGGAAATTAGTGAGAAACAAAATTACACTAAATTAATGAAAATTCATTATTTTTTAGGTGCGGGCTATCATATTAACTTAGATTATGTGAAGGGATATGAGCATTATGAAAAATGTTATTTAATAAATATAAGATATAGGATACCTAAAAACCAAAATTTTTTAAATTCAATATATTATTTAGCTGCAATAGATTATAATACAAATTTGAACTATAAAAAAGCCGAAAATTATGCTCAAGAATATATAAATTATAACAAAGAAACGGCTATGTCAAATTATGATTTTTTATATGCTTATACTTATAAGTGGATGGATGATATTCAAGGTTATGAAAATGTTTTATTGGAGTTCAATAAAAATTATGAAGAAGGAAATCTAAAAAATCCTGAATTATATTTTAAGATTAATTTTTTACTTTTCGAAAATTATAATAAACAAAACAAACTCAAAGGAATTATTAAATACGGAGAAAAATCAGTTGAAATCTATCAAAATTCAACTATGAATGACGAAAAATACATAACACCTTTATATTCTATACTTGCTTTAGTGTATTCTGAAATAAATGATGATGTCAATAGAATCAAATATGAAAACTTAAGTAAAAAGTAATCTTTTTTTATATCAATGAATAAAATAACTCTTTTTTTTACCCTTTTATCATTTTTTGTAAATGCACAAAATAATCAAGATGATTCTAATATCTTAGAATCTCAAATTATTGAATATAAAAACATTGGAGATATTCAAAGCGTTGATTATGCTAAATTATTGAATAAACTAGCCCTATTATATTTCAATGAGGGAAATTATGATAAAGCAGAGCCATTGTATTTACAATCTTTAAAAATTAAGAAAAAAAAGCTCGGAGATAAAGATCCTGAATTTGCAGGCACATTAAATAATTTAGCCTTTTTGTATATATATCAAAATAAATATGAAAAAGCTGAACCATTATTGTTAGATGCTCTAGCAATAAATAAAAATATTTTAGGAGAAAAACATCCAAATTATGCTAATTCATTGAATAGCTTGGGAATGTTGTATGATAATCAAAACATGTATTCTAAAGCTGAACCTTTATATTTAAAATCATTAGAATTAAGAAAAGAAATACTTGGAGAAAATAGTGAAGAGTATGCTACTTCATTGAATAATTTGGCTAGTTTTTATTTCAAACAAGGAAAGTATTCTGAATCAGAAAAGTTAATGTTGAAAGCTCTTGATATTTTCAAAAATATTTTGGGAGAAAAAAATTAAGATTATGCTAAATTATTAAATAATTTAGCTTTTTTTTATAATAATCAAGGCAAATTTTTAGAATCTGAAACAATGTTTTTGGAGGCATTAAAAATAATAAAAGAATTATTTGGAGAAAAAAATATAGATTATGCTACTTCAATGGAAGGTTTGGCAGGTTTGTATGCAGATCAAGGAAAATATGATGTTGCAGAACCTTTATTTTTGAAAGCTATACAAATTCAAAAAGAAATTTTAGGGGAAAATACTATTGATTATGCTGAATCATTAAATGATTTAGGAGTTATGTATTCAGATCAAGGAAAGTATAATGAAGCTGAGCTAATATATTTAAAAGTATTAGTAATTAAAAAGAAAATATTAGGAGAAAAGAATCTAAACTATGTAACAACTGTTGGCAACCTAGCAACTTTATATAGTGATTTAGGAAAGTATTCATTAGCCGAACCTTTATATCTTAAAGTAATAGATATTAGAAAAGAAATTTTAGGTAAAAATCATCCAGATTATGCATTGTCTATAGATAATTTAGCTCAATTATATCAAGAACAGGGTAAGTATTCAAAAGCTGAACCTTTAATTATAGAGGCATTAGAGATTAGGAAAGAATCTTTAGGTGAAAAAAACTTAGATTATGCTAGTTCTTTGAATAATTTGGCATCTTCTTACCAAGACCAGGGTAAATACAAGGATGCCGAACCTATATATTTGAAATCATTAGCTATTAAAAAGGAATTTTTAGGAGAAAATCATCCAGATTATTTATCCACTTTAAGCAATTTAGCGACTTTGTATGATAGTCAGGGAAAGTATTCTGAAGCGGAACTTTTACATCTAAAGATATTAGAAATCAGAAAAGAAATTTTAGGAGAGAAACACCCTGATTATATAAATTCATTGAATAATTTAGGAGCATTATATTTTGGTCAAAAAAAATATTCAGATGCTGAACCTTTATTTCTGAAAGCATTAGAAATCAGGAAAGAAATTTTGGGAGAAAAACACCCCGACTATTCACTCTCACAAGCAAATTTGGCGGGATTGTATTTAAAACAAAAAAAATATGCTGCTGCTGAACCTTTATTTTTGAAATCATTAGAAATTAGAAAAGAAATTTTAGGAGAAACTCATCCCAACTTCATTACTAATTTATATGACATAGCCGATTTTTATCAAACTATTGATTTAAATGATAAATCTTCGATTTATTTCGAAAAATTTATAAAAACGAACCAAAAAAGAATGGTAGACGACATTTATGGTTTTACTGAAAAAGAACAAATAGGTTATGTAAACTCTAAAGAGAAATCTTTGATTTACCCATTATCGTTTTTACATAATTTTCCAAATATTTATACAAATATCAATAATAGTTGTTATGAAAATGAATTATTAATTAAGAATTTATCTCTTCGAAATCAAGAACGTATAACAAAATCAATACAAAAAAGTGAAAACAAATCACTTCAAATTAAATATCAACAATTCATAGATAACAAAATTAAAATCAAAAAACTACAAGAACTGCCATTAGATAAACTACCTGCTAATTTTAGTATGCTTATTAAAGAAAATGAGAAAATAGAGAAAGAATTATCTAAAGAATCAACTTCCTTTTCTGATTATAAAAAAGCATTGGAAATTTCATGGAATAATGTAAAAAATAAATTAAAAAAAGATGAAGTTGTCATTGATTTAATTTCATTTACCTATTACAATAAAAAACTGACCAATAATATTGTTTATGCAGCTTTTGTTGTTAGTAAAAAACACATATATGCTAAATATATTTCTTTGTTTGAGTATAATAAATTAGACTTTTTGTTGACGAGGATTGAGAATGAAAAAGAAGATGGAAAGATTAACAAACAATATACTGACAAAGCTATAAGTGATTTGTTTTTAAAACCACTTGAAAAAGAATTAGAAGGAATTAAAACCATTTACTTATCACCTACAGGGTTAGGACATCAGATTAATTTTGCTGCTCTCCCGTTATCTGGAAATCAAACTTTAGGAGAAAAATACAATCTTCATATTTTAAGTTCGCCCGCTGAATTGATAGATTATAAGATTTCCAGTTTGGACAAAAAAAGTAATATTGAGTTACTCCTTTATGGAGGAATTGATTATAATAAAAGTAATCCTAAAACCGAAATTGATATTGAAATAGTTGAGCCCACTAATGATATTGTACTATTAAGAAGTCAGACTGGAATTTCAGGCTTTGATTATTTGAATGGCACTAATAATGAGATAAATCAGATACAGTTGAAAGGCAGTCTAAATGGTTTTACTACTACTGTTTATAAAGAAAGTGAGGCAACAGAGCAAAGCATCAAACAATTAGATGGAAGAACTACTCCTTATGTATTGCATCTAGCCACTCACGGTTTTTTCTTTCCAGACCCTGAGCAAGAAACTCCTGCAGCTTTTAATTTAGAAACAGAAAAGAGAAAAATTTACAAAGCTTCAAACGACCCAATGATGCGTTCAGGATTAGTATTTGCAGGAGCCAATAAAAATTGGAGTAAACCTACTGAAAACACTACAACAGAGGATGGGATTTTAACAGCAAGCGAAATCTCTAATTTAGATTTAAGCGCTTGCCAGTTGGTAGTATTGAGTGCCTGTGAAACTGGCTTAGGTGAAGTAAAAGGCAGTGAGGGTGTTTTTGGTTTGCAGCGTGCTTTTAAAATGGCAGGCGTAAAAAATATCATCATGAGTTTATGGAAAGTTCCTGATGCACAAACAGCAGAACTATTTGAAATTTTCTATGCTGAATGTTTTGCGGGTAAAACCATTCACCAAGCTTTTCAATCGGCTCAAACTAAAATGAAAGAGAAATATTCCCCATATTATTGGGCGGGGTTTGTATTGTTGGAGTAGCAATAATTATAAAAAATAAATTTTATGGGTATTTTTAATTTTTTTCAAACGGGAATTTTATTAAAATCAGTAGAAAGTTTTGAAAGTAAGATAATTGATTCTGAAGCTTATTTATATTTTAATAGAAATAAAGCAGAAGATGATACATTACCTCTAGCAGAAAATGGTACTTATCTATTAGAACTATATAAAAAATTTGAAGTTACCATTATTGCAACTGCTATAGTAGCAATTCTTTTTGAAATTGATTTGAAAAATTTAAAGGATAGAGATGTTTTAAGAACTATTTATTTAGGAAAGTCAGCTGACTTTATTAGGCTATTACTTTCAGGAAAATTAGTTGTTAATGATTTAAAAGTATCACACAGAGATAAAAACATGTTGATCCCATTGTTAAATTTAAAAATTGGAGCAAAATTTGAAAATTATTATAAAGAGCTTAAAGAGTCAATTAATAATCAATCAATATATAGTTATTGGAAATATGAAACTCCAAAGCAAAGATGGGATCCTACATATAAAGTTTTCACAGAAGAAATTATTGAAGGTGAAGACAGATTGTTTTCTTTTTTGTGGAATTTATTTTTATGTTATGAATCAATTGATTATGAAATATTCGATTATGATCAAAAGCGTATTTCATATAAAGTTTTTCTTTATCTAAATGAAGATGAATTATATTTAATGAAAAAATTTATTCTTGAAATTAAAGACTACAAAAACAAATAAATATATTTTCCCCCCTCATATTTATTTAACATGTCATTATTACAAAATCTGTAACATGTTGCTCCTAATTTATCCCTTCTTGCCTGGCTAATAAAACAATTTTTCTTTCAAATCTAATAAAAAAGTTATTGAGCTTATTGTACTTGTTTACTTTACAATTATCTATTAACTGAACACAAATTTCAATTAATGTATTATCAATTTCTTCTTGCTCTAAGACATCCCATATATTGTTTTGTATCATCCATCTATTTCTCCATAAGACAAAAGTAGCTAATGCACCTAGACATAGTGTTTCCTCTTTTGAAAACATGAAATAAGAAACTGTATTCATTAAAATTTCAAGTTCTTTAGCAGTTGGTTTTAAATCATTATTTAAAATATTATTTAAATATTGTTGTATTTTTTCATTATTTTCTACATTATGAATTATCTCAATTATTTTTTTTTCTCCATATTCATATTGATATAGTTCCATAAATTGAGTTGATAATGCTTCAGGAGTAAACATTAACATAATCTCTTTAATTCTTGCATCCATCGCCATAATATATAATTTTATTTAAATTTTTCTATATCATTTAAATCAATAGAAGTTGTAATTCCATTATCAAATTCAACTTCATAAGTAGTTATTCCATCGACTTCAATCACTTTTTTTACTATTCCAGTAGAATTTTCAGAAATATCTTTATTGAAAGTGTAATAATTGGTTTTCCCAGAATATTTTACTTTCGTACCTTCTTTAATAGTTTCCATAATAAATAAATTTAAGGTTAATAAGTAACAAATGTATATGACAAATTATTGATTAACAAGAGAAATATTGACGTTTCGCAATTTTTTTGACATAATATAGCATTACTATCTTTTTGGTAATAAATCATCTCCCAATTCTTTGATAAATTAAAGAATTGGGATTTTTTTTGTTTACAGGGGTTACCTTTTTTGTTTTTAAGTATAAACAGTTGTAGGAGGAATGAAACTCCAATCTAAAGCAAATTCAACAAACTTAAAAACAATTATCATGGGATTATTCGACTTATTTAAATCACCAGAACAAAGAAAGCAACAAGAACAAATTAATCAGTTGCGAAAACAAATATTTC
This sequence comes from Flavobacterium sp., assembly GCA_020403245.1. GTDB lineage: Bacteria > Bacteroidota > Bacteroidia > Flavobacteriales > Flavobacteriaceae > Flavobacterium. The sequence goes on along the minus strand of JADBYA010000012.1, from coordinate 146,929 downwards.
CTGGAGGAAGACAACAACAAGAGCAAGAGGTTCAAGAAGTACGCCAATTATTAAATTTTAAATATTCTAAAGAAGCTACAGAATATGCCTATAGTTATGCGGTGGTATCATACTTTACCTCAAATTTCACCAATGGCAATGAATTAACTGATGTAATTCTTAGAAATTCAAAATGTACCGTATCAAGAGAAGATGCAGCAAAAATAGCGCAGTTTGCTGTATTAAAAAGACATTATAACTCTAATGATTCATTAGTTCAAACATTACATAAAAAATCGGATGGTGAAAAGTTATTTATGGTAGTTTTTGGAGGAATTGTAGAGATTAAAAGAGCTTATAAAGATTTGACAAATTTTGGAAAATTTGAGGTGATTTTATTTAATTCAGTGGTTGCGTTTTTAGAATATGAATCTGAATATCCGGGTAAATATCAAACCATAAAAGATGATCTATTCGCAAATATATTCAAACAAGCAAGAGTATATAATATTCCTATGACAAACATGGAACTTGCCCATTTTGTTAATTCAAGATTTGAAACGTACTTGGAAGAAATACTTAGATTTTTTGACCCAGAAGAAGAGGGATATATGCTTTTGAAAACCTACACTCTTTTCTATGAACAACCTTTAGAACCAAATCCAGAAACAAGTTATGACTTATTTGAATATGCTGCATTTCTTCCTGCTTTAATGCAAATGAGAAACTATGTTATTGAGAAAACGTTCACTACTACATAGATTAAACTTAGAATAATAATTCATTAAATAAACAAAGTTATGCTTCATAAACTACTAATCCTTTTGGTTCTTTTTCCGATAACCAATTTCAGTCAAACTAAATTCACCAGTTCTAAATACAACTACTCCTTTATCATTCCGGACGGATGGCATGTGAAAGATAAAATATACAACCCTGATGTAGATGCTAAAATTGTAGATGGTAAAGGAAACTCGTTTATAGTTTCGATAAAAACATTTCCTACTACAACAAAACAAACCATAAAGCAACAAATGGTTCCTATAACCACCCAAGAGCTTGAAGAACAATTTAATGCGATTTATGGTACAGCTCGAATTGTAAAAAGAGGCACCTTTATTATCGACTTAAAAGAGTTTTATTATTTACACATGCTTACACCTTTTGAAAATGGCTTGCAATTGTACCATAAACAATTTGCTTACAGTTATGGCAATAGAGTACTGACAATCGATGCTTGTTCCATTGAAACCTATCTGGATGAAACTACACCTGCCTTTGCCATTATGCTTGACACCTTCAAACTCTTGAACTTGAAAAATAAATAATTAGACATAGGGTTACCTTTTTCTTTTTTTGATATAAACCCTTAGTAGTAAGAAAGTCTTTCTACAAAACTATTTTCTAACATAAAAAATATAAAACACATGAAAACATTATTTGGAATTGGATTAATCATCCTTGGCATTGTATCATTTTTTCGATACTTAACAGAAGCCGGAATACATAGCTTTCCTGAACTAATAGGTGTTCTTATTGGCCTTTCAATTATGATTGTGCCTGGAGTATTATTGATCAAAAATGACGAGAAAAATAAATCGAATAGCAATGAAAAGTAAAACTATTATACTCGCGTTATTCTTGTTAGTTTCAGTTCATTCTTTCTCACAAAAATTTTATTTGGGAGATCGATTAACTCCCAAAGCCACACAGTTTAAACTACTTGGCATTTCTTCTGCAACTGGTGTTCATACTTATAAATACATAGGTGCTATAACAGATAAATATTTTTTTGATAGAAGAGTTGGTGAAATTATAGTAGGTTTTAAAAATGGTATTATTGTAACCACTATTTACAATCTAATTCCTGAAAATGGAGATGTAGGTGTTCCACAATCTACCTTGGATTTGGTACAAGCTACCATTCCTTTTCCGTTAGCTTATCGCAATGGCGTGTATGGGGCTAATATTGACAACATGTCTATTTCATTAAGTAGAACTACTAACGCTATAACGTTTAATAAAGACCGAATTATGTTTATGACTTCGGTTAAGAATAGTCTTTTGCGACAAAAAAATTAATTTACTACTAATTCTTTTTACGGCGGTAATCGCCGTTGATTAGGAAAAATTTAAACTAGGCCCTCGTTAGATAACATTTAATTCTCCACAGAAGTTCTACCTCAACTTTTTCTTTATATCGCAAATCGCGATAGCAGATAGGTGGTTTTTTTTTGTTCACGGAACGTGAACTAGGTTTTTTTTGTGAACATTAGAGTAATGGAAAATACTAATTAGAGTGAATTTTGACTAGAATTACCCTCGTTTGATAAAGGTACAATTGCATAATAAACTTGATTGGTTTATTGAATAAAAACATGAGGTGTTGATAATAGTGACCACACGAAAGGATTCGTGCGGTAGCGGGGGAAAGTCACTATTTGCCTCCTTTTTTTAGGTTGTTAATTCATTCATTTTTTCCATCATTATTGGAAGTCTGTCTTCTCTAACTAACGGATGTATATGAATTGCTAAAATTTCGCCAGCTTGGGGATGATTTTTGATGAGTATTAACTCTTGTTTTATATATTGCCTCACATCTTCATCTGCTGCTAATATTTCTTCTACAATTGTTGTTCTGTTGTCCAATAAATAGATAATGTCCTCAAAATCGTGACTACCATAGAAATCATTTCCGCCTCTGTCTTTGAAAGCTTCTAATTTAGTTGCTAAAAAATAGGGTGCTGGTAAAATATTTATACTTATTCCTTCCGGCAACTCTATTTGTTGCAAATATTTAAATCCTGGTTTATACCATTTATTTGAGACTCCAATGCTACTGTCATCGGCGGGCATTATATCAATAGCAATTTTCTCGAACTTGTATGAGCAAATAGATTGCCCTTCGGGATCAGGATAAAAGTTGAGTTCTGCTAATCGTTCTTGCATTTTTGCCCATTCTGCATAGTTTGCTAAATTGATTGTCATATCAATATCTGTTGTCGGTCTTATTTCATCGGCAGCCGGGTCATCAGTATATAAACTGATTACTGCTCCACCAATGAATACCATCTTTTCCCTTAATTCTTTTAGTCCTTCTGCTACTTGAGCCACTAATGCAAGGTTTATTACTTTATTGTACATTAAGTATTCTTTTTTCTAGTTCTTTTTTTGCTAGTTCTTTTTCTCTTACTTTCCCTACTCGTAAGGCATCTACTAGGGTTAGTAATTCATATAACTCTCGGTCTTTTAATGATGCTTCTACTGCAGTATTATACATTGGTTCTATTGCTTGACCACGGTCTATTCCTTTGGCATAGGGCCAAACGTATTTTTCGCTTGAATGAATTAACTTGTTTAAAGGTTCGGCTGAATGTGCTGTTAATACACCTCTGACTAATGCACCAGGTTGTTGTGGGAAAGCATAACTTAATCCATGCAAAATAAATTCGCTGAATGCTATTCTGTTAACTTTTTTCCTTTCATTGTCTATTAATCCGGCATACTTTGAGCGATTGAGCGATTGAGTAACTTCTGATTGGCTCATTCCTAATTCTTGTGCCAATGTGTGGTGAAACCAGTTCTCTTTACCCATAGCAATAATCTTTAACAGAATTACTATGTCTTGGGATTTCAAATTGTTTTTTACTTGTGCCATAACTTTACATATTGCATATTGCGATATGCAATATTAGTTATTAATTTAATACAAAACAACAGTTTACGGTTTTATATTGCATATTGCGATATGCGATATGATTGCGTTTTTGTGAACACTATAGTAGTGAAATAATGGCTTTATTGCTATAGCCAGCGTTTTCATTGTACTTCACATATCCCAATTGATTAGTAACTAATTTAGTATTTCCTATTTGGAAATCCCCAATATTTGAATGATGGTGGCCATAAATCCAATAATCAATAGTACTGTCTTCGATTAAACTAGTTAGGTTGGTTGCAAAAGCTTCGTTTATTTTACTATTAACATATTTTTCAGGATACTTTACAAAAGTTGGAGCATGGTGTGTGACCACAATTGTATAATTATTTGATTTTGTGGCTAAAGCATTTTGTATAAATTCTAAGCTTTCTTTGTGCAATGCGTTGTAATCATCCACATTGAATAGATGGTCCTTGTATTTAATTACTTTAAAATCGGAAAGACTTTGTTGGATCAGCCAACGTCTGCTTTCTGAAATATTTGACCATAATGTGGAAAAAATTAGATTAACTCCTGAAATTTCTTTTACGCAATTGTTTACTAAAAAAATGTTTTCTCTAATTTTAGTTTCTAAAAAGCTGCTACTATCAGCATTGTAATAGTAATACTCGTGGTTTCCTGGAATCCAATACGTCATTTTGAAATTCCTTGAAATGTAGTCAAAGAAATCATTGTGTTTGTCCATTACTGCAAATGGCACTATGTCTCCTGCTAAAATAAGAATGTCGGCAGTAGGCTCAATTGGATTATCCAAGATATACTCTTTGTTGTCCGGAAATTCAAGATGTAAGTCAGAGCAGTATTGGAGTTTCATTTTGAAAAGTATTTAATAGAAAAACAAAAATAGAGAAACCCTGTGTTGAATACAAGTACTCCTTTTTTAGTAAAATTAAAATTGCATAATAAACTTGATTGGTTTATTGTTCTAAAATAGGTTTATAGTTTAGATAGCCAATATATTACGTTTTTAAATAATAATTTCTAACTAAAAAAATCAAATATGAATGATAGATTAATTTGTGTAAATAATTACATGTTTTTCAAGTTAAATTATACAGAAAAACAATTAGAATAGATATTGTTTAGTATACTTTAAAAATGCAAGTCGACAATCGTCTATTTACAATTGTCTACTTTGTACGAATTTGGCGAAATGGAAGATATTAAAATTAAATTAGGTTTGAGGGTGAAAGAATTGAGATTTTTAAAAGGTTGCTCTCAAAAGAAACTAGCTGAAATTTAGATTTAATATTCTTTCATTCTTGGAATAACACCCCGAATCCCACCTCTCGGATTTTCAACATCTCCTTTATATCTTGGAATTATATGAATATGACAATGTGAAATCGTTTGTCCAGCTTCTTCATTTATATTTATTCCTATATTGAAACCATCAGGATTGTATTTTGCTTGAAGAATAGTTTTTACTTTATTTGCTACAATCCAACAAGCAGTTTGTTCTTTTAAAGTTAAATCAAAATAATTTGAAACCAACCTTTTTGGAACTATCAAAGAATGACCTTTTGAAACTGGAAATTTATCATAAAAAGAAAATACAGTTGCCGTTTCAACTATTAATTCTCTTGTTTCGTCTCCAATTAGAAACGGACTTAAATCAGCGTTTCCTTTATTTAAAGTTGTGTAATGCTCATATTCATATATTTCACAGTTTTCGTTCTTGAAAACGGATAAATAAGCCAATTTAATCAAACATTGATATGTTTCTTTTTTATGAACTTTATGAATTCTAAATCCTTCATATTGAATATCTCGCCGAACAGCAAAATATGCTTTTCCGTTTGGCTTTAGTAGATTTGAAACGTTCATTAAAACTTCTGCCTGTTCTTCTGGAAGTAAAACATTTAGAACATAAAAACACAAAATTGTATCATATTTTTCTTTTGGGAACTCTGCAAAATAAAAAGGATCATATCCTATAATATCAAACCCTTTATTTTTCAATAATTCCACATCTTTCCCAATTCCACATCCAAAATCTAAAACTTTACCTTTTATCTTTTTTTGGTTAAGTAATATTCGAGCTGGAAAGGAAAGAGAAGTTCTTTCTATTGCGGTTAAATGACTATTTTGGTTTCTTTTTATATTTTCCATTGCTCATAACCTCGTGTTTCAATCAAATATTTTGAAGTATTTAAAAGCTGATTAAATGCTATGTTTTGCCAGTTGTTTACTGGATTATTTCCTAATAAAGTAACTTGAATTTCTTCTAAAAACCTTTGCTCTTGTGCTTTATGAATTATCTCCCAGTAATGAATTATAATCTCTTTTTGATTTGTAATTAATTCCACAGATGGAATTTTGTCCCTTTTTTTATTATTGATGGTTGATTGTGCTGGTAGTAAATTCCACAGGTCATTATTTTTCCAAATAGAAAATGGAATTACGTGGTCAATATCATAGTTATTGATTTTCTTTCCAGTCCAAACACAAATAATTTCTCCAGTTTCCTCAAGAATGGATTTGTATAATTTTTTTGAGTTAGAAACGTCCCTTTCTGTAATTGGATTTTTAAGAATTTCAGAAATTATTTTTTCAGAATTTAATTTTTTACCACTTGCATTTACAGAAAATTCTGCCCATTTAAATAATATATTGTCTGTTCCACTGATAAAACTACCAAGTATTTTGAAAGCGTCAAAATATTCAATTGGAATTGTGAAAGTTCCGCAACTCTTGATTAACCAATTAGAATTTTGAACTTCTGACCTTCTTAATGAGGACATATTTTGATAATTATAAATTGAATTATAACTTTTGTTAATTGAATTTCCTATAAATCGCATTGGGTTCTTTACAATATTGGTTTTTAATTCTTTAACTAATTCGTAAAACTCAACATTAACTTCTTTGCTAATTCCTTTTATTCTAATATCATTGTAAAAAGCAGATAATCCTCCAAATTTGTTGTAATAATTTATAATTGGTAGAAATTTTCTCTGAAAGGCAATTTTTAAATTCTCACCGTTTATTTGAGGAATTAAAACATCACTATCGAGTAGTGGATAATAATAAATCATCCATTTTTCAATTAGCAAACCTAAAGGAATCTCAACTACATTTCCCTTGATTTCAATATATGGTGAATTATCTTGAATAATATCAATTGTTCCTCTTAACAAAGCATATTTGTAAGTCGTAGATTTACTATCTCTTTCAATTATCTTACTTATATTTATAAAAGTTTCATTCATAATTATATCACGCTTATCCAGTTTTTCACTAAAAATCAATTTACTAGTTTAAATTTGAACTAAAAATAATTACTAACCCACTGACATTTTAGCTGATTCTTTCCAAAGATAATTTGGTATTGGTTCATTAAGTTCCCATTTAATGCTCATTGGTTTTGAACCTTCAGTTTCTCTAAAATTAGCTTCACCAACAAAAACATAACCTAAAGTATTGCCATTTTCATCGTTTGCTTTTTCCCTCACAAAAAGTAAGATCTTTTTATCGTTTTCTTGATGATTAATGTAAGACAATCCTTTAGTGGTATCTGGTCCATAAGCATTGTGTGATTGCCAATGAAATAAAGTTTCACTTATAGCATAATCATCATACATGGTTGTTGGAGAAAAATTCTCTTCTGATTTAATTAAATTGATAAAAAGTATTTCAGTGTTTAGATCTTTATTTTCAGCAGCACCTTCTCTATTAGATGATTTTTTATCAAATTTACTCAAACCAAAAGCAACTAATATTTGATCTCTTGTATAACGTGCATGTAACTTTAATGGTTGATTATATGGTAATTGAATGTCAATTTCTTTAAAACCAATTTTATCAATTAATATTTCTAAAACTTCTATAATCTCATTTACAAGAGTTTTATTTTTTCCTATTTGAATTATACTTTTTTCCAAAGAATCGAATCCTCCTGCATTTTGCCATACATCATAATGGAGCATCAATAGCATAGTTTTTTCATTTTCATTGAAATCTTTGATTTGAATATTAAAACCAGATTTTGCAATCTTTAAAATAAAATTGAAATAACTAGTTGAATTGGTCGACAGCCATTTATTGCAAATAGCGGAATATATTTGTTTTTCATTTGTGGTTTCAAAATCATCAATTACACCAGCTCTTTGGCACAATCTTGACCAACTGTCTTTTTTCGAATAAATGGTTTCAATTGGAATATGATTTAATTCAATGAAATTATTTAATGTTAGTGGCAAACTGGTTTGATGTTGAAAATTTATAATTTTAGTTATTAGTTGATTGACACTTACTTTGGTTGCTTTTCTGATGTTTTCAAGTATGATTTCTTTTGTCTTTTTCTCTAAAACAATGGAACAGCCCAATGGTAAATGTGGAAAATCATCTTCAATTTCTTTTTGAACAGAAGTGGTTGTTTTTCCAATTAATGCTCGAAATTTACTTTCGAAATCATACTCTGGTCTTGAGTTACCAACAAAATCTAGAACTGTCAAACAGTCTTTTCCTTGGGCTAATCTTAATCCACGACCTAATTGTTGTAGAAAAACTGTTAAACTTTCTGTTGGACGTAAAAACAAAACGGTATCTATTTCTGGAATATCGACACCTTCATTAAAAATATCTACTACAAATAAGTAATTAAAATCTTTTTTCTTGAATTTTTCTCTAATTTTATCTCTTTCATTTGTATTCTTACTCGTCAAACATTCTGCTTTTAAACCCGCTAAATTAAATTTTTCAGTCATGAAAATAGCATGCTCAACTGTAACACAGAAACCAATTGCTCTAACATCGTTTAAATCGTTTGTGTATTTTTCTAAATTTGAAATTATTTGACCAACCCTTACATCATTTTTTGTGTACAAGCTTGTCAATTCACTTGACACATACTTTCCTTTTTCCCATTTTACATTAGTTAAATCAGTATTATCTGTAATTCCAAAATACTGAAAAGGACTTAATAATTTCTTATTTAAAGCTTCTGGAAGTCTAATTTCGGCAGCAATTCTATGACAGAAATCTTCTAAAATATCTTCTCCATCCATTCTTTCAGGAGTTGCTGTTAATCCTAGAAGTACTTTTGGTTTAAAATAATTTATTATAGGTCTATATGTTGTTGCGGAGATATGATGAACTTCATCTACGATAATAAAATCGTAATATTCGGGTGTAAGTTTAATTTCTTTTAGTCGATTATTTAAAGTTTGAACCGATGCAAAAAGATATTCATTTGAGTTTGGCTCTACTCCATCCACCCATAAATCGCCAAAATTATTGTCTTTTAAAATTCCTTGAAAAGTTGCTTTTGCTTGTTGTAAAATTTCTTTTCTATGAGCAACAAAAAGTAATTTTGATGATTGGTTTTTATTTCTAAAATTTTTATAATCAAAAGCAGAAACAACTGTTTTTCCTGTTCCAGTAGCGGCAACTAAAAGATTTTTATATCTATTATGAACCGACCTTTCAACTTCTAATTTTTCTAATATTTCACTCTGATAATGAAATGGTTTTAAATCAAAATATGAAGTTGTAAAAGTATATTCTTTAGAAAATTTTCCTTGTTTTAAAGCTTGAACTAACTTTATAGAATGAATATTATTATCATATAATTCAAATTCTGAATTTTGCCAATAAGCTTCAAAAGTTTTCTTGAATTTGTCAATTATATGACCAACTTCTTTGGTTGTTACTTTTATATTCCATTCTAATCCATCTGTTAATGCTGAACGAGAAAAGTTTGATGACCCAATATATCCTGTATGAAAACCTGTTTTTCTTTGAAATAAATAGGCTTTTGCATGCAATCTTTCGTTTCCTGTGTTATAAGAAACTTTAACTTCTGTGTTTTTTAATGCAGATAAAAATTCAACAGCTTTTGCATCTGTTGCGCCAATATATGTTGTTGTAATTACTCTTAGTTTTCCACCTCTTTCAGTAAATTCTATTAACTCACGTTCAAGAATTCTAATTCCTTTCCATTTAATAAATGAAACAAGTAAGTCTATTTCATCTGATGATAAAATTTCCTTTCTTAACTCACTTTCCAAAGTTGTCCCTGAGTTTCCACCAGTAAAAAGTTCGCTATGAATTAATCTAGTATATGGAGTGATTTCTTTTAGATGTAAATCTAAATCAGTAAAATGACTATCTACTTTAGTGAAAACCGCTTTTAAAATTTTACCTTCTGTCTCTATTAAATCATCTTCAAATTCTTCTTTTTTTAATTCTTCTTTTAAAAATAAAATTATTTTATTGGCAATTTCAATTTGAGTTTCAAGAATATCTTCCCCTTTAATTAAATTAAAAGCTTGTTTTATTGTTTTGCCAATATGTTGAGATAACAATTGAGCTGCTTCGGCTTTGTCTATTGAAGTCTTTTTTACTTGAAAAGTATCCTTATCTAATTCATTCAATTTATAGTTAATTAGTTTTGTAACTAATTCTTCGTATATTCCTTGGTTCATATTTCAAGTTTTAAAAATTCTTCTACTATTGGTATATCTGCTTGAGCCCAATCTAATAATGATAATTCGGATTTTTCTAAAATTCTGTATTCTTTATGTTCTGTCAATCTAATTTCGCCTAAGAGATAATTTGCAATAAAAGGGATTAAATTAATTTTGAAAGTGCCATAATCATAAATACTATTAGATAATCTATTTATAACATCAATTTCAATATTTAGTTCTTCCTTTATTTCTCTTTTAATACATTCGATTTCACTTTCATTTTCCTGCAATTTTCCTCCTGGAAACTCCCACTTCAATGGTAGTTTCATTTTTTCGCTTCTTTGAGTTACTAAAATTTTGTTGTCAATTATTATAATTGCACAAGTAACATTAATCATGTAGGTAGATTTTTTTAAATCATTTTTTATCAATGACTAATCAAACTTAATAATAATCTTTCACTTACACAATTAATAACTGGACTTACTGGATTTTATTAAAGGTATCGATAAATAAAAAAGTGGGAGACAGAAATGCTCCTCACTTGTATTATTTTTAATAATTTTTTTCTAGCTACTTACAAAAGTAAACTTTTGGCGAGGGATTAGCTCCGCTGAGCCCAGAGGGGAAACCTGCAAAGGAAACCCAAACGGCTGTTTCACAGCCCTACTTTTTTTATAGGTAAAAAAGTACTCAAAAGTAAACTTTTGGCGAGGGATTAGCTCCGCTGAGCCCAGAGGGGGAACCTGCAAAGGAAACCCAAACGGCTGTTTCACAGCCTTACTTTTTTTATAGGTAAAAAAGTACTCAAAAGTAAACTTTTGGCACTTTTTTACCTATAAAAAAACCCAAAACTTTCGTTTTGGGTTTCCTTTGCGGAGAAAGAGGGATTCGAACCCCCGGACCTGTTACAGTCAACAGTTTTCAAGACTGCCGCAATCGACCACTCTGCCATTTCTCCTCATCAGTCGATGCCTACTTGCGTAACGCGGATGCAAATATAACAACCTTTTTCATTTTGCAAAAAGATTTTGGCTAAAATGTCTACTTATTTTTTAGCCACTACCCTATTTCATTACAGTAGTGTTGGTTAAGAACAAGTAACGGTAACATTCTTCATTGCCAACAAAATAAATATAACCTAAAAAAGCTACTCCTAATTAGTGAATTCCTCAACCAGTCGTAAAACCGCTTCCCTCCCATGCCTAACGGCAGGCAGGTTCCCGCTTATCAAGAAAAGAGAAATCATTTATTGTTCCTCTAAAAACGTCTTATACCACCAGCCCGAATTCTTAACCGTTCTTTTTTGAGTGGCGTAGTCAATGTGGATTAATCCGAAACGCTGTTTAAAACCCTCTGCCCATTCAAAATTATCGGTGAGCGACCACACAAAATACCCCGCTAGTTTTGCGCTACTCCTTTGAGCTCTGCCCACTTGCTCTAGGTAGGATTTTAGGAAGTGACTGCGGTGGTGGTCGTCTATAACTCCATCAATAACCTCATCGGGAAAGGAAGCGCCATTCTCGGTAATGAGTATTTTTTTTACTCCCTCATAGCTGTCGAATTTCATGATCATTTCATAAATCGCTTCGGGGTATACTTCCCAATCCATGGCGGTGTAAAATACTTTTCGCTTATCGGCAGGGATGATTTTTGCTTTGATATAGGGCGTAAAATAGGAATGCGCAATCACCTCGCGGGTATAATTTTGAATGCCAATAAAATCAAAGGATACTTTCATTAAACTATCGTCGTCTGGGTGCTTGTATTTTTTAAGCTTCTTCAAAAACCAAAGTGCGTCGGTTGGATATCCCATTCCCAAAGAGGGTTCTATAAAAAGACGGTTGAGTAACGCATCTACCCTATGGGCTGCTTTTTTATCTTTGGGAGATGAAGAATAGGGCGTTATATAGGAACATGAAAACGTAGTGCCTACTTGGGATTCGGGTGCCAATGCCTTAATCGTATGATATCCTATAGCTTGGCACAACACCGCATGATGCATGGCTGGGATAAAGTTGTTAAACCCCTTTTTACCTGGAGCGTGTATGCCTAAAAAATAACCACCACCCGTAAAAACCATCGGCTCATTGAGCACCATCCAGTAGCAGACTTTGTCTTTAAAAGCGGTGATACAAACCCTGGTGTACTCTTCAAACCATTGAAGGATAGCCCTATTTGTCCAACCGCCTTGCGCTTCGAGTGCTTGTGGTAAATCCCAGTGGTAGAGCGTGATGAAAGGTGCTATGCCGTGTGCCAAACAACAATCGATAACCTCGTGGTAAAAATCCAAACCGGCTTGATTGACAGCTCCAGTGCCCATCGGCAGAATTCGGGTCCACGATAGCGAAAACCTAAAGTTAGGAATTCCCATTGCTTTGATTAACGCAATATCGGTCTTGTAATGGGTATAGAAATCGGCTGCTTCAAAATGGGTGTCGTTGTTTAGCACCTTCTTTTTTTGGGTAACAAAAACATCCCAAATAGATTTCCCTTTACCATCCCTATCGTGTGCGCCTTCCGTTTGTAGTGCCGAGGAAGAAACTCCCCATAGAAAGTCAGTGCCAAAATCCTCTTTAGCCACTTTTTTATGCATCATTATTGGAATAAATTGTAATTGCTCGATTCAAAACCAGTGTCCATCTTCTTGTTGCCCGCATGGTTTTCAACAATAAGGGTAACGATTTCTTCGGTGTTATCAGGATAATCTACGTCAACTATGGTATCATCCTCGAGCCATTTCTTTATTTTAGGGAGCGTATCGGCATTGAATTTCTTAATCACCGGTACCCCCATTTCTTTCAGCATTTCGGCATTGCAGTACTGTTCGTATTGCTTTTTCATCGGGATGACCAACAACTTCTTTTTCAAGAACAGCGCTTCACTGGCCGTTCCAAAACCGGCATTGCACAAAACCCCTTTGGCGGAAGCCATACTTTTTAAAAACAAATCCCCGTTGATGGGAACAATGGTAATATTGTCTAACGTAATTTTTTTCTTATTGTGTTTAGAGAATACTTGCCATTGTACGGTGTTGAGTTTTTCTAGTCGCTTGATGATATGTGCATCGTCATAGGACGGGAGGTAAACAGTATAATGTCCTTCATCGGTGGGGACTAATTGCCGCACTTCTTTTCGGATGATGGGTGTAAAAATAGTGCCGTCCAATCGTTTGAAATGAAATCCATAATTGTAGGTGGTGGGCGCATAATTCTGCAATACCAGTTTACCGATGATGTCCTGCTTTTTGGGTTTGGGTGCTAATGGATGTAACGTAGCGACTTGGTTGCTCAATCCGATGCAGGTTTTCTTAGCTTTTATGGCCGCCCAGCAGGATACTGGTTCAAAATCGCTGATGATTAAATCATAGCTTTTCAAGTTGATTTTTTTTATTTCTTTCAATAGTTTGATAGAATTCAATTTGACAAAGGTCTTCCAAAAGTCAACGCCTCCGTTTTTGCCAAAAATAAAGGAAAGTCCGTTGAACTTGTACTTTACTTCAAACGGAAGTTCGATATCGGCTTGTATGCCACTCACCAAGATGTCCACTTCTCCTTTTTGTTGCAAGTAGGGTATGATTTCTATGGCTCGGGTAATATGCCCGTTTCCGGTTCCTTGCACCGCGTATAGTATTTTCATATGTAGATATTATTTGTTTTTTATAGGTCATATGTAATTGCTTCGCCTTTTCGAGCAAAGCTCTCGGGTCGCATATCTTCATTGGTGTTTATCTCATCGGTGAATATTTATTTTGGTATTCGATGATTTTCAATTGCGACCAATTTTAGGTCATGCTCATTTCATAGGCAGATAATATTGTTTTTTTTAGGTCTCCCGAAGCTATCGGGAGGAATCGCTTAATCTTCATTGGTGTTAGCTTACGCAAACTTCTTGTTGACGGCGATTTCATTATTTAAAATTGACAGGTGTAACGGTGTCCTCTTTTTGCATGAACCCACCAAGCATTTCTTGGAATATTTGGTTGGTTTCCATTAGGACTAGTTTATCTTCTTCTTGCTCATCCCCTTTTTCGTTAAACTCCTCGGGGTTGTATTTGTAGAGTGTCCACGCCTTGTTATTGTATTCCAATGTGGTTAGGTTTTCGATCCAGTCGCCTGAGTTGAGGTATTCTACTTGACCGTGTGCTGTGGTTATGGTTTTCATTTCGGGTTGGTGTATGTGTCCGCACAAGACATAGTCATACCCATTGGATATGGCAATATCGGCGGCGGTCTTTTCAAAGTCGTTTATAAATTTAACGGCCGATTTTACACTGTTCTTAATGTTCTTGGATAAGGATATTTTGCCTTTGCCCATCTTTACCGACACCCAGTTGCAAAAGGCATTAATGAGTATCAGCAAGTCATAGCCGTGGGAACCCAATCGGGTGAGCCATTTGGAGTGTTGCATGGTCACATCAAACACATCGCCGTGGAATATCCAGGTTTTTTTACCGTCTAGGTTTAAAACCAGTTTGTTTTCTATACTGAGCTTGCCCATTTTGAAGCCCTCGAACTTACGGAGCATTTCGTCGTGGTTGCCGGTGATGTAATAGACTTTAACGCCTTTGCTCACCCAATTGATTATTTTGTGAACTACCTGCATGTGGGATTTGGGCCAATACCTTTTGCTGAACTGCCACATATCGATGATATCCCCATTGAGCACTACCATTTTGGGTTTGATGCTGTTCATGTAGCGCAATAGTTCTTTACTCTGACAACCGTAGGTTCCTAGATGAATATCGGAGAGGACTACTAAATCGACTTTTCTTTTTTTGGTTTTAGACATAGGTGTAGGTGTTCACTACTTTGAAAAACGAAGTAGTCATGAGACTTTGATTGTAAAAATAACGAGGGATAAAGGGAGTGGTTTTCTTAGCAGTGCTGTAAACTAACACTACTTTGGGACTATTTGCATTATGTATTACTCCCTCTTTGATACTATTTTTTATGCTAAGAAATTAATAATAAAAGTAAGCATAGTGTGTCATAAAAAGGTTGCTATAGCGTTAAGTTTTGGTTAAGGTTTTACTCTAGTTTCGGCAGTCGTCAGTTCGGTTTCCGTTTTCTGTTTTAAAGATGTCATTTTTGAAATAGAAAATTGACACAAAGCATAGCCAAACTGAGTTAAGCACTCGAGCAAAGCGACTGGCGGAGCATTCCTATCGCGTGGTAGTTACTCCCGCTCCAAGAAGTCGCCCTACGGAGCAATAAAATTGAAAAGTACAACGTTGTCGACGTTTTGAACTTTGACAACGTTTTTTTCAAAAAAATTAGTATTATTTTTGGGGATAGAAAGGGGAAGAGAAAATCTGCTATATATCACAATTTGGTTAGATTGACGAAAGTTTGTTGCGCTTATTCACATGTTAGCGGTCATTGTACCGACTGCATAGAAAACACTAAAAAAGAAAAAATATGATACCATTTAATGACATTCTACTTTTCGCATTAGCGGCATTGGTTCTTGTTATCAGCCCGGGACCAAATATGATTTACTTAATTTCTCGTTCCATAACACAAGGAAAAAAAGCAGGGTTAATTTCACTTATTGGAGTAATTTGTGGCTTTGTGTTCCATATAATTATGGTTTCCTTTGGACTTACAGCAGTGCTTTTCGCAATACCTTTTGCTTATTCATTATTAAAAACATTAGGTGTTTTTTATCTTTTATACTTGGCATACCAAGCCATAAAACCTAACAGTAAAAACATCTTTGAAACAAATATAGATTTGTCACATGACAAACCAAAAAAACTATTCATTATTGGCTTTCTAACCAACGTACTCAACCCAAAAGTTGCTGTATTTTATTTGTCATTTTTCCCACAGTTCATAAAACCTGAATACGGCTCAATTATGATACAAAGTTTACAACTCGGAGCTACTCAAATATTTGTTAGTTTCAGTATCAATTTTGTTATTGTATTAACAGCATCGAAAGTTGCATTATTTTTTAACAAAAATCCATCTTGGATAAAAGCACAAAAATGGTTTATGGCAAGTGTTCTAACAGGACTTGCAATTAAAATGGCTATTTCCAAAGCTAAATAGTATTAGCAACTTTTAAATATGATACAATAATATTAACTAAAAGCAACGAACACCCATCTGGTGCTCTTCTGTGACGAGTACCTTCTTAAATTAGAACAAAGAATGTAGCATTTGCAATGCGCTTATCTAAAATAGAAATCCCTCCCCTCTCCGTTGTCCCAACTTCGGAGCAATAAAATAGAAAACAACAACTTTGTAAACGTTGTGAACTTTGACAACGTTTTTTTTTCAAAAAATTAGTATTATTTTTGAAAGTAAAAAAAGGAATAAATATTCGCTTATAAACCTATATTGGGGTAGGTATAGGTAAGTTATTGCGGGTGTTTAGGGGTTTTGTGCTTTTTTACGTATCCGGTAAATATTGAGTTCTTTATTAAAAACGAATAAAGTTAATAATGCTTTTCAATATATAAATGAAATGATTTCTTATTAAATCCAAGATGTTTTAAAATTTGTGTAAGAATAAATTCTGGAACTGGATCAATATGCGTTTGAATTATTATTGGTCTTCTCAAATCACTTCTAGTATATTTTGCATGTCCGCCTTCGGTTTTTATGTGCTTCAATTCCTGATGCTCTAAAAACCAAATAACTGTTGCTAATGGTATATTACTTAACTTATAAGTATTCATACATTATACCGGTATAGCAACTTCTTTGTGACTAGTTGTTATGTTCTGATTGTTTAATAATTCTTCAAGTGAAGCATTATTTTTTATTAAATCACCCCAAGACGGAGCATTTATTTTTTTTGGATTTTTGGCAGTCCCTTTTTTTAATTCCCAACCTAAAGAAATTAGCTCTTCATGAAGTGTTTTTTTGTTGACTGTATAATCTAGAAAAACTCCTAAACTATGATTAAACGACTCCATAGCTTCTTCTTCTGATTTACCATATCCGGTAACTTCAAGATGAGGACTATAAACAATAAAGTTGTCTTCTTCTTTGAAAGAAATTAAAACAATGTTAGCTTTTACTTTAGCTTCAGCATTTTTAAAATCGACATTAATACGATGATTTTTACTCATTGCGCTTTATAAAAGTTTTTTAATTGAAAAATGAACACAAATATATAAATACTTTCCGCAATTTTTACCAAACTTTACTAAACTTTACCATATAAATGAAATAAATACTAGATAAATGAAATAAAAAACGACCCTAAACTGGTGCTCGTCCAATCTCATTAAGTTAAGGGTTTATTTGTCATTCCGTCTCGTCTTTTGGGACGAGAGAGGAATCTTATTATTTTATAATGATTGCAGAGATTCCTCCTTTCCCACGCTCCCGCGCGATTCCTAACGCTTGCTAGTTTCTCCTCTAAGAAGTCGCCCTACGGAGCAATAAAATTGAAAAGTACAACGTTGTCGACGTTTTGAACTTTGTAAACGTTTATTGTAAATTATAGTATTTTTGGGATAGAAAGGGGAAAAAACATTCTGATATACACTTAAATTGGGGTAGATTTACGCAAGTTGTGCGACACTGTGGAGCGACATTAAACCGAAAAAATTACAGAAAATTTATTGCAAAATACCATAAATTGGTATATTTGTTAAAAATATAAAATTATGGCACGAAATACATCAATTTTAATTGGGGAATATTACGAAAGTTTTATAAACAGACAAATTGCAACAGGAAAATATAATTCAGTCAGCGAAGTTATTAGAACTGCTTTGAGACATTTTGAGCAGGAAGAAATTCAAACAAACTCACTAATTGCGGAATTAGAACTTGGAGAAAAAAGTGGAAAAATTAGAAATTTTAACCGAACAGAAAATCTAAAAAGGTTAAACGACAATTTCCAAAAGTAATGGCTGACTTCATTATAAGTGAAAAAGCTTTAGACGATTTGAATACTATTTGGATTTACACGGCTGAAAATTGGTCGATTGAACAAGCGAACCGATATTATAATTTGATAATGGATGAAATAGAATATGTAGCGAAAAACTTTGAAACAATAAAAGATTTTGGTAGCATTCGTAAAGATTATCGATATTCAAAAGTGAAATCGCATTTAATATTTTGCAAACAAATTGAAAATACAGAAATGGAAGTTGTGAGAATTTTGCACGAAAGAATGGATATTAAAAATAGAATTAACGATTAAAAAAAAGCGATCGCACTACAGCTAGAGTTCTTTTTGTGTGCGCAGCACGAACAATGAAACTCCAATTGAACCCTTCGATAAACTCAGGACAGGCTCACCGATTACTTTCTGTCCACTATGGGGATTTCGATATGATTTTACCCCTCCCGCACCCCTCCCGCTCGACTAGACCAAAACGACTGGCGTAGCATTCCTATCGCGTGGTAGTTACTCCCAACTGGTGCTCTTCTGTGACGAGTACCTACTTAAATTAGAACAAAGAATGTAGCATTTGCAATGCGGTTAACTAAAATAGGAATCCTCCGCCCAACAAGTGCTCGTCCAATCTCATTAAGTTAAGGGTTTATTTGTCATTCCGTCTCGTCTTTTGGGACGAGAAAGGAATTTTATTATTTGCTCATGATTGCAGATATTCCTCCTGTCCCGAAGTATCGGGAGAATGACAATTACCGCTTATCCCAGAGTTTCGGGAGCGCTCAGGGTGACATAAAAGCAGGTATTTAAGGATTTGAAAGTTAAAGCAAACGCCCTGTTCGCTTGGCGAATCGCAGTACTTTTGTCATCAAATCATTAAATACTTTAGTCAAGCATACAAATAAGGTTGGATAGAAAAAGGAAATACAATAACTTTGTCGTTAGTCCAGTGGAATATGTTCCATACTGGAGTATCGCATACAACACTAAACTGCTAAAAATATGAATCTAAAAAAAGTACTTTCTTTTCTGTTCCTCTTGATTACCTTGAACTGTGTTGCCCAAAACTCGGTTACTACCATCTCCACCAAAACCGGTACGCATTATATAACTAATGCCATTGATTTTCCGATTGCAGGAACCTATTTGTTTCAAGGTGCTGAACCCATAGTGGAATTAAACAATAACGGCACCGGCATATACCAGTTGCACGAGTTGCCTAAAAGAGCCATGATTTGGGGCCTAGAGTGTAATGAGAGTGGAGCATTAAAATTCATAAAAGGATTTGATAATGTTGCCTATACGCTGTGGTATCAATACACCGCAAGCTCAGATTCTGATTCGGATACCCATTGGAACGAAGTGCCGTTTTCCATTCATTTTAATACGAAGAAAATGTTCATTCAAGGAGAGCGCATGAAGGATTATAGTGGTACTATAGAAAAATAGTCAATAACACTATTTAAAAAAGTTTTCAATTTTGTTTGTTTTCATCCTATGAGTATGGTACTATAAAATAATAAAAATAAAACCTATTTTAGATAAAATTTTATATTTTTGAAATTGAATTAAGAGAATTCTTTTAAGGAAATCGACTCATAGGTTTTGATTTCAAACAATAACTAACTATAAATTAACAATTTAAAAAAAACAATCCTCGTGAAAAAATCATCTTTAGTACTATTTCTTATTACTACACTAACAACATTTGCTCAATCAACAAATAAAGAAGACCTTGAAATTATTCAAGGCATTTATGGTAAATCTAAAAAAGAATTGGCTATAGCTTTTATGAAATTATCAGAACCTCAAAGTGCAGCTTTTTTCAAAGTTTATGATGCTTATGAAGTTGAACGTAAAGCTCTAGGGGCAAAAAAAGTAGAAATCATCCAAAACTATGCTAAAGATTATTTCAATCTTACAGATGAAAAAGCAGATGTGTTGGCTAAAGCCAGCTTGAAAAATAATGCTGATTTTGAGAAATTATTATCAAAATACTATGAAATTGCTAAAAAATCAGTTGGTGCATTGAATGCTTCCAAGTTTATTCAATTGGAAGTCTACCTGCAAACGGCAGTGCGGTCCGAACTTCAAGATGCCCTTCCTTTTATAGGAGAATTAGAAAAAACCAAACAATAAACAATAAATTAAACTAACAATTACCCATGAAAAATTTTAAAAATCTATTTATTGCACTTTGTATAGTTGCAACAACTGCTAGTTATGGCCAAACGAGAATTAATCTTTATGGAAACTATACCTTTGAAGATAGTTTCGATTCTTATTTTGATCCCGGAAGATTTTATCAAGGTCAAACACAAGGTGGTTTCCAATATGGAATCGGGATTGAAAGAGAAATACGAAAAGATACTTATATTGAATTATCGTACTTGAGATTGGACACCAATGCTCCTACGCAGTACAATGATGGTAGTATTTTGCCTAAATTTGCTGATTTTGATCTTGCCTTAAATTACATTATGCTAGGTGCCAACAGAACGTTTTCTAAACCAGGTTCAAAAGTAGAAGGATTTGGTGGATTTATGGCGGGTTTAGGTATTGTAAATGTTGATAATCGCACCAATAATAGGTCTGACACAGCCACTAAATTTGCTTGGGGAATTAAGGGAGGTGCTACGATTTGGGCTACCAAAAAAGTGGGTGTGAAATTGCAAGCACAATTATTATCTATCACACAGTCAATTGGTGGTGGTGTGTTTTTTGGAACTGGTGGTGCTTCGGCAGGTTTGAGCAGTTATTCGTCAGTATATCAATTTAGTTTAGGTGGTGGACTTGTTTTTGAATTAGGAAAATAAATTCTTTTTTAGACCATAAAAAACCGTCTC
Source organism: Flavobacterium sp. (assembly GCA_020403245.1). Classification (GTDB taxonomy): domain Bacteria; phylum Bacteroidota; class Bacteroidia; order Flavobacteriales; family Flavobacteriaceae; genus Flavobacterium. The sequence goes on along the minus strand of JADBYA010000012.1, from coordinate 126,104 downwards.
GTTTATTGAAACGAGACGGTTTTTTCTTTTTAGTACTTTTATGTAGCTGCTTTTAAAAAAAGTAGTGTCGTGTTTTTTTTTTGTAACATTTTTAAAAGTCATACTACATATAACGAAAAATTTTAACTTTTAAACTAAGCAGTATGACTAAATTATATGGTATTGCAGCCCTACTCCTATTTACTGTAACTTCCACAGTCCTGGGGCAACCAACCGTTTGGAAGCCACTCACTACCGAACCTTATGCAGGAAAACAAGACGACATTGCTTTTATTGATAAAAATAACGGCTGGTATGTTAACGGCTATGGTAAAATATTCCATACTGTTGATGGTGGTTTAACTTGGGAAAAGCAATTGGAACAAAAAGGCACTTTTTTTAGAACCATAGCTTTTGTGGATCAAAACATTGGCTTTGCCGGAACAGTAGGCACAGATTATTTTCCAAATGTATCCGATACCATTCCGTTATACGCTACCAAAGATGGTGGTAAAACTTGGAAATCCGTTTCATATAAAGGACCTTATGTAAAGGGATTGTGTGCTATTGACATAGTAAAAGAACAATACATCAACCACGGTAACATCGACTATAAAACCCATATCTATGCTGTGGGAAGAGTGGGAAGTCCGGCCAATATGATGACCTCTCATGATGGCGGCACTACTTGGACTTCGCATAGTATGAATGACGATTGCAAAATGTTATTTGATATCAAAATGCTCAATAAAAATGAAGGATTTGCAGCAGCAGCCACTCATGAAGATATTTCCCAATCGAATGCGCTCATATTGAAAACTACTGATGGTGGCAACACATGGAAAAAAGTGTACCAATCCAATCGTCCATTTGAAACGACATGGAAAATTGCGTTTCCTACGCCAAAAGTGGGCTATGTCACCATCCAATCCTATAACCCAGACCCAACAGTGAAACAACAACGAGTGGCCAAAACCACTGATGGCGGTCTTACATGGATAGAGATTAACCTAGTTGAAGAGTCGCAAGCAAGAGAATTTGGTATTGGTTTTATTGATGAAAATCACGGGTTTGTAGGTACGCTAAATAGCGGTTTTGAAACAAGGGATGGCGGTGCCACTTGGCAGAAAATTGATTTAGGAAGAGCTTGCAATAAAATTCGAATATACAAAGACGAAAAAGGCACTGTGTATGGCTATGCCATCGGTGTGAATGTATATAAACTTTAATCAAAATAAGGAGTTGTGTGGAATAAAAACCATTTCTCCGTTTAACCGAATACTGTACATAATGTTTATGGTATTTGCTGTATACCAACGCTTTGGTCAACATGCCTAATTATAAGCTGCAGCTCTCTAAGGAATAGGTCTTTTATAAACCCTACCACTTTGGAATGAAAGACCGCTTTGGCAAAAGATATGGTTGTTTGTTCCATTGGCTTTCGCGCTCTTAATTGGATATGATGTTGGTATTAACGATAAATAGCACGTAGACTATAATCAACTATAAAACCCTTGAAATATAATAGTGTACAAGTGTATTTAAATTATATTTATTTCCTCAGCCATGGAATTGTGCATAATTATGTACCAATTCGTTTGGTAGAATAGAATAAATACTTAATTTTATACTATTAATAATCAAAAAGTAAACAAATGAAAAAAAGAGTAAACATATTGAACGTTGTCGTGTTATTGAGTACTGTCCTTTTATTCACAACTACAAGTTGTAAAAAAGAAGAAGCGAAAGTATTTGATATGGTTGCCGCCCAACAAGCTATTGATGAATTAAATACAACCTATGCTGATGCCTTTACTAAAGGAGATGCGGCGAGTGTAGCCAATTGTTATACTGCTGATGCCAAATTTATGCCGCCAAATTCAAAAACATACGAAGGCAATGCAGCTATTCAGGAAGAGATGAGTGCTTTTTTCAAAAATGGCACTATGAAATTGGAGATAAAATCGGTTGGCCTTTGGGGAGATGAAAATACATTAACCCAAGAAAACGTATGGACAGTTTTTGATAAAGATGGTGTTGAAAGAGACCATGGAAAGTCTTTGATAGTGTATAAAAAAGAAGCCGATAAATGGAAAATATATAGAGACTGCTACAACTCTGATTTGATTGGAACAGCAGCTCCTTCTACAGAAACTAGTCCTGCTGCCTCAGATAATAAATAATTCGATTTAAATTTAATAGATAACGGTACCGCGAGGCACCGTTTTTTTTATGCAAAATAATCTAATACTCTCTAACCTGATGGGTATAATTACTTTTGATGTTTAATGTATAACAAACTGTTTCACTGTCCCCAAGCTTCGGGTGTCGAAGTGCCTCTTGTTTTAGTCTTCGACAGGATCAGACTGATCGTTTCTTTCTAATTGAGTTCAATTTTAACTTCAAACAATTTTTTTTTTATTTATTAATTACACCCAACAGATAATCTTTATTATTTAGCCATTGCTGCCATAATTGGTACTCTTTTTACAATATGATTTACTTAGTCAATTCTATCGTTTTCTGCTAAGTAATACAATATTCATTACATAACTTATTCTGCATGAGTAATAGTTTTTATCTATGAAAATCTCGTTTTGATAAGGATTCTTTTTGCTATTTTAGCGCTATAATTTTATACTATAAATCATATTAACTATGGAAAATAATAATGGTCTGAACGCTGCTGCTAGTACTACTAGTTACAATGTAAACAGTGAAGCGAAATGCCCGTTTATGGGTGGTGTTCTTAACAAAGGTGCTGGAGCAGGAACTAGGAATAGTGACTGGTGGCCTAATCAATTAAAGTTAAATATCCTACGTCAAAACTCATCCTTGTCTAACCCGATGGGAGAGCAGTTTGACTATGCTGAAGCGTTTAAGAGTTTGGATTTGAATGCTTTGAAAAAAGACATTAATGATTTGATGACCAACTCTCAAGATTGGTGGCCAGCCGATTTTGGTAGTTATGCCGGATTGTTTATTCGTTTGGCTTGGCACAGTGCGGGAACCTATCGTATTGCTGACGGTCGTGGTGGTGCTGGTTCTGGAACCCATCGTTTTGCACCTTTAAACAGTTGGCCTGATAATGCTAATCTTGACAAAGCACGGTTGTTGCTTTGGCCAATCAAACAAAAATATGGGAAGAAAATTTCTTGGGCTGACTTAATGATTTTGGCTGGAAACTGCGCTCTTGAGTCGTCAGGATTTAAAACTTTCGGATTTGCAGGTGGTCGCGCCGATGTTTGGGAACCAGAAGAAGATATTTATTGGGGTTCTGAGGGCAAATGGCTAGATGATCAACGATATACTGGAAATCGTGAATTGGAAAATCCTTTGGCTGCTGTTCAAATGGGTTTAATTTATGTTAACCCAGAAGGACCAAACGGAAATCCTGATCCGCTATTAGCCGCTAAAGATATTCGCGAAACTTTTGGCCGTATGGCTATGAATGATGAAGAGACCGTAGCGCTTATTGCTGGTGGACACACTTTGGGTAAAACCCATGGTGCTGCCGATCCCAGCCAATATGTAGGTCCAGAACCAGCAGCTGCAGGTATTGAAGAGCAAAGCCAAGGTTGGAAAAATTCCTTCGGTACTGGTAACGGTGGTGATACTATTACAAGCGGATTAGAAGGTGCATGGACTACTACACCAACTAAATGGAGTAACAATTACTTCGAAAACTTATTTGGATTTGAATGGGAGTTAACCAAAAGTCCTGCAGGCGCACATCAGTGGAAACCTAAAAATGGTGAAGGTGCTGGAATAGTTCCCGATGCACACAACGCATCAAAAAGTCACACCCCAATCATGTTAACGACGGATCTTTCGCTACGAGTAGATCCTGCTTATGAAAAAATATCAAGACGTTTCCTAGCCGACTCAGCAGCATTTGATGATGCCTTTGCTAGAGCATGGTTTAAGTTAACGCATCGTGATATGGGACCAATTGCACGATATCTAGGACCAGAAGTGCCAAAAGAAGAACTAATTTGGCAAGACCCAATTCCGGCTGTAACCCATAAATTAATTGATGCTGATGCTATTGCTGCTTTAAAAGCTAGTGTGTTGAACTCCGGTTTATCGGTATCACAATTGGTGAGTACTGCTTGGGCTTCGGCTTCCACTTTCCGTGGTTCTGATAAGCGCGGTGGTGCTAACGGTGGTAGAGTTCGCCTTGCGCCACAAAAAAATTGGGATGTAAATAATCCTTCTCAATTAAACAAGGTATTGGCAACACTAGAAACCATTCAAACAGATTTCAATAGAAATTTTACTGGAGAAACACAGGTTTCTTTGGCCGATTTGATTGTCTTGGCTGGTTGTGCCGGAATTGAAAAAGCGGCTGCCAATGCTGGACATCAAGTAACGGTTCCCTTTACCCCTGGAAGAGGAGATGCTACACAAGAGCAGACTGATGTTGAATCGTTTGCAGTTTTAGAGCCACAAGCAGATGGTTTTAGAAACTATGTTAAAACACGTTATACCGTATCTGCTGAAGATATGCTTTTGGATAAAGCGCATTTATTGACCTTAACTGCTCCAGAAATGACAGTTCTTGTTGGAGGTATGCGCGTATTGAATACCAACTTTGACATGTCAAGACATGGTGCATTTACCAAGCGTCCTGAGACTTTGACCAATGACTTTTTTGTGAACTTATTGGATATGAGTACCACCTGGAAAGCTGCAGATGATCATCAAGAAGTTTTTGAAGGTCGTGACCGTTCTACTGGTGCTTTGAAATGGACAGGAACACGAGTTGATCTTATTTTTGGTTCAAACACTGAACTAAGAGCAATAGCCGAAGTGTATGGTTGTGCCGATGGTCAAGATAAATTTGTAAATGACTTTATTGCCGCTTGGAATAAAGTGATGAACTTAGACCGTTTTGACTTGGTATAAATACAATAGCATTTAAATTTCAAATAAGGTAGTCTGTAAAAGGGCTACCTTTTTTTTTGCCAAATGGTTTTCAGTAAAGCTGTTGATTAATTTTTCATTTCTCTTATAAACATGATGTAAGAATAATTATATTAGCGAAAGAATTAAAAACTATGCAAGCAAAACCGTTTCTAAAATGGGCTGGTGGGAAAAGCCAACTAATCAACGACATTAAAGACGCATTGCCCAAAGAATTCACATCTCAAAAGTTTACTTATGTAGAACCTTTTGTGGGAAGTGGAGCAATTTTGTTTTGGATATTGGAAAATTTTCCCAATGTGGAGAGAGCAGTTATTAACGATATTAATGCCGACTTGACCAATACCTATAAAGTCATTGCTGACAATCCCGAAAAGTTACTTGCTATTTTAGAAAAATTCCAAAAGCTCTACTACACTTTTGAAAACGATGCCGAAGGCAGAAAAGTGTATTACATGGAGCAAAGATCCCTTTTCAATTCACGTTCCACTAATATAGAAACGCAAGCCGCTTTGTTTATATTCTTAAACCGAACTTGTTTTAATGGATTATTTCGTGTGAATAAAAGCAATGGTTTCAACGTTCCGATGGGTAGTTATATTAACCCAACTATTTGTGATACAGAAAACATTATGGCAGTGAGTAAAGTATTGCAACGTGTTGAGATTTTGACAGGCGATTATAAAGAAACGTTGCAACATGCCGAACATCCTGCTTTATTTTATTTTGATCCACCTTACAAACCTTTGAGCAAAACATCTAGTTTTAATTCTTATGCTAAAGACGAGTTTGGCGATAACGAACAAATACAATTGCGTGATTTTTGCAAAATGCTTAATGAACAAGGGCATTACTGGTTATTGAGCAACTCCGATGTAAAAGGCAAAGATATGACCGATACGTTTTTTGATGATATCTATCAAGAATTTAATATTAATAGAGTTTGGGCAAGAAGAAACATAAATGCCAATGCTGACAAACGAGGAAAACTAACGGAATTATTAATTACTAATTATGACAAAAAAAATTATATCCCTGTTTTAGAACTAAACAAAACTTTATTTACCAATTTTGATAAGCCATACTGGGTTTTTATGGAAAAGTTTCCAATTGAAAATATAAAATTCGATACAAATAAATTATCATTTCACAATGATATATCTGAAGCTGCTGTGGAAACGATTGCTACAAATTTTGACCTATTGGGATGGATACCAATTACTTTAGACAAGGAACACATCCTCTTAGATGGTCAGCACAGATTAGCAGCTGCTAAAAAATTAGGATTAAAATACATAGATGTTGTTATACAAGATACTGAACTTTTAACAAGTGAACAGCACGAAAAGAAAACTCTAAAAAAGAGAAAATCTTCTATATTAAAAGAATTATGAATAAGTTGTGTCAAATATTGAAAATCGATAACGAGGATTTACTTTTTCAGCAAATAACTTCTACTTTCAAAGATAAAGGTATCACGCTTTGGGATTATTTTGTCAATTGGGAAAAAGTGTATAAAAATATCAAACCTATTGAAAAAGAACTAAATCTTTTAAATGTTCTGATTGGCAAAGACAACATCGAGCAAGAAGTATATGAATTAATTAAAGAATATCCTCAAGTCATAAAAGCATTTCCTTTTTTAATTGCTTTCAGAAGTACATCTGTTTCAATTCTTATTGATGAAACCAATTTCATATATAAAGACTACGATTTCAAACACCGCTTAATGTCTGATGATGATTGCAAAGACTTGACATTGTTTTTCATGCAATCGGGTTTAGGCAATTTAATGAAAGACAAGAAAGTTAAAAACTTAGTCGATTATGTTACAGGAGTTGAAGTAGGTTTAGATAGCAATGGAAGAAAAAACCGTGGTGGCACCATGATGGAAAAAATTGTAGAAACCTTTGTTAAAGCAACTTGCGATGAACTAGGATTAGAATACATGACACAAGCCAATGCTAAAAAAATTAAAGCAAAATGGAACATTGATATACAAGTTGACAAATCTTCTCGTAACTTGGACTTTGCAATTAACCAAAACGGCAAACTCTATTTTATTGAATGCAACTTTTATGGCGGTGGCGGTTCTAAACTAAAATCTACAGCTACCGAATATGTAAAGATGAACGAATACTGGAATGCACAAAACATTACCTTTATATGGGTAACGGATGGTGCGGGTTGGAAATCTACTTTAAAACCATTACGAGAGTATTTTGATAAAGCGGATTATTTGTTAAATTTAGAGATGTTGAAGGATAAAGTTTTAAATTATATAATTGATTAAATATGTCTCAGAAAGCTGAATTGAAAAATATTCCTATCGAATTAATTGAACGGAATCCAGAAAATCCTAGATTATTTTTTAGACAAGAGGAATTAGAAAAACTTTTAGTTTCTGTAAAAAAAATAGGATTACAAGTACCTATATCTGTTTACAAGGACGGGGAAAAATATATTATAATTGATGGGGAAAGGAGATGGCGTACATTTTTAAAATTAAATTTTTCTTCAATTCCTGCAATTATTCAAGAAAAGCCTAGTGAATTAGAAAACCTTTTGTTAATGTTTAACATACATGGTTTAAGGGAACAATGGGATATTTATACAATAGCAAATAAAATTGAAAGAGTAATTAAATTAATTACAAGAAAGAAAGGATCTGAACCTACAGAAGATGAAATAAGTGCAGAAACAGGAATGACAAGAGGAGTAATAAGACGATGTAAACTTATTATAGCTCTTCCACAAAGGTTTAAAGACTTAATAAAACTTGAATTAGAAAAACCAAAAAGAGAACAAATTTTTTCTGAGGATTTCTTTCTCGAGATGGAACAATCGATTAGAGCAGTTGAGAGGAACTATCCTACTTTAATAAGAAATATCGATACTGTTAGAGATGTATTAATAAAAAAATATGTTGACAAAACAATTAACAATGTAACTGACTTTAGAAAATTAACCAAAATTGCTACAGCGAATAAAAACCTTAACTTTTCTATATCCAAAACAGAAAATGCTATAAGAACAATTTTTAGTGATAATAAAATTGGTATAATCGAGATGTATAAAGATACTGTTGAAAATTTATACGAAGATAAATTTATATCAAATAATGCTAATAATTTTTTATCGAAACTTGAAGTATTGACAAATGAAAATGAATTAGACGAAGATTTAAAGAGAACATTATTGAAAATCAGAGATCATATTAACAAACTATTAAATTAAAATATATGAATAGTTTTTTATTTGTTGAACCTGATTTAATTCATGTAGCCGAAATCGTAAAAAATAAAATTCAAACTAGATTTGGATTAGGAAATGCGGTCGTTGAACAATTATTTGATGAAAACATTGATTACAAACCAACTTTTCATTGGAAAACAAAAACTCATATTTACATATGTGATATTGCTGTTAGTCCATTTCCACAATCAATAAATAACTTTTATTCTGAAGTAGCTGTCAAAGGACTTCCTGTTAAAGTTATAATTGCATATTTAGAGAAAAAGCAAAAAGAAATTTTAAAATATAAAAAAGAGTTAAAAAAAGCAAAAGAATATGGTATTGGATTAATTTCAATTGATGAAGATGATAAAGTAACTTTTGAAAATTTGGGTATTTCTATACCACTACATCTTGCAGAATTAGATTATACATTGTACGATAAAAAATTTAGACCTGAAATCGAGTCTGCATATGAATCATATATGACAGATGGTAAACCTGATGTTGGACTACAAAAGTTAGGGCAATTAGTTGAGAAGATGATTCTCACAGTGGCAACACAAGCAAAGAAAAAAGGAAATTTTGTTTATGCTGGTTATACACCTGGAAAATATATTTCATTAAATAAATTATTAGATAATCTGATAAAAGAAAATGTTTTAGATATTGGTTTTTTGGGAAACTGTAAGACATTTGCAAAAGATAGAAATAGTGTTAGCCATCCACCAAAAACAATAAATGAAGCTAAAAAAATTGAAAAAAAACTAAAGGAAAGTTTTCAGTTTGGACTAAGAATTATTGAAAATATGCCTTTAACTTTTAAAGCAAAAAAATATATTATTAAAATATAAATGCTTAAACCTCATTTCAAATCCGAAGACAAAAACTTTTATTTACTGCAAGGCGATTGCAAAGAACTATTGCCACAGTTTGAGCACAAGTTTGATATGGTTTTTGCTGACCCACCTTATTTCCTTTCTAATAATGGGTTATCCATTCAAAGCGGGCAAATTGTTTCAGTCAATAAAGGAACTTGGGACAAATCAGAAGGATTTAATTTTATCAATGATTTTAATCGTACTTGGTTAAAGTTGGTACGTGAAAAATTAAAAGACAACGGAACGATTTGGATAAGTGGAACCTATCATAATATTTTTTCCATCGGTCAATTGCTACAAGAGTTGGATTTTAAAATTCTCAACGTAATCACTTGGGAGAAGAACAATCCACCGCCCAATTTTTCGTGTCGTTTTTTTACGCATTCCGCAGAATTAATTATTTGGGCACGCAAAAAGGAAAAGGTGCCACACTACTATAATTATGAGTTGATGAAACAACTTAACGGCGACAAACAAATGAAAGATGTTTGGAAACTGCCTGCTATTGCTCGTTGGGAAAAATCATGTGGTAAACATCCAACCCAAAAACCACTAGCAGTGTTAACACGACTTATTCTTGCATCTACCAAACCAAACGCTTGGATATTAGATCCCTTTGCAGGAAGTTCCACCACAGGCATTGCTGCTAATCTTTTAGGTCGTCGGTATCTAGGCATCGACATGGAAACGGAATTTCTAGAAATCAGTAAAAACCGAAAACTGGAAATTGAAAATGTAACTATAGCTGAGGCGTATTGTAAAAAAATAAATGGCTTTGAAACTAAAAAGCAATTAGAACTTTATTTAACAGAAGAACCAAAACCAAAAGAACTTTTGGCTTTGGGTTATATCAGAAGTATCGATTTAAAAAAATTGACACAGCTTGACACTTTTTATTTTCATGCCACCGACAAACAAAATAATTTTATTGATTTTCCATACGATTTATATAACGCAAAGAAATTAGTAATTTATTCAGGCGGTAGAGCCAAACCTTTTTATCTAACTTCCTATTATGGAGAAATAGAATCTATCAAACACAAACACAAGTCTAAAATTAGGGGTAAAGAAAAATCGAAAACAACATATTATTTTGAAGTAAAACTGAAAGATACCTTCACTGAAGATATTAGTATTGAAAATAATATGAAAATTAAAAACTGGATAAATGAATACAAATCCGAATATGAATTGAATAAAGTAGATTACTTACCAATCTTAACTTTGACAGAGAATGTTTTTTAAAATTGTATTTAGCAAAGTCCTCTATAATAGATTTAAAAACTAAAATAAAACTATATCGTACCTACGGCACTTAAAAAATCAATACATAAATTCTACCCCTATTTAATCCCTAACGGGATGAAAAACAAACAAAATCATAATCCCTTTAGGGATGATATAAAAATGGCAAACACCTACACACAAATCCACATTCAATTTGTTTTCGCGGTCAAATACCGTGACGGATTGATCCATTCCTCATTCAAAGACGAATTATACCAATACATAACTGGAATAATAAAAAATAACAATCACAAATTGATTGCCATTAATGGCATGCCTGACCATCTCCATATTTTAATTGGAATGCGACCAACACAAACCATTTCCGATTTAATGCAGGATATAAAAGGAAGTTCATCCAAATGGATAAACGAAAAAAAATTTCTAAAAGTAAAGTTTGAATGGCAAGAAGGTTATGGAGCATTTTCTTATTCAAAATCCCATGTCGATGCGGTTATTGATTATATTAAAAACCAAGAAAAACATCATGCCTCAAAAACATTCAGAGAAGAATATCTAGGATTTCTTAAATTATTTGAAATAGAATATGATGAAAAATACATTTTCAAGGAACCTTTATAATATCATCCCTAGGGGATTTTTTTATTCTGAATGCATTATTATATGAATGCATTAAAATTCATTCTACCCATATTCAATCCCTACGGGATTATTTCAATGCTAAAAACCTACCTTCAATACCAGAATTTTTTAAAGCCCATGCATTCTCTTTTCCATAGGCAATAAATACACTAGGTGCACCAGGCGTTCCAGCTTGAACTCCAGAAACGTGATAAAATCTAATTCTTCCTTTAACAAAAAGAATAGCATCAGCATCATTCCAAATGTGTTCAAAAAAACATTTTGTTTCTGTTCTGGCAAAAATCAAAGCAATACCATTGCCGTGAAACTTTAATTTCTCCAACCACAATTCCATTCCTCTGCCATAAGGTGGATTGAGATATACTCTTCCAAACCATTTTTTAGCCAGTCCATTATCAAGAGTTGTAAAGTTGGTTTTGGCATGAATAAAAGGTGCATTAATTGGACTGCATGGGTCTAAGTCGAATTCACCTAATTTCTTTACTAAACATGGAGGTGTCATCCATTCTACTTTTGTGTTTTCAGAGCGTTCAAAAGAAGTATTAGTATAATATAATTTAATATAAATAATTGATTAATATTTAATAAAAACAAATTATAACATGATCATTTTCAATTATTTATAAACAATTTTACAATCATTTATATTGCAGTAAATTATGGTTTATATTTAAATTTATAAAAAGTGATTAGTTTTCGATACAAAAAAAGAATTAGAATTATTTTTAACTAATGAACCAAATGAAGATTACAGTCCCGAATTATTTTTAAAACTAAACAAATAAATACCTGTAAATTAATACTTTCAAACCATATCGTACCTACGGCACTTATAAAACCTGCTACATAAATTCTACCCCTATTTAATCCCTAACGGGATGAAAAACAAACAAAATCATAATCCATTGTAATTCTTCAAACCCATAGCAAAAACACTCAAACATTTATTTCTATGCAACGTTACATTTCGTTTTGAAACGCAAACCACCAAAAAATTAATTTGTGAATTCAAATCAAAAAAAATGTCAACCGTTACAATCCGTCAAACCCATAGCAAAAACACTTTAACCCTAAAATGTGCTTTTATAATTTTGCAACCTCCCAATACAATATGATAATTATCATTTTTATTTAAAACTGCTACTTCTACTTTTGGCTATTATAAAATAGCTTCATGTCAATTTCATTAGTACAAAAATACAATGTTCCCGGACCAAGGTATACCAGTTATCCTACTGTTCCCTATTGGGATGAGGATGGTTTTACATTAACTGGATGGAAAGAGACTTTTTTACGTAGCTTTCAAGAAAGTAATAGTAGCGAGGGGATTAGTTTGTATATCCATCTTCCGTTTTGCGAAAGTTTGTGCACGTTTTGTGGCTGTCACAAACGCATCACCACCCGACATGAAGTAGAACATCCCTATATTGCAGCCCTACTCAAAGAATGGCAATTGTATTGCGATTTATTTCAAACTACTCCAATTATCAAAGAGATCCATTTGGGTGGAGGAACGCCCACATTCTTTTCGGCTGAAAATTTAGAGCATCTTATTTTGGGTATTTTTAAAAGTGCTAAAAAAGCACCTAATTATGAATTTAGTTTTGAAGGACATCCAAACAATACTACTCGAGGACATTTGCAAACGCTTTATGATTTAGGATTTAGAAGAGTGAGTTTTGGCGTGCAAGATTATGCCGAAAAAGTACAAAATGCCATTCACAGAAACCAATCCTTTCACAATGTAGCCAAAGTTACTTTTTGGGCAAAAGAAATGGGCTATACTTCGATATCACATGATTTAGTATTTGGATTGCCATTTCAAACTTTAGATAACATCATTGATACCATCGAAAAAACAAATTCGCTTTCACCCGACCGATTGGCTTTTTATAGCTATGCCCATGTTCCCTGGATAAAAGGCAATGGTCAGCGCGGTTTTAAAAATGAAGATGTTCCAAAAGATGATGAAAAACGCCAATTGTATGAATTGGGCAAAGCATTATTATCTCACAAAGGATATTATGAAATAGGAATGGATCATTTTGCATTAGAGGAAGATGCTATGTACAAATCATTTAAAGGTGGGAAACTTCATCGTAATTTTATGGGATATACTTCCTCAAAAACGCAGCTATTGATTGGTTTAGGCGTTTCATCTATTAGTGATAGTTGGTATGGTTTTGCGCAAAACGAAAAAGAATTGGAAACTTATTATGAGCGATTAAAACGAAATGAATTACCCATTTTTAGAGGACATATCTTAACACAAGAAGACTTGATTATACGCCAACACATACTCAATTTGATGTGTCAGTTTAGCACTTCTTGGGATAATGTTGATAACTATTTTGACTCATTGCCTGAGGTTTTAAACCAATTAACCGAAATGGAAAAAGATGGTTTAGTTGTGTTGGGCAATAAATCGATTACAATTACTGAAAAGGGAAAACCTTTTGTGCGTAATATTTGTATGGCACTAGATTTACGTTTGAAACGAAAATCTCCAAAAACACAACTGTTTTCGATGACGGTGTAAGCTATTCTAATCAAAAAAAATACCTATCTTTTTAAAGGCATAATACTGAAAAATAGTTGGTAAAAACCCTTTTAAGGTTAGTTATCATTGATTTTATTGTGTTTTATGAAACTTTATTAGCTTTCACTAGTTTTGAGTATTTCTTGCAAGGGCGATAAGGCGCAAAGAATATTTACAATAGATTACGCCTTTGCGTCTCTGCGAGTTAAATAATTTTTAGTAAAAAGTCTTAAATAGAATTTTTATCGATTAGCATTGTTTAAATAAGCATAAATTTCGTCTTTCATAAATAATAATCTAACTTTTAATTGATGTAGAAATGTATCATTAGCTATTTCAGACCCCATATTGATACGATGAATCTGATGTTCAATTTCATGATATTCATCAAATAGTTTTCTGAAATGAACATTAGAAATTTTAAGTTCATGAATTTTATCCTGATGTTCAGGAAATTCGTGTTTTAAATCGTGTTTTTCCATTTTTAGAAGGTTTAAATTGGTTTATGATCGTTTAAAATAGTTTTAGTATTTTCAATTAATGGCAATTGGCGGTTGATCGTACAAACAAATTGATATTGCTTGGCGATATATAAGCTATATCTAATCCCATGCCTCTTAAAACAAATAGCAATCCGATAATTACTGTGACTAATGGTACCATTTTTTGCAATTTGTTTCTGAAAGCCAAGGATAAAAAATTACTGACATACACCACGGCACTCATTAAAGGGATAGTTCCCAATCCGTAAAGCAACATATAGGATATACTAAAAGTAACTGATTGCATGGTAATAGCACCAAAAAGTGCAGCATAGACTAATCCGCAGGGCAATAATCCATTGAGAACTCCGATGGTAAAAAGTGCATCGGGACTTTTACGTTTGAACTGACTACCCAAACTTGTTTTTACTTTTGAGATGAAATTGTAAATAGGTCTTGAAAAATTATAACGGGCAAATACTTTCTCTGGCACTAGGGCCAAAACTATCATTAAAACACCCATTATAATTGAAATTTGTTGTTGTATTCCAGCTACATACAATCCTCTTCCTAACAATCCAAAAAGCATTCCTAGCAAGGCATAAGAAGTTAATCTTCCGGTATGATAAAGCAATATTTGTATAGCTTTCTTAGTAGGATTGTTTCTATCCACTGGCAACATCATAGCAATAGGTCCACACATACCGATGCAGTGTAAGCTAGATATTAAACCGAAGATGAGTGCGGTGTAAAGCATTAGATTTTTGATATTTGATATTTGATGTTTGAAATTTGATATTGTTATTGCCGTTGCTATTGCTATTGCTATTGCTATTGCTATTGCTATTGCAATTGTTATTGCTATTGCTATTGTTATTCCTATTGTTATTCCTATTGTTATTCCTATTGTTATTCCTATTGTTATTCCTATTGTTATTGCTATTATTATTGTTATTGCTATTGCTATTGCTATTGCTATTGTTATTCCTATTGAAAATAAATTTCTTGCTTATTCAAATAGTTTTTACCTTCATAATTCCATTCTACAGAAATATCCCAAAGACCGCCAACCAGATTATTATTAGGTATGAGCAAATCAGGGCTGGACAGTGAAATTGGAATTTCAAAATCCAGCTTTTGGTTTGACGGTCTATAAAGGGATACTGTTCCTTTTATTTTGTTAAAATTCAATTCTTTTGGAAAAGCAATTTGAATACCTTTTGCGGTATTTGAAATCACTACCTTAACTTTAAGTTCGTTAGCATTTTGAACCTTTCGAATATCGCTTTGCACACGAATTTCTTTTTTATAATAGTCTTCTGTTACTAGTTCATTGTCATACTTACTATCTGATTGTACTTTGAAAACAAAGTATAAAATGAAACTCATAAATAGTGCAAATGCAATGACAATTCCTGTTCCCCAATTAATTTTCATATTTATTTTTTTTTAAGTTTTATTACTACTTTCAAACACATTTAAAAATACAATTTAATAGACGCTCTGCTCAAGAAAGAAACTATAGTTATATGAAAATGAAATTTCTATAACACCTTTAATTTAGGTTATTCTATGTTTCTCCTTTGTGTTTAAACTTCTTTTTAATCGAAACTTCTTGGTCCTAAAAAGTTCGTTGTTTCGTTGTCAATTAAATCTTTATCGTTATATATCTCTAGTTGCAATTTGGTTTTATCGCTTTCTAAAACTGCTTGGTCAATCTCGATGAACAATGTTCCTTCGGTTATGCCTTCTTTGGGCACTTTGAAATAGCGGTTTCCTACCATTTTTATTACTCCTTTTGGTGATACCAATTCAAAATGTACTTTATCAAAATCAATGGATGTTTTGTTCACTATCTTGTAGGTATACACATTACTGATTTTATCTCCTTTGTGTTGGAATAATTGTCCTGGTAATCTAAGAATAGTGGCTTCGACTTCGTTTCTAAGGAATAACATTCCGATAAAAACGCCTGTTAAAATAGCTAGTATGGCGACATATCCTTTCATTCTATTCGTAAAAACGAAAGGTTCATTTTTTACAATTTCGTCTTCACTAGCATAACGAATTAATCCTTTAGGCAAACCCACTTTTTCCATTATGTTGTCGCATTCGTCAATACAGGCGGTACAATTGACACATTCTAATTGCGTACCATGTCGAATATCAATTGCTGTTGGGCAAACATGTACACATAACCCACAATCAATACAATCTCCTTTACCAGAAGCTGCTCTATCTTCGTTTTTATTAAACTTGGCTCTGCCTATTTCTTTTTCACCGCGCACATGGTCATAGGCCACATTGATTGATTTGTCATCTAGTAAAACACCTTGCATTCTGCCATAAGGACAAGCAATAATGCAAACTTGTTCTCGAAACCATGCATAGATAAAATAGAATACGGCAGTAAAAATAAATAAAGCAATGAGCGTACTTGTATTGTTAGCTGGTCCTTCTTTTACTAGTAAAATTAACTTATCACTACTAATCAAATAAGCCAGGAAGACATTGGCAATCCAAAACGAAATAACAAAAAAGATAACCCATTTGGTTAAACGTTTTCTGATTTTTTCTCCATTCCATTCTTGTTTGGCTAAGCGAATTTGAGCACCTCTATCGCCATCAATCCAAAACTCTATCCTACGGAATAGCATTTCCATAAAAATGGTTTGCGGACAAAACCAACCGCAAAATATGCGTCCGAAAGCCACTGTAAATAAAGCCAATCCTACTACTCCAATAATCATGATAATCACAAAGATGTGAAAATCCTGTGGCCAAAAAGGGAAGCCAAAGATGTTAAACCTTCGTTCTAACACATTGAACATCATGAACTGATGATGATTTACTTTTATAAAAGGGGCAGAAAAAAGAAACAGTAACAAGAAATAACTTATCCATTTTCTGCGTTCATATAATTTCCCTTTGGGTATTTTAGGAAATATCCATGCTCTTTTGCCTTTGGCATCAATAGTACTAATACTATCTCTAAAATCATCATCATTAAAATCGGACATGTCGTTATTTCTTTTTAGTGCTGTTTTATTTAACAGCAACTTTTGTAGTATCCAGAGAAGCAGCTACAGTTTCTTCTTTCCATTCAACTGCTTCTGGTTCCATAGGTTTCGCGTCTTTTGGATTTGTTCCTTGCATTGAAAGTACATAACTGGCTACTTTTTGAATGTCTGATGGTTTGATAGATGCTTTCCAAGATACCATTCCTTTGCCATCTCTTCCACCTTCCATAATGGTATTGAACACATTTTTGATCCCACCACCAAGAATCCAATAGGTATCGGTTAAGTTTGGTCCTATTTGTCCACCTCCATCTGGGCGATGACATGCCACACAATTAGTAGTATAAATAGCTTTTCCTGCTGCTAAACTAGAGGCATCTGTCAATAATGTTACTTTTTCTTTACTCATCATATCGGGTGCTGTTTTCATATATTCGGCAATATCAATTTTGGCCTGTTTAACTTCGGCTTGGTACTCTTGGTCTTGATTGTTATAGCCCATAATTTCAAAGCGCACTAAATAAATAGCTCCAAAAATTATTGTTCCATAGAATAAATAGACCCACCAAGGGGGTAAAACATTGTCTAACTCTCGAATGCCATCATAATTATGATCCAGCATCACATCGGCTTCTTGCTCGATAGCTTTAGTTCGGGTTAGTTTATTCAAAATGCTTTTATAGAAAGTACTTTCGGTAAATGACACAGATTGTGCTTCGTCTAATTGTTTTTTTTGTTCCTCTGTCAGCAAATGATAGGTTATATTATCAACCGCACTCGATACGATTTCGATGGCTATGAGCAAGAAAAGAAATACGGCTAAAAATAACCCAACCATTGGAAATTTGATAAATGCTGGTTGGTCACCAGAGTCGATGAAATATTCCATTGCCCCAAAAACAATGGCAAAAATCAATGGTACTCTTACATATACTGGGATTAATTTTTTCATGTATATCTGTTTTTAATTATTCTTTAATAGGTAATTCGCTCAATTCTTTAATCGTTTCTTTCTTATAAGTATAGACCCAAACAAACAAGCCCATAAAAAAAGTAAAACAAATAACTAACGAAATGATTGGATAAATAGCCACTCCATCAATGGTTTCTAAATTGTGTTTTATAAACTTTAGCATAACTTTACTATTTAGTGTTTTTTACTTTAATATCCGTTCCTAAACGTTGTAGATAGGCAATTAACGCTACTATTTCTCTGTCTTTCATTGGGACAAAAACTTCCCCTTTGGCAGCTGCTTTTTTCTTACTATCATCATACGATTTTACGAAATCGGGGTCATTGTATAGATTTTTTTCAATTGCAGAAGACTGTTTTTCAATACTTTGTTTCGCATTGGCAATGTCGGCATCCGTATACGGCACACCTAAAGTTTGCATGGCTTTCATTTTTGCCTCTGTAGATGAATAATCCATTGCTTCATTGGCAAACAGCCATTTGTATCCTGGCATAATAGAACCCGGCGAGGTACTTTGTGGATTCCACATGTGGTTGAAATGCCAGTTGTCATTGTACTTCCCTCCTTCTCTGTGTAAATCGGGACCGGTTCGTTTAGAACCCCAAAGAAATGGATGGTCATATACATATTCACCTGATTTAGAATAATCACCATAACGCACTACTTCGGAACGGAACGGTCGTATCATTTGAGAATGACAACCCACACAACCTTCACGGATGTATAAATCACGACCTTGCAATTCCAATGGTGTGTATGGTTTAACGGCCGCTATGGTTGGAATATTTGATTTTACCATTATGGTTGGTACAATTTGAATAATTCCACCAATTAATATGGCTACTGTTGCTAATAATGTTAATTGAATTGGACGTCTTTCTAACCAAGGGTGGAATTTTTCTCCTTTTAATCTACCCGTTGTAATTTTTGCTAATTCAGGAGCTTCGGCTAATTCATCTTCAATAGTGCTTCCGGCTTTTACGGTTTTGATGATGTTGTAAATTAAAACAATCATACCCACTAAATACAATGTACCACCGATGGCTCTCATCCAATACATTGGCATAATTTGCGTTACTGTTTCCAGGAAATTACCATATTGTAATGTCCCGTCTGGTTTAAATTGTTTCCACATGGATGCTTGCGTAAATCCGGCTACATACATAGGTAAAGCATATAAAACAATCCCTAAAGTTCCAATCCAAAAGTGGAAGTTGGCTAATTTTTCTGAATATAACTTGGATTTGGTCATTCTTGGAATTAACCAATAAATCATACCAAAAATTAAGAAACCATTCCAAGCCAAAGCCCCAACATGCACGTGAGCAATAATCCAATCGGTATAATGGGCAATGGCATTTACATTTTTCAGCGAAAGCATTGGCCCTTCAAAGGTTGCCATACCATAACCTGTAATAGCTACAACAAAGAATTTCAAAACAACATCCGTACGCACTTTATCCCAAACGCCGCGTAGGGTTAGCAATCCGTTAATCATTCCGCCCCAAGATGGCGCTATCAACATGATGGAGAATACAACTCCCAGGTTTTGAGCCCAATCGGGTAATGATGAATATAATAAATGGTGTGGTCCAGCCCAAATATAGATGAAGATTAAAGACCAAAAGTGAATGATGGATAAACGATACGAATACACCGGACGATTGGCTGCTTTTGGCACAAAATAATACATCATTCCAAGAAATGGAGTAGTCAAGAAGAACGCGACTGCATTGTGTCCGTACCACCATTGCACTAAAGCATCTTGAACTCCAGCATAAACCGAATAGCTTTTGAGCGCTGAAACGGGTAATTCCAAGCTATTGAAAATATGCAACACAGCAACCGTAACGAAAGTAGCTATGTAAAACCAGATGGCTACATACAAATGACGCTCTCTTCTTTTAATAATGGTTCCAATCATGTTGATACCAAAAGCAACCCAAATTAGAGCAATAGCTATATCAATTGGCCATTCTAATTCAGCATATTCTTTTGAAGTAGTGTACCCTAGCGGAAGTGTTATTGCCGCAGCAACAATAATTAATTGCCATCCCCAAAAATGAAGATTACTCAAAAAATTGCTATACATTCTGGCTTTGAGTAATCGTTGCAAAGAGTAATATACTCCGGCAAACATAGCGTTTCCTACAAAAGCAAAAATTACCGCATTAGTATGTAAAGGTCTCAATCGTCCGAAGCTTAAGAACGAGATGCCGTCAGTCAAGTTTGGGAAAAGAAACAGTATGGCCAAGATTAGCCCTACTAACATTCCTACTAAGCCAAATACTATACTGGCGTAGATGAACTTCTTTACAATTTTGTTATCGTAATAAAATTGTTGCATTTCCATGGTTTAAATTATTAGTGAAAAGTGATTAGTTATTTATTGTTTTGGGTTTAAGGTTTAAGGTTTTGGGTTTTGGGTTTCAAATTGCGAGATACTTCTTTGTTCTTTGTTCTATGTTCTATTTTCTTATTTGGAATTTGTTTAATTAGTTCATCATCAAAAAGCATTCTCACTGATGGGGTATAATCATCGTCATACTGACCTGTTTTTACAGCTCTTAAGAAAGCGTATAGGAACGCCACGGCAACGATAATACTGATGGATATTAATAAATAGATGACACTCATACCTCTAATTGTGTAGGACAAATTTAGGAGTACGCAGTGGGGTAAAATATGATATTTGTCATATAATCCTAAAAACTTTTGGGCAAAAAAAATCACCTTGGAAACGTTAAAGGGTATCGAATAAACCCCAAGGGATTTCTTTATTTACCTAACAGACTAAATGTTGATTTTTGTACTATTTTTTATATATTAGCAGTGGTAATATAGAGAGAAGGCGGTGTAAACATTCGGATATTTAATATTTGGTGGTAATTTTAAAACAAAACGACGCAGAAAAAAAGTAATTTATGAGAATAACAATTTTGATATTTTTTTTATTTGTAGCTAATTTAAACGCTCAAAATAAATATACTTTAAATGTTGGCGAAATAAAACAAAAGAAATATCACACTACATTTGATTTTGAAAATGTAAAAGGAAAAATAATTATTGACGTTAAAATCAATAATAAAATAAGGAAATTTATTTTAGACACTGGTGCACCAACCTCAATAAGTGCTGAAATTAAATCAGAAGGAAAATTTAAGCAAATTATAAATTCAGAAGTTACAGATGCAAATGGTAAAAGTGGAAATATTGATGCTATTCAAATACCTGAATTTTCAATAAACGGTTTAGTGTTTTTAAATAATTATGCATTACAAATTGAAGACATGTCTTATTTCAAATGTTTTAATGTAGAAGGAATAATTGGTAGTAATTCATTGCGGAATTCTGTGGTTGAGTTTGATTTTAAATCAAATAAAGTTACGATTTCTAGCAACTTTAAATCGTTTAGATATGGTAAAATCAAAGAAAATAAATTGTTTTTTAAAGACTTACAAAGCACTCCAATATTAAAGGTTAAAATGAAATTGGGTTATTTAAATCTTAATGAAGAAGTCATGTTTGATTCAGGTGATGATTCGTTTTACTCTATTTCTACAAATAATATAAATCAATTATTATCATTAATTAATGAAAAGAAAATACCAGAAGAATTGCAAAAAATAAGTCAATCTGATTTACTAGGTATTATTGCAAGTTCAAATGGTAGTTTTTCTTTTAGTTTATTTGGTTTTGAAACAGAGAACAATCATTATAAATTCAAAATTCAAGATTTTGCCTTCGGAACAACTAATTTTGACAATATAATTGCTACAACAACTTATGGCAGTAACTCAAGAATTGGAACTGAAATTCTAAATCATGGCAAACTTACTTTAGATTACAAGAGAAAGAAGTTTTATTTTCAAGAATACAACAACCATAAAGAAATTGATGTAAAACACAAGTTTAAGAGTATTTTTCCTTCTTTTGAAAACGATAAATTTATTGTAGGAATAATTTGGGACAACAATTTAAAAGATAAAATCAAAGTTGGAGATGAAATAGTAAAGGTTAACGACATTGAATTTAGCAAATTAACAAAATGCCAGATTATGAGAATGTCATTTGATGATTTAAAAGACTTTGACAACTTAAAAGTTGAGTTAAAAGATAAAGAAACAAACGAAATAAAAATTGTTGAAATTCAGAATTAAAAAAAACTACCACCAATAGCTAGAGTTTCGTTGGGCTTGCAAAGCCAACACCCGAGCCAACGACGAACAGACGAAGTAATGAAACTCCTATTGAACCCTTCGATAAACTCAGGACAGACTCACCGATTACATGTCCGTTCACTATGGGGATTTCGATATGACTTTATAAAGATTTAGAAGAGGATATAATTTCCTCTTTTTTTTGAAGTGTATTGCTTGGTTTTTTATCTTGTTTTCCTTCACTTTTAGGCACAAATACCCTTACACATACAATTAGCTTTTATAGGAACTTGAATTTTGGCTATCGCCAAGATACCTCTCAGGCGGTCCTCGTTGATCAAAAAATGAAAATTGTATGCAAATGGCTTCTACAAGCCATTGCATTTCCTATTGTAACTAAATCGATACTGTTGACAATGGCATCGCTAAATCTAACGGGATTGTCAGCAACGATGGTGTCTTCTAGACTGCTCACTTGAAGCTGATTGCGTGATATTCCTTGCCCCGAAGCGTCGGGATGTTGCATGGTTAAAAATAAGAAAAATATGTTTTTCTTACAAGTATTTATTTATATTTGTTTGTGGATTGTGGTAGTTTTTTCTCAGTGTGTCGTTGTGTGCTATTTTAAAAAAAACGGGCAAATATTAAACCTTTCAATGAAAATAATATCTAACCAAGTATAACTATAAAAATAAATAAAATATGATTAGAACATTTTTATTATTTGTCGTGATTTTTACTCTTGGTTGTAACAAGGATGACGACAATCCAAATCCTTCAAATCCTAATGTTATTCCATACCAAGAAGGCTTGACAACGAATTACATAACGGTAAACAATATAACACGGAAATATCTAGTTTATAGACCAACAGGAATGACAACTGTAAATGCTGTTGTAACAGTTTTGCACGGAGGTGGTGGACTTGGTATTGGAGTTTCAGAAATTGGCGCTCATCCATTGTCCGTTTTTCGGACAATTGCAGACAATGAAAAGTTTTTAGTAGTCTATCCAGAAGGTTCACTCGACATTCAAGGAAATCCTGGATGGAATGATTGTAGAAGTGATGATATATCAGGAAGTCAAGGTGATGACATTACCTTTTTGAAACAGTTAAATTCAAAATTAATCTCAGAGTTAAATATTAATTCAAACAAAATGTTTTTAACAGGGACAAGTAATGGAGCTTTAATGACCTATTCTTATGCTTTTCAATTTCCTGAAACTATTAAAGCGATAGCTGTTTCAAGTGGTAATTTACCCGAGTTTCCAGAAAGCGGACTTTGTACAAATGGCTCTAATCTACCATTGCCAATCTTGATAACTCACGGAACAAGCGATCCTGCAATGCCTGCAATTGGCGGTTGTGTAGCAGATATTGGTGGTAATTGTAATCGTGGAAAAGTAATATCTCAAACTGCAACCTTAAATTATTGGTTACAAAGAAACGGTTTACAAAATATTAATCCAACCATATCAACTTTTAATGTGAACACAACAGATGCAGGCAACGTAGAAAAAAGAATTTACAGTGGTGCAAAACCATTGATTTATTTTGTTCTAAATAACGCTGGTCACGCTGTGCCAAGTAAGACAGTTTATACCAATTCTTCACCTGCAAGTGGAGTTCAAAATAGAGATATAGAATATGCGGAAGAAGTTTGGAACTTTTTTAAAGGACTTCAATAAAAACAGCACACAATAGCTAGAGTTTCGCAGGGCTTGCAAAGCCAACACCCGAGCCAACGGCGAACGGACGAAGTAATGAAACTCCTGTTGAACCCTTCGATAAACTCAGGACAGACTCACCGATTACATGTCCGTCCACTATGGGTTTTTCGTTATGATTTTATAAAGATTTAGAAGAGGATATAATTTCCTCTTTATTTTTTAGTTCTCCTTGGTTTTTTATCTTGTTTTTCTGCACTTTGAGGCATAGATACCCTTGCCCATACAATT
Source organism: Flavobacterium sp. (assembly GCA_020403245.1). Lineage (GTDB taxonomy): Bacteria > Bacteroidota > Bacteroidia > Flavobacteriales > Flavobacteriaceae > Flavobacterium. The sequence goes on along the minus strand of JADBYA010000012.1, from coordinate 102,060 downwards.
AGCTTTTATAGGAACTTGAATCTTGGCTATCGCCAAGAGACCACGCAGGCGGTCCTCGTTGATAAAAAAATGAAAATCGTATGCAAATGACTTCTAAAAACCATTGCAATTCCATTTGTAACTAAATCGATACTGTTGACAAAGGCATCGATAAATCTAACGGGATTGTCAGCAACGATGGTGTCTTCTAGACTGCTCACTTGAAGCTGATTGCGAGGTATTCCTTGCCCCGAAGTGTCGCGTAGTTACATGGTTTAAAATAAGAAAAATATGTTTTTCTTACAAGTAATTTTTATATTTGTTTGCGGATTGTGGTAGTTTTTCCTCAGTGTGACGTTAACTGAATTGTTATTTTGAAGTCCAAACACATTCTGATTTCATTTTACTACATTTGCAATATGGATGAAAAGAATTTGTACATAATTGCAGGATGTAACGGAGCTGGTAAAACCACTGCTTCATTTACAATTTTACCTGAAATATTAGATTGCTAAGAATTTGTCAACGCTGACGAAATTGCAAAAGGCCTCTCTCCTTTTCAACCAGAAAAAGTCTCTTTCGAAGCAGGAAGAATAATGCTTCACAGAATTACAGAATTGTTATCGCAAAACGAAAATTTTGCTTTTGAAACTACTTTAGCCACAAGAAGTTATAAAGATAGAATTCTTGAAGCTAAAGAAAAAAATTACAATGTAACGTTATTGTTTTTCTGGCTAAAAAATCCAGAACTAGCAAAAGAGAGAGTAAAAACAAGAGTTCTCGAAGGCGGTCACAATATTCCAGAAGATGTTATTGAAAGACGATATCACAAAGGAATTAAAAACTTATTCGAAATATATCTTTCGATTGTCGATCAAGTTTTAATTTTTGATAACTCAGAAGGAAAACATATTTTAGTTGCCGAAATGTCAACTAGTGAAGAATTAAATGTTCTCAACCAAACCAAGTTTAACGAATTAATAAGTTACTTATGACTTCAGAAACCAAAATAGAAAACAGAAATAAAATTTTGAAAGGACTTGAAAAAGCTTACGAAAAAATGATTGCTTTTAAAAAAGCACAAAAAAGCGAACTTGTTATAATTCAAGACAATAAAATAGTTAAAATTAAATTGTGAACAATGCATTTAATAGCTAGAGTTTCGTAGGGCTTGCAAAGCCAACACCCGAGCCAACGGCGAACGGACGAAGTAATGAAACTCCTATTGAACCCTTCGATAAACTCAGGACAGGCTCACCGATTACTGACCGTCCACTATGGGGATTTCGATATGACTATATAAAGATTTAGAAGAGGATATAATTTCCTCTTTTTTTTGAAGTGTATTGATTGGTTTTTTATCTTGTTTTCCTGCACTTTTAGGCATAGATACCCTTGCCCATACAATTAGCTTTTATAGGAACTTGAATTTTTGCTATCGCCAAGATACCAAGCAGGCGGTCCTTGTTGATCAAAAATGAAAATCGTATGCAAATGACGTCTAAAAGCTATTGCAATTCCATTTGTAACTAAATCGATACTGTTGACAAAGGCATCGCTAAATCTAACGGGATTGTCAGTAGCTATAATGTCCTCTAGACTGCTCACTTGAAGCTGATTGCGTGATATTCCTTGTCCCGAAGCGTCGGGATGTTGCATGGTTAAAAATAAGAAAAATATGTTTTTCTTACAAGTATTTTTTTATATTTGTTTGTGGATTGTGGAAGTTTTTTCACAGTGTGACGTTAGTGTCTCACCCTAGAAAACCTACTCAACAAGAAATGAATTACAGTTAAATTAAACCTTTGACAATTTATGAATCTATTCTTGCGTAATGTTAAAACAACTCGACAAATGAAGAAAATAGTACTAATTTGCTTTGTTGCTATGTTTAATTGCAACGTAAAAGCGCAATTTGATTTTAGTCCAATAACACAATTGATTACAGACAGTATAAGTGTTGTCGGTCAAGCAGGTCAGAACTGTGGATTTATGATAGTGCGAGGCGATAGTGTAATCTACGAGCAGTACTGGGGATCTTGGAACAATAATACGTATCAAGCAATTGCCTCAGGTTCAAAAATGCCATCAATGGCATTGATTATGAGATTAATTGACGAAGGATATTTATCTCCAAATGATACCGTTCAAAATTTTCTTCCAAGCTTCAGCGGCAAGCCAGTCATTACACTTCACCAGCTGATGAATCATACTTCTGGACTCCCGGCACAATCGCCTTTTATCTCTGATAACAGTATTACTTTACAACAAGCAGTAGATGGTATTGGGTTGAATACGCCTATGTCGTATACGCCAGGCACAGAATTTCGATACGGTGGTGTAAGTATGCATGTAGCAGGAAGAATGGCTGAAATTGCAACAGGAATGAGTTGGGATAGCCTTTTTCAACAAAAAATTGCAATTCCTTTGGGGATAACAAATACAGACTATGTCGCTTTAGGTGCAACAACGAACTATCGTATAGCCGGTGGAATGGGTACTACTATGCCAGACTTTTCGAAATTACTTACTATGCTTCTGAATTATGGCGAGTTCAACAACGCTCAAATCATTGACTCTTTGACCGTGAAAATGATGCAAACTGACCAGACAAATGGTGTTCCACTAAATGGTACTCCTTATGCAGGCGACCCGCAAAGAGAAAATTTTAGATATGGCTATGGCGTTTGGGTTGAAGAAGAAACAAATGGTGAAACTACACAATACGGCAGTCAAGGTGCATTTGGTTTTACGCCATGGATTGACCGTTGCAGAAATATTGCCTGTGTATTTTTTGTACGAAGAACATTAGGAATTATTCAACCAACCCATACTCAATTAAGAAATCTCGTGGAGCAAATTATACCAATAAAATTCCAGCAACCGACCATAACACTTAACGGCAATCAATTGCAATCAAGCTACATAACCGGTAATCAATGGTATATGAATGACACACTACTGATAGGGGAAACAAATCAATTTATCACCCCAACCCAAAGCGGTAATTATTCGGTTAAATATAGGTCTGAAGAAGGCTGTGAAATTTTTTCTGATAATTTTAATTATACAGTATTGAGTGTAACTGATTATCCAAATCAAGGTACAGTTTCAATTATTCCTAACCCTTCAAATACAATAATCAATTTTGAATGCAAAAAAGGCTTTCAAATTTATAGTTCGACAGGCCAATTGGTAAAGCAGAGTAGCCAAACAACAACCCAAATCAACATTTCAGACCTGCCAACTGGGCTTTACATTCTAAAGACAGGAAATCAAGTGGGAAGATTTATAAAGAAGGAATAAGCGAACACAATACAAATTCAATCTGAATTAAAGATGAAACAAACGACAGAAATAGAAAGGCGAAGGCAAATGACACGTTTGGCATCATGCAGGATGACGTGCTTAAATTCAAGTTCAGTTTTCCAATTGGGCTTTAGTGCTGGGTTGACAGTTTGGTAATTTCTAAACCCGCTTCTTCGACAAATCCAAAAACGTCAGGCAGTGAATTTACCCCAATCTCATCAAAAAATTTTCCCAACAAAATCTAATTACCAACCAATTTCAAGGTATCAATATAATCAACAAAGCTAGCTACAAAATACACACCATCTTTTACAAAAAAAAATCAATTGACTTTTGGAGTCTATTTAGCTCCTTGCTTTTTGAAGCAAAAAATCTATTTCTAAAATTCCGTTGAGGTACCGATAGTTTTAAAAACTATGTTCTCTCCATCATCTTTTTGAATGATTTGGATAATTATACTCCCAGATGTGTTTTTTTTTTCGGATAAACATAGCCCGAGAGTACAAAAAACGACTTTAATATTCAATCGAGAATCCAAACCAAAAATTACATCTTAGTATTTAAAGGACTTTACAAGCTTTTTTGAAGATTTTCTAATTCCCGTACAAGACAGGAAAGGATTGTGGAAGTTTTTTCACAGTGTGACGTTAGTGTAGCATTATTAATGAAAGAGTAAATAAAAAAATTATATTAATCTTGATCCTTGGGTTTGATTCTTAGTCAATCTCAAGCACAGAAATCAATAAATTTCAGTGGACAAATTAAGAAACTAAAAATAGCCGAAATCTATTAGGGTATGGGCAGGTTTCTAATACAATTGAAATTATTAGAAAATGGAATATTATCGACTAACCCAAGTAATCAGTAAATACCTTCCTTCTTTTATTTTTCAAAACTTTTAAAAAAGAAAAAATTGAACATCAAACACCCTTTATCTGTTTAGACAAAGACAGTATAGAAGTAAATTATTGATTGGTTAGATAAAACTTCCCAAATACCAAGTAAAATGCCATTTCAATCAATATGCGAAAAAATAGAGATTTTGAATGGCGATAAGCAAACTAAATTCATTTGAAGTAATCCAATTAGTAAACCAATCTTATATTTTGTGAACGAAAACAAAAACAAAAATATAGTTTTCTTATTTATAAGAATTTTATCAAAAAAATGATAAAATTTATCAAAGCTCAATTTATAAATTTGGAAAAAATCCTCCAAAGAATTTTTATAAACTTATGAATATTCTGATTACAATTTACTATTTTTGATAAACAATTTGACAACAAAAATTGTCAACCTATTTCAGGAATTAACAAAATGAAATACCACTTTATCTTGAAAAAGAATTATTTATTTGAGAACTTGACAAATGAACTATTTTAAATTGTTTTTATTTATTTATGAGGAATAGTAATACACACTTTGTTATTATAATCTGGCTTGTTGGACTTCTCACTTCTTGCAATACATTTGAGAAAGCTTCCACTCATGGTTTAAATAGTGGATATTACAAATTGAAAACTGAAAATAAAAATACCCAGAATGTTTATTTAGATGTTACAAATGAACAGATAGATGTTTATCATCAGATAAAACGACAACCGGATAAAAAACAATTTTTGACTATCCCTTTAAACACAATAGATAGTACTTTTTTTAGCTTGATGGTTTTTAAGAAGCAAAGTCTAGACGTTGATATCACTTCCATTATTTTAAAATACCGCCCATCTGTTTATGGGTTACCTGCACAGTTTACAACTGACTTAAACATGGCTTTATATGTTGGCTGGAGGTATGACTACTTCTATTTAAAGAGTAAAAAAGATCCATTGGGCAAGAGTTATCATAAAATTAGTAACTTTGGATACGACTTTGGGGTTATTGCGGGTCCAGGTACAACACTAATCAGTCCCTTTACGACCCAGAATAAGAGAACCGATGAATATAGTGGAATGATAATTCAGACAGGAATTGCTGGTTTTATAGAATCAAACGTAGCTAGTTTTGGATTTGCTATAGGATACGATTATCTTCTCAATCCAGACCGAAAGATATGGATATACAATAATAAACCTTGGATAGGATTTATCGTGGGTATTGCATTGAACTAAATAAATTTGAATAATAAAATGATATAGAGACTTATTAATAGCGTATGAATGTATCTGGCTATAATTGCGCCTACAAGAAATTGGCTATTCAGTGGTTTAATGAAGTTTTTGTCCGCCCGCTAGACTCAGTGGTGGCAGATAGTTTTGGTCACCGAAATTGCCAATTTCATATATAAGTAAAACAGTAGTGGTAATTTTGCTAAAATATATAGACAAAATCATTAAAATAATTGTAAAAACATTAATAATACAATTAACCATGATGATGATATATTCAATTTTATAAAATTTTATTAATTACTTAAGAATAATCTTTATAAAAAAAGAAATAATTAATTTCCTTAACCCAACAATTAAAAAATAACTTATAAAACACTTCAGTACAAGATTTTATTGTTGTAACAATTTTAATTAATTTGTCTTTGAAGTAATTGAGTCATTGTGGGAGTATCACAAGAAAAACAAGATTAACTTTGTTACAGTAATTTTTGAAATAGCTTTTTTTGAAGTCATTTGACATATTTTAATAATTGATCTAGAACATTCAAATGCAGGGATTTTAATTGGAGTTTCCTCCTTAATTTTAGAATTGGGATTATTTTATTTGATTTTAAACAAAAACATAAAAACAAACCAATATGACAATTGACTCATACAAACCATCCTTTATTCAATTTCTTAAGATATTATTTTTATTGATTTTTTTTCTTCCTTGTTATAAAACATTTGCACAAATAGATTCCTTAGCAATTGAGAAATTAAGAACAGAATCGGGTGTAGATCCAACAAGAGTAAATTCAAGAGTTGGTTTTTCTACTTTATACTTTGATAAAGCAAACAACGCATCTTCAATCAGTAATAAATTTAATGTTGTATTAGGTGTTAATCGTTGGAGTTTTTCCATTAAACCAGAAGTAATTAGCTTTCACAACGGCATTTCAGGAACTGGCTTTGAAACATCTTTTTCTGATGTAAAATTTTCAATTTTAAATGCCTTCTATGTAAATGGCAAGAACTCATTGGCTGGGTCCGTAGAATTTAGTTTACCATTTGGAAAACAGGGTTTTGGAAATCAAATGTTTACAGCTACCCCTGCAATTACCTACTCCTATACCATAAACACCAGTTTGTTTTTAGCAGTACAACCACAATATACTTTTGCTATAGCTAAAGATAATTTATATCCAGATTTATCAATTCTAACTAACCGAATTTTTATTGCAAAATTTACGAAAACCGGAATGTTTTATGTTTTTGAACCTAGAACTATAATTGATTTTAAAAATAAAAATTTTGATTTAATTCTATCACCTATCATTGGAAAATCTTTAGGTGCAGGATTTAATTTAATTGGTCTAATGGAAATTCCCACAAAAAAATCAACAGTAAATACTAGAGGCATTCTTTATCAAATAGGGTTCAATAAAAATTTCTAAGCAAATTATGAAAACAAGATTTTTAAAAATAATAATAGCCCTTTTGATACTAATAATATCAAAAAATATAAATGCTCAAGGCCATTATAATGGCGGTAGTTTTAACCCAAACGATTATTTTATTCCATCAGCCTCTGGTTGGGTTTTTTCTTTGTACTACTCTTATTCAAATATGAATTATTACAACAATTCAGGAAAAAAATCGGATGTTATTGAAATCAGTCAAAATCCACCGTTTTCTGTTGAATTGGATCAAAAAGTAAAAACACACTCCATTATTCCAATGATTAGCTATTTTGGTAAAAATAAAATTCTAAACGCCCGCTGGGGTGTATTAGCTTTGCCCATGATAAATAATCCTAATGCCAATATTGCTTTAGATTTTTATACAGAACAGTCTTTAGTTGGCAGTCAAGAATTAAATTTAAACTCATTTGGATTAGGCGATTTTTATTTACAACCATTATGGCTTACTTGGGAAAAAAACAAACTTTCTGCCACGTTTTCATATGGAATTTGGATGCCTGTAGGTAAATACGAAGCAAATAGCACTGATAATGTTGGTTTAGGTTATTGGTCACATAATGTAAGAGTTATAGGTAGATATAAACCAATCGATAAGGTAAGTTTAACCGCTGGGCTTACTTATGAAATAAACAATAAACAAAAAGACACCGATTTTAAAGAATCACCACATCTTACTTCTGATTTTGGTGCAAGTTATAATTTTACTATGGGTCATGAGCTAGGTTTTTTTGGCTTTGGAACATGGCAAAGGGGTAATGACGAAGGCGAGAAAGCAGTCTTGGATAAAGATCAAGTATACGGATTAGGCATTTATGGATCTTACTGGTTTATACCAGGAAAGATTGGTGTTTTATCAAGATTCACTAACAATTTTGGTATTAAAAACAGATTTGGCGGTGCATCTTTTCAAATGGGTATTAATTATTTATTATTCTAATTTTAACTATAAAAAACAAAAAACATGAAACATCTTAAATTAATTTCAGTAATGAGTATTGGAATTCTTATGTTTTTCTCTTGCAAGGAGGAAAAAAAATCTATTGATTCAAAAGAAACAATGCAATCGGAAATGTCAATTAGTTATCCATCAAAAAATCCTTATTTATCGCAAGGTATTTACGGGGTAACGCATGTAAACTCGGGTCAAACAAACTGTGTTCCCTACCAAATCAATGATGGAGATTACAAAGCGGATTTAAATCAGCTGAAACCCATCTGGGGTGGTCCTGTAAATAATGTAACCTACGCATCAGTAAATAAAAATTATATGTGGTCTGTTTCCACTGACCGTATTGCTTTAATTGACAAAACGGGTGATAGTTGGAATTTGGTTACAGACTTAGACTTACCAGGTGCAAAACGTTTAACTATTGAACAATTGAAATCAATTTCAGATGTTAATTACACTTCCTTAGATTTTGCGTCCAAACATCTAAAAGGAATTTTAGGGCCTAATCCTGGATTAGTTTTACCAGCAGGTGTTTATGCGTTAGTAAGTTCAGAAGATTATGTCTATGCAAATGCAGGTACTGTAGTTTCTGCTGTTGGTTTAATTGATAAAAAAAATCCTAAAAAAGGCCTTGAAGTTAAGTACAGATTTGATGTTTCTTCTCTTATTCCTGCAGCCGAAGTTGCTCCAGGTGTAAAAAGAATTAACATGGTGGGCATGAACATGACATATGATGGTCACTTAGTAATTGGAGCCGTTAATGGAATAGCAGTATTAGATAGAGAATTAAAAGGTCCTGGTAAATTTTATGCTTTCCAAGACACAGAATTGTGCACAAATTCTATGGCTGTTGATGAAAATAATGGCATTTATGTTGCCACAGGAAGTAAAACACCAAAAGGTGATGGAATGATGCGAAAACTAGTATGGACAGGTACTGAAATTTCAGATAAAGAATCAGATGGTGCATGGATAAGTCCATATAATGGTGGAGATTGGCCTCCAGCAATTAAAGCAGGAACAGGTGCTGGTTCTACACCAACACTTATGGGATTTGGTAATGATGAAGATAAACTTGTTTTGATTACTGACGGTCAAAATAGAATGAATTTAGTTGCTTTTTGGAGAGAGGGAATTCCTGCTTCACACAAACAAAAAGAAGGAGCAAAATCGAAAAGAATTGCAGGTTTTATTCCTATAAAAGCAGGATTACCACAAGACAAACCTTGGATTCAATCTGAACAAACTATAGTAGTAAATGGTTGGGGAGCATTTTTAGTAAATAATCTTATTGACGAAGGACACCCTGATAGAATCATTGATGTAATGACTGTTGGTCCGCTACATGCTGGTCCAAAAGGTATGGAGCGAGTAGAATGGAATCCTAAAAAAAATGAATTTTTCTCCGTATGGACTAGAAATGACGTTGTTTCAACTAGTATGGTACCATTGGTTACAAGTGCTTCAAATATGGTATTAGTCAATGGTTATACTAAAGAAAGAGGTTGGGAAATTACAGGTTTAGACTGGAATACAGGAAAAAACAGAACAAAAGTTGAATTTGGTCAAACCAATCGAGGAAATGGAGCTTATGCCATACTTCAGTTACTAGAAAATGGTGATTTGTTATTTAACTCTGTTATTGGGCCATACAGAATTCCATTAAAAAAGTAAGTTGAGTAGGAAAATAAACCTCTCACAGAACCTTAGGTGAAGCTATCAATTCATTCAGAACTTCATAACTCAAGTCTTTCAAGGTCTAAATCCGTCGAATTGCCATTGTTTAAAAAGTTAGGAAAATCTATTGATAGTTTCTGTAGGCATTTATATCCAACATACAAAGGTTTCTTTCTCAACTGGTGGAACTTGTTCCGTATTCATTTAGTTAATCGAAAATGCAATACTCAAAAAAGTTTCGCATTTCGTTCATTAGGAACTTGCCATAGTAATTAATTTAACCTCGAAGTTTGAGTTTGAGTAGTTCCGCTATTACAGGTATCAGAAATTGAAACCAAAGATAAATGTCTATTTTGATTTCTTTGCCTATTCTTGCGAAACTCATATAGCTTATTGCGAGTCAAAATCTTAATTTGATTTTGACTCGCTCTTTGATAATTCTCGACTTAAAAGTATATCACAAAAAGTCAAACTTTTAATACTTTACTCAAAAAGGATATTGGGGTTTTTTATAGCTTCTACAATAAAAAATTTAGACTTTTCTTGGTTTATTTCAAAGAGACAAACTATTAATCGTTGTTCTTTTTTTTCTAACAATCGCATTGCTTGTTTGATGTAATCATAATGAATTGCAAAATCATCAGCACTGCTGGAATCAGACCTAACTCAATTCATTGCTACTACACCAAAATAATCAATACCATCAACACGGTTCGAAAAAACGTTGACTTCATCATTGCTAGCAGAGACAACCGCGATGACACGCCACCAACTACAAAAAAAACATCAATTAGTGGTGAATTTTTATTATCTCATACTACTATTTCTTCCTCGCAAAAACATTACTCATTATCGTTACAAAACTCACAATCGTAATAGTGCTTAACGGCATAATGATAGCGGCAACAATTGGCAGCAAGTTTCCTGTCACTGCATAGGTTAATCCTACCACATTATAAAGTAATGACAAGCCAAAACTCATATAAATGGTACGGATAGCATTTTTTGAATAACCTAAAAAGAAATCTATTCTTTTAAACTGACTGGCATCCAAAATACCATCGCAAGCTGGAGAAAAAACATTTACATTTTCGGAAATTGAAATCCCAACGTTACTTTGTGCCAAGGCACCAGCATCGTTTAATCCGTCACCAATCATCATTACATTTTTACCTTCTTCTTGTAGTTTTTTAATGAATTCTAATTTTTGCTCTGGTTTTTGATTAAATACTAAAGTGGTATGAGAAGGCAGCATTTTTTCTAAAATTTGGCGTTCTCCATCATTATCGCCTGATAATACTATTAAATTATAATTTTTAACCAAATTTTCAAACAATTGTTCCAATCCTTCTCTATATTGATTATTGAAAACATAACTTCCTTTATAAACACCATTAATTTCAACATGCACTTTTGTTTTCTTATGTGTGTTTTCGCTCATGTGTTGCAAAAACTGAGAAGAACCTAATTTTATGGTACCTTCTTTAAATTCGGCATGTATTCCTTTTCCAATAATTTCCTCAAAACGAAGCGGTTCCATTTTTTCTTGAGCGGGTATAAAATCATACAACCTTCTGCTTAATGGATGATTTGAACCACGCAAAGCATTATTTAATAATTGCAGTTCAAAAACATTTAATGAGTCACCTTCATAGGTAATTGATGTTTTTTTATTGGTTGTAATGGTGCCTGTTTTATCAAATACTATACTATCCACTTTGGCTAATTGCTCTATCGCAATAGCATTTTTTAGATACAATTTTCGATTACCCATTATTCTCAAAACGTTACCCATTGTAAATGGTGCTGTTAATGCCAAAGCACAAGGACAAGCTACGATAAGAATGGCGGTAAAGACATTAAACGCTGTAGCAACATCAATAAAAACCCAATACAGAAAAGACACTACTGACAGTAAAAGCAACGCTGGAGTAAAATAGCGACTGATTTTATCGGTAATGGATTTGTGTTTTTGCTCCACTCTTTTCTGGAAAACATCGTTGCTCCACAATTGGGTCAAATAACTTTGAGATACCGAAAACAGTACTTCCATCTCAATGACTTTGCCTATTTGTTTTCCGCCAGCAAAGATTTTATCGCCTGATTTTTTGGCAATAGGAACGGCTTCACCAGTGACGAAACTATAGTCAATGGAAGCTTTTTGAGAAATTAGAATACCATCAACAGGAATTAATTCCTGATTTCGGATTAGTAATCGGTCGCCTTTTTCAATGTCATATACTTGCACCGCTTCTTCTTTTCCATCGGGCAAAATTTTAGTAATGGCTAAAGGAAAATAGGACTTATAATCGCGTTCAAACGATAGAAAATCATAGGTCTTTTGCTGGAATAGTTTGCCTAATAGCATAAAAAATATTAAGCCACACATGCTGTCAAAAAACCCTTGCCCATAATTGAAAACGATATCAACTGTACTACGAACAAACATAACCACAATTCCAAGTGCAATTGGGATTTCGATATTCAACATGCCTTGTTGGATGCTTTTCCAAGCGGCAACATAATAGCCCGAAGCAGAATAAAGAAACGCAGGTAAAGAAATTGCAAAAATCAACCATCTAAAAAAATCTCGATATTGGTCAATCCAAAATTCATTGACTTCAAAATATTCGGGGAACGATAATAACATAATGTTACCAAAACAAAAAAATGCAACTCCAATTTTATAGATTAAAGAACGGTCTACTTTCTTTTTACCTTCATCAAAATTGTCTAGAGTAATGTATGGTTCATAGCCTATAGAGCAGAGCATTTCTACAATTTCTTGCAATGTGGTTTTATCGGGATTGTAAGTAATACGAACTTTTTTTTCAGGGAAATTTACTTGAGAACTATTTATTCCTGTTTGAAGCTTTTGCAGATTTTCCAAAATCCAAATACACGAACTACAATGTATATGAGGAATATAAAGTGAAACAATATGTGTGGTATTCTCCTGAAATTCGAGTAGTTTTGAAACAATACTTTCATTGGCTAAAAAATCATATTTACCCTTTATATCTTGTGGTGTTGCGCCAGGTGCGGACTGAAAATCGTAATAACACGATAAATCATTCTGACTAAAAATTTCATACACAGTTTTACAACCATTACAACAAAAACTTTTATCATCAAAAAAAATTTCGTCTTTAAGTACGATTTCGTTACCACAATGGAAACATTGTGATGTATTCATAATTTGCTCATTTTACCTATGACAAAGATTTATATTTGGTATAAATTAAAATATGATATTTGTCATACAATTGGATATATTTGTAATAGGAAAAATCAAAATAGGAACTATGAGTAAATGTGAACAATGTATCGTCAGACAATTTAGCTCCCTCAAAGCTTTGGGCAAAGATGAGCTACTCAAAATGGCCGAATGCAAAACATCCCATACCATTAAGAAGGGTGAACCTATTTTTGAAGAAGGTGAAACAACAAATGGTATTTATTGTATAAAAGATGGCGTTTGTAAACTTTCAAAGCTAAGTTCCAACGGAAAAGATCAGATTGTTAAATTGGTAAAACCTGGAGAATTGCTCGGTCAGCGTTCTATGATTACTAATGAACCTGCTAATTTGAGTGCTGTTGCCCTAGAAGATATGGAAGTTTGTTTTATTCCGAAAACTGAAATTATGCAGTTTTTCAATCAAAATAATAATTTTTCTATGAATGTCATGAAAAGCATTTGTGGTGATTTGAAAGATGCTGATGAGCATATGGTCGATATGGCGCAAAAAAGTGTTAAGGAACGATTGGCAGGAACGTTACTTTATTTAGAAGAAACTTTCGGCACCGATAAAGAAGGCCTATTAAGACTTCAACTTTCAAGAGAAGAATTAGCAGGAATGATTGGTACTGCTACTGAAAGTTGCATTCGATTGCTTTCTGAATTGAACAAAAATGGTGTAATTGAATTGATTGGCAAGCGGATTAAAATTATCGACAAAATTAAACTTCGCCGCTTGGCTGATTAACTTATTAATGTGGTAATTTATCTTTTAAAACACCATATAAAAATGTTCCAAAAAGAGCACCAATCAATATCAATCCGACACTCAAAAATCCAGAACCTAAGAGAATGAAAATTGGTCCAGGACAAGCGCCAACCATTGCCCAACCCAGTCCGAAAAGTATGCCACCCATCCAATAGCGAACATTTCCTTTTTCTTTGTCTTGGATATAAAAAATATTTCCGTTAAAATCCTTCCATTGATTCCTTTTAATAATTTGAATGCCAATCAATCCTGTAGCTATTGCCGTCATGATAATGCCATACATGTGAAACGACTGAAACTGAAACATTTCATAAATACGGTACCATGAAACAGCTTCGGTTTTGGTTAAAACTATTCCGAAAATAAAACCAACAATTATATATTTTAGTAAATTCATGATTTAGAAAATTAAAGGTAAAATAAAATGTGCCATAATCAATCCGCCGACAAAGAAACCTATCACCGCTTTTAAAGAAGGTAATTGCAAATTACTCATCCCAGCAATAGCATGTCCCGAAGTACAACCACCAGCATAACGTGAACCAAAACCTATCAATATTCCGCCGATAATAAGGATGAAGATTATTTTGGGTGATTGGAACATTTCGTTTCCAAAAAGTGCATCAGGCAATAATTTTCCGTTTGGAGCATCAATTCCCATGTTGGTTAATTGTGTTATAGTTTTTGGATTTATAGAAACATTGGAAGGATCGCTTAGAAAATGAACTGCTACAAATCCACCTAGCATAGCACCAAGAACTACGGCAAGGTTCCAGCGTTGCGATTTCCAATCCCAATCAAAGAAAGGTACTTTATTCCCAACTCCAGTCATCGAACATAAGGAACGCAGATTGGATGACATACCAAATACTTTTCCAAAATAATTAAGCGAAAGCATAACCAATCCTATTATAAATCCGGCAATCGCCCAATGCCAAGTATGTGTGATTAATTCCATGAATAAAAATATTTTTTTTTACAAAAATAGAAATATAAACTTGTTTCTAACAATTAATATTTATTGAAAATAACGTAATTTTGAATATAAAATTAAGTTGAATTTAAGTGAACCATAAATAAGAAATTTAAAGTAGTTTCAACATTAGCATGATTATTGCAAGATCAAAAAAAACTTTTATCTCATGAAAAATACAATCAACTTATTCTATTTTGTGATTCTAATTTCTTTATTTTCATCTTGTGTTAGTACAAAATCAACCCTCAAAAATGTGGATGACAATGCCCCAATCCCAACACTGTCAAAAGAGAATACATTTATTCTTACCGAATACAGTAAGGATAAAAAATATGGATACGATCAAGATTATCCCATCAATGTTTTTTATAAAAATACCAAAGACGAAAATCTGAATTCTCAACGTTTTTTAAATGCTTTAGCGGGACCAAAAGGTGAAAAAATCACATTTACAAAACTAGAAAGTTGTTGCCCATTTCCAACAAAAAGAAGCGAAATGGGGGCTGGTTTTTTGGATGTATATGAATTGACTTGGGAGGGTCAACCCAAACCAATTATATTGTATTTAAATATTTATGAAAGAGGTCAATTATTAGTACCAATAGGACTTAGCATTAAAAAATAACTAAAAAAATATCTATAAAAAGATAACCAAAATATTCATAACTTAGCATTTTTTAAATGTAAAAATTTATGAATATAAAATCTATTCCACAAATCAAGAATAGTGATAGTGGAAATTTCTTTGTTCTTGCTGGACCCTGTGCCATTGAAGGCGAAGAAATGGCAATGAGAATTGCCGAAAAATTAGTTTCCATTACTGATAAACTAGCTATTCCTTATGTTTTCAAAGGTTCTTTTAAAAAAGCAAATCGATCTAGAATTGACAGCTTTTCGGGAATTGGAGATGAGAAAGCATTGAAAATACTTCGCAAGGTTTCTGAAACTTTTCATGTGCCAACCGTTACAGATATTCACACCAATGAAGATGCTGATAAAGCGGCAGAATATGTAGATGTGTTGCAAATTCCAGCTTTTTTAGTACGTCAAACCGATTTGGTCGTTGCAGCCGCAAATACAGGCAAAGTAGTTAACTTGAAAAAAGGTCAATTTATGAGTCCGGAAAGCATGAAACATGCCGTTCAAAAAGTATTGGATTGTAATAATCAAAAGGTGATGGTTACCGATAGAGGAACTATGTTTGGCTATCAAGACATGATCGTTGATTATCGTGGGATTCCAACCATGCAACAGTTTGCTACAACCGTGCTTGATGTTACCCATTCTCTTCAACAACCCAATCAAACAACAGGCGTTACTGGTGGAAGACCCGATATGATTGAAACTATAGCCAAAGCAGGAATTGCAGTTGGTGTTGATGGCATCTTCATTGAAACCCATTTTGATCCAGCTCTTGCTAAAAGCGATGGTGCAAATATGCTTCATTTAGACTATTTTGAAGGTTTAATGACACGATTAGTAGCTATAAGACAAACCATAAACCTATTTTAATATTTACTAACTGTAATTTTGAAAAAAATAATTATATTTTCAATTCTATCTTTTATTGTAAGTCCGCAAACTATTGTATCACAAGACACAATCTCTATAACACCTCATAAATTTACGGCACATAATAAAGGTAAAATGTATTTTTATTGGGGAGGTAATCGTGAGAGTTTTTCAAAATCGGATATTCATTTTAAAGGGCGAGATTATGATTTTACTCTATATAATGTAAACGCAGAAGACAAACCAATGGGTTGGCACATAAACTATATAAATCCAACAAAAATGACAATTCCAGAAACCAATTTTAGGATAGGCTATTTTATTAATGATCATTATAATATTTCGGTTGGTTTTGATCACATGAAGTATGTAATGTTACAAAATCAAGAAGTTGAAATTGGTGGTGAAATAGGCGAGTCTTATGCGAATTATGCTGGAATTTATTTACCTTCAGGAAATCATACAATAGATTTGACTGATGGGAATTTTTTACAATTTGAACACACTGATGGTTTGAATTATGTAAATACAGAATTTTGTCGTGTTGATGATATTTCTGGACTTTTCAAAATAAAAAACACAGATAAATTTCAGTTGAATATCACTGAAGGATTAGGAGCTGGTTTGCTGTATCCAAAAACAAATGCAAAATTACTTGGAAAAGAAAGACATGACGATTTTCATGTTTCAGGATATGGTGTTTCTGCAAAAGTGGGTCTGAACTTTACCTTTTTCAAATACTTTTTTGTTCAAACTGAACTAAAAGGAGGTTATATCGACATGGATGATATTAGAACCACAAGCAGTTCCTCAGATACTGCTTCACAACACTTTTTCTTTTTACAAAGAATTATAACTTTTGGAGGGATATTTAAAGTGTAATTTTTTTTATTAACTTTAAAGTCTTAAAATTTCAATATGAAATCGCCAATAACAAGAAGTTTGCGAAAGCAAACACCAATGAAGATTGAGCCATTCCATATGACCTAAAAAAAAATATTATTTGCATATGAAAAAAATTACCTTTTTACTAGTAGCATTTTGCTTTTCCCTCTGCGGTTACTCTCAACTAGCCCTTGAAGGATTTGAAACAACAACAGGACCAGATGCATTACCAAGTACAAACTGGACATTAGGAACTGGAAATTGGGCCGTTTTTGATAACGCAGTTGGAACCACACAACGCTGGGGAATTAATAACACAGTAGCAACCCCTCCAATAGTTTTCCAAGGGGCAAATGCTGCCTTTATTAATAGGGAAACAATGAACATAGGAGATGTCTCAGAAGATTTTTTGGCAACACCTTTGGTTAACATTCCTGTTAATGGACAATTGCGCTTTTTTACACGCTCCTTTGCCGCTGGAAATCAAGGAACAGTTTATCAGATAAGAGTTGCACCTGCTTCAGCATCACAAACTAATCCTGCAGCTTATACTGTAATTCAACAGTGGACCGAAGCTGATCTGACAACTACTTTCAATATTTATGAAGAAAAAGTAGTTAATTTCCCTGCCATTTACCAAAATCAACAAGTCTATATTTCCTTTGTTAAGGTTCATAACCAACAAGTTGCTGGAGTAAATGGTGCTGGTGACCGATGGCTAATAGACAATGTTAGTGTTATTCAACAATGTTTAGATCCAACAGCACTTACTGCCAATGGAATAACTCAAACTTCAGCCAATTTAAGTTGGGGAAATCCAAGTGGTGCGACTTCATGGGAAATAGAAGTTATTCCAGCTGCAGGTACTCCATCAGGAACTGGAATAGTTTATAATGGAACTTTACCCTATACGGCTACTACTACATCTACAGGAGCTTTATTTACACCTTCAACTGGCTATAAATACTATGTAAGAGCTTTGTGTAGTTCTGGAGCAAATAGTTTATGGATTGGCCCTTTCCCCTTTTCAACAACTTCACCTGGATTTAGCTGTTCAGCTCCAATTGTAATAGGAACATTACCTTATAGTACAACAGATAACACAGCAAATTATTCAGATAATACTACAATTGAAGGTAGTCCAGGAGCAACTGGTTGTGGTTCTGCAAATAGTTATTTAAATGGTAATGATGTTGTTTATTCTTATTCTGCCACAACAAATGGTGTCATCAATGTTACCATGACACCCACAGCAACCTTTTCTGGAATATTTGTATATAACAGCTGTGCCAATATTGGTGTTAGTTGTATTGCTGGTGTAGCAAATTCTGCCACAACAGTGAGAACATTCGATTTAACTGTAACGGCTGGAACTACCTATTATATAGTAATTTCTACATGGGCAACACCGCAAACAACAGCTTATACACTAACTTTACAAAGTGTTAATTGCACTCCACCAACAACTTTGAGTGCTTCTAATATTGGACAAAATAGTGCTCAATTATCTTGGGCAAATCCCGGAGGCGCTAGCTCTTGGCAAGTAGCTGTTCAAACTGCTGGATCTCCAATCCCATCTGGTTCTGGAGTAACTGCAAATACCAATACAAATTTCCCTGTATCTGGTTTAACTGCTGCAACAAATTATCAATATTATGTTAGAGCCAATTGTGGAGACGGAACTTTTAGTGCTTGGACTGGACCATTTTTATTCTCAACAAGTATTTGTGATGTTGCACAGCAATGTTCTTATTCTTTTGTAATGAGAGACACTTTTGGAGATGGTTGGAATGGTGGTACTTTTCAAGTAAGACAAAACGGAATCGTTGTGGCTACCCTTACCGGTCCTACAGCAGCAGATGGACAAAATCCAGTTACAGTGACTGTTGCCATGTGTAATAATACTCCTTTTGATTTATTTTGGAATGTTGCTGGAACTTTCCCAGGAGAAATTGGCGTTACGGTTATTAATTCGTTTGGACAAACAATATTTATTAAAGCACCCGGAAGCGGTACAGCAGGAACCGTGTTATATAATGGAAATGTAAATTGCTTAGTACCTGAGTGTCTAGCTCCTACTGCTTTAACAGCCACAAACATTTCTGAAACTGGCGCTTTATTGGGATGGACTACTTCTGGACCTGAAACTTCTTGGCAAGTATTAGTACAAGCAGCTGGCTTACCAGCACCTACATCAACTTCAACAGGTTGGATTGTTGCTATTACAAACCCTTTTAACTATACAGGGTTAACTTCGGGAACATCTTATGATTTTTATGTAAGACCGGTATGTTCTACAACAAATATTGGAGCATGGAGTATTGTCAAAAATTTCAATACATCCGTTTGTTCTTTAGCCAATCAATGTAACTATACATTTACAATGACAGATTCTTTTGGAGACGGTTGGAATGGTGGTACTATGCAAGTGCGTCAAAATGGGGTTGTAATAGCTACTTTAACAGGGCCTACAGCTGCACAAGGCATAACAGCAGTTTCAGTACTTGTCCCCCTTTGTCATGGTATTCCTTTTGAGCTATTTTGGAATAATGGGGGTACATTTCCAGGAGAAATGGGTATAAGTATAATAGAGTCATTAGCACCACAAAGTACTGTTTACACAAAACCTCCAGGAACTGGAACTGCAAACACACTACTTTTTAGTGGAATTGTAGAATGTTTTCCTGCTTCTTGCCCTAAACCAAATACAATAACAACAACCAGTATAACCCAAACTTCTGCTTCTATTGGGTGGACAGAAGCTGGAACTGCAACTCAATGGGAGGTTATAATTTTACCTGTTGGTTCTCCTACTCCACTTGCTACAGCTAATGGAATTTTAACGAGTTTAAATCCTTATCCTGCAATAGGATTAACTGCTGCCACTGGTTATGATGTATATGTTAGAGCCATTTGTAGTGCATCAGATAAAAGTTATTGGTCAAACAAAAAAACTTTCTATACTCTCATTGCTAACGATGAATGTGTTAACGCAACTGTTGTTCCTGTTAATCCTTCTATTGAGTGTGTACAAACAGTTTCGGGTAGTTTAATTGGGGCGACAGCTTCCCCTCAAGGTAATACTTGTGATGGAACTGACGATGATGATGTTTGGTTTCAATTTACTGCAACTTCCACTTCTCATTCAGTTACTTTAAGCAATGTTTTGGGAAGTACAACTGATTTATTTCACGTCTTATATAGTGGTAATTGTGGTAGTTTAAATCAACTTTATTGTAGTGATAATAATCAAACTATTGCCAATAATTTAGTAATTGGTCAAACCTATTTTATTAGAGTGTATTCATGGACAGCAACTCTAGGGCAAACCACAACGTTTAATGTATGTATAGGAACCATTCCGCCTCCTATTTCAACAAATAATACACAATACACTACACTTCAATTGGTTGAAGATGTCTTTTTAAATTCCACTTGTGCCAGCGTTACCAATGTAACCTCCTCTACAGGAACTAACTTTGGTTCGACAAATGGTATTGCCTATTTCAATCAAAATGGATCTGGCTTCCCTTTTTCTGAAGGAATCGTTTTAACTACTGGAAATGCAATGAGCGCTCCAGGGCCAAATACAACTACCCTATCAGACGGAGTTGATCTGTGGACAGGCGATGCTAATCTTGAATCTATTATTTTAGCATCAACAGGAAATCCAATGAATTCAAGAAATGCAACTAAATTAGAATTTGACTTTGTACCCTTAGTCAATACCATTAATTTTAATTTTGTGTTTGCTTCAGAAGAATATGGTACATTCCAATGTGCATTCTCCGATGCTTTTGCCTTTTTATTAACTGATATTTCAACTGGAATAACAACAAATTTAGCAGTTATTCCAAACACCACTACCCCTATTTCAGTGGTTACAATTAGGGATTCTCAATATAATAATGATTGTCTCTCAGTTAATCCAGATTATTTTGATGCTTTTTATGGATTTGGAGGATTAGATCCAATAGGTTCACCAACTAATTTTAACGGTATTACTGTTCCGCTTACTGCAACCTCTACAGTTATACCAGGAAATCAATATCATATTAAACTAGTCATAGCTGACCGATTGGATAATGCTTTTGATTCTGCTGTTTTTCTTGAAGGTGGGAGTTTAAATATTGGTACTATTGAATTAGGAGATGATTTTTTACAAGCCAATAATACTGCATTGTGTAATGGAACAAATTATACCATCACGACTGGTTTAAGTCCAAGTATTTACACATTTACATGGGCAAATGGTAACAATCCAATACCAAATGAAACAGGACCCAACTTAACAATCACCCAAGCAGGTGTTTATAGTGTTACTGTGCAAAGCATCGGTACAACATGTGCTTCAAGTGATACTATCATAATTGAATATTATGACCCCTTTGTACCAGGAACACCTAATGACTTAATTCGTTGTAGCAGTACTGGATTTGCGGAATTTGATTTATCACAAAATAATGCAGCTGCACTAGGTAGTTTAAATGCTGCTAACTATAATATAAGCTATTATACGAATAATTCAGACGCTGTTGCATCTACCAACTCATTACCGCTTTTATATACCAATACAACTGCAAATACACAAATTATTTATGCTAGAATAGAAAAAAATAGTACAGATTGTTTTGAAATCAGAACATTTAATTTAATTGTAAATCCGTTGGTAACTCCTTTATTCTCAATACCAGGATCTATTTGTAATGGAGATATTGCGCCTACTTTACCATTAACTTCACAAAATGGTATTACAGGTACATGGTCACCATCAGTAGTTGATAATACTCAAACCTTGACTTACACATTCACTCCTAATCCAGGACAATGTGCAGCAACTATTCCTTTAGTTATCACAGTTAATCAGTTTTGTACATTTGGAAGTTTTGCGAGTGCTGTTTGGTTAACCAATTGCGCTGATAATAATTTCTTTAACACAGTTGGTACAGGTAGTTCTATTATTGGACCTATTCAAAATATTTTTCCAAATAATGACTTTGGAACTTATATTTCAAATTCAAATACTTTCAAACTAAGAGGTGCAGAATTAAAAACATTCAAAATAACAACTGCCAATGTATGTAGTGCACGATTGAATTATAGAATCTATCCCCAATCAGGAACTCCTGGTGGCTTTACCGTTTTAAATTTACCTTTCTTTGATAATTGCGATAACGGCTCTTTCCCAAGTGGTGGACCATGTAACTCTGGAGATCAAAAATGGCAAAAAGTATTAAGTGATACTGAGTTTCCAGTAGATTTGACTGCTTTTCCCCCAGGAAATTATGTGATTGAAGTATTTTATGATATTACTGGTGATGTTAATTCAACTACACAATGTGATGATACCATTTTAATCAATAATAATGGAGCCAATTTTATAGCTACGTATACTTTACAAAATAACCCAACCTATACTTTTACTAATCCAACAAGTTGCGGTGCTTCAGATGGTACTATCACTATTGAAAATTTAGCACCTGATACAGTTTTCAGTCTCACATATACTGATGATTCTACTACTATTGGTCCAATAATAATAAATTCAAATGGTACCGGACAAGCTACTTTAAATGGTTTAAATGCGGGTGTGTATGCGAATTTTAATTATACTGTAAATAGTTGTTCATTTTCTACAACTACGCTAATTACCTTGACTCAACAACCTGTAACACCAACATTCAACACTCCTGCACCAATATGTTCAGGAGATACTTTGAATGCGCTACCTGCTGTATCTAATGAAGGTATTAGTGGTACATGGAGTCCTGTATTAAATAATCTTACTACAACTACCTATACTTTTACACCCGATTCAATTAATCCACCACAAAATAATTTAATCGTAAATGGAGATTTTTCGCAAGGAAATACTGCATTTAGCACAGATTATCAGTATTTAACAAATGCAGGTGTGAATGGTACTCAAAAAGCATATGGGATAGTTACTGCTGCCAACTCATGGTTCCAATTTTTTCCTGCATGTGTAAGTAATGCTCCTTCAGGTGGGAATATGATGGTTATTGACGGTTCAACTTCAAATGGAGGGAATGATAAAGTTTGGGAACAAACTGTATCAGTGCAGCCAAATCAAACCTATACTTTCAGTTATTGGTTGCAAACTATTGCCATGCCAAATCCCGCAGTAATTGAAGTTACCATTAATGGTGTTTCTTTAGGAATTATTACTGCTCCTCTATCCAATTGTTTAACTAATCAATATAATTATACTTGGAATTCTGGCAACAATACCACGGCACAGATTGTTATTTACGATAGAATAACACCTTCAAATGGAAATGATTTCTCTCTGGATGATATTTCATTTGTTGCTAATATTAGTAATCCATGTGCAACTACCACTACTTTAACTATAACTGTTAACCAACCAACTCCGGCTACCTTTAGTGCTATACCAGCAATATGTTCTGGCGGAATTGCACCATCATTACCCGCAACTTCTCTTGAAGGATTTACAGGAAATTGGTTGCCAAATATCGTTGATAATACACAAACATTGCCTTATACTTTTACTCCAACTCCAGGTCAATGTGCTACTTCTGGCAGTGTTAGTGTAACGGTTACGCCAAATGTGACCCCTGTTTTTGCAATAGGAACATCCATAACTGCCTGTGCTGGTGTTTCTCTTCAAGTTTTATTACCGACAATTTCAGATAATGGCATAACAGGAACTTGGAATCCTTCAACATTAGATTATTCTATAATAGGTACAACTGTTTATACTTTTACTCCAACAAATGGATTGTGTGCAACAACAACAACTTTAACTGCATTAATAAATCCAAATATCACACCAACATTTACTCAAGTGCCACCTATTTGTTCTGGCAGACCATTAAATCCTTTACCAATAAGTTCTATTGAGGGAATTACGGGAACATGGTCACCAGGACTAAATAATTTAGCTACAACAACCTATACGTTCACTCCAACTGCTGGTTTGTGTGCTGTTTCAACCACTATGGCTATAACAGTTAACCCCAATATTACTCCAACGTTTACAGCTATTCCTCCATTGTGTGTTGGTGAAACTGCACCTTCACTTCCTATTACATCCATTGAAGGAATTACAGGAAATTGGTCTCCAACAACGATTGATAATACTATTTCAGGTATTTATACTTTTACCCCTGGTATTAATGAGTGTGCAACTATTGGAAGTCTTTCTGTTACCGTTCAGGATGGATTTGATTTTGAAATCGAAGGAAGTTGTGTAGATAATGATTTCATTCTTGAAGTAAAAGTTTTAAATAACAGTTTTGATATTAGTACAGCTGAATTTGAATGGTTCAATAGTAGTCTTCAATCGGTTGGAAACAACTCAAGCACTTTTAATGTTACTGATTATTTAAACTCAACTACAGCAATTGAAGTTTTGCCTCTTACTTTTTCAGCAGGAGTTAACACTGCAACTGGTTGTTATAAAACCAAACCAATAACCTTAGATAGAATAATATGTGGTATTCAAAAAGGAATTTCTACCAATAATGATGGTGATAATGAGTTTTTTGATTTACAATTGTTCAATGTAAAACACTTGAGTATCTTCAATCGTAATGGTTTGAAAGTTTATAGTAAGTCCAATTACACCAATCAATGGATAGGTCAATCTGATAACGGCGATCAATTACCCGATGGTACGTACTACTATGTGATTGATTTTAATGACAATTTGCCTGCAAAAACAGGTTGGATTTATAAAATCTCTGAAAAATAAAAGTAAAAGCGTCCCGAAAAAATCGGGACGTTTTTTTTTAATATAACTTAATGGCCTCTTGAATAACCGAAATTAACACAGCGTTATCAATAGTTTCTATAGAAAAATAGCGAAGTGATTTATAGGTATTTCTTTTGTCTCCATTTAAAACTTCGAGATTATTTTTTAACTGAAAACCTTTATTAAAAGCAACATCAACATATTTCCCTTTATGACTAACATTTAAAAAGCAAAATGGTTTATTATTCAAATAAAAAAAAGGTATTTTCCATTTAAATTCCAATACAATATCAGGCAAAGTTTGTTCTATAACAGCAATAATATGCAAAAGCATATTGCGATACTTTTCGGGCTGATTTAGTATGTATAAATCCTGAGGTTTCATTTAATCAATTCCATATTGGTCAAACAAATAGATCAACGAAGCCATGGTTGCTGCACCTAATTCTAATTCTCTTTTATTCACCGCATCAAAAGTATCATTTGCCGCATGATGGTGGTCAAAATAGCGTTGGGAGTCAGGTTTCAATCCTGCCTTAACTATTTTTCCCGATGTCAAGGGATTGATGTCTGCTCCTGTTCCTCCTTTGACAAAACTATGAATCAAATAGGGTTCAAATAAGTATTTCCAACTGTTTGCTTTTTGAAAATTTGCCTCATCACATTCAAAAGAAAATCCTCTTGGAGAAAATCCACCTGAGTCGCTCTCAAGTGCAAATATGTGATTTTCAGCATTGGTTTTGGATAATTCTTCATATTTATTTGCACCTCTTCCACCATTTTCTTCATTCATAAAAAGCACTACTCTAATAGTGTTTTTAGGTTTGTAATTTAATTTTTTGAAGATTTCCAAAACACTCATACTTTGTACGCAACCCGCACCGTCATCGTGAGAACCATCGGCTAAATCCCATGAATCTAAATGACCTCCAACTAACATGATTTTTTCAGGATGCTCGGAACCGGTTATTTCTCCCACCACATTATAGGAAAGTACATCCTCCAATTGCTGACACGACTGCTTCATAAAAAATTGTAATTGACTGTTTTCTTTTAGTTTCTTACTTAATAACGAAGCTGCATTTGTACTGATAGCGGCTGTTGGTATGTATTGTTCTTTGGGCAAATCGCCATAACTTTGAGCTCCAGTATGCGGAAAATCGTCTTGTCTTAAATTCAAAGAGCGAACAATGGTAGCCACTGCACCATACTTTGCAGCTTCTCGAGCACCAGATCTTCTTTGATCACCACATCTGCCATAAGAAACAAATGTCTCAATGTTTTCGGGTTCCATTGGTCGGTTGTAAAAAACAATTTTACCTTTAATTTTAGCCATGCCAAGAGTTTCCAATTCTTTAATGCTCTGCACCTCGATAACCTCAGCCCTAATCCCATTTTTAGGTGTAGCAATCGAACCACCAAGTGCACAGATAGGAATATTGATTTTAAATTTATTATCCAATATATAAGCCGTTTCTTTCTCACCTCTCACCCATTTTGGCACCATCACTTCTTGAAGATAGACTTTGTCTAAACCTAAAGTTTCTAATTGTTGTTTTGTATAAGCTACTCCTTTCGCTGCACCTTCAGAACCCGATAATCGTGCACCTACTTTATTGGATAAATCATCCAGCCAGGAATAACAGGTAGAATTGGTTAACGAAAATTTATAAATATCGGAAAGCATTTTTTGGTCGTTGCTTTGAGCATAAATAATAGCGGTAAAAAGAAAAGGTATTATTGTGAATTTTCTCATTTGAACTTTTTTAATCAAAAATAAATGAAAAAACATTTGGTCAAAGAAAAAATATTTATTTACTTTGTATTTCAAAGTACTTTAAAATGGAAAACGAAAAATATCTTAAAGACATTCAAGACATCAAACACATGATGTCACAATCTACCCAGTTTATTTCGCTTAGTGGTTTATCGGGCATTCTTGCTGGAATTTATGCCTTAATTGGAGCGTATATTGTTAATTCTCTTTTGGAACAAAACAAGTATGATGTGGTAATTATTGAAGGATTAACATTTAAGCTAATTATTTTAACGGCTGTAGTTGTGTTACTGTTATCCCTAATTACAGCATTCATTATGACCAAGCAAAAGGCCAAAAAAGTTGGCGAAAAAGTTTGGAACGCTGCTGCTAAAAGATTGTTGATAAACTTTTGCATTCCTTTATTTACAGGTGGAATTTTCGCCATACTCCTATTACGCCATGAAATTTATGGTTTAATAGCTCCCATTACATTGATTTTTTATGGATTAGCTTGTTTGAATGCCAGCAAATATACTTTGAAAGATGTTCGCTATTTGGGAATAACTGAAATTGTGTTGGGACTAATTGCAGTAGAGTTTTCGGGTTATGGTTTGTATTTTTGGGTGATGGGATTTGGAATTTGTCATATCGTTTATGGTGCGGTGATGTATTTTAAATATGATAGAATTTAAACTATGAAAAAAGTCTTTTTAATAATTGCAAGTTTATTGATTATCTTTTTTGTATTTGGAAAGATTAATTCAATGCAAGTTGACGAAGCTTTTGCTGAAATGAATGAAAAAGGTCAACAATTACTTAAAGATGGTGATATCATTTTTCAAACATCTCAATCAAAACAATGCGAAGCGGTACGAATAGCAACCAATTCAAAATTTTCTCATTGCGGAATTATTTATGAAATCAAGGGTGAAAAATATGTTTTTGAAGCAGTACAACCTGTAAAATTAACTCCATTAAAAGAATGGATTTCTCATGGCGAAGGAAATTTTTATCTTGTTAAACGATTAAAAAATGCCAAGGTTACTTTAAATTCTGACATTCTTTATAAAATGAAATCATACGGGAGTCAATTCAAAAATAAAAATTACGATTTGTATTTTGAATGGAGTGATACTAAAATTTATTGTTCAGAATTAGTTTGGAAGGTATATAAAAATGGGGCTAATATTGAGCTTTGTAAATTAAAAAAACTTAAAAATTTCAATTTGGACAATCCAAGAGTAAAACAGATTTTAAGCGAACGATATGGAGATAAAATTCCATTAGAAGAGCAAGTGGTTGCACCATCACAAATTGTTGATTCACCAGTTTTAGAAACCGTAGTAGACACCTACTTAAAATAATGACAAACATCATCCAAAATATCAACAAAGTTTTTGATCACCGAATACGTTTGGGGATTATGTCGGTGCTGATGGTCAATGAAAGTGCCGATTTTAATACACTCAAGGAGCTTCTTGGGGTAACTGACGGCAATCTTGCCAGTCATACCAAAGCATTGGAAACTGAAAATTATATTATGATAGAAAAACAATTCATTGGCAAAAAGCCAAACACAAAATACATCGCTACAGCGGATGGAAAAAAAGCATTTAAAGAGCACATTGAAGCACTTGAAAAATTAATAACGAAACGCTAACCAATTTTTTTAACCATATACTTTGAAAAACAAAGTACTTTTAAAATTATTAATTATGAACAAAATACTAACCATCTATTTTTTTAACAAAAAACAAAACTCAGTTTTAGTGCTGCTTGGGTTACAATCACTACTATTAATGCTGCTACGCGTGAAAATTACACACGATATCTATTTGCTTTTTTTAATATGGAATTTATTCTTAGGATACATTCCCTATTTCTTATCATCAAAATTAAATACTGCAATACCGGGTTATTTTAGTTTTTACTTACTGTTTTTAGGTTGGATACTTTTTCTCCCAAATGCCTTTTATTTGATAACCGATTTCGTTCACCTGCATTATAGCAGTCGTTTTCAATTTCTCTTTGATGCCCTTCTCTTAACCAGTTTTACCATTGCTGGTTTTTATGCCGGAATTGCCTCTCTATATCATATTCACCGATTATTAGAAATGAAATATACTGCGAAAAAAAGCAACTGTATTGTGATTATCATCTGTTATCTATCCAGTTTTGGTGTCTATCTCGGAAGAATATTACGCTTCAATAGTTGGGATATTTTATCCAATCCAATTGAACTTTTTAACAGCATTTTCAAAAGCATTTTTTACTTCGAAACAATAGTTTTCACTATCACTTTAGGAACTTTTATTGTATTCATTTATAAACTATCACATTCATTACTAAACAAAAAAACAAATTAAATCATGGAAAATCAAGAAAATCAAGCAGCAGAAGATAAAACATTTTTTCAATCAACAACAGCCAAAATGCTGATGGTAGGATTTCTAACATTAGTGTTATTAATTCCGCTATTCTTTGTTCAAAATTTAATAAGTGAACGTTCGCAACGAAAAACAGAAATGGTTGATGAAGTAACTGATTTATGGGGGAAAGATGTACTGTTTTACGGTCCAGTATTGCAAATTCCATATACCTTTTATGAATCGTATAGTGTAACCAATCCCAAAACTGGAGTTACCACCATCGAAAGAAAAGCCACAACTAATTATGCTTACTTCTTTCCAAATGAATTGAAAAATACTTCTAAAATAAAGAAAAACGAATCCTTAAAACGGGGTATTTTTAATCACGTCGTTTTTACAGCAGACATGACTTTTAACGGGAATTTTACGAGTCCAAATTTTTCAAAACTAGGAATAGCCGAAGAAAACATACAATGGAATAAAGCTTCCATAATTGTAAAAACAACCAATTTAAAAAGTATCAAAAGCGAATTAAAAATTCAATTAAACAATGATAAATATGCTTTTGAACCACAAAATAATGACAAAAGCGAATATAGCGTTTTAGCCACTACTAATTTTGATTATAAATCCTTAGCGAATACCGATAAAATCAATTTTGATTTTGGCATAACCTATAACGGAAGCAATAGCGTAAAATTTATTCCCATTGGAAAAGTAACCAACATCAGTATCGATTCTGATTGGGAATCACCGAGTTTTGAAGGATCATTTGCAGCAAACGACGCTACTAAAACTATCAATAAAGACGGCTTCCACGCCGATTGGAAAGTATTAGACATCAACAGAACGTTTTCACAGCAATATGCTAACCTTTTACCTGATTTGGATGATTACCTGTTTGGAGTAAAATTAATTCAAACTGTGGACGAATATCAGCAAAATGAGCGTGTCTCTAAATATGGATTCTTGGTTATTGGATTGACTTTTTTAATTTTCTTTCTGATCCAATCGGTAAGTAAAATTAACATTCATATTTTTCAGTATTCCATGATAGGTTTGGCTTTGATTATGTTTTACACCTTATTAATCTCAATTACCGAGCACAGTACATTTAGTTTTGCTTATAGCATTGCTGGAGCATCAGTTGTAGCAATGATAACGCTCTACTCCATTTCGATTTTGAAGAACCGGAAGTTTCCTATGTTTATCGGAACCGCTTTGACCGTTTTGTATTCCTTCATTTATGTGATTATCCAAATGGAAGATTATGCCTTACTCGTGGGTAGTATTGGTTTGTTTTTAATTCTCGGTGCGGTGATGTATTTCTCAAGAAGAATAGATTGGAGTAAGTAACTTTCGTAATCCTAAAACGCTGTGCATCTCCTTTTTTACTTTGTGAGTCTCTATATAATTTTGATAAGTTACACAGAGAGACAAAGAGAAACAGAGCGATTTTATGAGATACACAGCGTTTTACTTTGGTTACGAAAAACAGACGGAAGTACGTAAATTAATAACTAAGGTGAGTTCGATGTTAGCTTTTTAAAAAAATGTTGTAAACAATTTAAAATTTCGAAGTTTACTTTTTTACTGTTGTAACAATAAAAAAAATTAATGCGAAATAGTTTTTAAAGCATTAAGAAATTAAGTTTTGTTAAGTCTTATTGTACTGAATTCACTTAACTAACTTAATGGTTTCAATATAAATATCTATTTATTTTAATCTAACTCACCTTAACTAATACTAAATTATAATGGAACTATTTGTTGAAAAAGATTCAATAGTTAGAAAAATATGGGGGAAAAGTGATACCATACTTTTCATTTTTGCAGGAGCATCGGCCGAATTTGCACTAAATAAGGCTGTCGATTGGCTTTATTTCACCGGAAAGTTACCTTCAGACCCTTTGGGCAGATTATTCTCTACTGTTAAATATGCTCGGCTTATTGTCTTCTCGTCTATGGATGAAGCACATGCCTCGATAGATACTTTAAGAAAAATACACGGAGCAGTAGAAGAAAATCGAGGTTTTTCAATTCCAGATTGGGCGTATCGAGATGTTTTATTTATGCTAATTCATTACTCGATTGCATCGTATGAACTTTTAGAAAAGAAATTAACCGAACCCGAAAAAGAAGAAGTATATAATGTTTTTTACCGAGTTGGAACTCGAATGGGATTATCAGAGTTGCCTTCAATGTATATCGAATGGCTACCCGTAAGAGAAACGCATTTGAAAGAAAATCTACAAGCAAGCAAATACACATTTGACTTATTTAAGCAATACAAAAAACACCTTGAACCATTACGCTATTTAGTGCTCATTGAAACTCAAAAATTACTAGTTTCAAAACGGATTAAAAAGCTATTGTTTTTAAATGATTTTTCTTTACTCACGATTGTTATTCCTATTTATAAATTAAGTCGAAATAGCAATATGGGCAAATTTTTTAAAAATTTATTGCTTCCATCGGAATATAAAACGGAAATTAAAAAGTTAGATATACAAGTAGGATAACGTCATCAATGATAAGACTCTTTGTATCTCTGTGTAATTTTAAAAAGTTTCACAGAGATGCTGAGAGATAATGTTGAGATTCACAGAGTATTTATTTGGTTAAAATCAAACTCCCATTCCTTCTTTGTATCATACCAAAGTTGACCATCCGAAACGGTCAATGGGCAATCAAAATTATTGGTATACAAACTTCCCGTTCCCAAACCTTGAGCCAATAAATTATTTTGTAAAAAAGTAAATTGAGCAATCGCATTCAAACCCACATTACTTTCTAGAGCGGAAGTAATCCACCAAGCAATATTAAATTTTTCGGCTACCGAAATCCATTCTAAAGTTCCCCTAAATCCGCCTACAAAACTTGGCTTCAAAACAATGTATTGTGGTCTGATTTCTTGAAGTAATTTTTGCTTTGCTTCTACTGAAAACACACCTATCAGCTCTTCATCCAAAGCTATAGGAATTGACGTACTTTTACACAGTACTGCCATCGTGTCAGTCTGATTTTTTTTAATTGGTTGCTCTATACTATGTAATTTAAAACCAGATAGTTGATTAATTTTAAATAAAGCTTCATTTGAATTAAAAGCACCATTAGCATCCACTCTGATTTCGATAGTTTCTTCATCAAAATTAGCCCGAATAAAGCGTAATAAATCCAATTCTTTATCAAAATCAATGGCGCCAATCTTTAATTTTATACAACTAAAACCTTGCTCAACTCTGTCCTCAATTTGAGCTTTCATAAAGGCTTCATCACCCATCCAAACCAATCCGTTTATAGAAATACTTTTGGTGTTTTCTGTAAAGTTTGAAGGAAATAAAATAAATGGATTTTCACTTTTTAAGGACAAAAAAGCCATCTCTAATCCAAATTGTATCGATGGAAATTCAATTAATTCATCCCACAATTTTAGTTCACCAAGATGAATATTTTGACACGTCCATTGTAATTTTTCCTCATAATCGGGTCGATCATCTGCGCTCAATCCGCGAAGAATGCCACACTCGCCTATTCCTTTTTTTCCCTCTTTTTCTATGACGATAAACCAAGTTTCTTTGTAGGTCAGTATACCTCGTGAAGTTCCCGAAGGTTGTTTGAAATGAAGTAGGTATTTAAAATAAGAAGCGTTCATTGTTAAAGAGAAATGCTTTCGCCAATATCTAAAAGCATCAAATCTTTTCCTGCATCAAAGAATTTCTTAATGGCTTCTTCGTGATTGATAACAATAAAGCCAAACGTATTAAAATGACATCCTAAAATCTTATCGCAATCCACAAAATCAGCCGCGATTATAGCATCTTCTACATCCATCGTAAAGTTATTTCCAATAGGGAAAATTGCCAAATCGAGCTTTGTGCGCATCGGAATTAATTTCATATCCATAGTTAGTGCCGTATCGCCTGAAATGTAAATGTTTTTATGCTCGCCTTCAATCACAAAACCTCCAGGATTTCCGCCATAAGTTCCATCGGGAAACGAACTAGAATGCACTGCAGTTACAAATTTCACTTTTCCAAAATCAAATTGCCAGCTTCCCCCATGATTCATGGCATGGTATTGAAACCCTTTATTACCATAATAAACTGCAATTTCATATCCGGAAACAATAACCGCATTTGTTCTTTTAGCAATAACCTCAACATCTAAAGTATGATCTTGATGCGCATGCGTAAGCAAAATATAATCTGCTTTTATTTCATTAACATCAATGTGGGCAGCTTTTTGATTAGCCGTAATAAACGGGTCAACGAGGATGTGTTTTCCGCTCACTTCAATTCCAATACAAGAATGACCGTAAAATGTAATATTCATGATTTTATTTTTATTTATATATAATTCACTACTATATCTGAGATGAAAAATATTAGGCACAACGACAATAATATCGAAAGAAAGAAGGTGCTTATGGCTAATTTTTTCAATTCAGGATCCAATAATTTTGGATTTTTGTTTTTATAAACAGTTATCAAATGACTGATTAACGGAAAGTAGGCCACCACAAAAATGTATTGGTCAAAATGAAAATTATTGAGATAAGCAAAAAGCAACACCAACACCATAGCTGAAATGACTAAGAAAAAATGATATTTTTTAGCATTTTCGCCACCCATTTTAACTACAATAGTGTTTTTTCCGGCTTTTCTATCGCTTTCTTCATCTCGCATATTATTTAAGTTCAAAACACCTACACTCAAAAAACCAATAGCTGTTGCTGGTAACAATAGTAACCAATCAATACTTTTTGAAAACATAAAATAGACTCCAAAAGTACTTACCATTCCAAAGAAAATAAAGACAAACAAATCTCCGAAACCTCTGTAACCATATGCGCCTTTTCCAACCGTATATCGAATAGCAGATGCAATAGCTAGTATTCCTAACATCAAAAAGAACAAAGAATACAATAGATAACTTTCTTTGAAAGCAAAATAAATTAACAACACCGCAAAAGTGAATGTGATTACAGCTGTTAAGCCAATTGCATTTTTCATGGCGTTTGGTGTAATCATTCCGCTTTGAATGGCACGCATTGGCCCAACTCTATCTTTGTTATCCGTTCCTTTTACGCCATCACCATAATCATTGGCAAAATTGGAGAGAATTTGCAACCCTAAAGTTGTGAGCAAAGCGAATGTAACAATATTCCAATTAAACATTCCTTGTGACATCGCATAAAAACTTCCCACAATTATTCCCGATACCGAAAGTGGCAATGTTCGAACTCGCGCGGCTTCAATCCAGTGTTTCATTTTTAAAATTTGTTTAAAAGTTTAAGTGTTTAAATTTGTTTCGTAAATACTGCAAACTGATACTGTAAACTGAATACTGTTTCAAGGCAACCACTTTTTTTCAAAATTCGGTTTGCGTTTTTCCAAAAAAGCATCTCTTCCTTCTTTGGCTTCATCAGTCATGTAGGCCAACCGTGTCGCTTCGCCAGCAAAAACCTGTTGCCCTACCATGCCGTCATCGGTTAAATTCATGGCAAACTTTAGCATTTTTATAGATGTTGGTGATTTAGCCAATATTTCCTGAGCCCATTCAAAGGCCGTGTCTTCCAATTCAGCATGTGGAATTACTGCATTGACCATCCCCATGTCAAAAGCGTCTTGAGCATTGTAATTTCTTCCCAAAAAGAATATCTCTCTGGCTTTCTTCTGCCCTACCATTTTGGCCAAATAGGCTGAACCGTATCCACCATCAAAACTCGTTACATCGGCGTCGGTTTGTTTAAAAATAGCGTGTTCTTTGCTTGCTAAAGTCAAATCGCAAACAACATGCAAACTATGTCCGCCGCCCACTGCCCAACCCGGAACCACCGCAATAACAGCTTTGGGCATAAAACGAATTAAACGTTGTACATCTAAAATATTCAAACGATGATATCCATCATCGCCCACATATCCTTGTTTTCCTCTGGCTTTTTGATCGCCACCAGAACAAAATGACCAAACACCATCTTTGGAACTTGGTCCTTCGGCAGAAAACAAGACTACGCCTATGGAAGTATCCTCTTGTGCATCGTGAAATGCTTGTAACAATTCGGAAGTGGTTTTTGGACGAAAAGCATTCCGAACATCAGGTCTGTTGAAAGCAATTCTGGCTACGCCATTGCATTTTTTATAGGTGATATCTTCAAAGACTTTAGCAGTTTTCCATTGTATTTTGCTCATAAACAAAGGTTTTAGTACAATTTTTTATTTTTTTACTTAAAAAAACAGTGCAACAAAAGAATTGCATTATTTTAGCGTAAAAATAAATCATTTTTAGCTCAAATTGTAAAACACAAAGGAATACTTATGAATAAATCTTATTTTATCTTATCATTATTGCTGGCTAGTTTGTTAGGATTTTCACAGCCCTATACATTTCAAATTTTAAAGGACATCCAAGCTACTCCTGTTATCTCTCAGGGTCAAACGGGTTCGTGTTGGAGTTTCTCTACTACTTCTTTTTTAGAAGCTGAAATTATTCGTTTGACAGGCAATAAAATTGATCTATCAGAAATGTATACGGTGCGCAATACTTACCTTGATAAAGCCGAAAACTATGTCATGCGACAAGGAAAAGCTCAATTTGGAGAAGGCGGATTAAGCCACGACGTAATCAATAGCGCCCGAAAATATGGCATTGTTCCTGAAAGTAGTTTCAACGGAAAAACAAATCCTGATTTAAAGTACGACCATTCTAAAATGGTGGCCGAATTAGAGGCAGTTGTTAAAAAAGCGGTAGCAGAAACGCCAAAAAAATACCCAAGCTGGAAAGAAGATTATGTTGCCATTCTAGACAAATATATGGGAAAATTTGATGAAAACACTAAGTTTTTTTGGGCTGATTTAAGCTTAGATAAAAAAGTAGTATCAGAGGAAAATAAGCTTACTCCTCAGCAATTTTTAAATACAACTCAACTCCATTTAGATGATTATGTTACCATTACTTCTTTTACCAATCAGCCGTTTTATACTCCGTTTATTTTAAGTATTCCTGATAATTTTGCCAATGGAAATATGTACAACTTGCCTTTAGATGAATTTATCCAAAATATTGATTATGCAGTAGATAAGGGTTATACATTAGTATTAGATACTGATGTGAGCGAAAGTACTTTTTCAGGTCAATATGGTATTGCTGTTATTCCCGAAAACGACGTGGATTCCAAAATAATTTTAACAGAAATTAAACCCGAAAAAAAGATTTCTCCTGAATACAGACAATCAGAATTTGAAAATTACAACACACAAGACGACCACTTAATGCATATTGTTGGGAAAGTTGTAGACCAAAAAGGAAACCAATATTACAAAGTAAAAAACTCTTGGGGAACAAATTCGGGTAAAGAGGGATTTGTTTACATGAGTATTCCGTACATAAAATTAAAAGCTATTTCAGTGATGGTTCATAAAGATGGGTTAACCAATAAAACTAAAAAAGTTTTGGGTATATAGCAAGATTAAGGATAATTTGACTAGTCCCAAGTAATCGATACAGATTATTTAGGACTAGTCATTGTTATAATTATAAAATTCAAACTCTACCAATGAAACAATTTACCCGCCAAGAAAAATTCAAAATCCTCTTTAGTTTTCCTGTAATTATTGCAGCTCTTGGTTATTTTGTGGATATTTATGATTTATTGCTTTTTGGTATTGTTCGAATTCCAAGTTTAAATGATTTGCATTTAGACGCTGATAAAGTAGGCACTATGATCATCAATTTCCAGATGA
This sequence comes from Flavobacterium sp., assembly GCA_020403245.1. Classification (GTDB taxonomy): domain Bacteria; phylum Bacteroidota; class Bacteroidia; order Flavobacteriales; family Flavobacteriaceae; genus Flavobacterium. The sequence goes on along the minus strand of JADBYA010000012.1, from coordinate 65,581 downwards.
CGGGAATGATTGTAGGTGGTGTTTTGTGGGGAGTTTTTGGCGATAAAAAAGGACGGCTATCGGTTTTGTTCGGTTCAATTTTGATGTATTCGTTAGCCAATATTGCTTGTGGACTTTTACCCCAAATTAATTTTGGTGATAAAGCCATGATTTATGCTTGGTTGCGATTTATAGCTGGAGTTGGATTAGCTGGAGAATTGGGAGCTGGAATTACTTTAGTTTCAGAAACATTACCCAAAGAACTTCGCGCTATTGGAACTTCTATAGTAGCTGGTTTTGGGGTTTTAGGCGCTGTTGTAGCTCATTTTACAGTAGAACTTTCGGGCAGTTGGTCAACTGCTTATCTTATTGGTGGCGGTTTAGGTTTGGCCTTATTAGTGTTGCGCATTAGTGTGGTAGAAAGCGGCATATTCCAATCGGTTAAAGAAAATTCAAAAATTAAAAGAGGCGATTTTTTATCCCTATTGACCAATAAAACACTTTTTATTAAGTACATGAAATGCATTTTAATTGGCGTACCTATTTGGTATTGTATAGGAATATTGGTATTTATGGCCAATCAATTTGCGCCTGAAATGGGCATTACCAAAATTGATCCTGCAAAAGCTATCTTGTGGACTTATACTTTTGGCTCGATTGGCGACTTTGCAAGTGGTTTTATTTCTCATTTGTTGCATTCCCGAAAGAAAACAATTCTCTATATGATGTTATTTACAGCACTAGGCGTTGGATTATTACTTTTTAGTGGAACTAAAAGTGAAAATACCTACTATTTCTTTTGTGCCTGGATGGGTTTGAGTACTGGATTTTGGGCCATGTTTGTTACTTTGGCTGCCGAACAATTTGGAACTAATTTGCGAAGCACTGCCACCACAAGCATTCCTAATATGGTTCGCGGTTGCGTTCCGATAATGTTAATAGGATTTGATTATCTAAAAATTACCCAGAGTGTAATAACTTCGGCTGCAATAGTTGGTGTCATCGTTTTTATCCTCGGAATTTATTCTGTAATTACTATAAGTGAAACCCATAACAAGCACATGGATTTTGTAGAATAAAAAATAATTAGAATTCATTATGTCAGTATAAAATTTCTAGATTCTATAGCGGTTATTCTAAATTTTACCTTTGTATCTTTGTAGCACAAAAAATTGAAAAATGGAAACTGTTTTAGATAATAACTTACCTATTGTTGGTAAGCCAAAATGGCTAAAGGTCAAGTTACCTATTGGTCAAAAGTATACTGAACTTCGTGGACTTGTAGATAAATACAAACTCAACACTATTTGCACATCGGGCAGCTGCCCTAATATGGGAGAATGTTGGGGCGAGGGAACGGCAACCTTCATGATTTTGGGAAATATTTGTACCCGTTCTTGTGGTTTTTGTGGTGTAAAAACAGGAAGACCTGAAACGGTAGATTGGGATGAACCTGAAAAAGTAGCGCGTTCTATCAAAATCATGAAAATCAAACACGCCGTTATCACTAGTGTAGATAGAGATGATTTGAAAGACATGGGATCTATCATTTGGTTTGAAACCGTGCAGGCCATTCGCAGAATGAATCCAGAAACGACTTTGGAAACACTTATACCAGACTTTCAAGGCGTAGAAAGAATAATCGATAGAATCGTGGAAGCCAATCCCGAAGTGGTTTCACATAATGTAGAAACCGTTCGCAGATTAACGCGTGAAGTCAGAATTCAGGCAAAATATGATAGAAGCTTGGCAGTTCTTAAATATTTGAAACAGCAAGGTATCAAGAGAACTAAATCAGGCATTATGCTGGGTCTTGGCGAAACCGAAGAGGAAGTTATCCAAACCATGCAGGATTTGAGAGATAATGATGTGGATATTGTGACTATTGGACAATACTTGCAACCTAGCAAAAAACATTTACCTGTAAAAGAATTCATAAGACCAGAACAATTCGAGAAATACGAAAAAATCGGAAAAGAAATGGGTTTCCGTCATGTAGAAAGTGGCGCATTGGTTCGTTCTTCTTATCATGCAGAGAAACATATTTTGTAATTATGAAGTTAGAAGTACGAGATACGAAGTAAAGTTTAATGAAAAAAACAAAAATTGCCATCAATGGATTTGGAAGAATTGGGCGTAACTTGTTCCGATTGCTTTTAAACCATCCTACTATTGAAGTTGTCGCTATCAATGATATTGCCGACAATCGCACGATGGCGCATTTGATAAAGTACGACAGCATACATGGTGTTTTACCGGATGAAGTTTCCTTTGATGAAAAATCAATTCTTGTTGATGGAAAATCATACTCCTTCTTTCATGAAAAAGAAATCAATAATTTGAAATGGAAGAATATTGATTTTGTAGTGGAATGTACTGGGAAATTTACCTCTCTTGAAGAAATAAATAAACACATTTTGTCTGGAGCTAAAAAAGTAATACTCTCCGCACCATCTGAAGTTGCTGAAATCAAAACCGTAGTACTTGGCGTTAATGAAAAAATCTTGGATGGTACAGAAACTATTGTTTCCAATGCCAGCTGCACTACCAACAATGCAGCACCGATGATTAAAGTAATCAACGAACTTTGTGGCATTGAACAAGCTTATATCACTACAGTTCACTCCTATACTACGGATCAAAGTTTGCATGATCAACCCCATAAAGATTTACGTCGCGCGCGCGGGGCAAGTCAGTCAATAGTTCCTACTACAACTGGTGCAGCCAAAGCACTCACCAAAATTTTTCCAGAAATGGTGGGCAAAATTGGCGGTAGTGGTATTAGGGTTCCTGTTCCCGATGGTTCATTGACCGATATTACCTGCTATGTAAAAAAAGAAGTGACAATAGATCAAATAAATAGAGCTTTCAAAATAGCGTCTGAAACCAACTTAAAAGGAATTGTAGCTTATACCGAAGATCCTATTGTTTCCGTTGATATTATTGGCAATCCAAATTCTTGTGTTTTTGACTCACAACTTACATCAGTTATTCATAAAATGGTAAAAGTCGTGGGATGGTATGATAATGAAATAGGATATTCTAGCCGAATTATTGATTTAATCCTTTTGGTAAATAAAAAAATGTAGCTGGATGTTAGACTACTTTAGTACTGAAGAATCAACTCTTTTATAAGTTGTCTTACCAATGGTTCGGCTGCATTGGCTGCTTTTAAAACTTCTTCATGAGTAATAGATTGTAAATTATCTTCACTACCTATATCTGTAATTACAGAAATTCCAAAAGTTTCCAATTCCATATGGCGTGCAACGATAACTTCGGGAACGGTTGACATTCCAACACAATCAGCACCTATGACTTTTACCATTTTATACTCATGCAAGGTTTCAAATGTTGGCCCTTGTAATCCCATGTAAACCCCATCAAAAACTTCGATATTTTGAGCTTTTGCAATTTCTTTAACCTTGTCAATCATTTTTACACTGTAAGGTTCACTCATATTGACAAATCTAGGTCCAAATCGCTCGTCATTTTTTCCTCTCAACGGATGTTCAGGCATCATATTGATGTGGTCTTTGATTACCACAATGGAACCCACTTTATAATTGGGATTTACACCACCAGAAGCATTGGAAACAATTAATTTAGTAACACCCATGTATTTCATCACACGAACAGGAAAAGTTACTTCCTGCATCGAATAACCTTCGTAATAATGGAATCTACCTTGCATGGCAACAACCTTTTTATTATGAATGGTTCCAAAAACCAGAGCGCCTTTATGACCTGCAACTGTTGAAATAGGAAAGTTTGGAATTTCATGATAAGGCAATATAAATTCAATTTTCAAATCATCGGTAAAACTTCCTAATCCAGAACCTAAAATCACACCATATTCTGGACTGAAATTGGTTTTGTTTTTTATATAATTAACTGTTTCTTGAACAAGTTCCCACATAGTTTAAAATTGTTTTATCAAAAATAGCTTGTTTATCAACAAACTTACTAGTGATAGGTAAATAATATAATTGTTTTGCCAAAATTTCAGCGTCCAAACGTACAAAATCCTTTTCGGTTGTGACTATAATTTTATCTTTGGCTTTATTTTTTATGACTGAAATATCGCTTTCGCTAAAATGGTGATGATCGGGAAACGATATTAAATCATCTCCTTCTTTTTGCAAATAATCAAAAAATGGTTTTGGCTTAGCAATTCCGGCTAACAAAACTTTTTCTTTTGATTTAATTTCCGAAACTTCTAAAGTGTTATTTTGATTATAAATTTTGTCATCGTATTCAATACAACTGAAAAAAATAGGAATAGCAAGACCAATTTTGTTTTTAATAGTTTCTTGGTCGATTTCAGAAATTGATGGTGGACATTTAGTGATAATTATCATATTGGCTCTTTTAGCGCCATTGCTGTTTTCACGAAGGTTTCCTGTAGGTAACATAAAATCATCGCAAAACAAATCGTTATATGAAGTCAAGAGAATGTAAAATCCCGCTTTTACCTTTCTGTGTTGAAAAGCATCATCAAGCAAAATTACTTCGGGTTTATCCTTTAAAGTCAATAATTTTTCAATCCCGTTTTTTCTATCAACGTCAACTGCAACTAGAATATTGGGAAACTTTTTATAATATTGGTAAGGTTCATCACCAAGTAATACCGCAGTTGCATTGGAAGTTGCCAAAACAAAACCTTCAGATTTTCTTTTGTAACCTCTACTTAATGTGGCGACTTTATATTTTGGCGAAAGCAACCGAACTAAATATTCAATTTGAGGTGTTTTTCCAGTACCTCCAACACTCAAATTTCCAACACCAATAACAGGAATGTCAAAAGAATATGATTTTAGTATACCTTTATCATAAAGATAATTTCTAATTGACATGATAAAACCATAAAGAATGGCAAAAGGGAAAAGAATTTTTCGCAATAAAATCATAGTACGAAAGTAAATAATTTGCCTCGAATACACGAATGAAATTTATAATTTTAATAAAAAAGATTCTATCTTTGAAACGTTTCAATTCAAAAAACTATTTTCACTTACAGGACTGTAGCAATGAAAACATTTTATTTTGTAATTACTCTGTTTTTTATCAATACGACCTCTGTTTTATCCCAAGAAATAGAGAATGCTGCTATTCTAAAGGTCATTTTTACAAAATATTATAAAACTGAAAAAGTAATTGTCAAAGGCAGATTACAACTCCTTAATTTTTACTGCAATAAAGCACCTAATAATGAAGAAGTATTGGAAGTTATTTCGGGTAATGAATTGTTAAAAAAAAACGGGGTAGAAATAAAAAAACAAATTTTATTTGTCAATGAGAATTGGTCTGAGGCCTATAATCTGTTATTTGACAATCAGAATCAATATCTAAAAAGTAAAGTCAACGCTTGTGTAACATTAGAAGAATTTCAAGAAATTTCAAAACAATACGGCGAAAATAATCAAAGATTACTCATTATAAATAAACCCATTTACTTTTTAAAAAATCAATTTGCTCTTGTTAAAGTAGCTTTCTATAGAAACATCGAACACAACAGCGGACGTTTTTTATTACTTGAAAAAGTAAATGAACAGTGGATAATTAAAGAATATTTAAACGAATGGGCTACATAAGAAGTGTTCAGTATTCAGTTTCAGTGTTCAGTTGCTGAGTTCAGTTGGAGGAAAGAAGTTGGTATTTGGTAAAAAAAAAAAAAAAAATGAAGATACAAGAAATAATATATGTACTAGAAGAAATGGCACCTTTGGCATATGCCGAAGATTTTGATAACGTAGGTTTACTTGTTGGCGATTCCAATGCCGAAGCTACAGGAATTTTGGTTTGTCACGATGCTTTAGAAAGCGTAATTGACGAAGCGATTGCCAAGAAATGCAATTTGGTAGTTTGCTTCCACCCTATTATTTTCTCAGGTTTGAAGAAAATCACAGGCAAAAATTATGTGGAACGTTCTGTTGTAAAAGCCATCAAAAATAACATTGCTATTTATGCAGTACATACCGCTTTGGATAATCACAAACAGGGCGTGAATAAAATTTTTGCTGATGCATTGGGATTAAAAAAAACCAAGATTCTGATTCCAAAGCAAAACTTCATCCAAAAACTGGTTACGTACACTATTCCCGAAAATGTGGAAGAATTACGCAATGCCTTGTTTGAAGCTGGCGCAGGAAAAATTGGCAACTATGAAGATTGTAGTTTCAATTCTAAAGGAATTGGAACCTATATGGGCAACGAAGACAGCAATCCCGAAATTGGTAATCGTTTCGAATTTGTAGAAAATGAAGAAATAAAAATCGAAGTAACTTTTGAAAAACAGTTGCAACCCAAGGTCTTGAAAGCCTTGTTTACCAATCATGTCTATGAAGAAGTAGCGTATGAAATTTACGAATTGCAAAACACACACCAGAATATTGGTTTGGGAATGATTGGCGAGTTGGAAAAACCCATGAATGAAAACGACTTTTTAACTTTCGTTAAAAACAAAATGCAATGTGGTGGTATCAGACATAGTATTTTGTTGGGAAAACCAATTAAGAAAGTAGCGGTTCTTGGCGGTTCAGGAAGTTTTGCCATCAGCAATGCCAAACAAGCTGGAGCAGATATTTTTTTAACCGCCGATTTAAAGTACCACAACTTTTATGAATCTGAAAATCAACTTGTTTTAGCCGACATTGGTCACTTTGAAAGCGAAAGATTTACAAAAAATTATATTGTTGATTTTCTTAAGAAAAAAATCCTTAATTTTGCACCTGCCTTGCCGGTAGGCAGGATCATTTTATCCGAAGAAAATACAAATCCAGTTAAGTACTTATAAAATATGGCGACTACAAAAGAACTAAGTGTTGAAGACAAATTAAGAGCTATCTACGACCTACAAATCATAGATACAAGAATTGATGAAATCAGAAACGTTAGAGGAGAATTACCTTTAGAAGTGGAAGATTTAGAAGATGAAGTTACTGGCTTAAGCACTCGTTTAGATAAATTAAAAAGTGATTTAGTTCTAATTGAAGAACAAATTAAAACCAAAAAAAATGCAATTGATGAACATCAAGCCGCAATAAAAAAATACACTGTTCAACAAAAAGAAGTTCGTAATAATAGAGAATTCAACTCATTGACAAAGGAAGTGGAATTTCAAGAATTGGAAATTCAATTAGCCGAAAAGCAAATCAAAGAATTGAAAGCTACTATCGAACACAAAAAAGAAGTAATTGCTACTTCTAAAGAAAAATTAGAGCAGAAAACTATGCACTTAAAGCATAAAAAAGCGGAGCTAAATGATATCATGGCTGAAACTCAAAAAGAGGAAAGTTTTTTAACTGAAAAATCCGCTGAGTATGAAGCTTTAATTGAAGAAAGATTATTGGCTGCCTACAAAAGAATTCGCTCAAGTGTTCGCAATGGTTTAGCAGTAGTATCAATAGAGCGTGGTGCTTCGGCAGGTTCATTCTTTACGATACCACCACAAATACAAGTAGAAATTGCTGCTAGAAAAAAAATCATTACTGATGAACATTCAGGAAGAATTTTAGTAGACTCTACCTTAGCAGAAGAAGAAAAAGAAAAAATGCAAAAATTATTTGCTCACTTATAATAACTTAATCCCGTCTCATTCGGCAAATGAGACGGGATTTTTTTATGAAGAAAATTCAATATTACATTCTTACCAAATCAATTGGGCTGTATCTAAACATGCTTAGTTTCTTTAATGAAGAGAAAGCAAAAAATAGTGCTTACAACCTTTTTAGTCAACCTCGAAAAGGAAAAATTAAAAAAGAAAAGCTGCCCAAAACATTACAAAAGGCAACATTCGAAACTTTTCAATACTTAGATGAAAATTTTCAAACCTACATTTGGAAAGGCAACAAAAACATCATTCTTTTAATTCATGGTTGGGAAAGCAACTCTTCAAGATGGAAAAAATTATTACATCATCTAAAACCCCTAGGAAACACTATAATAGCCATTGATGGACCAGCACACGGATTGAGTGATGGAAAAGAATTTAACGCACCCAAATATGCCGAATTTATCAATGTCCTAACTCAAAAATACCAACCTAAAACCATCATAGGACATTCAATTGGTGGTGCAGCCATCGCTTACTATCTTCACAAATACAAAAATCCTTTGATAGAAAAAGTAGTTCTACTAGGTTCTCCATCTGATTTTAAAATTTTGAGCGATAATTTTGTTTCCCTTTTAAGTTTGAATAAAAAGATTAAAATACGGCTAGAAAATTATTATCAAGAAAAGTTCAATATTCCTATTGATGATTTCTCTGGACATCAATTTGCTAAAACGTTTACTCAAAAAGCATTTATCGCCCATGATACGGATGATAAAGTGGTACTGGTCGAAGAAGGTCGCAAATATGCAAGCACATGGAAAAATGCAATTTATTATGAAACTAGTGACTTAGGACACAGTATGCACGACGCTGATTTGTATCAAAAAATTGTCGATTTTATTTAAGGAGCGAAAAGTTCGGGCGTTTTTAGCTATCATTTTCCTGCTTTCCGCGTTACACGGTAACCAGCTCCAATCAGGGCTAGATAGTAATGGTATTGCTATTTCAGCCATCTAAAATTCTGAAAATCAATTAATACTAAGATTTAGCACCCATATTGATACAAATTTTTTACCATTTCTGTAAAAAAAATACTTTTCAACAATAAAAATTTCCTATTTTTAACAAAATCATTACTCCTTACATTTACAAATTATTCCCAATCATGAAAATAGATAAAATTCAAGCACTTCGTGGACCAAACATTTGGAGTGTACAACGCAAAAAATTAATCCAAATGCGTCTTGATTTGGAAGAGATGGAACAATTTCCAACCAATAAAATTGAAGGTTTTCGCGAACGAATAGAAGCCATGTTTCCAACCATGATTGAACATCGCTGCTCTGAAGGTTGTCGTGGCGGTTTCTTTTCACGAATAGAACGTGGGACTTGGATGGGACATGTTATTGAGCATATCGCTCTAGAAATTCAAACATTGGCTGGAATGGAAACTGGTTTTGGTAGAACTCGCGAAACTAAAACACCAGGAATTTATAATGTTGTTTTCAGCTATACCGAAGAAAATGTGGGACTATTTGCTGCTGAAAGCGCAGTAGCCATTGCCGAGGCATTAATTGCGGGAACCGATTATAATGTAGAAGCTGATATCCAAAAAATGCGTGAAATCCGTGAGCGCGTTCGTCTTGGTCCCTCTACAGGTAGTATTGTAGAAGAAGCAGTTGCGCGTGACATTCCATGGATACGCTTGGGTACAAACTCCTTAGTTCAACTAGGATATGGCATCAATCAAATGCGTTTTCAAGCCACTATTACCTGTAAAACCAGTAGCATAGCAGTTGATATTGCTTGCAATAAGGAACAGACTAAAAGAATGTTAGACATGGCTTCAATCCCTGTGGCTAATGGCGGAATTTGTGTAGATGAAGAGGATTTGACTGATGTAATCAAAAAAATAGGATACCCAATTGTAATAAAACCATTAGATGGAAATCATGGAAAAGGCGCTTCTATTAATGTGCAACAATGGGAAGATGCCGTTGAAGGATTAGCTTATGCCAAAAAATACAGTCACCGAGTGATTGTTGAGAAATTCATCACTGGCTATGATTTTAGAGTATTAGTGATTGATAACAAACTCGTTGCGGCAGCAAAAAGAGAACCTGCGCACATAAAAGGAGATGGAATTCAAACAATTCAACAACTAATAGACGAAACAAATCTTGACCCAAAACGTGGCTATGGACATGAAAATGTTTTAACCCAAATAGATGTAGATAGAGACACGATTGATTTACTAGAAAAACTAAATTATACCTTGGAAACTGTTCCCAAAAAAGGAGAAGTGGTTTATTTAAAATCAACGGCTAACTTAAGCACTGGTGGGACATCAATTGATGTTACCGACATGATGCACCCCGAAAATATTTTTCTTTGTGAACGCATTTCTCGCGTCATTGGATTGGATGTATGTGGTGTCGATATCATGGCCGAAAATTTAACACAACCCCTCAAAGAAAATGGCGGTTGCATTCTTGAAGTGAATGCTGCGCCAGGTTTCCGTATGCATTTGGCACCAAGTGAAGGTTTGCCTAGAAACGTTGCCGCACCAGTAATTGATATGCTTTATCCCCCGGGAAAACCAAGTCGTATTCCAATCATTGCCGTGACTGGAACCAACGGTAAAACAACCACCACAAGATTATTGGCTCATATTGTAAAAAATAATGGCTATAAAGTAGGTTTCACTACATCTGATGGAATTTATGTACAAAACCACATGATGGAAAAAGGCGATACGACCGGACCTATTTCTGCCGAATATATTTTGAAAGACCCAACGGTAGAATTTGCAGTGCTTGAAACTGCACGTGGTGGAATTTTGCGCTCAGGATTGGGATTTAGTCGATGTGATATTGGAATTATTACCAACATACAAGAAGATCATTTGGGTCTTAGCGATATTCACACCCTAGACGATTTAGCTCGTGTTAAAGCTACAGTAGTCAGAAGTATAAAAAAAGACGGCTGGGCCATTTTAAATGCTGAAGACGATCAATGTTTAAAAATTGCAAATGAACTAAGTTGCAATGTGGCCTACTTTAGTATGGATGAAAACAATCCTAAAGCAAAGCAGTTTTCTAAAGAAGGTAAAATTGTAGCCGTATACGAAAACGGATTCATTACCATCAAAAAAGGAGAATGGAAAATAAGGGTTGAACGAGCAACTCATGTACCTTTAACAATGGGTGGAAAAGCCAAGTTTATGATTGCTAATGTTTTGGCCGCTACTTTGGCGAGTTATTTACAAGGGTTTAAAACAGACGACATTAGTTTGTCTTTACAAACATTTATTCCAAGTGCAGCACAAACACCAGGAAGAATGAATATTTTTGAGTTCAAAAAATTCAAAGTATTAATTGACTTTGCTCACAACCCGGCCGGATATAAAGGTGTAGAAGAATATTTAAGTTCTATTGAAGCTACTAAAAAAATCGGAATCATTGCCGGTGTTGGTGACCGTCGTGATGAAGATATCAAAGAATGTGCAACCATTGCGGCACGAATGTTTGACCACATCATTATTCGTCAAGAAAAACATTTGCGTGGCAGAACCGAAGAGGAAATCATTGGCTTAATTATGGAAGGTATTGCTGAAAGTGGAAAAACAGTAACTCATGAAATTATCAAGAAAGAAGTGGAAGCAATCAAACACGCTATAGACAATGCTGAAGATGGAAGTTTTATTACTGCATTAAGCGATGTGGTAACCAATGCTATCGAAATTGTGCAAGAGTATTTAGATAAAGAAAATGAAGGGAGTGAAAATTAAGAACTTTAAATAATAAGTCACATATTCCCAATTAGTTTGTGGTTTTAAAAATAAAAATTTAAATGACCGAATTATTCCAATGTATTGACCAACTAGAAAAAAAGATTATACTGCATGAAAAAATAAATCTTGCTGTATCACAAGCATCTATTGGTTGGCATATTGAACATATTCTATTAGTCATTAATGGAATAGTGGCACAATTAAAAAATTCTAATCCAAATCAATATAAATGGCGATTTAATTTATCTCGACTCTATATTCAAACGATAAATAAAATTCCTAGAGGAAAAGGAAAAGCACCCAAAGCAGTACAACCAATTGAAACAACCTCAACAGACGGATTAATTGCTAAACTAGAGTTAGCAAAAACAAATATCACTGAAATGGAAAGTCTTGATCCAAAGTGTTATTTTGTTCATCCCTATTTTGGCAATTTGAATATAAAAAAATCAATTTGGTTTATAAAACTTCATACCAAGCATCATTTGAAAATTATAGAAGATATCTCTCTTAATCCGTAATATTTTAATCTCCAACCTGAGTTTTTTAATATATTTACCTTCAATTAAAAAAATACTTCATGAACAAAAAGATTTTACTATTCGTTTGCTTTTTAATGGCATTTTCAAATCAAGCCCAGTTAAAAAAATTCAGTTTAGAAGAAGCCGTTTTACAACAAAACAGAAAATTTGGCGCCGATAAATTAACAGGTTTTCAATGGATACCCAATTCCAGTAATTATATTTATTACACCGATTCTTGGACGAAAATGATGAGTGCCAATGTGACTAAAAAAGATGCCGTTGAATTGGTAAAACTTAACGACATTAATACCGTTCTCGGTACTAAAATAAAAAGTTTCTTTGGAGTGCAATGGATTGATTCAACTACCATTTTAATTTCTGAAACAGGAAAGTATTATAGTTATAATATCAATACTAAATCAGGAAAACTTATTCAAGAAGTTCCAGAAACTGCAGAAAATCAAACCTTTGATGACGCAAAAATAAATGTAGCTTTTACAGAAGCAAACAATTTATACCTCTTCAATAAAAACAAAGAAAAAATTGCAGTTACCAATAATTCCGATAAAAATATTGTTTCAGGACAAACCATTTCTAGAAATGAATTTGGCATTAATGGTGGCATATTTTGGTCACCTCAATCAACGTATCTAGCTTTCTATCAAAAAGATGAAACAAATGTTGCTGACTATCCATTATTGAACATCAATGAAACTCCCGGAAAATTGGTAAACATTAAATATCCCATGATTGGTCAAAAATCAGAAAAACCAAGCGTTGGAATATACAATTTGGCTACACAAAAATCAGTTTTTATTCTGCCAAAAGGAAATACTGAGGATTATGTTACTAACTTGGCATTCTCACCTGATGAAAAATATATTTTGATTGCCGAGTTAAATCGTGGTCAAAATGATATGAATTTGAATTTATACGAAACTGCGACAGGAAATTTTGTGAGAACACTTTTCAACGAAAAAAACCCAAAATGGGTTGAACCAGAACATCCTGCATTTTTCCCAAACAGCCAATCAAATAACTTTGTTTGGATTTCCGAAAAAGACGGATTTAACAATCTTTATTATTATTCTATTGACGGAAAATTAATCAAACAACTGACTATTAATAAATTTCCCACTCGCGAAATCATTGGAGCAAATCCAGCTGGAAACGAAATTTATTTCAAAGCAACTGGCGAGAAAGGCGTCAATATGTTGGCATATAAAGTAGATTTAAAAGGAAAACAAACCTTGATCACCAGAGACGAAGGCATTCATCACGTGGTGATTTCTACTGATGGAAATTGGATTTTTGATGAATATTCTAATCATTCCACCCCTTCAAAATCATTGTTATATGATAAAAAGGGCAGGGCAATCACTTTACTTGAAAGTAAAAACAAATTTGAAGGTTACGAAATGGGTAGTGCCGATATTAAAACGATAAAAGCAGCCGATGGTACAACCGATTTATACACACGATTAATCAAACCGAGTAATTTTGACGCCACCAAAAAATATCCAGTTTTGGTTTACGTTTATGGTGGACCACATGCACAAATGATTACCAATTCTTATCTCGATGGTGCTAATCTTTGGATGTACTGGATGGCAGAACAAGGGTATTTGGTTTTTACAGTTGACAATCGCGGATCAGACAACAGAGGATTTGCATTTGAAAGTGTAATTCATGGAAGATTAGGTGTCAACGAAATGGAAGACCAATTGAAAGGCGTTGATTATTTAAAATCATTACCCTATGTAGATGGTAATCGTTTAACGGTTCATGGTTGGAGCTATGGCGGATTTATGACAACATCATTAATGCTAAGAAAACCAGACACTTTCAAAGTGGGAGTTGCTGGTGGACCAGTAACCGATTGGAAATTCTATGAAGTCATGTACGGCGAACGCTATATGGACACACCTACAGAAAACCAAAAGGGATTTGATGAATCATGTGTAATGAATTATGCCAAAGATTTAAAAGGAAAATTACTTTTAATTCATGGTACCAGTGATGATGTGGTTGTAGAACAGCATAACCTTTCTCTAGTTAAGAAATTCGTTGAACTTGGAAAACAAGTAGATTATTTTCCTTATCCAATGCACAAACACAATGTTATTGGAAAAGACAGAGTACACTTGATGACTAAAGTGTTGAATTACATTATTGAGAATAATAAGTAGTCCAGATTTCAAGAATAAAATCCCAAATTCCAATATCAACTTTGGGATTTTATTGGAATTTAAATTCTATGTCTTCTGTGGTTTCTTTCTTGCCGCTGGAAACAGCACATTATTCAAAATCAATCGGAAACCTGGAGAATTTGGATGCAAATAGAGAACAGTTGGCTCATCGCCTACTCGATGCTGATAATCTTCAGGTTTGAAATACATACACAAACTTTGTAACTAATATTCTTCTTTAGCCCTAGACAGAGCAACGAGGAATGCTAACAATTAAACCCAAGAGATTGAAAATTATAGAAGATATTAAAAATCAATAAGATACTATTTATGATGTATGTAAAAAAACTTCAGCTGGAATACTAAAATAGTTTTTGAGTTTTTGAGCCATTTTTAAAGTTATTTCACGTTTTCCAGATAAAATTGCCGAAACATGCCCTTTGCTTCCAATGATGCTCTCTAAATCTTTGGCTTTTAAACCTTGTTCTTCCATTTTATATTTAATCACTTCCAAGGCATCCAAGGATGGTAATTGAAAATGTTTGTCATCATAATCTTTTACCAAAACCAATAACAATTCTAATTCATCATTTTGAGGGGAATTGACTTCAGATTGAAAAATTTCCATCAATCGTAATGAAGCTTTATTATAGTCTTCTTCATTTTTTAGCACTTTCCAGTTCATTGTTATTTTGTTTTAAAATTTAAAATATTAGTATCAAATAAAACAGTTTCCACATTTATTTTATCATATTCCTTGTACGTGCCAAACCAAATTACATAACATGCTTTTTGCATAAAATTCACTGAAATCAATAAACGAAAATCATTCCCTTTGATATTAAAAACAACCCTATTATTGTTTATTATACTAGCGTTGCCATAGATTTTTTTTAATTCATTAAAATTTTGAAATTCCATTTTAGAAAACTCTGCGTGCCAAATTAACAATTGTGTTTTAGCTAATGGGTAATTAGCTATATAATACAAAATTGTTTTTTTGACCAAAATTTTCATTGGTCAAAGATATAAAAAGTTTTCAATTTGCAAACTTTATTATAAAGAAAATACAATATAAAGAAAAATGATACTATTGGCACTATTAACTAAGTCTTCTGTGGTTTCTTTCTTGCCGCTGGAAACAGCACATTATTCAAAATCAATCGGAAACCTGGAGAATTTGGATGCAAATCGAGAACAGTTGGCTCATCCCCTACTCGATGCTGATAATCTTCGGGATCATGACCGCCATAAAAAGTGAAAAATCCTTTTCCTTTTTGTCCGTGAATGTATCGTGCTTCATCATTAAGTTCATTTTTTCCTAAAGTCAACACACTCGATTTTATTAAATTACTATCAAAAGAAGTGGTTTGTCCCATAAAACCTTTTACCAATTGGGTGTGGTTTTGACATAACATGGTCGGGATTACATCCCATTTGGCTGAGAATTCCATCAAAGTGAAATAATCTTTCTCAAACGGAATTCGGCGTTTTTCTGTCATATCAATATCAGAAAACTCATAACGCTCTGGTCTTCTTTCTAAAATAAAATCTTTGAAAGCGAAAGTTTTTCTATAATCAACTTTAGATTGATAATTGGCTTCGCTATCATCGCCATCAAACATCGGTTCACAAATATCAATTCCTTCAGCAGCCAATGCAATATCAAAACTATCGGTGGCTGAACACATGGCAAACATAAATCCACCACCAATTACAAAATCTCTAATCTTCTTGGCTACAGCCAGTTTATCCTGAGAAACTTTTGCAAAACCCAATTTGGCTGCTAATGCTTCAGCATCCTTTTTTTGTTCAATGTACCATGGTGTATTTCGATAGGCACCATAAAATTTACCATATTGTCCTGTAAAATCTTCGTGATGCAAATGCAACCAATCGTATAAAAGTAATTGGTCACTCAAAACTTCTTCATCATAAACTACTTTAAAAGGGATTTCGGCATACGTCAAAACCATCGTCACGGCATCATCCCATGGCTGCTTTCCGGGTGGAGAATACACAGCAATCTTTGGTGCTTTTTCCAAAACTACGGTTTCCATATTTTGAGATGGACTAGAAATATCGGCTAAAATTGATTGCATCTCGGCATCGGATAAAATTTCAAAACTCACGCCACGAATTTGACATTCTTTTCTAATTTCTGGAATATCGGGTAAAAGAAAAGAACCGCCGCGGAAATTTATTAACCAACTGGCTTTGAATTGTTTGTCTAATGCCCAATAGGTAATCCCATACGCTTTTAAATGATTTTTTTGTGACGATTCGTCCATTGGCAACAAAATGAAATTCGCCTTGACTATAGAAAAATAAAGCAATCCAACTAACAAAAAAACAGTCTTTATATAATTCATTTGTAATAAAATAATACTAATCGAAGATACGTCTTTTAACAGTAGAATAAAAAATAAAAAATCATAAAAAATTTCTAAAAAAACAGGTAAAAATACGTATAGCTGCCTAAAATATTCCTTTTATTTTTGATAAATAATAACTGCATAAATTTTATTTCATATGGAAGATCCAATAAAAAGTTTAAGTATATTAAGTAAAATAGGGTTAGTAATATTGGCAGTTTTAATTGTATTTAGTTGTATACTATGTATAAAAATCATTATAGGTTAAATTGAGACTGAACTTATAATTGTGGTGAACGTGAGCTTTATTTAATTATAGACTCACGTTTTTTTTTATAAAATAACTATTTTATTTTGGATCGCAAAAACAACCAAACCTGCACTATTTTGGGAATCTGTTTTTAATAATAAATTATTTCTATGACCTTCAACAGTTCTTGGACTGATAAATAACTTTTCAGCTATTTGCTGAGTGCTTTTTTGATTGCATATTAATTCTAAAATTTCTCTTTCTCTTTTTGTTAAAATAACTTCTTCAAAAAAAAGATTTTTTCTTTTATTATCTATTAAATTTTCTTGGATTACATTCAATACCTCTTCGTTGTAGTAAAATCCTTTTTCGATTACTTGATTAATTGTAGTAATCATTTCTTCAGGCGATGAGTTTTTAACAATATAAGAGGCAGCTCCAATATCAATCATATTTGCTATAAAAGATTTTGTATTATAACTTGTTAAAGCAATGATTTTAATGGAAGGGAATTCTTTATTGATAAGTTTTGTAGCCTCAACTCCATTTAGCAAAGGCATTTTTAAATCCATTAGTATGATATCGGGATGAATTGAGCTCGATTTTAGGTATTCTACAACTTCATTTCCATTATCTGCTTCATAAAGAATTTGGATATTCTCCTGCCTTTGTAGTAAAAAACTAATTCCTTTCCGAAACAATTCTTCGTCATCTGCTAAAAGTAATTTTATCTTATTCATAAATCATTAAAGATTATTTTAATTTCAAATCCATTTTTTGGAGAAGATTTTATAAAATACTTTCCATTGAGCAAACCTATTCTGCTATCAATGTTGATTAAACCCATTCCTTTCTTATCTTCAGAAATTCTAAAACCAATTCCATCATCAATATAGAGTAAGCAAAAAGTGTCTTTTTCTTTAAAAAAAGTTATCCTAATTGTATTAGCACATGCATGTTTAAGTGTATTATGAAGTAATTCTTGTAAAACCCTGAAAAGCCCAAGTTGTGTATTTTTATTAAATTCATTTAAATTTAATTGGTTAGAAAACTGAATATCGAATTTATTTGTTGATTTATACTCAACAATTAATTCTTGAATTCCTGCTTGAAGTCCAAACTTTTCAAAAACCGGAGGAAATAAAGCATGGGCAATTCTTCTTGAACTTTCTAATGCAGTCGATGTTAAATTATTAATATTTGCCGTTATTTCTTTGATTTCTGAAACCGATAAATTAGGGCTGATTAACAAATGACTATTTAAAGAAACTATATTCAATTTTGAACTAATTTCGTCATGTAAATCCTGAGCAATTCTTTTTCGTTCTGTTTCCTGAGTTAAAATAACTGTTTTTAAAATTTCTTTCTGATAATTAACTTCTAAATCCTTTTTTTCTATTTCTTGTTTAATGATTTTTTTTCGTGAAAAATAAAAAAAAAATACTAACACTGAGGCCATCGTCATGAAAGCTAAAAAAGTATAAATAAAAATTCTAATTATTTCAGACTTGGTCTCCATTGTTTAGATAAAGGATAAATATCTTTTAAGATTAATAACTGATAAACTACATAAATGTATTCATTAAAACTCCATATAATATCAAAAACGTAATTTCCTTCTATAAGTAAAAGCAAATTACCTGTTAAGAAAACTAAAGTGCTTCCGAAAAGATAAATTAACAATCCTAAATTGATGTAATAAAACTTTTTATCTTGGTTTAATAAATTATACAGATGAAATGTAGTATAAATGACTAAAGGCAAAGAAGTTATAAAAATTTCAAATGGATTAAATATATAAAAATCAAGAGGATAGTTATAATAATAAATAATAAGACTGGTTAAAACTAATGGAGTAATTATCTTAATTAATAACTTTTGTTTTAAATCTATCAATAATAAAAAGTAAAAATAACTTAATATAAGAAACTGTATAACAAAATAAAAATGAGTTAAAAAAATATTATTTATTTTTAATTTAGATGTTACAAATGAAGCTATTTGAATTATAGCCATTATAAAAAGATAAAAAGCAAAAACTTTATAAGTTTTTGCTTTTTTTCTAATACTTATAAAAAGTAAGAAACAATTAATTAGCAATAAAATAATTCCAATTATTATAATCACTTAGTCAGTATTTATTGTTTTTCTTGAGTATCAAGATTAAAAAGAGGACTTGTTACATCGCAAGTTTTCGGACAAGGACTAGTCATATCGTATATAAAATTTCCTTTTTGAGCATTAATTAAATCGTTACCATTTTCATCTACCCCAACAATCATTAATTTTTCCATTTTCATAGTAGGATCATATCCCAAATAGGCTCTAAAATCCGCAACACCGTCCTGATTTAATAATTGAGTCATGTCTATTTTTGGGATCAGATATGCTATGACTCCATCAGGATTATCTTTTCTGTAAAGTCGTGCCCATTCTTTAGCTTCTTTTAAATCTATTGTGTTATTTGACATAATTAATCTTGTTTTATTGTTAATAATATTCAAAATTAACAATAAATTTTAATAAAATCAAAAACTGTTAAAAAACAGGTGTTTTTACGTAGTACTAAAACGGGACATCACTATCATCATCATTCCTATTAAAATTATTGCCAAAAGCTTCATTGGGTGAGGGAAGATTTTTAGTCATAAACGGATTGTCATCATGGTTCATTTTAGATGGCAAATCGTCAAAAGCGCTACCAAAACTTTCAAGATTATCAAATTTACCAAGTTGACTAATGAACTTCAATCTAATGTTTTCTAACGAACCATTTCTATGTTTAGCTATTATGAATTCCGCTTGACCAGCTGTTGGAGATTGATCTTCATCATCCCACTCATCTATTTTATAATATTCGGGACGATAAATAAACGATACAATATCGGCATCTTGCTCAATTGCACCCGACTCACGAAGGTCAGAAAGCAATGGTCTTTTACTAGATCCACGAGTTTCGACAGCACGGGATAATTGAGATAATGCAATTACAGGAACTTCTAATTCTTTGGCCAATGCTTTTAGATTTCGGGAAATGGTTGAGATTTCTTGCTCACGGTTTCCAACTCCTTTTCCATTACTTCCTCCGGCGGTCATCAATTGAAGGTAATCCACTATAATTAACTTAATACCATGTTGCGACGACAAACGACGGGCTTTAGCTCTCAAATCGAAGATGGAAAGTGAAGGTGTGTCATCAATATACAAAGGTGCTTTTTCTAAATCTTTTACTTTGGTAGAAAGCTGTTCCCATTCGTGTTTTTCTAATTTACCTGTTCTCAATTTTTCGGAAGGTAAACCTGTTTCCGAAGAAATCAAACGCGTAATTAACTGTACCGATGACATTTCTAAAGAGAATAACGCTACTGGATGTCCAAAGTCTATTGCCATATTTCGAGCCATTGACAAAACGAAGGCCGTGTTGTGCGTTACAGTACAATCTTCCAAAAGAAATAATCTATTACCATCTATTTCAAAACCATAATAATCATCAATCCTATCATATTCAACTTTAATTCCAGTTACTTTCCAATCCACTTTTGAATTCCATTCTCGGGCTTTTTTTCTCTCCACTTTTGTTGGAATATCATTTAGATTTCCAAATATCCTTAGTCTAAAAGCTTCTCCTTGAAATCCAATTGATTTAATTGATGTTTTTTTCTTTCTAACCGAGGTTCTAAAACCTAAACTATCACAAATGAATTTTATTTGATTTAGTAAATCTTCATTTTTTTGAACAATTTCAAAACAATTAAATTCAGAAGTATAATAGCCATCAGAATCTATAATTCCTGCCAATAATTGTAACCTGTTTTCAGTTGAATTTATTAAATATTGATTTGGAATATGTTTGTTTTGCAGTACTCCTAAAGTTCTTAATTCAGTTTGAATACAGGTTGTAAATTCGACGGAAGTAAATTTATTTTTATTGACAATAGCATAATTGTTTGTTCTATCTTTTTGTTCATATACAACCAATTCACTTTCTAAACGAGTTGCATAATCGTTTAAATATCCAATAATCTCTTCATCAACATTTGTAATTCTTTGACTGAATGAATGCCCATCACCAAGCCAAAGACCAAGATAATAGGGTTCTAAAGGAAGTTCTTTTTCTTTAAATTCAACACCAACTTTATACCCTTTATAATTTGATTTGAATTTATTCGATTTTTCTAAATAGTCTTTAACTGTTATATTTAGAATATCGCCTTGCTTGTGAGTTCCCTCGTTTCTACTTCTTTTTAAAGATAAAATATGGCTCTCATTTACTCTATAAGACATGGCTTTATTTTGATGAATCCAATACATTTTTTCTTGTCCACGAGCAATGGAAAGCACTTTTCTTGGAGTAGAATCATCACCCATTAATAATTCATTTTCAGAAATATCTTCAACCTTTTTTAGAGAACCATCATAGAGTAAAACTTTAGTGCCTTTTCCTAAACATTTTCCCATTCCTGGTCGAGCAGCAATAATAATTAAATCACTTGGTTGCCAACCCGAAGTTATTTTGTCCAATTTTTCAAAACCAGTGGCAATACCACTCATTCCTTCTTTATTGGCAATATCTTCTATTCTTTTTTTGGCTTGAATTACCAAACTTTGGGCTGTTTCAGAACTTCTTTTGATATTTCCTTGTGTAACTTCGTATAATTTGGTTTCAGCTTTATCTAATAAATCAAAAACATCGGTAGTTTCATCATAAGACTCTTCAATAATTTCAGATGATATTTTAATTAAGCTTCGCTGAATGTATTTTTGCAGAATAATTCTGGAATGAAACTCAATATGTGCCGAAGAAGATATCTTTTGGGTAAGTTGAATGAGGTAAAAATCGCCACCAGCCAAATCTAACTTAGCACTCTTTTTTAACTGTGCCGATACTGTTAATAAGTCAATAGGTTGAGAATCTGTGAATAACTGAAAAATAGCTTCAAAAATATGCTTGTGTGCCTCTTTGTAAAATGCATCTGGCTGCAAAATATCAATAACCTCATCAACTCCTTTTTTATCAATCATCATGGCGCCTAGCACTGCTTCCTCTAGGTCGAGTGCTTGTGGCGGGAGCTTCCCTTTTTCTAAGTTGATAATAGTAGTTTTATCTACTTTAATAGGGTTTATATTTTTGAGATTTTCCATGAAACGAAAGTAACTATTTTGTTAAAATTATTTGGATTGAGTTATACAAAGACAATGTTCATAAGTTTCTATTTTCTGTTAATAACCAAAAAAAAATCCGAAACTGTTGGGCTTCGGATTTATATTAATTTTATAAGAATTTACTCCTTGTATTCGCCCATCTTACTGTATTTATCCATCCTTTGCGAGATTAATTCTGTTGTTGATAAATCTTTTAATTCATTATACGCTTTTATGATGTATTGCTCCACAGTTTTGAAAGCAGTTGCCTTATCATAATGTGCTCCACCTAGTGGTTCTGGGATAATATCATCGACTAATTTTTGTTTTTTCATGTCAGTTGATGTCAGTTTCAAAGCTTCGGCAGCTTGTTCTTTGTACTCCCAACTTTTCCATAAAATAGAAGAACATGACTCAGGTGAAATTACTGAATACCAAGTATTTTCCATCATCAAAACCCTATCACCTACACCTATTCCTAATGCGCCTCCTGAAGCACCTTCGCCAACGATAACACAAATAATTGGCACTTTAAGACGACACATTTCAAAAATATTTCTGGCAATGGCTTCTCCTTGTCCTCTTTCTTCGGCTTCCAATCCAGGATAAGCTCCTGGGGTATCAATTAAAGTTACTACTGGAATATTAAATTTCTCTGCCATTTTCATCAATCGCAACGCTTTTCTGTATCCCTCTGGATTGGCCATCCCAAAATTACGTAACTGACGCATCTTGGTATTAATCCCTTTTTGTTGTCCAATAAGCATAAAAGATTGTCCGTCTATTTTACCTAAACCGCCAATCATGGCTTTGTCATCTTTGAAGCTTCTATCTCCAAAAAGTTCTAAAAAAGTTCCTTTAGTCAAATTGGAAATGTGCTCTAAGGTATACGGTCTGTTGGGATGACGAGACAATTGAACTCGTTGCCAAGCCGTTAAGTTTTTATAGATTTTCTTTTTAGTTTCTTCTAATTTTTTTTCAATTTGTTTACAAGTTGCGGTGACATCAACATTGGACTCGGCTCCGATTACCATGCATTTATCGAGTTGTTCTTCTAATTCTTTGATTGGAAGTTCAAAATCTAAATATTCCATAGGGTTGTTAGTTTTGTTAAATCGAGTAGCAAATATAAAATTTTATATTGTGATAAAAAGCACATTTAATGGATTAGTTTTAAACAATAGTTAACCTTCATATAACCTTAATTTTATTTGAGTTCGCGACTTTTTAAAAGCGCATTTAAAAGCACGGTTAGTAAAATAATGAAAGCACCAATATAAAATTCAAAGCTCATTTTTTCTTTTTCCTGAAAAATAAGAACCGCTAAAATAATACCATAAATGGGTTCTAAATTGATGGTCAACATTACAGTATATGGACTTAAAAATTTCATGATTGATGTGGATGCAATAAAAGCATAAGCAGTACAAACAGAACTTAAGAGTAATAAAAAAAGAAGATCTTTTATCGAAAGTTGGAAAAAATCAGCTGAAAAACGCTGTCCAAATAACAATATAATGGTAAAAAACAAAACACCACCACTGAGTTCATAAAACGAAATTATTGTGGCATCATAGGATTTAACCAACCTACTGTTAATTACCGCAAATAATGCCGATAGAAAAGCCGATATCAAAGCAGTTATCATTCCCCAAAAATAATTCCCTTCTACATTAAAAATAATATACAAGCCAAGAACAACAAGCAACCCAAAGAAAACTTCATAGAAAACTATTTTTTTTCCATATAAAATGGGCTCCAATAATGAGGCAAATAAAGCACCTGTTGAGAGACAAGCTAAGGTGATGGAAATATTTGAAATTTTAATCGCATGAAAAAAGGTAAACCAATGTAACGCGATAATCAGTCCCGAAAATAAAAATTGTATCCGTATTTTGATGGGGACTTTTAAAGATATTTTTTTGTAGTAGATGTAAATACCAATAAAACCAACGGCAAATAACATTCGAAACCAAACCAAAGGTAAAGCTTCAAGTGATATTAACGCACCGAGAATGGCTGTAAATCCCCAAATAAAAACGATAAGATGGAGATGAAGATAACTCTTTATATTATCGCTTGGCATTTCGAAGAAGATAAATGGCTAAAATTCCGAAAACAATGTTTGGTGTCCAAACCGCTAACAATGGCGGAGCAGTTGATTTTTCGGCAAGTACACCAAAAACTTTATCCAAAAACACAAATGCAAAAGCTAAAACAATCCCAATAGCTAAATTTGTCCCCATTCCGCCACGACGTTTCATGGAGGAAACTGATACGGCAATAATTGTCAGAATAAAAGCCGAAACTGGAATGCTGTATTTTTTATACAACACTACTAAATAGACATTAATGTTGGATGAACCACGAGATTTTTCTTTATCGATGAATTTATGTAGTTCATTAAGTGGTAAGGTTTCGGCGATATAAACTACAGGTGTTAAATCCTCTAAATCAAAATTAAAAACAGTATCTTTTTTTTCTCCCGATTCGATGATATCACCAAAAGCACCTACTTTTCTTTTGGTATAATTAAACAGGGTATATTTTTTTGTTTTTTCGTCCCACTTTATTCTATTAGCTACGAGTTTGTATTTTAACTTGTCATTGTCAAATTTCTCCATGGAGAAGTAAAAAGCCGTTTTAGAAATTTCATTAAAGTTACTAACAAAAATATACTCGTCTTTGCTGATTTGTCGAAAAACATCTGAATTATCACGAATCTCGTTTTGACCATTACCAATGAGATAAGTATACCTGAAATTTTTATATCCTGCACTTGCACTTGGCACTAGAAAAACACTCATTATCAATGCGAAAACTGATACTATTGTGGCTCCCACTATATAAGGACGCAAAAATCTTGAGAACGAAATCCCCGAACTTAAGATGGCTATAATCTCGGTATTATTAGCCAATTTGGAAGTAAACCAAATCACTGAAAGAAAGAGAAATATGGGAAACAAGAGATTGGCGAAATAAATGGTAAAGTCTAAATAATAACTAGCTATTTCTTTAAATGGCGCTTTATTTTCAATCATTTTATTGACTTTTTCAGACACGTCAATCACTATCCCAATTGGAATAAACATCAGCAACATTACCGTAAATGTTACTAAATAGCGTTTGAGAATGTATTTGTCAATAATTTTTAACATTGTTCAAGTTTATGGTTTATGGCTTATGGTTTATGGTTCTGGTTAATAAATCTAAACCACAAACAATAAACTACAAACATTAAAGTCGTTGACTCATATTTTTTACCATCGTATCTTTCCAAACTCTAAAATCTCCTGCTAATATATGTTTTCTGGCCTCACGAACCAACCACATATAAAAACCTAGGTTATGTATTGTAGCAATTTGCTTTCCTAGATATTCATTAGCAGCAAACAAGTGACGCAAATACGCTTTGGTATATTCGGTGTCTACAAAGGTATAACCCATTTCATCAAGAGGTGAAAAGTCGTCTTCCCACTTTTTATTTTTGATGTTGATAGTTCCATTAGCTGTAAACAACATTCCGTTTCTTGCGTTTCGTGTGGGCATCACACAATCAAACATGTCAATACCCAAGGCAATATTTTCTAATATATTTACAGGTGTTCCAACACCCATTAAGTAGCGGGGTTTATCTTCCGGAAGGATTTCACAAACCACTTCGGTCATCGCATACATTTCTTCGGCGGGTTCACCTACCGATAGTCCTCCAATTGCATTTCCCTGTTGCCCAGCGTTGGCAATATATTCGGCTGATTGTTGTCGCAATTCTTTATAGGTACTTCCTTGAACTATAGGAAAAAAGGTTTGGTCATACCCATATTTTGTAGGCACTTTTTCTAAATGATTGATACATCGGTCTAACCAGCGATGCGTCATTTTCATCGATTTGTGTGCATAGCGGTAATCACACGGATAAGGCGTGCATTCGTCAAATGCCATGATGATATCGGCACCAATAGTGCGCTGAATTTCCATAACATTTTCGGGAGTGAAAACATGGTACGAACCATCAATGTGAGATTTGAATTTCACCCCTTCTTCTTTTATTTTTCTATTGGCCGAAAGGGAATACACTTGATAACCACCAGAGTCGGTTAAAATATTCCTATCCCAATTCATGAACTTGTGCAAACCTCCCGCTTTTTCAAGAATAGTTGTTTGTGGACGCAAGTATAAGTGATAGGTATTTCCCAGAATAATATCGGGGTTGATCTCCTCTTTCAGCTCGCGTTGGTGCACCCCTTTTACAGATGCAACAGTGCCAACAGGCATAAATATGGGGGTTTCAATTACGCCGTGGTCGGTTGAAATGCTTCCAGCGCGCGCTTTTGAATTGATGTCTTTCGCTAATAAATCAAATTTCATTGTTCTCTTTTAATCAGTCGGCAAAGATAAAAGAATTGTGAATTGTGGATTGTGAATTATGATTTTATTTAACAGTTATTAAAATACAAAAAAAACATCCATTAACTTCTAAACAAAGATTTGCCTTTCGATAAAATTAGAATTACTTTTAACCGCTATTTATATTACATTTATTTATGAAATCCTTCTTTAAAGATTGTACAAATTTTGAAAAAATACTAATTCTGTTTGTATTTGCGATCTATTTTCATAATTTATTTATAGATATTATGCAGATTGATGCAGCTCAATATGCAGGAATTTCAGCCGAAATGGCGCATACCAATTCGTTTCTTGAAGTAAAAGAATTTCAGCAAGATTACTTAGACAAACCACCCTTATTATTTTGGTTATCAAGTGTTAGTATTAAAATTTTTGGCGCAACAAATTTTGGTTATAAAATTGTTTCTTTCCTTTTTATTCTTTTTTCTTTATACGCAGTTTACCGTTTTACTATTTTGTATTATTCAAGACAAATTGCAAAAAATGCTCTATTAATTTTAGCAACTACACAAGCATATTTTTTAATCACAAATGATGTTCGAACCGATGCATTATTAACTTCTTGCACCATAATATCGGTTTGGTTATTTTCTGAATTTTTTGAAAAAAGAAAAATTAGTAATCTCATTTTGGGTTCGGTTTTTATGGGATTAGGAATGTTAGCAAAAGGACCAATTGGTGCCATTGCAGTTTTAATGCCTATTGGAATAAACCTAATGTACCAGCAAAAATGGCGCGATGTTTTTAATCTACGTTGGATATTAGTGCTCTTCATTGTAGCTATTATACTGATTCCAATGTCCTATGGATTATATACCCAATTTGATTTGCATCCCGAAAAAGGAAAAAAAGGATTGTATTTTTATTATTGGTTGCAAAGTTTTGGACGAATAACGGGAGAAAACGTATGGAACAATGGTGCGCCCTGGCACTTCTTTTTAGGATCAATAATTTGGGATTTCTTTCCGTGGATTTTTCCGCTTTATTTTTCGCTTTTTTTTAAATTAAAAAACCTTTTAAATCGCCAAGTCAAACTTCCCGAAATAACAACTTTAGTTGGTTTTATAGTAATTTTTGCCATGCTATCGTTATCTAAATACAAATTACCACATTATATTTTTGTTACCTTGCCATTTGCCACCATAATTTTAGCAGAATATTTGACAAAAATTAACTTTAAAATATGGAATCGCTGGAGAATAACTAACTATGTTTTTGGAATTTTAATCCTATTGCTGTTCATTGTTTTTATCCTGTTTTTCTTTCCTGAATTTAATATTTGGGCTGTCTTTTGCGTTGTTTTACAATTGTTTATTTTAATTTATTTTAGAAAAACAAAAGAGCAAAATAGTGGTCAACTGATTGTTTTTGTTTTAGTTTTAAATTTATTTTTAAGTTTTGTTTTTTATCCAAAATTACTAACGTTTCAATCCGACTCTGAAGCTGGAAAATGGGCAAATAAAAACATCAACAATGAAGAAATTTATGTTTATAAAACGTACTCCAATTCATTTAATTTTTACACACACAATCCGTTTACAAAAAAAGTTACTAAAGAAAAATTAACTACCATTAAAAACTCCTTTTGGGTTTATATTTCTGAAGAAGATTTGGAAGAAATTAAAAATTTAAATCTCAAAATAACAGTTAAAAAAAGCTTTGATGATTACCCAATTACAAGATTGAAAATACAATTTTTAATGGAAAAAACAAGGCAAGAAGTCCTCAAAAAGAAATATTTAATAAAAATAATAAATAGCTAATCGTGAAAAAATTATCCATAATCATTCCCGCATATAATGAAGGCAATACCATTCACTTTATTCTTGATAAAGTAAAAAGTGTACAGCTTATAGGTGGTTTGGAAAAAGAAATCATCATCGTTAATGATTGTTCAAAAGATCATACCGAAGCGGCAATAAATAGTTATATCCTTCAAAACCCCGATTTGAATATTCAGTATTATAGACACGAAATCAACAAAGGAAAAGGTTCTGCATTACACACTGGGATTTCCAAAGCAAAAGGTGATTTTTTAGTAATTCAAGATGCTGATTTAGAATATGACCCAGAAGAATATAATTTGCTTTTAAAACCTATTTTGGATGGTTTCGCCGATGTTGTATTTGGTTCCCGGTTTATGGGTGGAAACGCACATAGAATTCTCTTTTTTTGGCATTCTATTGGGAACAATATTCTAACTTTTGTTTCCAATATGTTCACAAATTTGAATTTAACTGATATGGAAACTTGCTATAAAATGTTTAAGACAGAACTCATTCAAAAAATTTCATTAAATGAAAATAGGTTTGGTTTTGAGCCCGAAATTACTGCAAAAATTGCTCGTATTCCAAACATTAGAATTTATGAAGTTGGAATTTCATATTACGGTAGAACTTATGCCGAAGGGAAAAAAATTGGTTGGAGAGACGGTTTTAGAGCTTTGTATTGTATCGTGAAATATGGATTATTAAAAAATAGCTAATCGTTTATAACTTGTGATAAGTTCATTTGTCCTGATTTAAAATTAGAATTACTTTTAACGGCAAATAATTTTTAACTACAAAAAATGTCTAACACACAACATTTACACGATTTTACAACTCAAGTACGCAGAGACATTCTTCGTATGGTACATGCTGTAAACTCTGGACATCCGGGCGGTTCTTTGGGCTGTGCCGAATTTTTCACGGTCTTATACCAACACCTTTTGAAAAAAAATCCAGAATTTGACATGGATGGGAAAGGTGAGGATTTATTTTTCCTTTCCAATGGTCATATTTCACCTGTTTTTTACAGCGTTTTAGCCCGTAGTGGTTATTTTCCAGTATCGGAATTGGCTACCTTTAGAAAACTAAATACGCGTTTACAAGGCCATCCCACCACACATGATGGTTTACCAGGAGTTCGAATGGCTGCCGGTTCACTAGGACAAGGATTATCGGTTGCGATTGGAGCAGCTCAAGCAAAAAAATTAAATCAAGATGCTCATTTAGTTTATGTATTAACAGGCGATGGCGAATTGCAAGAAGGACAAAACTGGGAAGCCATTATGTATGCCTCCGCCAAAAAAGTAGATAATCTTATTGCCACAGTTGACCTCAACGGACAACAAATTGATGGGGCTACAAATGATGTGTTGCACATGGGAAGTTTGAAAGCCAAGTTCGAAGCGTTTGATTGGGATGTTCTAGAAATTAAAGAAGGAAACAACATCGAAGCCATTATTAAAGGAATGGAAGAGGCCAAAAGCAGAACTGGTAATGGAAAACCAGTTTGCGTTTTGTTGCACACCGTCATGGGGAATGGTGTCGATTTTATGATGCACACCCACGCTTGGCACGGAAAAGCACCTAATGATGAGCAATTGGCTATTGGATTGGCACAGAATGCTGAAACTTTAGGGGATTATAGCCCCTTAACCCCTAATGGGGGAACAGAAAACAATACTGCTCACAGCAAAATAGAACCAAAAAATAATACCAATAAAACATCTTATCTTATAATTCCCCCTTCGGGGGTTAGGGGGCTAAACACAGGAAGTAAAGATACGCGTTCAGGGTTTGGAGCAGGAATGACAGAACTCGGACAAAAAAATGAAAATGTCGTGGCGCTTTGTGCGGATCTAATAGGTTCATTAAAATTTGATGATTTCAAGAAAAACCATCCAGAGCGTTTTTTCCAAATCGGGATTGCAGAAGCGAATATGATTGGAATTGCCGCAGGTTTAACCATAGGTGGAAAAATTCCGTTTACAGGAACGTTTGCTAACTTTTCTACCGGAAGGGTTTATGATCAAATTCGCCAATCGGTTGCCTATTCCGATAAGAATGTAAAGATTTGTGCTTCGCATGCCGGATTGACTTTGGGAGAAGATGGTGCGACTCACCAAATCTTAGAAGACATTGGTTTGATGAAAATGTTACCGGGAATGACCGTAATCAACACCTGTGATTACAATCAGACTAAAGCAGCTACTATTGCTTTAGCTAACCATCACGGCCCAGCGTATTTGCGTTTTGGTCGTCCGGTGGTGCCCAATTTCACTCCTGCCGATGAACCTTTTGTCATTGGAAAAGCAATCATGCTTAACGAAGGAACCGATGTTACTATTATTGCTACCGGACATTTAGTATGGGAGGCGTTACTTGCAGCCGAAGCTTTGGAAGCCAAAGGTATTTCGGCCGAAGTCATCAACATTCACACCATTAAACCACTAGACGATGAAGCCATTTTGAAATCGGTTGCTAAAACAGGTTGTGTCGTTACTGCTGAAGAGCATAATTTTTTAGGAGGTTTAGGCGAAAGTGTGGCTCGAGTTTTATCCTTGAATAATCCAACACCTCAAGAGTTTGTTGCGGTAAACGATAGTTTTGGCGAAAGTGGCACTCCCGAACAACTGATGGAAAAATACAAGCTAAACCATCAAGCAATAGTGGAAGCGGTAACGAGAGTAGTCAAGAGAAAATAATTGTGATGTATATTAAAGTAAAAAAGTCCCAATCGGGACTTTTTTTTATGAAATCACTATGTTTTAATGACAAACATTGGAAACGTGTTTCTTTTTACCATCGGTACACGTGGGTATTAAGTCGAAGGTATATGGCTGATTGGTCAATGGGTTTTTGATTTCACTTTTAGTCGTGAAAAAATCACCATCATCATCAATATCTAAAAAGTCGGGAGTTCCATCTCCGTCAGTATCATCAGGATTCGTCTCACCATTAGCTAAAACTCGTACATAACCATCTGGAATGCCATTGGTAACAGTAACAGTTCCATCGCTATTTACCACTGAAGTTGAAATGTCTTCTTGATAGGAATACACTCCATCACCATCTTGATCGGTTCTTTGTATTTCATATAATTTAAAAGAAAAAATTAGCGGCGAATAGGGGGGAATTGATGAAGGAGATCCCGAATAATAAGCCAGTCCCGAAGGAATAAACATTACACCAGCTCCAAAGTCAAAATAAGAAAGCGTACCATCTGGATTACCTGCATAGGATCCCGTTTTAAAAAAAGGAAAAATTTCGCTCCAACCTCTAATAACAGCGGTCAAATTAAAATAAGTTTGAGCATCTATTGACTCTTCAAATTGTTTAGATTTTATGGTTTTTACTTCTTCTTCGTTTATTGTTTCAGTACTTGTAAAAATATACTCACCACGATAAGAGGTCAACACTTGGTCAACATTACAAGGTGATTTACTATTGGGGCCAGAACCTTGTCTTAATTTCAAGTAATATATTTTATAGACAATATTATTTTGAAGCACCAAACGGGTTTGTAACGGATATTGGGTTTGATTCCAAATAGAAGTTTGAGTTCCTCCTTCCGGAATTAAGGTATAGGTAACACTTTGATCATTGGTAGCACCAGGATTATTGATAACTTCCATATAGTGTGTCTGAAGATATTCCTCGATTACTGCTATATCTTTGGCATACTGCTCTGCATAATCTCTTAATGGTGGTATATTTGATTCTTCAGGTGTACAGGAAACTAAGACCATACATGAAATGAAAAGTACAACAATTTTATTAAAGATATTCATTTTTGTTAGAATTTTGAGCTCGCAAGATACAATATTGATTTATTTTTGTAAACAATTTAACGTTGATTTTGGAAAAAAATGAGAGTGGATAAATATTTATGGTGCATACGGTACTACAAAACCAGAAACATGGTCACCGAGGCATGTAGAAAAAATCACATCACGGTGAATGGACAAGTAGCCAAGGCATCGAGAGAAGTTTTTCCAACCGATAAAGTTACCTTTCGAAAAGACCAAATCACATACGAAATCACTGTATTGGATATTCCTGTAAATCGTATTGGTGCCAAGTTAGTGGATATGTATCGAAAAGACGACACACCTTCTGAAAAATTTGCCCATTTGGAACTACTCAAACTATCTAAAGAACATTATCGTAAAGCTGGTACTGGTAGACCTACCAAGAAAGACAGAAGAGATATAGATGACTTTGGTTTGGATGTTGAGGAAAAATAATTATGACAAAGTATTCTCAACACATTGAAAACAAAAAGAAAATATTGATTATACAAAATGTGAGAAGTAATATTTTTAAAAAATTATCCTGAAATTACAACAAACTAACCCAAAAAATAAAAAATCTATTTTTATCTTTGAAAAAAGTAAATCTATGAGCCAAAACATTATACTCAATCATCAAGAAATTGAACATAAGATCAGACGAATAGCATTTCAAATACTAGAGACCTTTGTAGATGACGGGGAAATAGTATTGGCAGGTATAGCGGATAATGGTTTTATTTTAGCTCAAAAAATTAATTTGGTGCTAAAAGAGATTTCATCTATTGAGGTGACTTTGTGTAAAGTAAAAATTGAAAAGCAAAATCCGCTTTACCCAATAACAACCTCAATCCCAAAAGAACTATATAGTAACAAAAGTATCGTGCTTGTAGATGATGTTTTAAATTCGGGCACAACACTAATATATTGTGTCAAACATTTTTTAGAAGTACCCGTCAAGAAATTCAAAACTGTGGTTTTGGTAGACCGAAATCACAAACGATTTCCTGTAAAAGCAGATTTTAAAGGCATTTCACTTTCAACATCCTCAAAGGAGCATGTTCATGTTGTATTTGAAAACAACAACAACTACGCTTATTTAGTTTAGTAATTGATAAATTTCATTCGTTATTTCTTCTATTGTTTTAGCGTCAACGCAAATCTTGAACGTAGCTTGATTATAAAAGAAGCTTCTGTCAAATAAATTTTTGGCAATAAACGCTTTCAAATTTTCATCATTTTGATTTACAACTAATGGCCGTTCACTCTTTAGTACTTTCAATCGATCAAAAATAACCGCTATTGATGCTTGTAAATATATAGAAACGACCTCATCACCGTTTAGAAAAAAGTGGTTATTTGCATAACAAGGAGTTCCTCCGCCTAAACTAATAATAAGATTTTCATTTTTTTTCACCAATTCTTTAAAAACTTCGTGCTCAATTTTTCTAAAATAAATTTCTCCCTTTTGTTGAAATAGTTCCTTAATACTTAAATTCATTTTTTCTTCAATGATTTCATCCAAATCAACCCATTTCCAGTTCATTTTTTGAGCTAACAAACGTGCAATAGTTGTCTTTCCAACTGCCATATAACCTATTAAAATCACTTTCTGCATTACAATAAAACCTTATAAGTTAAGTCATTAACACCCTTAGTCAAAAAAAGGTAAATTTATAATAAAATTGCTTTGAAATATAAATAATAAGGCCTTATATTTGCACCCGCATTTAAGCCACATGGCAAATCACTGAATTCCTATAAAATAGAAGACAGTGTTGTATTCAAGAAAGAAAAAGACTCGATAGCTCAGTTGGTAGAGCACATCACTTTTAATGATGGGGTCCTGGGTTCGAGCCCCAGTCGGGTCACATTTTTTTTCTAGAATAATCAAGACTCGATAGCTCAGTTGGTAGAGCACATCACTTTTAATGATGGGGTCCTGGGTTCGAGCCCCAGTCGGGTCACACAGATTTTAAAGACGTTGCTACGCAACGTCTTTACTTTTAAAGGCCACGTGGAGAAATTGGTAGACTTGCCATCTTGAGGGGGTGGTGTTCTTAAGAACGTGTGGGTTCGAATCCCATCGTGGTCACGGATAATGCCTATTTAAAGGGATTTACAAAGGTTTTAATTTACTTTTAACAATACCATTAAAAGTAAATTATAACCTCTTAGTAATTTTAGAAATTACTATTTTTCTACATTTTTGCTCCTATTATAAATTAAAAAACATACAAAACTTAATAATCTTAGTTTCTTTTTGATACTAATAATTTGCTAAATAATAACATTTCAACAACCAACAACAGTGCATAAATGCCAAATGAAAATTAAAAATTTATTGAATTTGATTTTTTTTAAAATTTTCAATACAATTATTAAGTTGTAAACATATTTTTAATTACTTTTGTTGAACTAATTTAATTAAATGATGAACAATATTAAAAATATTTTTAGTATTAAAGATTTAGAAAATTTATCTGGAATAAAGGCACATACGATTCGAATTTGGGAGAAAAGATATAATGTTTTAGAACCAATGCGAACTGAAACTAATATAAGAACTTATAATTTATCAAATCTTCAGAAACTTTTGAATATCACTTTATTACATAATCATGGATATAAAATTTCAAAAATATCAAAACTTTCACCTGAGCGAATCCCTCAATTAGCCAATGAAATTATATCTGAAAAAAGTGTAAAACACCATGCCATAAGCTCATTTAAAATGGCTATGATGAATTTTGATCACGCTGCATTTTTCAATACATACAATAATTTGTTGTCTGAAAAAACTTTTAAAGAAGTGTTTTATGATGTTTTTATTCCTCTAATTCAAGAATTAGGATATTTATGGCAGACGGATACTATTACACCAGCACATGAACATTTCATAACATACTTAATTAAACAAAAGTTATTAACAAATACTGAGAAAATTCAAATTAAAGAACCTACCAAAACAGATAGGATTTTTGTCTTATATCTCCCTATGAATGAAATTCACGAATTAGGACTGATGTATTTGAATTATGAAATATTAAGTCTTGGATATAAAACAATATATCTGGGAGAAAGTGTTCCAATTGATAGCTTGAAAGATTTGAAAAAATATTTTGACAATATTACCTATATTTGCTACACAACAGTAGAACCAGATAAAAACGAAATTAATAATTATATTCAAAAACTCAACGAAGAAATACTAGAAGAAACTTCGGACTTATGGTTTATTGGAAGGATGATTGAAAATATAGACCCAAAATATCTAACGCAAAAAAACACTACCTTTACTTCCATTAAAGAATTAGTTGAATACATTGAATAAAACTTTTTAATTGTTTAACTATTTCTACTTTGTTAAACAATATGAAAAAAAAAATAAGAATAATTGGTTCGGGATTTTCCTCTTTAGCAAGTGCTTGTTACCTCGCTCATCTAGGTCATGAGGTAACTGTATTCGAGAAAAACCCAACTATTGGCGGAAGAGCTAGACAGTTAATTAGAGAAGGTTTTACCTTTGACATTGGGCCATCTTGGTACTGGATGCCCGACGTTTTTGAGCGTTTCTTCAATGATTTTAACAAAAAACCTTCCGATTATTACGAACTCAGTAAATTATCTCCTGCTTACAAAGTTTTCTTTGACGTAAATGACTTTGTTACTATTTCAGATAATCTTCCAGAAATAATAGAAAAATTTGAGTCTATAGAGAAAGGAAGTGGAAAACAATTAGAGTCGTTCATGAAAGAGGCCAAAAGCAATTATGATATTGCTATTAAAGATTTGGTTTATAGACCGGGAGAATCACCATTAGAATTAATAACACTTCAAACAGCAAAAAAGGTTAACCAATTTTTTTCCAACATAAGTAAAGACGTTAAAAAGAAATTTAAAAATAAAAAACTCATACAAATTTTAGAATTTCCGGTTCTATTTCTTGGTGCAAAACCCTCAGATACTCCCTCTTTTTACAGTTTTATGAACTATGCTGATTTTGGATTGGGCACATGGCAACCCAAAGGTGGAATGTATAGCGTAATTTTGGGTATGGAAAAATTAGCAAAAGAATTAGGAGTTATAATTCATACTAATTCAGCTGTTGAAAAAATTATAGTTACCAACAAAAAAGCAACAGGAATCATCATTAATGGGAATACAATAACAGCAGACATTGTTTTAACTGGTGCTGATTACCACCACTCCGAAACATTACTTGATCCAGTATACCGTCAATATTCTGAAAATTATTGGGAGAAGAAAACATTTGCACCTTCCTCACTTCTATTCTATGTTGGTTTCAATAAAAAACTAAAGAATGTAGTACACCATAATTTATTTTTTGATGTTGATTTTGATATTCATGCTTCTGCTATTTATGATAATCCAAAATGGCCAGAAGAACCTTTGTTTTACGCCAACTTTACATCAATTACAAATGAAAAATTAGCTCCAAAAGATTGTGAAAATGGTTTTTTCTTGATACCAATAGCGCCAGGAATTGAAGATACAGCAGAATTGAGAAGCTTGTACTTTGAAAAAATTATTTCGAGATTTGAAAAAATCACGCAACAAGATGTAAAAAATAATATTATATTTAAAGAATCTTTTTGTGTTAAGGATTTTATTAAAGAATATAATTCTTATAAAGGGAATGCGTACGGAATGGCAAACACGTTATTACAGACTGCATTTTTAAGACCAAAATTAAAAAGTAAAAAGGTAAAAAACCTTTATTTTACCGGACAATTAACTGTTCCTGGTCCAGGTGTGCCACCAGCATTAATTTCCGGAAAACTTGTTGCTGAACTTATTGAAAAAAATTTATAATACCTATGAAATCAATTTTTGACACCATATCATTCGATTGTAGCAGAAACGTTACCAAGTCTTATAGCACCTCCTTTTCTGCTGCTGTTAAAATGTTAGCCCCTAGCATTCGTCAAGACATTTATAACATTTATGGATTTGTTAGATTTGCTGATGAAATCGTAGATACTTTTCATGATTATAATAAAGAAGAATTGTTTGATATGTTTGAAAAAGATTTAAGAAGTGCTTTGGAAAACAAAATCAGTTTAAACCCAATTTTGAATTCATTTCAACATACTGTTCATCTCTATTCTATTCCAATGAATTTGATAAATGCTTTTATGAATAGCATGAAATTGGATTTGCACAAAAGCGAATACAAAACCATTGACGAATATAACGAATACATATATGGTTCAGCCGATGTGGTGGGACTCATGTGCTTAAAAGTTTTTGTAAATGGCAATGATGCCAAGTTTGAAGAATTAGAGCTATCTGCTATGCGATTAGGATCTGCTTTTCAAAAAGTAAATTTCCTTCGTGACCTTAAAGCGGATTATGAAGATTTGAATAGAACGTATTTCCCCAATACTGATTTGTCTCAATTAGACGAAAATTCAAAAAATGAAATCATCAAAGAAATCGAGTCTGATTTTGCTGCCGGATTTGAAGGAATTTTAAAATTACCTATAGAAGCTAAGTTTGGTGTTTATACTGCTTTTGTTTATTATAAAAAATTACTTTCTAAGTTAAAAAAAACACCTTCTACAGAAATCAAAAACACCCGAATTCGCGTTCCCGATTATCAAAAATTTGGACTTATGGCAAAATGTTATGTTAACTACCGATTGAATTTATTGTAATTAAATAATTTTACAATGCAATCCTTTTAATTCACTTTTTAAAAAGCGATTTAAGTTTAGTCACCTTGTTTAAATAATTTTCGGGATTTAGCGGTTTCGTTCAAATACCGGTAAAAAAAGATAAAAGTTCCAAACAGCAATGTTTGGAACTTTTGCATTAAACAACTAACCCAATTATTTGATTAAATCTTTAAGTGGCGCCAACTGTTCCATGTCAATTTTTGATTCTTTCAAAACCGAAAGCATTGTCATGATATTATTTGGGTTCATATCATTCCCTAGAATTCTTACTACAGCAAAACCATTATCTTTACTTTTACCAAATACAACAAATTCATTAATATTATCCTCATCACCCACAAAACTTATAGTTGCACCATCCTTTCCTGAACCTACTTTCATCAATTGTTGATAAGATTTGTCTTTTAAAATCTGAGTTATTTTTTGACTTTCAACTTCATATTGTGCCAGATTATTTTCGTCCAGCTTGAATACTAAGACATTCATCTTATCAAAGGACTCTAATGCTAATTTTTGCTCAGCTGACAGTTTTGTTTTATCCACATTTAAAATAGTTGTTGAAATGTCTAACGCTACAAAATCTTTGTTCTCTAAATTAGCTACAAAATATTTTTGTAGTGTAGGTTTACTGTCGCAACTAAGCAATAATAATGAAGTCAAAAAAACGGTTAAAATAACAATGGCTCTCATGCTTTTTTACTTTTTACCTTTTGAAGCTTTTTTCAAATCATCGCCACCGGGTAAATTCATTTTATCTGTCAATACCGAAAGTTCATTCAAATCAAAATCGCCTGTTAATGACATTAAAACAGTTTCTTCTGTGCCCGAACCTTCAACAAACATCATTAGTTCTTTGATTTGAGATTCTGATGCACCCGATCTAACATAAATTTTCACACTCTTTCCACCTTCGTTTACACGCATCAACTCTTCTAAACCAGCGGTCTTAAGGTATTTGTCAGCAGTTGTTTTCATTTCAGCTGCTTTTAAATCGCTATTTGTGACAAATACTTTAAGGTTGTCTAATTTTTTTATCAGATTGACATACTGCTGGGTTTCTTTGTCTTTGACATCCATTTTACTCAATAAGGAGAACATTTTTTTATTGACAATTACTGCTTTTATCTTTTCTTGGTCTTCAAATTTATCGAAGACACTTTGTGCAAAAAAAGTATTTGCACTTAACACTAATACAATACTAAAAAGTAACTTTCTCATAATTTCTGATTGTTTATTTTTTAAAAATTTTGTTTTTTGTTTGTTCATATTCATTTAAATAATTCATACTTCCAATGCCTTTATTCACACTTTCTGAAATTAAAGCCAATGCTTTTTGCGTTTCTCTAAACGCCACTTCAGGATCATCATAAGTGCCTAAATCATTCGATTTTGGTTGGTTATAATGATTAAATGTAAACAAACCCACGCTCAATAAAACGGCCACAGAAGCGGCAACTGAAAACCAAACTACGCTTGAGCGTTTCTTAGTGATTAATGGTATAGTTGCTGTGAACTGTTCGTGTTTTGCTTGAGTAGCATAGCCAAATATTGGTTGGTATTGTTTCAAATGCTGCGCAACATCTGAAGAAGCAAAATAGTTTTTCAACTCTTTTTCTTCGGCAATACTGGTTGCTGCTTCGAAGTATTTTTCTAGTAATTGTTCTATTCTATCCAATGCCATAATGATGTGTATTTATCATTTTTTCTCTAATTATTTTTCGTGCTCTTGACAATGCCGTTCTGATGGCTTGTTCGTTCATTTCTAAAATTATACTCATTGCCTCAAACTCCATTTCTTCAATGTCTCTCATTTGAACAATCAGTTTTTGTTGCTCGGGCAAGTCGTTCATTATTTTCTCTACCCAATACCACGTGTCTTTAGCTTCTAGTTGTTGCTGCAAACTAGCTTCCCTATCGGTGTAGTTTGTGTGAACAATTTTCAGGTTGCTAGCTCTCTTTGATTTTAATTGGTCCAAACAATAATTTTTTGTCATTGTTAGGGCTAATGCTTCCACACTATTATAATTTCCTAAATCGCTATTTTTATTCCAAAGTTTCACTAAAACCTCTTGAGTAGCATCTTCGGCTTCTTCCCTGCTCACGAGTAATCGTTTTGCAACTCGGAAGAGTTTGTCCTTAAAAGGATTAACCATTTGCATAAACTCATTTTGGTTCATTAAAGCTATTTTGGTTACTGGTTATAAAATCAAGACGACTCATCATTTTTTTTGTTACTAGCAAAATGTAATAATTAATCAAAACTTAGTAAATTTACGCTTATTAAAACAAATTACTACTATGAAAAATATCGTGAAATCTTTTTTACTCTTATTCCTATTTGCTTTCGTCACAAGTTGCGAAGATATGGATGACAATGCAGTTACTAGTAGTCTCGAGATTAAAGACTTTGTATGGAAAGGTATGAATTTATATTATTTATGGCAAGCTGATGTTCCCGATTTGGGCGACGAACGATTTGCCAATCAAACACAACTGAATACTTTTTTGGAAACTTTTGAAAATCCAACAACACTTTTCAACGCTCTTCGTGTAGATACTTCCATCGACAGGTTTAGTGTAATTTATAGTGATTATTCGGTCTTGGAAGGTGTGCTTTCGGGCAATACTTTAAACAACGGAATGGATTATGGTTTGCGCTATAAATCAGGAAGCACAACCGATATTTATGGTTGGGTTCGATATATAATTCCTAATTCTGATGCAGCTGCAAAACCCGTTGCTCGTGGCAATATTTTCTATGCAATTAACGGAACGCCTCTGACGATTGATAATTACAGAACACTTTTGGCAAATGAAACTTATACCGTAAATTTTGCCAATTTTGATGGTGGAAATATCACACCCAACGGACAATCTGTAACACTGACAAAAACGGCATTGGCAGAAAATCCTATTTTGTTAAGTACTGTAATTACACAAAATGATAAGAAAATTGGTTATTTGATGTACAATGGATTTTTTTCCTCTTTTGATAATCAGTTAAATACTGTCTTTGGCGATTTTATATCTCAAGGCGTTACACATTTGGTACTAGATTTACGCTATAACTCTGGTGGTTCGGTGAACACTGCTACCAAGCTAGCCAGCATGATTACAGGACAATTCTCTGGACAATTATTTGCTCGCCAACAGTGGAATACTAAAGCTCAAGCTTATTTTCAAGCTAACAATCCTGGCTCATTAGAAAATAAATTCATTGGTGGATTGAACAGTTTGAACCTCAACAAAGTCTATGTTCTAACTACTAAAAGCTCCGCTTCAGCTAGTGAATTGGTAATTAATTGCCTAAAACCATACATTAATGTAATTCAAATTGGCGATGTAACCACTGGGAAAAATGTAGGTTCGATCACTTTATACGACTCACCAACTTTTGCCAAACAAAATGTCAACCCCAACCATAAATACGCCATGCAACCCATAGTATTGAAAATTGTAGACAAAAACGGTTTTGGCGATTATAATTCGGGAATTCAACCGACATTTTTATTACCCGAAAACTTAACTAATTTAGGCGTTTTAGGCAATATTAACGAACCATTACTAAACGCCGCCATTAATCAAATTATCGTCAGTGGAAGAATGATGCCTCAAGTTCCTAGCGTTATCGAAAGAGATTTTACTGATTCTAAAGCGATCAATCCGTTGCGAACAGAAATGTATATCGATCGAAACTGATTAATTATATTAGAAACGTTTGTAAACAAAAAAAAGGATAATCTTAGTTATCCTTTTTTTATTTGCTGCCAATTAATAGGTCAAAGTGTAATATTCAAACCCACTTGAAAATTTCGCCCTCGTGTAGCATAACCCACATTTTCTGTAAATTCCTCGTTCAAAATATTGGTTACTGTGCCAAAAAAGGACAATCTATTTTTTATCAACTCTTGTTTAAAAAGAAAATTAAATAGTTGGTAAGAACCCAATTCTACTGTAGTGGTTTGAAAAGTAGTTCCATCAAAAAAAGCATCATTTCTGGAATCAAAATACTGATAACTCACATTGAACAGCGTTCTTCTTGACAGTTGAAAATCCAAACTGGCATTGGCTTTATGTCGAGGAATTAATCTATTCAACGCTTCGTCTACTTGAGTAAAAGTATAGTTTCCGTTGAATTTTATTTGGTCCGAAACAGCAACGTTCAGGCCGGTTTCGACTCCTTTAGCTTTATTTTTTCCATTGATATTAATATAGAAAGCATCAAATGTGGTTGGGTCAAAATAAAAACCAAAGGAATTCTTTTCATCTCTGTAAAACCCTACCACATTCAATCGTAGTCTTTTATTAAATAACTCAGTTTCAAATCCTGCTTCGATAGTTGTATTTTCTTCGGGTGTTAAACTGGTGTTTCCAAATTCGGAATACAGTTGATATAAACTAGGCGTGATGTAAGCGGTGCTGTAGGAAGCCAACACTTTCAACGGAAACGAAGTTTTAAAACTATAGGATGGATTGACGTTATATACTACAAAATTACCATATTCGCTATGATGATTGAGGCGCGAACCTGCATTAATATTCAAGCCAAATTTGGAGGTGTACACCAAAGTAACATATGGATCAATCATACTAAATTTAGTATTTTCTCTCGTTAAATTACCAAATGGTGTTTGGCTTAGCATATCGTGAAACTGGTAGTTTAAACCCGTTACCAAAAAAAAGGAATCATTGAATTGGTATTTATTAAAAGCATCAACAATAGCACTACGCGATTCATACAAGGAGTAATCAACCGTATTTGAAAAACTATTCAGCTCAAAATAATCGCGCGAAATTCTATTTGCAGCTGCATTAATATTGAATTCCCCTTTAGTGTATTTATATTTTGGTGCAAAACCAACTCTGAATTGTTCTGAAGTTGTGGTATTTACCGCATTATCGTTCAAACCAGTATTGTCAAAAGCGGCGTCATAATAATTACTGATTTTATCATAATTAGCAAAAAAATCAAGGGTTATCTTATTTGTAGCTTTTACTCCAAATTTTGTTAAAACATTTTGTCTAGAAAAAATATCTTCTTCATACTTCAAACCCGAACTTGGTGCCGCTATTTGTGACATATTGCCCGTTTCTGTACTATTAAAGCTGGCAAAATAGCTGAACTTTTCATTAGCACCGTTGATGGAAATTCCTTGATTGAAAT
The DNA here is from genome assembly GCA_020403245.1 of Flavobacterium sp. GTDB lineage: Bacteria > Bacteroidota > Bacteroidia > Flavobacteriales > Flavobacteriaceae > Flavobacterium. The sequence continues at coordinate 22,941 of JADBYA010000012.1, read as the reverse complement.
CTTGACCATTGTATTTTTTATCATCAAACGTATTGTTCGAACCAATGTTGACATAGGCATTTCCAGTCATTCCTTTTTTAGTTCCTTTTTTCAAAGAGATGTTTATAACACCCGTTGCTGCGCCAGTTCCATAAAGCGTTCCTGCTGCGCCTTTCATTACCTCAATGCGCTCTACTTGTTCTACAGGCAATAATCGTAAATCATATTCCAAACTAATACCCGATGCATCAGTAACTGGAATACCATCAATCAAAATTAAGACCTGACGGTTTTTTCCACCACGAATGTAGTAGCCTAAATTTTTTCCGTTTGCCGATTGATTTCCGTTGATATCTACTCCTACAACTTGAGACAAAACGGTAGCTAAATTTTGTCCTGACTTTTTTTCTAAATCGCTCGCCGTTATGACTTCGATTACCTTTCCTGATTTTTCTTTGCGTTGCGCAAATTTGGTATCAGAAATTACCACTTCTTCTAAGGAATTCACTTTGGTAGAATCCTTTACTTGCGCATAGGCACAAGTGTTTAACAAGGCTACAATAGCCATTGCTCTTACTGTTTTCTTCATTTTTAGTTCAACAATAATTTTAATAATACAGGGAGAAAAGTATAGAATTTACCCATACCCAAACCTTTTGTCCCGAAAGTTTGTTACTCAATGAAAAAAGGCAGGTCTCCTGGCTTGCGTCTTGTTGTTTACCTTCCCATTCGGATTTGGGATTTGGGATTTTAGATTTGGGATTTAAAAAAATTCCTATTCCTAATTCCTAATTCCTAAATCTACAAACAGTGGTTTTGTAGATAACAACAAGCTTGATAGCTTACAGTTGCGGGAACAGCTCGGGATTTTTGATTTTTGAATGTTTATTATTGATTTCAGATTTTTAGTTCTGCAATCTTCAATCGTTACTCATCAATCTTCAATCACCCGATTCCCTTTTAATGTAATTTTAAAAAGTAAAATCACAACCTTAATTCGGGTACAAATGTAAGTTTAATTTATTTAACACAAAATGTTACTTTTGTGAAAACTTTATAATGAAAAATATTGCTACTATTTTGTCGATTGTTATTATTTCTTTATCATTAGTTCGATGCAAAAATGAACCAAAATCAGCAAAATTAAAATCGCAAAAAAATACAGTCCAGTATGCCAAAGGTTTTTCTATTGAAAATTACAAGGGATATTCGGTTGTAACCGTTAAAAATCCTTGGCCGAATGCCAACAAAAACTACAGGTATATTCTAAAAGAAAAAAATGGAATTATTCCTGATAGTTTAAAAAAAAATACCCTCATTTCAATTCCTATAAAAAATATTGTAGTTACTTCTACAACCCATATTCCTTCGTTGGAAATGCTTAGTGTAGAAAATACTTTAATAGGTTTTCCCAATCTGAATTATATTTCTTCGGAAAAAGTAAGAGCTAGAATTGAAGCAAAAAAAATAACAGAACTAGGCAACAATAAGACTTTAAATACCGAAGTCTTACTCGACATGCAACCCGATGTGATTATTGGATATGGCATTGACAATAGTAATCCTACTTTGGACAATCTGCAAAAAAATGGATTAAAAGTAATGTTCAATGGCGATTGGAACGAAGAAACGCCTCTTGGAAAAGCCGAATGGATTAAATTCTTTGGTGCTTTATACGGCAAAGAAAAAGAGGCGAATGAAATCTTTTCTAAAATTGAAAAGGATTATTTAAATACTATTAAACTTGCCAAAAAAGCAAAAACACAACCAACAATTTTAGCTGGCGATATGTTTGAAGACCGCTGGTATTTGCCCAAAGGCAGCAGCTGGGGAAGTTTACTTTTAAAACAAGCCAATGGCAATTATCTTTGGCAAGAAACCAGCGGCACCGGAAGTTTGTCCTTTTCTTTTGAAACCGTTTTTGAAAAAGCAGCCATGGCAGACGTTTGGATTACTTCAGGACAATTTTCGTCTTTATCCGAAATGACCAATTCTAATCCACATTATGCTAAATTCAAAGCTTTCAAAAATAAAAATGTATATTCGTTCAGTGGCAAGAAAGGAAAAACGGGTGGTGTTTTGTATTATGAATTGGCTCCAAACCGACCGGATTTAGTCCTGAAAGATTTGGTAAAGATTTTGCATCCTGAATTGTTGTCGAGTTATAAACCTGTCTTTTTTGAGAAATTAAAATAGTTTTCACCACAATATTGTCATTCCGAGGCACGAGGAATCTCATAATTTGAATCATACGTAATGTGATTCCTCCTTCGTCGGAATGACAAAAAAAGAAATAAAAATGTTTAAAAGTCGAAAAACAGTAATTTTTACCATTTTAACACTGCTATTGCTATTGACATTGCTATTGAATATCTCGTTTGGTCAAGTGGACATTCCAATGAAAGAAGTTTTTAATAGCTTATTTGGTGGTCATGCTTCAAAAGATACTTGGGAATATATTATTGTGAATTTTCGATTACCGAAAGCCATTACGGCTATTCTTGTTGGTATTGGGCTTTCCATTTCTGGTTTATTGATGCAAACCTTATTTCGAAATCCGTTGGCCGGACCTTATGTTCTCGGATTGAGTTCGGGTTCCAGTTTGGGAGTGGCTTTTGTAATTCTGGGTGCTACTTTTTTACCAACTTTTTTATCTCAAATTTTGTTATCGCAATATGGAATTATATTGGCGTCTTGCATCGGTAGTTTGCTGGTGTTGTTATTAATTTTAATTGTTTCCCAGCAATTGAAAGACACCATGTCTATCCTGATTGTGGGATTGATGTTCAGTAGTTTTACTAGTGCTATTGTAAGCGTTTTTACGTATTTTAGTTCGGCCGAACAATTACAGAAATATACCTTTTGGTCTATGGGAAGCATTGGAAATCTGTCTTGGAAAAATATTGTTCTATTAAGCATTGCAGTTTTCATTGGATTGTTGTTGAGTTTGCTTTCTTTAAAACCTTTAGATGCTTTGTTATTGGGAGAAAACTATGCCAAAAGTATGGGCTTAAATATCAAAAAAGCACGCTATATTATAATACTAGCAACGAGTGTTTTTGCCGGAAGCATTACCGCTTTTGCTGGCCCAATTGCTTTTATTGGTTTAGCGGTTCCGCATTTGGGAAAACTTTTATTTCAGACGAGTAACCATAAAGTTTTATTTTTTGCCACGTTGCTTATTGGTTCTATAATAATGTTATTTTGTGATATGGTTTCCCAAATGCCTGGATTTGATTTTACGTTACCTATCAATGCGATAACCTCTATTATTGGGGCACCAGTAGTTATTTGGTTAATTGTTAGGAAGAAAAGTATTCAGTAATTAGTATTCAGTAATTAGTATTCAGTAATCAGTATTTAGTGTTCGGTAAACAGCAAAATAATAATTCGCGAATTTGTGGTTATAAATAAAAACATATTATCTACATCAAATCTCTCCATTGGTTACGCCATCAAGAAGGGGAAAAATACTATTGCCTTTAATTTAAACCTAAGTTTGGAAGCAGGGAAACTCATTGCTATAGTTGGTGCAAACGGCATCGGAAAATCAACCTTATTACGCACCTTGACGGGAATTCAAAAACCATTGGATGGAAAAGTATATTTGAATTCGAAAAGCATTCATGACTTTGATGCGAAAGATTTAGCACAAAATCTAAGTGTAGTACTCACCGAAAAATTACCCCCTAGCAATTTAACTGTTTTTGAGTTGATTGCTCTTGGAAGACAACCTTACACGAATTGGCTTGGCAAACTTTCACCTGAAGATTATCAAAAAATAAATCAAGCGGTTGTACTCACACATATTGAGCATTTACTTGATAAAAAATATTATGAAATCAGTGATGGACAATTGCAAATTGTTTTAATTGCCAGAGCTTTGGCACAAGACACACCGTTGATAATTCTTGATGAACCCACTACGCATCTGGATTTGCCACATAAAGTTTCGGTTTTTAAATTATTAAAAAAACTTTCACAAGAAACCGATAAATGTATATTGTTTTCAACCCACGATGTGGATTTAGCCATTCAATTGAGTGATGAAATGATAGTAATGACGGAAGAAACGGTGGTACAAGACCAACCTTGTAATTTGATTACGAAAGGTGTTTTCAATTCGCTTTTTAAAGACAATGCAATCAGTTTTGATGGCGAAAAAGGGAAGTTTGTGATTTTATAATTTAACCGCAAAGGTCGCTAAATCGTCTTCGCAATGAGCGCAAAGAAATGATTACTGATCACTGCGACTGTTTACTGATAGCTGCCTCTTCGCTTCGCCAACCACAAATGCCACCGAATTGGCAATATTAAAACTACGAATTAAGTTGGACATTGGAATTTTCAAATGATTCTCAAATTGTTCTAAAACTTCTTCGCTCAAACCCACGCTTTCTTTACCAAAAACTAACCAATCGCCATCCTGGAATTCCACTTCATAAATGGATTTTGTAGCACGAGAACTGGTTAAAAAAACTCTAGATTTATCTGGGATTTGTGCTATCCACTCGTCAACTGTTTCATATTCTTTCCAATCGAGATGCACCCAATAATCCAAACCGGAACGCTTTAAATTGGAATCGGTAATTTCAAATCCGTAGGGTTTTATCAAATGCAAACGACTTTCAGTGCCGACACAAAGACGACCAATATTTCCGGTATTATTTGGGATTTCGGGTTCTACTAGAACGATGTTGAGCATAACATTAAAATTGATATAAAAATAAATCCAAATTATCAATCTTCTCAAAACCTTTATCAGTAGTTATAAGTGGGATTCCCAAAAATAAAGCGGATGCAGCAACAATAGCATCTGGTGTTTTAGATTTTGATTTTTGTTTGAGGTCTATGCAAATTTCTTTAATTTCATTATTTAATGGAATAAGAGTACAATTTGATAGAAAAGAAGATATTTTGGTTCTGTCACTTTCAGATATGCCATTAAAACCAAGAAGCTCTATTTCGGTAATGACCGAAACAAAAAGATGTATGCCATTTAATATTGAAAATAGTTCTTTGTTTCCTCCGAGCAGATAGAGCACAATGTTTGTATCTAAAACAATTTTATTACCATTCACCTCTCATCTCTTTTTGAATTTGAAGTGGGTCTTTATCAAGTTTTATAACCCCAACGAGTTTTGATAAGTCAATACCTTTTTCTGTCTTGGAACTTTGTAAACTTTTAAGCTTTTTTTCAAACTCTTTTTTACTAGTATTTTTATTAATAATTATTGTCATAATTACAAAAATTTAACTCAAAAGTAGTTATTTTTTTTGATTCAAAAGATTTTTAAATTTCAAATTCAAATATGCTCAACACTTCTCCAGCTTTTATTTGCAAATGTATGTTACCTACTCTAATTCTCACTAATCTTAGTGTGGGAAATCCAACTGCAGCAGTCATTTTTCGCACCTGCCGAAATTTTCCTTCGGTTAACGTGATGGAAAACCAGCTTGTTGGTCCGTGACGTTCGTCCCGAATTTTTCTGCCTTCGCCAATACAATCTGGCAGTTCGAATACCATTTTTGAATCACACTTTTTAGTTACATAACGAATGCCATTGAAACCGATTTCAACTCCATTTTTTAGACGTTCAATAGCTTCTTCAGTAATGATTCCATCCACTTGAGCGTAATATTCTTTTTCCACCTTTTTGCTTCTCACGCGTTCACTCATCATTCCATCTGTCGTAAGTAGCAATAGTCCCTCAGAATCTTCATCCAAACGACCAATTGCCATGGTGCCTTCGGGGAAATTATGCAATTCGCCCAACAACTTTTTATTTCGCTTTTTGGCATAAACAAATTGACTTAAAAAGCCATGAGGTTTATGAATTAGGAAGTGTTGGTGCATTCATTTTTATTTGAAACAAAAATACATTTTTCAAATCCTACATTTCAATTTAATGCTTATTTTTACAAAAACATTTCATAAAATGACTGACTCCATCTCTATAGTTCTCACTTTCATCATCGCCTTAGCCATTGGAATATTTTTTGGTAAGATTATTTTCTCTGCCAATGCTAAATCAGATAAAGCAGGACTAGAAGAAAAACTAATTGGCTTGTTGCAACAAATTGAGCAATTCAAATCGCAATTGAATCAAACCGTTCAGGAAAGAGAAACCATTCGAACTGAAAAGGATTCCTTAGCCATTCAATTATCAAAAAAAGAAACAGATTTCGAAAATCTATGGGAACGCAATAAAGAACAAAAAGAAGAAGTAGAAAAACTTCAAGAGAAATTTACCAAAGAATTTGAAAATTTAGCCAACAAAATACTAGAGGAAAAAACAAATAAGTTCACGGAACAAAACAAGGAAAATCTCAAAAATATACTAACGCCATTGCAGGATAAAATTCAGCTTTTTGAAAAGAAAGTGGAAGATACTCACAAGGAAAGTATTGATTATCACGCGGCGTTGCGTCAACAAATTCTTGGCTTGCGCGAAATGAACGAACAAATGAGTAAGGAAACTTTAAACCTGACTAAAGCTTTGAAAGGTGACAGCAAAATGCAAGGCAATTGGGGCGAATTGATTTTGGAACGTGTTCTCGAAAAATCAGGATTAGTTAAAGGTAGAGAATATGCCGTGCAACAAAGTTTCACTACAGAAGAAGGTAACCGCGTTTTTCCCGATGTGGTGATTAACCTACCTGATGGAAAGAAAATGATTGTAGACTCGAAAGTTACCTTAACTGCCTATGAACGCTACGTTAACGAAGAAGAAGATGATGCTAAAGCACAACATTTGAAAGAACATGTCATCGCGTTGAAACGCCATGTTGACCAATTGAGTGAAAAAAATTATCACGATTTGTATCAAATGGAAAGTCCCGATTTTGTATTGTTATTTATTCCTATCGAATCCGCATTTGCATTGGCATTAAACGAAGATACAAGTTTATATAACAAAGCTTTTGAAAAGAATATTATAATTGTAACACCAACTACACTGCTTGCAACATTGCGAACCATAGATAGCATGTGGACCAATCAGAAACAACAAGAAAATGCTTTGGAAATTGCCCGACAAGCTGGTGCATTATATGACAAATTTCAAGGTTTTGTTGATGATTTAGTATTAGTTGGTAAAAAAATGGATGAAGGCAAAAAAGCATATGAAGAATCAATGAAAAAATTATCTTCAGGCGACGGTAATTTGGTAAGAAGAGTTGAAAACTTAAAAAAAATGGGAGCTAAAGCAAAGAAATCTTTACCCGAAAATATATTACAAAGAGCCAACAAAGATGAACAAGAATTATAAATCCGTAGAATCCTCAAAAGTTATTATTTCGCAATTAATGTTACCATCCTATACTAATTTTAGTGGTAAAATTCATGGTGGCTATATTTTGTCTTTGTTGGACCAAATTGCTTTTGCTAGTGCTTCCAAATTTTCTGGGCATTACTGCGTCACTGCCTCTGTTGATACCGTTGATTTTCTAAATCCTATTGAAGTAGGTGAACTGGTCACTATGAAAGCATGTGTTAATTATGTGGGTAAAAGTTCCATGATTGTTGGCATTCGTGTTGTAGCGGAAAACATACAAACAGGCAAAGTAAAACATTGCAATTCAAGTTATTTCACTATGGTAGCCAAAGACATAAAAGGGGAAAATGTTGAAGTGCCTGGACTTATTTTGAGTAATGATGTCGAATTAAAACGTTTTTGTAACTGTATTAAACAAATCAGTTTAAAAAAAGACCGGAATCAATTTGAAGAAGTTTTCGATTATCATTCAAAAGAAACCATTGAAAAGCTTAAATCTTATCGAGTTAAATTGGAAAATTTTTAGAAAATATTTATAATTTTCTCATCTGTAAGTTACAAATTATGATAATAATTTTATCATTTATAGTTTATCACAAAAAAAATATTATTTTTGGACAGATTTATAGATTTTTATGAAAAAACATTTCTACCAACTCAATGTTTTACTTTTGTTATTAAGTATTTTTGTTTCATGTAATGATCAAGATGATGAATACACACCTGTTTCACCAGTTGTTGTGGATTTAACACAAGTACCTTATCCAAAACTATCGGATTACAAATTTTTCGAAGGTGAAATGAAAAATCAAATTCCTTCGTTGGATGTTATACCATATGAACCAGCTAGTTCATTATTTACTGATTATGCCCTTAAAAAAAGATTTGTTTGGATGCCAAAAGGTATAAAAGCTAATTTTAATGGAAGCAATAAAGTAATTGAACTTCCTGTTGGTGCAGCATTAATTAAATCATTTTATTATAATAATGTTCAACCTAACAATACAACTCGGATTATTGAAACTAGAATAATGATAAGAAAAGCTAATGGTTGGATATTTGCTGAATATATTTGGAATGCAGAGCAAACAGAAGCTTTTTTAAATATGAATGGTAGTAGCGCAAGTATCACCTGGAAAGATGAAAACGATGTTATAAAAACTGTTTCAAACTATAGAATACCTTCAGCAGAAGAATGTTTAATTTGCCATAAAGTTGACGTAAACCAAGGTTCAGGCATTGTATCTGTTGCTATTCCTATTGGTATTAAACCTCAAAATTTAAATTTCAATTACAGTTATGGCACTGAGTCAAAAAATCAGTTAACTAAATGGATTGATGAAGGTTATTTGGTAAATGCAATACCTTCAAATTTTGAGTCTACAGTTAATTATAAAGACACTTCGCAACCATTAGAAAAAAGAGTTAGATCTTATTTAGATATTAATTGTGCTCATTGCCATCAAGAGGGAAGTCATTGCTCGTATAGACCCATGCGTTTTGCATTTAGTGAGACAGGTAATATTAATGGTAGAACAAATCAAGGTGTTTGTGTAGATACACAAGATATGGCAGGTTTCCCCGAATCGTTAAGTAAAATAATTAATCCCAGTAATTTATATCGCTCCATGTTATATTACAGATTAAATACTGAAGAAGAAGGTTACAGAATGCCTCTTTTGGGTAGATCAATAATCCACGAAGAAGGAGTTAATTTAATAAGAGATTACATTAACTCGTTATCGAGTTGTCCATAATAAAAAATGAAAAAATGAAAAAAATTACTTTTATTGTAGTATTTGTATTAGGAATACAAATAAATTTTGCTCAAAACACTTGTGCCACTGCATTACCAATTACAGCAGGAACACATGTAATAGAAGCTATTAATGGTACAGAGATTTCAACACCAATCTGTGCTGCAAATGGTGCAGGCCAAACAGCAACTGAGTGGTATAAATACACCCCAACTCAAAACTTTACTGTGACAGTAACTTCCGATCTTACTGTAAATATTTGTAAAGATACACGAGTACACATTTATACTGGTACTTGCGGAGCTTTAACCTGTGTAACTGGTGATGACGATAGCGGTATAATTGCTTGTAATTCAGGCAATAACAATGCTTTTTTATCTACAGCTACTTTTAATGTAGCAGCTGGTACTACGTATTATATTGTTTGGGATAATAAATGGAGTTCACTAGGATTTTCATTCCAACTAACTGAAGCTCCAATTGTAGTTCCTACACCTGGACCAGTAACGTTTACTTCTCAAAATATAGCAACAATAAACAGCAATTACAATATATGTATTGTTGATATGAATAATGATTTCCTAGATGATATTGTTGGTGTAAGCGCAAACAATATAAGAATACATACTCAAAATGAAAATGGTACTTTTACTATGAGTAATTATCCAACTGCAACCATTGGTGGTGGCTTTCTACCATCTTGGAGTTTAGCTGCTGGCGATTATAACAAAGATGGCTTTAATGACTTACTATATGGTGGTGGAAGCGGCGTGACTTTTATGAGGTCTAATGGAACTACTATGGGTTTTACATCTGTTACTGATTTTACTCAATATGTATTTTGTCAAAGGACCAATTTTATCGATTTAAATAATGATGGCAATCTTGATGCCTTTTCTTGTCATGATGTTGACCCTAATGTATATTACTTAAACAATGGTTCGGGTGTAATGACTTATTTTCAATCTAACAATGCTTTGACTCCCGGAGCAATTTTATTAGGAATTCATCCCGATGGTGGGAATTATGGTTCTATCTGGGTTGATTATGATAATGATGGTGACCAAGACTTATTTATTGCTAAATGTCGTGGTGGTGCAGGTACTGCTAAATTCAACGAATTACATAGAAATAATGGAAACGGAACATTTTCAGATGTATCGGTAGCCTCTAATATGTATGATCCTGTTCAAACTTGGTCAGCGGCTTGGGCAGATTTTGACAATGATGGTGACATGGATGCGCTAGTAGGGGCAAGTTCTACTTCAGATGGTTCACATAAATATATGAAAAATAATGGTAACGGAACTTTTACTGATGCGACGGCAGGTACTGGTTGGGATACAAATACTTCAACTAGTATTGAACACATTGCTTACGATTTTGACAACAATGGTTTTGTAGATGTAATGGGGGGAGGCAACAAAATTATGTATAATCAAGGTAATGGTACTTTTGTTCCATTTACTCATGGTTTTGACGTGTCTGCTGTTGGGGATTTAAATAATGATGGGTTTTTAGACTTCCAATCAGGAAATACAATAAGAATAAGTTCAGGAAATTCTAATAAATGGCTAAAATTAAATTTACGTGGCATTCAAAGTAATAGCAACGGAATTGGTGCAAGAGTTGAAATTTATGGCTCATGGGGAAAACAAATTAGAGATGTAAGGAGCGGTGAAGGATTCAGATATATGAGCACATTAAATGTACATTTTGGAATTGGTGCAGCCACTACTATTGATCAAGTAATTGTTAGATGGCCATCTGGAATTGTTGACACATTTAATCAAGTAAGTCCCAATCAGAAACTTTCTGTGATTGAAGGGTCAACACTAGGAGTAAATTCCTATGAAAATTCAGTATTTACAATGTATCCAAATCCTGTAAAAAACAATATTACAATTGCAATCAATACTGCTAATCCTGTTGAGTTTACCTCTGCCGAAATATTTGACTTAACAGGTAGAAGAGTTCAATTAACAGCTGTCAATAATCTTAATATAAATGTTGATGATTTATCTACTGGTACCTACATATTGAAACTAACAGATAGTAACAATAAAAATTACACTCAGAAATTCATTAAGGAATAGTTAATTTTCTTGATAAACAATGTCCCAAAAGTGAAAAACTTTTGGGACATTTTAGTTTACATAGGCATCTTATTGATTATAACACCTTTTCCATAACATAATCATCCATTACATAACCATTTCCAATATCTACAACCACTTCTAAATCAATACTAAAACCTAATTTTTTATAAAAATATTTTGCAATATTACATTTGTTTACATTCAATAATAAAGCTTCTTGATGGTGATTTTTTGCTTCAGTTTCGATATAATCAATAAGTTTTTTTCCAATTCCCTTTCCTTGATGTATTGATAAAATATAAATTTTGTGAATTTTTGTTTTTTTTGTTTCACCAAAACTCAATTCAAAAGAAGCAAAACCTAGAGTGAAACCATTTTCTATTGCCAAAATAAATTGATGCTTTTTTTTATCGGCCTGTAATTGCAAAGAGTCAATACTATACATCATTTTCATCATATAGTCCAACTGAGGTTTACTTAGAATTGAACCATAAGCAATTGGCCACACCTCTTTGGCAATGGCTCTGATTGCTGTAAAATTAAAATCAGTATTTTTTTCTATTGAAATCATTTTTTGAATGCTGTTTCATAGGTTTTAATCCAATCGGTAACCGAAACTTTACCAGCTAATTCACCTATTAACTCATAAGGAATATCATCCAGTTTTTTGAAACGAATACAACTTTTACCCATATCCAACTTGGCTTTACAATGTTTAGGATATTCAGCCACAAACCATTCTAAAAGTTTATTATCTGCATAAATTCCCATGTGATACAAAGCAATAAAATTCTTTTGAGAAGTTAAATTCATGAAAGGTAAAGGCAGTTTTGGATCACAATGATATCCTTTAGGGTAAATAGAATGCGGAATTACAAAGCCCAACATACCATAGGACATAACTTCTTCAAAACCTTGAGGAATATTTTCTATAATGCTATTTCGAAGTTTTTGCATTACTTCTTTTCTATCGTCGGGTAAATTGGATAAATATTCTTGTGGTGTGAGTGCTATTGATGACATAGATTTAGAATTTGTTTCTCAAAAATAGAAATAAATTTAATAGATTTACCTCATTGATTTATAATATCAATAGTTATGTCAAAAAGTTCTCTTCGAAAAGATAAAACATGTTTAAACTGCAAATTTGTAGTGGAGAATAGATTTTGCCCCAATTGTGGTCAGGAGAATACCGATACTCGTAAAACATTTTATCATTTATTTGTTCATTTCTTCGAAGATTTGACTCATTATGAAAATGCTTTTTGGAAAACAATAATAAATCTACTGTTTAAACCTGCTGCATTAACTAAAGAATATCTTTCAGGAAAACGCCTTTCTTATTTGGCGCCTATCAGACTTTACATTTTCATCAGTTTTGTTACTTTTTTTTTAATTTCACTTTTACCAAGTGATATTGAAGAAGTAATTAAAGAGGATAAAACTAAAACAGAAACTAAATCATCTGCTGGTGGACTAATCATAACTAAAGAGAAGAATAAAATAGGAACCGATGATATTACTGTTTCTCCACAAGAATTAAAATTAAAATCATTATTTGAAGAAGGTAAATTAACAAAAAAAGAGTACGACACCTTAATTGATTATACAAAAAAATCTATTGAAAAACAAAGTTCCTTTTCTTTTAAAGGTGGAACATACAAATCAATAAAAGAGTTAGATTCTATCCAAAAATTTGGTAAGAATAAATTAGACCCTATTAGCTATTGGCTAGTTAAAAGATTGATGAAAGTATATCAAAACAAAAGTTCAAATGAAATAATTCCTCTTTTTCTTGAGTCATTAAAGCATAACATTCCAAAAGCATTATTTTTTTATATGCCTCTTTTTGCGTTTTTATTGTGGTTATTTTATGATAAAAAGAAATGGTATTATTTTGATCATGGAATTTTTACTTTACATTACTTTTCTTTTATGCTGTTAATTATTTTAGTTTCAACATTTCTGTTAAGTTTTATTTATCTTTTTGGAGAAAATAGTTTTACAGAATCGATTGATTATTTGGTAAACATACTTGTCTTTTTATGGTTCATTTTTTATTTTTATAGAGCATGTAAAAACTTTTATCAAAGTAGTCGAGCAATATCATTTATAAAAAGTAGTCTGCTTTTATTTTTAAATACTATTTTATTGTTTTTTGTTTTACTATTTTTAATTTTATATTCATTCATCACCATACACTAAAAACATGATCAAAAAAACAATTACGCTATTATTATTTATTGCAGTTTTTTCAAATTGCTCTTCTCAAAAATCAATCAACAAAAAAGTTGATTCTTCAGATTATTTTAAAGCAATAACAACTGAGAGTTTAACAACCAATTTAACCATTATCGCTTCAGACGAAATGGAAGGGCGTGAAACAGGTAGCGAAGGCCAAAAAAAAGCAGGTCGTTACATTATTGATTTTTATAAAAAACATGGCGTTGGATTTCCAAAAGGGGCTACAAGCTATTACCAACCCATTCCTGCTTCTTATCTAAACGCAAAGTATAATGAGAACTTAAAAGACTCCGAAAACATTTGGGCTTTTATTGAAGGTTCAGAAAAACCAGAAGAAATTGTGGTTATTTCTGCTCACTATGATCATGTAGGTGTTAAAAACGGCCAAGTATATAACGGTGCAGACGATGATGGCTCAGGAACTGTAGCTATAATGGAAATAGCCGCTGCGTTTCAAAAAGCAAAAAATGAAGGTCATGGCCCAAAACGTTCTATTTTAATTCTACATGTAACTGGCGAGGAACATGGTTTACACGGTTCGCGTTACTATTCTGAAAATCCCCTATTTCCCTTAGCCAATACTGTTGCCGATGTGAATATTGACATGATAGGTCGTCGTGATGAATTTCACAAAGACAACAATAATTATGTATATCTAATTGGTTCCGACTATCTATCAACTGATTTATATACCGTATGCGAAGAAGTAAATAAGAAAAATAATTTGTTAACCATTGATTATAAATATAACGATAAAAAAGACCCAAACCGTTTTTATTACCGTTCCGACCATTACAACTTTGCCAAAAACGGCATTCCGTCTGTATTTTTATTTAATGGCGTTCATGCTGATTATCATAAAGCTACCGACGATGTAAACAAAATAGAATTTGATGCCTTGACCAAAAGAGCACAATTTGCTTTTGCGATTGCTTGGGAAATTGCCAATCGAGAAAAAAGATTGGTAGTTGATAAAAATGGTGCGGAATAGAGAAATAATCCTTAAATAAAAACAAAAAAAGTCCCAATTTTATAGGGACTTTTGCGTTTTTGGGTGGCTGACCGGGTTCGAACCGGCGACCCTCGGCACCACAAACCAATACTCTAACCAGCTGAGCTACAACCACCATTTTTAACGAGTGCAAATATATTACAATTCTTTTCTTTTGCAAAGAATAGTTGCAAATTTTTTATATCAAATCTGATAAGCTATTGACTGCCAAATACCTTTCTGTAGTGAACCCCTCAGCATATTCCACCCCCACCAATCGACCAAAATCTTGAGAGCGATAATGAATACTTTCCAAGAAATTTTTAGTTGCAATTGGAGTCAAGGGTTCTTTAGAATTTTCAGAATAGAACTGAGAACCATAGGCCAAAATTGATCGTTCTTTTTTATCAATAAAACCAGTGATGTCCACTACAAAATCGGGAACAATACTCTTCCATTGGAGATAATGGTAAACTACCTTTGGACGCCAAACCTCTTGAAATTGACCTTCAAATTCGGTTTCAATCTTTCGCAAACCAGAAAGAAAACAAGCATCAGAAACCAGCTTACTTCCTTTTCCATGATCAATATGTCGGTCGTCAATGGCATTGCAAATCACAATCTCTGGACGGTATTTTCTAATCATTTGAATGACTTTCATTTGATGTGCTTCGTCATTTATAAAAAAACCATCACGCATATTCAAGTTTTCACGAACCGAAACACCTAATATTTCAGCAGCAATTCTAGCTTCATTATCCCTAATTTCAACTGAACCACGTGTGCCTAATTCACCACGTGTCAAATCGATGATGCCGACTTTTTTTCCTAAAGAAACCTCTTTAGCAATCGTTCCGCTACAACCCAATTCCACATCATCAGGATGAGCCCCAAAAGCAAGGATGTCTAATTTCATTTTTTTTAATTTAGTTCTTAGCCGATAGTACTTAGTCTTTAGTTCATAGTACTAAGGAACAACTACTCTTCACTCTTCACTAGGTTAGTACCAAGGACTACCCAAGCTACAAAACTCTCCTCATCGTCATTGATTTATTGACTGTTTCATTGTATTCATCTGCAGGAATACTGTCTTTGGTAATGCCACAACCTACAAAAAGTTCCGCTGATTTGCCAACAATTTTCATACAACGCAAATTAACAAATAAATCCGTTTGCTGTGTTCTAAAAGTGGCAAAATCTATATTCAATTCACCCAAAAAACCTGAATAATATTCTCTATCATATTCTTCGTTTTCCAAAATAAATGCCTTGGCAGTTTCTTTTGGTAAACCGCAAACGGCAGCAGTAGGATGCATAGCTATCATTATTTCAGCAATTACTTTCTCTGATTTGAGAGTTGCTGTAATATCTGTTTTAATGTGCCACAAATTACCTGCTTTTACTGAATACGGACTAGACACAACTAATTTGTTAACTTTACCAACCAATCCTGAAGTAATAAAGTCCGTGACTAATTGTTGCTCTACTTTTTCTTTTTCATTCCAATATATTTTATCAGAATTGCTCGCCACTTGAGTTCCAGCTAAAGCTACAGTTTGCAATGACTTTTGGTTTAGCTTCAAAAACTGTTCTGGAGTTGCACCAAGCCAAATCCCTATTTTTGGATGATAAAAACAATAATTAAAAGCCGTGGGATAATTATAAATAAGTTTTTTGAAAACAGTATCTAAGTCGTAATCAATTAAATCTACCAATTCCTTTCTGGACAAAACTACTTTTTGAAACTGATTATTATCGATGGCTTCCAATCCTTTTTGTACTAATCTTTCAAAAGTGTTTTTCACTTGTTCATCTGTTGAGTCGGTAATTATTGTCTCCACATAAAAATCAGAAATAGTTACTTTTTCAACCAATACATCTGAATATTTTTGTGGGATATATGGAATGGAGTCACCATCAAAAGGGGCAAAAACAAAACCTATTTCATTGAAATTTTCTAGAAAATAAAGACGGTCATTCTGCTGAAACAAGCCAACAATTCGATCCGAATTTGGTTTGCAATACAAAACAAAAGGCAACTGTTGTTGTTGCTGAACTTTGACTTTTATGAATAAATCCGTCATTTAGCGTCGAGGTAAAATCATATTCGTCAATTTGCAGAGCGATATGAGTTTATCATTTTCATCGGTAATTTTAATTTCCCAAAGATGAATACTTCCACCTTGATGAATGATCTTGGCAGTACAAAAAACCGTTCCTTCTCGTTTACTTCTCAAATGATTGGCCGAAATCTCAATCCCACGTACTTCTTGTCTCTCTGGATTAATAAACATAAGCGAAGCTGCACTTCCCACACTTTCGGCAAGAGCTACAGAAGCGCCACCATGTAATAAACCCATGGGTTGATGCACTCTAGAATTCACTGGCATTTTGGCGCTTAAAAATCCTTCACCAGCATCTATATATACTATTTCTAAAGTTTCCATCAAAGTGTTCTTGCTCCATTCGTTACAAAGTTGTAACACTTTTTCTTTATCAAATGCCATTAATTATTGTTTTTATTTAGTACAATTCGCCTCAAAGGTTTTCGAGTGTAAAAATACTATTTAATGACATTAGAAAAAAATCAAGTTCATTTTTATCATTATTATTGTCTGATAAAATTTTAATACATTATGAACAGGTCGCTCCGATGGAGCTAAACTTAAAAAAAAAAATAATTTTCTATAAACAAGTCGCTCCTAAAGGAGCTATTTTAGTCCCATCGGGACTTACTGTTTGCAGAAAAAGATGTAAGTCAAAAACAAGCTCCAAAGGAGCGAACTTTCGATGCATTATAAACATTAGGTTAAAAATTTATATATTCTTTTATATCGAACAACAATGTTTTATACTAAAACCGTCTTTTTTTCGTTAATAAAAAGTATTTACAAATTAACACAGTTGATGATTTTCAAATTAATATATATATTTACACAAATTCAAAACACCAATGCGTAATTTTATTATCATTTTTTTTGTTGGTTTAGCAATAACCGTTAGTTCCTGTCGCCAAGACTTTGTTTTTGAACCAAGCACTGGCGATTTATTTTTCTCAAAAGACACCGTTTATTTAGATACGGTTTTTACCAACATTGGTTCCAGTACTTACACTTTGAAAGTATATAATCGGAGTAATAAAGACATCAAAATTCCAACCATTCAACTCGGCAAAGGTCAAAATTCAAAATACAGAATGACGGTTGATGGCATGATTGGGGAAAACAATAGAGTTTTTCGTAATGTAGAATTATTAGCTAAAGACAGTATGTATATTTTTATTGAAGTTACCTCAGATGTGGCTGATGCCAATCCAACCGACTTCCTTTATACCGACCAAATCCAATTTGACAGTGGAGATAATTTCCAAAAAGTAGAATTAGTAACACTTATACAAGATGCTATTTTCCTCTATCCACAACGTTTTGATGATGGAACGACAGAAACACTACCTATCGGAGATGAAGATATTTATGGCTTTTTTCTAGATGAAAATGATCATAACAATGAATATTTTTGGACAAATGATAAGCCATATGTTATCTATGGGTATGCAGCTGTCCCCAGCGGAAAAACGTTAACTATTGAAGCTGGTGCCCGTGTTCATTTTCATGCTGAATCAGGATTAATTGTCGGTAATGGAGGTTCTTTGCATATTAACGGAAATCTTTCCACTACACCAGCTTTAGAAAACGAAGTGATTATAGAAGGCGACAGATTGGAGCCAAGATTTTCTAATGTACCTGGACAATGGGGAACTATTTGGCTTTCACAAGGTAGTACAAACAATCAAATTACAAATTGTACTATAAAAAACGGAGTTATCGGTTTGTATGTTACAGGAAATAATAATCTCTTGAATCCAGAACCAGATTTAAGGTTAAAAAACACTCAAATTTATGATTGTTCTAACTATGGTATTTTATCCTACACAGGCTATATCGATGGCAAAAACACCGTTATAAATAATTGTGGGCAAGCTTGTTTTGCAGGAATTTATGGAGGGAGTTACAACTTTACCCATTGTACTTTTAATAACAATTGGAGCAGTTCTAAACAACTCGCCGTTTTTGTTAGCGATTATCTTAAAGATGCTTTACCCACAGATAATTTACCATTAGTTGCCAATTTTACAAATTGTATCATTTATGGTTCAAATAGTAATGAACTCATTATTGAAAAAAAGGGGACTGTATTTACTAATTCTTACCAAAATTGCTTGGTTAAATTGAATGTTTCAAGCGGCTCTTTAGCTATGGCAAATCCAACTTTATATGATATCCTAAGGTTAGAACAAAACGGTAATAAAATCAACAAAAGCCCAGATTTTATGGATGTAAGTAAAAATAAAATGGTTATCGGTGCTGCTTCTTTTGCTAAAGGCAACGGAATAAATGCTGGAGTTCTGTTTGATATACTTGGAAAACCAAGAGAAAGTCCTTATGATATCGGAGCTTATAATTGGATAACTTTTCCAAGCAATTAATTTTTTAAAAAACAGATTATAGGTTACATTTATTTACCCTAAATTTGCATCTATCTGTCGGCAGACAGGGAACAACACACACTAAAACTAAACACAATGATTCATTTCTTCGGAAACGAAAGTACTACCGTTTTTGCCGTACAAACGAAAAAAAAATCGAATGCTGACGAGATGTCTGCAGAAACCATCTCAAAACTTAATTGGTTATTTAATTCTGAACTTGTTTCAGAATCCTCTGAACTTGTTTCAGATTCTCAAACAAACATATCAAAATCCGTACTGACGGATTTTTTTATTGGACCACGAGCTGCTTTGATGACACCTTGGAGTACCAATGCGGTGGAAATTACCCAAAACATGGGAATTGAAGGCATCATCAGAATTGAAGAATTCCAAAAAGTTACTGCTGATTTTATAGATTTTGATCCAATGCTTTCACAAAAATATAGCGAACTAAATCAAGATGTCTTCACTATCAACATCAATCCTGAACCTATTCTATATATTGATGATATTGGTGAATACAACAAACAAGAAGGTTTAGCTCTAAGCGATGAAGAAGTTATTTATTTAGAAAATCTATCTGAAAAACTCAATAGAAAACTAACCGATTCCGAAGTGTTTGGTTTTTCACAAGTCAATTCAGAGCATTGTCGTCATAAAATTTTCAATGGAACATTTGTAATCGATGGCGTTGAGAAGGAAATGTCTTTATTCAAAATGATAAAAAAAACATCGGAACTAAATCCGAATGATATCGTTTCGGCTTATAAAGACAATGTGGCATTTATCAAAGGCCCAAAAGTGACCCAATTTGCCCCAAAAACTGGAGATAAAGCCGATTTCTATCAGGAATCTGTATTCAATTCGGTAATTTCCATAAAAGCAGAAACCCATAATTTCCCAACCACTGTTGAACCTTTCAACGGAGCTGCAACTGGTTCGGGCGGTGAAATTCGTGACCGTTTAGCTGGTGGACAAGGTTCATTGCCATTGGCAGGAACAGCCGTTTACATGACCGCTTATTCAAGATTAACAGAAAATCGCCCTTGGGAAAACGGAATGACCGAAAGAAAATGGTTATACCAAACACCGATGGATATTTTGATAAAAGCCTCCAATGGAGCTTCTGATTTTGGAAACAAATTTGGGCAACCATTGATTACAGGTTCGGTTTTGACGTTCGAGCATGAACACTTCGACAAGCTCAGTGGGAAAAGTCGAAAACTTGGTTTTGATAAGGTTATTATGCTAGCAGGTGGAATTGGTTACGGAAAAGAAGAGCAAGCCAAAAAACACAAACCAAAGAAAGGCGACAAAATCGTTGTTCTTGGTGGCGAAAATTACAGGATCGGAATGGGCGGAGCTGCCGTTTCTTCTGCTGATACAGGAGCTTTTGGTTCGGGAATAGAACTTAATGCTATTCAACGTTCCAATCCCGAAATGCAAAAACGTGCTGCCAATGCTATTCGAGCAATGGTTGAAAGCGATGTCAATCCTATTGTTTCGATTCATGATCATGGTGCTGGTGGTCATTTAAATTGTCTTTCTGAATTAGTAGAAGAAACTGGCGGTTTGATTGATTTGGATAAATTGCCTATTGGAGATACTACACTATCTGCGAAAGAAATAATCGGGAACGAATCTCAGGAACGAATGGGATTGGTTATTGGAAAAGATGATATTGAAATGTTGCGAAAAATTGCAGAACGCGAACGTGTTCCTATGTATGAAGTCGGTGAAGTAACCGACAATCATCGCTTTACATTTGAAAGTAAAACTACTGGCGCTAAACCTATGGATTTTGCTTTAGAAGACATGTTCGGGAGTTCTCCCAAAGTAATCATGACCGACAGTAATTCACAAATAAAGTATACTGAACTAAACTATAGTCAAGATAAAATTAAGGAATATCTTGAACACGTTTTGCAACTCGAAGCGGTTGCTTGCAAAGATTGGCTGACCAATAAAGTCGATCGTTGTGTGGGTGGAAAAGTAGCCAAACAGCAATGTGTGGGCCCATTACAATTGCCTTTAAACAATGTTGGTGTGATGGCATTAGATTTTAACGGAAAAGAAGGAATTGCAACTTCCATTGGGCATTCACCTATTTCAGCTCTGATTAATCCTGCGGCTGGTTCCAGAAATTCTATTGGTGAGGCCTTGTCGAATATTGTTTTTGCTCCTTTGAAAGATGGTTTAAAAAGCGTTTCACTTTCTGCAAACTGGATGTGGGCGTGTAAAAATGAAGGTGAAGATGCCCGATTATATGAAGCCGTAAAAGCCTGTTCCGATTTTGCTATTGAACTTGAAATTAATATCCCAACAGGTAAAGATTCGCTTTCGATGAAGCAGAAATATCCTAATAACGAAGTTATTGCACCGGGTACGGTTATTATTTCAGCGGCCGGAAATTGTTCTAATATCACCAAGGTAGTCGAACCTGTACTGAGATTCCATAGCGATGGAATAACAGTTGGCTCTATTTATTATATCAATTTGTCTCAAGACGATTTCAAATTAGGTGGAAGTTCGTTTGCCCAAACGCAAAATAAAATTGGAGCCGAAACACCAACTATAAAAGACGCCGCTTTTTTCAAACGAGCATTCAACACCATTCAAGATTTAATCAAAGACGAACAGATCCTTGCTGGACATGATATTGGTTCGGGCGGTTTAATTACCACTTTGCTGGAAATGTGTTTTGCCGATACTAATTTGGGAGTTAAAATCGATTTCAGTTCTTTTGTCGAGAAAGATTTAGTAAAAATTCTGTTTGCTGAAAATATAGGATTGGTGCTTCAGGCAAAAGATGATACAATATTTGAAAAAACATTAAGTTCTAAAAGCATTGAATTCTTCAAACTTGGTACTGTTCAAAATAAATCTACATTAGATTTTGGAATTTGGAATTTTGATATTGGAATTTATAGAGATATTTGGTTCAAAACCTCTTTTCTACTAGACCAGAAACAAACCAAAAACAACAAAGCTCAGGAACGTTTTGAAAATTATTCAAATCAAAGACTAGAATATAAATTCCCAAAATACTTTACAGGTAGCCTAACCCCCAACCCTTCTCCAAATAAGAAGGGAGCCAAACCTAAAGCGGCTATCATTCGTGAAAAAGGAAGCAATTCTGAACGTGAGATGGCAAATGCTTTATACTTAGCAGGTTTTGATGTGAAAGACATTCATATGACCGATTTGATTTCGGGAAGTGAAAATCTGGAAGATATTCAATTTATTGGCGCTGTTGGTGGATTCTCAAATTCAGATGTTTTAGGTTCTGCCAAAGGTTGGGCTGGAGCATTCAAATACAACGAAAAAGCAAATACAGCGTTGAAAAATTTCTTCAAAAGAGAAGACACACTTTCAGTCGGAATTTGCAATGGTTGCCAATTATTTATGGAATTAGAATTAATAAATCCGGAACACGAAATTCATGGAAAAATGCACCATAACGATAGCCAAAAGCACGAAAGTATCTTTACCTCTGTAACAATTCAAGAAAATCAATCGGTGATGTTGAAAACATTAACTGGAACAACCCTTGGCGTTTGGGTTTCACACGGAGAAGGAAAATTCAAATTACCCTACGAAGAAAGTCAATACAATATTGTTGCAAAGTACGCTTACGAAGGGTATCCTGCCAATCCAAATAATTCCGATTTCAACACCGCCATGATGTGCGACAAAACAGGAAGACACCTCGTTATGATGCCTCATATAGAACGTTCAACATTCCCCTGGAATTGGGCGCATTATCCAAAAGATAGAAACGATGAAGTTTCCCCTTGGATTGAAGCTTTTGAGAATGCAAGAAAATGGATAAACAACATGAAATAATCCATCCAAATTAATAGTTTTCTTCTCTTACTCCTTCAAAAACTTCCCAGTAGCACTGCCTTTATCACTCGTTATTCTAACAAAATAACTGCCACTTTCTAATCCCGAAACATCGATGATAAAAACCATTTTCTTGCCAAAACCACGCGATTTTCTCTCTCGATAACCATTGGCATAGGTGTCAGGATTTTCTTGTTGATGATGATAGCGTTCGCTTTTTTTATAAAAGCGTTCAAAGTCATTTGCATTAATAAATTAG
>JADBYA010000011.1 GCA_020403245.1 Flavobacterium sp. | reverse complement strand
CGTCAATGTAGGAGTTAAAGCAACTGCCTCGAAATAATTGGCTGAGATAACATAATAAACACGGGATTTGATACCTAAATAAAAATGGTTGTCGATTTTGGCCTGGTACTGTATTCCAAGAAATGCTCCTCCTTCTTCCAGCCTGCTATTTTTGAAATTTCGCTCTTCGAGGCCAAGACCAAAGATAGAAGCGTCTATCTCTTGCTGTGACATACGCAAATAAAATAGTCCTGTACTCAAATTAAATTGATGCTTACTGCTGCTACCCAGTCTCTGCTCAAAAAGGAGCTGATAAAAATTATTGGTATGCCTTATTGTAAAATCTTCAACATAAATGGGAATATTAACCGGAGTAAAGTTGATGATACGTGAATTGATAGAACGTGCATAACCAAGACCCACACCACATTAACAGAAGAAAACCCTCGGTGGTCGTATATTGAACCCCTAATTATCCTATTTGAATACTTGAGCAATAAAAGTAAGTTTATAATATTTTACAGAATCATCTGTAACTAAAACCAATTCTTTTCTAATTCTTCCCAAAAAACCCTTACTGTTAAACTCAGCCTTAATTCGGACATGTTGCCTGGAATTTATATAACTTGGCTATTTAGGAATGGTACATCCACATGTTGATGAAACAGAGTACAATCTTATTGTCTTCTTAGTGGGATTGTAAACATCAAAAAACACGTTTACTTTACTACCCTCTCTGATTTTACCCAATTCAATATTAGATGCCTTTATCTCTAAAATATTTATTTGTGAAAAGCCTATCTGAGAGAAGATTAATGTAAAAATTATTACAAGGCTGTTTTTTATTCTAATAAATTATTTTTTAATTGGAACATATCGAAAATGTCCTATTCTTGATTTATAAAGAAAAGCCGCTGATCGAATGGGGAAATCTCGATATAACTTAGCCAGCTGATACTTTTTCTTTAATTCCGGCTCATTTAATTGTATAAATTGGGTATTAGAAAAATAAGAACTATCACTTCTTTTAATATGATTCCCATTTTTATCAGTATAAGAAAAAAACTGGTAAATATAAGATGGATGTATACTACCGTTATAATACTGAAACCCAATTGAACCTGAAATTTCCTTTATGGATTGTATGTTGTCTTTTAATAACGGCTCAGGATCTTTAGAATTTTGTTTGTAATCTATTCGAAGTATTTGAAAGTCAGATTTACGAATATAGAATCGTTTTTCAGCAGAAAAAAGTGAATAAAATTTACTAGTAGCCCTGTTGAACTTAACTGTATTTTCTCGTTTTCCATCTTCCTCGGGATAGAATTCAACTACATAAACACTGTCATTCCCAAAATTTGTAATCCCCTTGAAAACATTTCTTCCTAATCCGAATCTTCTACCTCCAGGGGAGATGTCAACTGCTAATAACCATAAAAAAAGACCCCTATCAATATCTGTAAACAACTCTGAATGTGGCAATCCATCATACTGTATTATCTCTGCAGTATCGTTGACTTGAAACGCATGAACGACATACCAAAACAACATACCTCTAAGGTAACTCTGCAGGCCGTTAATAGACAATCCTTCAAAATGTGAAAGGGCCTTAAAATTACTTGAATTGAGTTCAGTGCCATTAACATTAAAATCCACCTTTTTTATAATCTCTGACTCTGCTGGTACAGGATTATTTGTTGTCAATTTTAATCTGGACCAAAATTCTTTCCAATCCTTGATTGCATACACATTAACTTCCGGTAGTTGAAAAGGTATTGAAACGAGTTTTATGGTGAGAGTATCCGATCTACTTTTAATTGGAAGGACCACCTGATTGAATCCCAATGCTTCTATGATTAGTGTATCAACTATTTGATCCGAAATATTTACTCTAAATATTCCACTTCCATCTGAAACAGAATTAGAAAGGGATTTATTTGTGCGTATATAGGCTCCTTGAACAGGAAGCCCCCCTTGAGAATTAATAACCCTTCCAACAATGTTGTTTTGTGCCCTTAAAGGGTTTATTGTGCAGATTTTAATCAGCCCAATTAGAAGTATAATTTTTATCTGATTATACATAATTCAATACTTTTTTTCAGCTTGGGAACATTCGGTAATAATGTAAGGTAAAATGCATTCGACGACAATATCTTGTTACATCTTTCCATTTCTCTAATGGATCAGTTCGAATGCCATACAATTCTCTCCATTGAGCATTTTGAAAATATAATGATATTCCCGATCGTTCATTTCTTAGTAGATGTTTCAATTCAATTCTATCAAGTTTACCTAAATTCATCGATCTGCCGGGTTTATTGGTATAGCTTGGTGGGTCACCAACAATGTCCCAAAACATATCAAGATATGGCCCACTGGCAACTGATATTTCCCACCTCAATGCATCATTACTTGGTTGAATTTTTTGCCCTAAATCAACTGTGGAAATAAGAATAAAAAAGATGAAAAGTGGGAGTCGCATATTGAAAAATACATTTGTACGTATAACTAATATAAAATTCTTGTTTTAATCATCAAATTCTCCGGTTTAGACTCGTTAGCAGATTTAAATTGTCTCCATTCCCGATTAGCAAATCGATAAAAACTATACGCTTCTTTAATTTTATCAGTTAACCCTATTTGAAGTGCGCCATTTGTGTTTGGCTGATTTAACCATTCAATTCCAATGAAGAAATTTATATGATCTATATAAATATTCCTCTCATTCAAATAAAAAGTATTCCATTGTCCAATATTATAGGAATCAATGACGACACTTTCGCGTAATAAATCTTCACCCGGATAGCCATTTTTATCAACTGCAAAAATTCGTATTCGAAAAGGGATTTTCTCGGTAGATTTTTTATAAATAAAAACAGATACAGATTCGATTTTGCAAGTTTTACTTGGCTGAGTTACTTTGACAGCCCCAATCAAATTTCTATAATGATTACTTAAAAAAGAGGTTTGTCCTTCTTGAATACCAAGATCAGAGACATTTTTAGTTGAATGAACTGTGATAGATGGCAATGTAGATTCTTGTGGGGAAAGAATAACAATAATCGAATCATTTCTAATTTGAATTTGGCGAATGGCCGTATGCAATGTTTTATATCCAATTGATGAAACAAAAATACTGTCAATTGGGGTTTCTGTAATTACTGATAAAACACCCATAGCATTAGCTGAAAATCCCGTAGATTTTTCCCAAAACAAAGAGGCGTAAGGCAATCGTTCATTGAACTTGTTTTGTATAACGAAATGGTATTTATTTTGCTGAGAATAAGATTGACAGACAAATAGCTGAAATAATAACAAGTATCGCAATATCATAATTATTCAGTTTACAAGTTCAGGAAATAAGAGCAATTCCTTCCATAGGCTAGATTAGGTGTTTTATAATTAAATTTTCTTACTGGTCTATCGTTTAACAATTACTCCCCCTAAACATTTACTTATAATGTGTATTAAGTGAAATTTAAGTTCATTCCTCAAATAATAAAATAGGGTACATAATCTAATATTCTATGACTGTTGATTTGCCTATTTTATCCTTTATTATATCATTATAAATAGTAAACATATTTTCACTAAAGGCCTCGACTCTTTTGAATTGTTTTTTTTCTGCATCAACAAAAATAGAAACTGGAATTGCCAAAATATCAAATTGAGACTTCAGTCTGACAATTTGATCTTTACTTGCATGAAGCTGTCTCCAAGACATTTTTTGTTCTTGTAAAGCCTTAGTCCATAATTCTTTGTCATTATCAATTGAAATACTAGTTATTCGCAATCCTTTTTTGCGATAAACTGAATCTAATTTTTTTAAAACTGGAATTTCTTTCAAACATGGGCCACACCAACTTGCCCAAAAAACTAATAAATTAATACTCGACATTGAGTCTTTTGGAAACAAACTTGCAGTTAAATTTTCGGGAGTATTAAGTATTATATCTTCAAATTTAATTTCAGAGTTAATTTTTTGCCCATATGCTTTGATACTTTTACCAAAAGGGGTTTGTAAAACAGTAGAGTCTAAATTTGAGACAATTTCTGCTAATTCGGTACCTTCAAAATTTGCCTTTTCTCTGTATAAATAACTCAAAAAATAATTGGAGTTAGAAAAACGAAATGCGAATGATTTCAAACTGTCTACGGCATTTCTTCTTAAAAGTGGCTGAGCGGGAAGACCAAATGACTCAATTGTAATTAAGGAACTTAAAGCCCGATTTTCAATGCCAGCTTTCAAAACACATAAATGCTCACCAGAAATATCGTTGAGTTCGAAAGGAACTTCTATCATTTGAATATAACTTGTATCAATATAAAAAAAAGCAACATAATGTTTAGGATTTGTGGTCTCGAATTTCATAACCTTTCTGCCGTTATTCTTTGTTCTTAAATAAAGGACATACGAAACATCCTTCTCGGCTTCAGATATATTAAACTTAAACTCGCCATTAATTACTTTAGCAGAATCTAAATAATTACTACCAAAATCTCTTGCCTTTTTGATATAGACACTATCTACCTGATTATTTAGCAGTTTCCCTGAAATTTGACATGAAATTATATGTTTAGAATTTTTTAAAGAGCACGAATGTGTTGATATAACTAATAAGCTGATAAGCGCAATTTTATTTAAATACATGAGAGATTTTTTAGGTTTAAGTAAAATATGTGATTTTTACTGGAGTACTCAGCTACCATCATTAACTTTGCCATTCGTTTAAATATAATTCAACCCACATAATCTATTTATATTTAAATGTATTTAGCCCAAATTTTAAATATTGTCATCGAATTTGGTATTTAATCGTTTCATCGTGCCTCCTTGCTATAAACACTCAGCTACCTCGTGTGTTAACAAATAGTATTTAGTTTCGAACACGCACTTTTAAACAATAGACTTTAAGTTGGCAGATTCAAGCAATTGCAATCAGAGACTAAATAGAAACAGTAGGTACTTTCATCTTTTATTTCACTTTATATATTTAGCAATGATTGACTCATATTCCCCTGAGGTGTTTTCATCAAAACCAATACTGCGGGTAATAACTTTTCCTTTGTCATCCAGAAAAAGCACATAAGGAATCGACCCGACCTCATACGTGAGGTTAAACAATTCAATTTTGTCTTTAGGTACAATGAGTTGTTTCCATGGCATGCTTTCTACAAATAACGCCGCCTTCCACGATGCTCTGTTCTCGTCCGTCGAAACACTGGTAATGGTCAATCCGCGATCTTTGTACTTATCATATAATTTTTTAAGCCCCGGAATTTCTCTTCTGCAAGGTCCGCACCAGCTCGCCCAAATCACAAGCATATTCACTTTCCCGGTAGTATTCAGGACAGATGAGGCTTTACCATTGTCATCCTCCAGCACCATATCTGTTATTTGCTGATTATCTGTTTTTTTTGTGAGGTAGGCCAACATCTTTTTCCCAATATTCGACCTTATCGCACGCTGATCAAACCCTTGCAAAAGTTGTGCTAGCTCCTCTCGTTTGATGACGGACTTATTCTCATCAATTTTACTCAAAAGATATTGAGAAGAAGGATACTCTTTTATAATAGAAAGATATTTTTCCATTTCGTTTTTTCTTTTGGCAGAATCGTTACTCAAATAGCCAAATTGAAGCCATTGACATCTAAACATGGATTCATTATTTTTTCCGGCAGTAATGTATAATCCACTGTCCTTTTTTGCATCACCATTGACTATGATGCTACTTGTATCAATTAAAAAAAAGTTTGATAAATATTTCTGTTTGGGTGTTGTCAAAATATGATTAGTAAAATCAAAACCCTTTCTCTTAAAATTGATTTTTTTATACTTCATCCCATAAGAATCAAATTGATTGAGCAGCAATGAACTATCAACCTCCATTCGAAAACTATCATTGACCAATGGTACAGTCACTAAAAATTCATCCCAATAGGGCTGCTGATACAGATATATACTATCGGCGCCAAAGTTGGAAATACGGCCGGTTATTATAATTGTCTTACCTGTTAATGGCTTTTTCTTAGCCCTGTCAGGATTTATCATTAGCCTATCACCATTCGTTTCCCAACAGGAGAAGAGCAGTAGTATGAAAAAAAGATACAGATATTTCATAGAATGTATAGTTATAAAAAAATAAACAGAGTCATTATTTTATTGGCTTTTTATCATTCCGCTCAATTTTAAATCTATCCTCCTAATAGTCTGTAAGCATTTCATACAAGCGAAACGCCAATACCCACAACCAAATCATGCCTTCATCCATTTCCAATCCCCTCAATCCTCTATCAAGGTGGCTGATGATTATCCACAATTTAAATACCAACCATCACCTCCTCCGCTTAGAAACTGCTGCAACCCATTCCAAACAACAATTGATCTCCGCATCCCTCACCTTCCCCGGTAAACGCTGCGCCGCAACTAGAGCTTCTACACCTGTGTTGCAAGTGTACCTAGAAAGAGATTAAATGCTTTCATTTCTCAAAATATTCCACTAATTCATATTTGCCATCTGTATTGGATGAACTTAGCAAATCCTTCAAAATGTATTTATGCAATAAGCCTGTCAATACAACAACCTTCCTCGCTTTAGTGACCTCAGAAAATCTGAGTATGTTTTTAGTCATGATACTATTTCTATTTAACCAATCTTCCACTTTCTTTGACTGCCAGTCCTTAAATCTAACAAGTTCAGGAAGATCTTCAAGTAGTTTAAAATTTAGTTCTCTTTCTACTACCATTAAATAACGTATGCTATCAGATACTACATTTTTGTTAATTTCCCTGTAACTTTTTTCAAACTGTGAAGTAAGATAGTTCATGTTATTAATATGTAATTTGAAAAGAGGCAATAACCCTGCAGCGATTTTCTTTTCTTTATGTGCTTTGTTCACTATTGCGTCCCATTCTTCCTCCTTTTTGTCAAATAGCGCACTCTTCTTTCTATTTAATGTCATATCAAACGGAAGTATTTTTATGGTAGAATCATAGTTGCGATAAGTGTATAAAACTTCCATTTCAGGTGGCATTTTTGTCAGCTCCCCTAAAATCCGTTACATTCAAAAGTATAAAATTTTTCTTTTTCAGTTTTTATAGGATTTGGATTTTTTGGTATTCTGCCGGTGGAACATACCCCAGTGATGCATGAGGTCTTGAGCAGTTGTAATCTAATCGCCATTCCTCTGCTTTTTCTCGAACTTCGGATAATGACTGGAACACATAGGCATTCAGCAATTCTCTCCTAATATTGCCATTACAACGTTCTACATAGCCATTTTGCATCGGTTTGCCAGGCTGTATAAATACAAGGATAATTTGTTGATCCTTGCACCATACGTCTAACTGTGTAGAGATAAATTCAGGGCCATTATCGACTCGGATCATTTTGGGCAACCCTCTGAACTCTTTTAAATATTCCAAAGACCTAATTAAACGCATGGTGGGAAGTGACGTATCTGCTTCAATATGTATTACTTCCCTGTTATAATCATCCACAATATTTAACAATCTAAACCTTCTGCCGTCCCATAAAGTATCGCTCATAAAATCTACACTCCAGACTTCATTAACACTGTCAGGCTGATATAATGCCTGCTTTACCCTTGCAGGTAACCGTTTCCTAAACCTGCGACGGATATTGAGTTTTAGCTCGGTGTAAACTCTGTATACCCGTTTATGATTCCATGCATAGCCCATTCTTCTAATCCTGAAGTAGCTTTGCCAAAAGCCAATTGAAGGATATTTTTCAATCAGTGACCGAAGTTCATTGATAACCTCATCATCGTTGTTGGGCACTGGCTTATACCGAATGGTGCTTTGGGAGAGACTTACTGCTTTACATGCCTGACGCTGGCTGATTTGGTGTTCCTCCATCATATGTTCAACCAGGCTTCCCTTTTCGTCAGGCGTTAGAGCTTTTTTGCAACTGCATCTTTAAAAGCTTCATGAACCAAACTGAGATTGGCATACATCCGTTTCAATCTACTGTTTTCCTCTTCCAGTTCTTTCATTCGCTTAAGTTCCTGAACTTCAAGTCCGCCATATCTCTGGCGCCACTTATAAAATGCAGCAGTACTTATGCCCAGCTCTCGACAGACATCTTCTGCTTTACGGCCTTTCTCATGTTCCTGAATGGCCTTTACAATTTGGGTTTCGGTAAATCTTGTCTTTTTCATATCGGTTATTTAAAGTTAACGATTTCGTCAACTTTTGAATAAACGAATAATGGGGGAGCTGACACCTGGAGGTTCATTTTAGATTGTTTGTATATAGGCTAAGCTGTCATACTTGTTGAAACTAAAATCTGTCAATTCGGATTTAAATTTCATACTTGTGTCAATAAACACTGCAACAAAAAAAGTGTAAGGTGTGTCTGCCATTCTTCTTTCCAGAAAAATAGTGTCTCTGTTTTTGGCAAATATTCCTGAAGAGATGAACAGGCATGAAAGGAAAAATTGAATTTCATACTGTCAGTCTGGTAGTACTTTTCTTGATTTTACTTGCTTCACTTTTTTCAGTTATCTAAACGTATTTTGAAGACAAGGCGAATAGATTTTACGTATCATTTGAAGGTAAAAAAATTGTGATAAGCATGGTTGATCATTTATCCAGATTCTAATTCAAATATCGTTATTTCAGGTCTCACATTGAACCTAACCTGCCATAGGTGCCCTAAGGCCCTGTTGATGTATAAAGTTCTGTTGTTGCTTAATTCTATTTGTCCGGCAGAATAATTTGTATTTTT
>JADBYA010000010.1 GCA_020403245.1 Flavobacterium sp. | reverse complement strand
ATTACCTGCAGGCTAGGAAATTCTTGTTTCAGTTGGCGAAACTGCCGTTGCCGAATTCTGCCATAGGGTGGACGAAACCAGCCGGTAGGCAAAAGCTCAGCGGCTGCAATTACATCTGCGATGTATTCCTCATCCCTCACTTTCCACCCATTCATGTGGTGCATGGTGTGGTTTCCCAGACAATGTCCTTCCTCCCTGATTTGTTTCGTTAGTTCGGGATACAACCGCACGTTGTTGCCAACGCAAAAAAAGCTGGCCTTGGCGCCATATTTTTTCAATTGTTCGAGAACAAAAGGCGTGGCAAATGGATGTGGCCCATCATCGAATGTGAGGTAAATAACTTTTTCTTTCTCCGGCAGCTTCCAATAAAATTCATTGTACCATTTCCTCACCATCCAGGGCATCTTGACTACATACATGTAGCAAAGATACGGTCGTAATCATGCCTTAAAGATGACAGATTACAGAAAAAATGAGCGCAGAAACAAGCATTCAATGTTGTTAACAGATGATAGTTACTAATTGGTGGCTTACAAAACAAAGTCTGTTGTTTCAAAATTATTACCTCTGTCATTATTTCAAATCCGGCAAATCTCTTATTTACGGAGACTTTTTGTACACTATGAATCAGTCCCATTTGATGTGAAAGACCTGCTCTCCACCCTTATCAGATTATAACGCATTATTTATTTTAACAATTTCTGGCTAAGTGTTTTAAAAAAATGAAGAAAATATTTTGTATAATTAGGACTCCTTACTATATTTGCCATGGCAATAACGCCTTAATCCCTAAATTTAAAAAAATGGAAAAATCAATCTTCTATCATGCAGGATGTCCGGTATGCGTGAGTGCAGAACATGACATCATTCATCTGATTGGTGAAAAAAACGTAGATGTTATTCATATTGGTGAAGATCGAAGCAAAATTGCAGCAGCAGAAAGTGCTGGTGTAAAATCAGTACCTGCGTTAGTAACTCCCACCGGAAATGTGCTCCACATCAATTTTGGCGCTTCTATTGCAGATGTAAAAGGATAAAAAAATTTGCCTTATTTAATTAGGTTTCCTAACTTTTAAACGCTTCATATTTAATTATTAAAATTTATTACAATGAAAAAGGTATCTATTCTAACATTACTAATCGTGTCATTTTTATCAGTTCAGGCACAAAACAAAAAAGCACCCGCAGGTTATACCTACGGAACTGAGAAAGTAGCAAAATCCCCATTTAACCTCGAGGACCTTCAACTTCTTGAACAATCTTTACTTTTTGGGGAAGCTGATATTAAATACCTGAAAATGAGCAGGGAAATATTAAAAGACCAAACTAATGAAATTTTAGATGTTTGGTATGGTTTTGTAGCTTCAACACCTCAACTGGTGTATTTCTTTGGAAACAAAAATACCGGAAAACCAGAAGGAGATTATTTAGCGAGGGTTAGAGAAAGATTTGCTATGTGGATATTGCAAACTGCAGAAGCTAATTACAACCAAGAATGGTTAAATTATCAATATGAAATAGGATTGAGGCACTACAAAACAAAAAAGAACAAAACAGATAATGTTAATTCGGTACCTATCGTAAATTACAGATATATACCAGCATTAACAATACCGATAACTACAACCTTAAAGCCCTTCTTGGCAAAAAAAGGAGCCAGTGCTGAAGATGTAGATAAAATGTATAATGCATGGCTAAAATCTGTTTTATTACAATCCATTCTATGGGGACAACCATATTTGAAAAATAGCGAGTTCTAACAAACAAATTTTGATTAGCCATTCAGCATTAACCAACTGAATGGCTAATCTTCAAAAAAACAAATAAAAAATGAAGGTAGCAGTTTGGGACACCTATGTAATGAAAAAAGACGGAAGTAGAATGCACTTTGACATAATCGTTCCGGAAGAAAATAAGAATATTGATATAATACAAAGCTATGGCCGAGATTACCTAAAAAATAAAGGGCAAGTAGGCCAATCGTTAACATCAAAACATTGTACTTTTTGTCACATTGAAACCATACAAACAGAATGGGAAAGTGAAATACTAAAAAAAGGATACATAATTATTGAAATGGAAAATTGCTAATGAAAGATGCTAGTTTTTTCTTTTCACCTACGATCCTTTCACTAAAATAAAGTAGAACTTGAAAAATATGTTCGTATATTTTCATGTAACCCTAACACAGCATGCGGCTATAGAATGGAAAACTTTCTAATCATCAAATCTAACACAATTGCAAAAAGTCTATGTGATATTCATCCAATTGCGGTCAAATCAGATAACTTAGCAGATTCAACTGAGGGAATGGTATTTCAAGTTACGTATAATGAATTCATCCATATATATCTATATGAGCAAGTGAATTCTGTAGAATATTAGAAAAACAGATTCAGAAAAAAAGCTGGATGTGTGCAGTTAAAAAAAAATCATGAAAAATTCATCATTTAATTTAATCGAACAAAACCAGTCAATTGAAAGCCGAATAGTTGTGGCTTTGGAACGTATTTCAGAGGCATTTAGGGTATTACTATGGAATGAATGTAAAGAAAATGCTTTGAGTCCGATACAAATTCAAATTATAATTTTCATCTATTTCCATTCACCGGAAAAGTGCAGAATTAGTTATTTGGCAGATGAATTCAATATGACGAAAGCAACTATAAGCGACAGTGTAAGGGTTCTACTTTCAAAAAAACTTGTAATAAAATTGCCCGATGCTGTTGATTCAAGAAGTTATACTTTAAATCTGACAAATGAAGGAGAAAAAGTAGCAAAAAAGGCTTCTTTGTTTGCTTCATCGATAAAACAACCTATAGAAAAACTGACAGATGAACAAAAATCAGTTTGGCTAAACGGCTTATTGAAATTGATATGTGATCTTAATAAATCAGGCATAATAACAATTCAAAGAATGTGTTTCACGTGCTCAAATTATCAATTTGAGCACGGTATTCACTTTTGCAAACTCTTAAAAAACAAACTCGCAGATCACGAACTAAGAATTGATTGTTCTGAACACGAAATGAGACAATGAACCAAATCGAAGAGAATATAGCAAAAATTAAATCCAGAATAAAAAAAGCCTCCAATGATGCCGTCAGAAACCCCAATGAAATAAAACTTCTTTTAGCTACAAAAACAGTTGAACCGCAAAATATTTTATGTGCACTTTCAACAGGAGTAATTTTAATAGGCGAAAATAAAGCTCAAGAACTCAAAAACAAATTTGAAAAGCTACAAAATACCCCACACCAAACCCATTTCATAGGCCACTTACAAACAAATAAAATACAGGAAGTAATCAAATATGTCGACTGTATTCAATCTGTTGATAGCTTCAAATTAGCTGCAAAAATACAGAGTCGATTAGAGCTTGAAAATAAAACGATAGATATTTTTATACAAATAAATACATCGTTTGAAGAAAGCAAATTTGGCATATCACCGTCATTAGCTATAAAATTTGCTCAAAGTATAAGGCGACTGGATAGACTCAATATTAAGGGATTAATGACTATTGGAACGTTTTCTGCAGAAAAAGAAAAAACGCGCAAGTGCTTTCAATTATTAAAACAACTCCAGCTGCAACTATTAGATAAAAACATACCTGTTGAAGAATTATCTATGGGTATGAGTAATGACTTGGAAATTGCAATAGAAGAAGGTGCAACAATTATCAGGGTCGGTACCGCCATATTTGGCAAAAGACCTTATCCGGATAGCTTTTATTGGAATGAGAAAAAATAAAATAATTAGACAAAGACCAAATTTTTCATGTACGCACGTTATCTGAAGTAGATAAAGACTTAATCTGACAGTTGGGATTAAATTTGTTGTGACTAAACAATTTTATATCCCAAAAAATGTCAGAAATGAAACGCGAAAAAAGCTAATCAAAACCAGGATAGGTTTACTGCAACTTGCAGAAAAATTAGGTAATTTGTAATAAGTTTGTAAGATCATGGGTTACAGCCGGAATAGTAATTACCCTATTTGACATTCTGATGTAAGTTTCTCGTCGCTGCACGACAGGAAAATCTATAGCTCTCAACTACCCCTCATTCCGCAACGTCCTTAAGCTGAAGATCGTATCTTTGCAACATGAGTAAAAAGGTGCGTGTACGTTTCGCCCCCTCTCCTACCGGAGGTCTTCATTTGGGGGGTGTGAGAACAGTCTTGTTCAATTATTTATTCGCCCGTCAACAGGGCGGTGATTTTATTCTGCGCATTGAAGATACCGACCAGGGCAGGTTTGTACCGGGCGCTGAAGCGTACATCCTCGATACCCTGGAGTGGTGCGGACTTGTTCCTGATGAAAGTCCAAGACATGGTGGCCCCTTCGGTCCTTACCGCCAGAGCGAACGCAAAGCAATGTACCGACCTTATGCCGAGCAACTCATTCAGCAGGGTCATGCT
>JADBYA010000001.1 GCA_020403245.1 Flavobacterium sp. | reverse complement strand
TAATTTGAAGTCTGGTACCGAACTTATGTTCAAAAATTCAGAAATGTTTCAAAAGACAATTGACATTCTGATAAATGAAAAATCAAGAAAATTTTATGATGAGGCTACAACGGAAGAGAAAAAGAATGCTCTAAAATTACCTAAAAATAATACACGAAATAGTAATGATTAAAATTTATATGTCATCTAGAATTATAGCGTACTTTAATACATTTTTATTTGGCATTTTATTTATTTATGGATGTGAATACAGTAAAGACAAGAAATCAATGACTGCTTTGTACAAAAGTAATTTATCACAGAAGAGTATATTTCAATCATTAAACAATACTTATTATGCTCAGAACATAATAAATAAAGATAGCAATAAGTATTGTTTATATGTTAAAAATTTGAATGATAGTATTATATCTTTAAAATTTATTTATTTCGAAAAATTTGCTCGAACTAAGCTTTTATATTTACAAAGCAATAGAGATTCAAACTTTGTATGTTATTATAATATTAATAATAATCAGATTATAGGTATTTATAGTAAATCTCAAGTTCTTGATAGTTCAAGAGAGTTGTTTTCTATTAAATTAAATAATGAAGATTTGTATATCACTTTAAAGTCAAAGGTCTTTCAATCTAGAATTTTTCACAATGAAAAATTTACTAGGCAGGAATTACCTATCGATGAAAAAATATTTAAAGATGGACACCTTTTTTATGTATACCCTGGGACAAGATATTTTTACAGACTTAAAAAAGATATTGCTAAAGATACAAAAA
Organism: Flavobacterium sp.; assembly: GCA_020403245.1. Lineage (GTDB taxonomy): Bacteria > Bacteroidota > Bacteroidia > Flavobacteriales > Flavobacteriaceae > Flavobacterium. The sequence goes on along the minus strand of JADBYA010000001.1, from coordinate 4,062 downwards.
TTCAAAATATTGAATGTTACAATGGGTGTAGTAGATTCGAAAAAAAAATTCTTATACCCAAACAAAAATTCATTGAATCTTCTGAAATAGTTACGAATATTGGTAACGGTTATTTTTATGATGTTTTAGATGGAACTATTTTTAAATTGATGTTAATTGGATTTGGTGATACCAATGATACAAAATATGGTATAACTTCTTATACAGATCAAGTCTGGATTAAGGTTGGAGATTTCTATAATTATTTTGAAAGATTTTAAAATTAATCTGAATTAGTTAAGATTTAATGTTGTAACAATCCCCTAACTGATGTATTGACCCCCTAAATGACTGGACTGATTTTTTAATTCAGTTTAGAACATTAAATTTAGGTTACCATGAAAACAAAACGTCGAAGTTGGAGTTTTGAACAGAAGCTTCAACTCATCCAAGAAGCGGATCAGTATGGCATTAAAATGGCAATGCACAAACTCAACCAAGGCGGACCGAACGTGGTGCCAATATGGGTATAGGCAGAATAGATTAAATATGCATTGTGTCTACGGCAATCTATTCGTCATGTGTTAGAAGATGTTAAGGGTTAAAATTCCAGGTTTTTTTTAAAATCGAGCCGATGGCTCTATACCCCTTATCCACTCTCATACCCGTCGTTACTCTAACTCCAACCGTCAGCGTTGGAGCACACCCAAACTCCACCCTCACTCTGCTTTTTCCTTCAGGAAAAAGTAGTAGCTTCGGTAAGCACCGATAGCAAACAAAGAGAGGTTGGCTATTGGGGTAAGCAGATCTTTGAACTATCCAATCACCTTGGTAACGTATTAGCCACCATTACCGATAAAAAGCTGCAGGTAAGCACCAACAACAGCAGTACCAGCTACTTTGAAGTGGAAGTACAATCTGTGCAGGATTATTATGCATTCGGTATGCAAATGCCGGGTAGAAAATCGAGTGGGGGGTATCGGTATGGGTTTAATGGCAAGGAGAATGATAATGAAGTAAAAGGGGAGGGAAATCAGCAGGATTATGGCTGGAGAATACATGACCCACGAATAGGTCGCTTTTTATCGACAGACCCAATATCAAAAGACTATCCTGAATTAACACCGTATCAATATGCCAGCAATACACCAATACAGGCAATAGACTTAGATGGGTTAGAAGCAGCAGGTGTTGGCTTCGGTTGGGGAACATCTCAACTTCAAAGTACAGAAGCAAGAGATCAGGTTGCTAAAGGGATGACAGCTATGGGAAAGGGGTTTCTTCATTCTGCATGGAGTAGCCTGAAATCTCTAGCTACACTTACCTCCCCTGTACCCACACCTGAAAAAATGCTACAAACTGCGGCAATCTATCAGGCAGTTACAAATCCAGGACAGGCATATCGTGAAATAAAGAAGGAGTTAAAACAGTGGGGCAGTAATTTAGCGAGTAAGGATCCTGCAGTTTCTGGTTATGCATTGGGACAAGGTTTAGAATTTGGAGCAGAATTCCTTATTCCTATTCCGTTAGCAAAAGGGGCGGCAGGAACTAGGGTAGCAGGCAGAACGGCAGAAATTGAATCTGCATTTCTTGGCGGAGCTAAAAGAGATCTTTTATCGAAGAAGAATATTTTAGAAGGCAACCACTTGCCAACAATGGGTGGGATAAAACAAGCAGGATTTGATATAAGTTTTGGCGAAGGAAGTGCAATGCAAATGCTTTATAAAGAACATCAATCTTTTATTTCTTCTGGTAATTCTAAGGCGGCACAAGCTTTTAGAAAAAAAGAAGCAAGTCTGTTAAAAGATGGAAAATTTATGGAGGCCTTCGATCTAAATTCTGAGAGACTTATTTCTAGTTATGGAAATAAGTATAAATCAGCAATTAAAGACGCAAGAGATTATTATCAAAAAGAAATAATACCTAAGTTGGAAAAACAGTTGACAGAACAAAAAAAATAAATAAATGGTAATTGTTCCTTATGTGTCAGTGGGAGAGTTATCCTTTTTAGATTCGCGAAAAGGGATACAATCGAAAATAAATTTATCTTTTACTTCTGGTGTAAAGGAATTTGAAGGTATTCAAGATTTTTATGATCATTTTACTGAAATAGACCTCTTGGTTTATTATGACAAATTAGATAATGTTACTGCTTTTGAGTTCTATTCAGGTTACTTGTTGTTTGAAAATATATCATTGTTTGATAAATCTTATAAATACCTCTTTGATTTTTTTAGTAGCATTGATAAAAATATAAATGATGAGTTTACAGGGTTTAATTCCGAAAAATTTGGTATTGTAATTAATGCACCGGGGGCGATTGATAATAATTTAGTTACTCCTGAATCAATATTTGTTTATAGGAAAGGTTATTATGATGACTAAGGGATAGTATATCCTACTTGATGTTAGAATTAGCGTAAAAGTAGAATAAGAAGTAAATTTCAGTAATCCATCTCAAACTCAGACGGAGACTATAGGCTGAACTTTGCTGTTTAGGGATACTTACACCCTATGCTACGAACCAGTGTGGGGAGTGTCCACCGGGAACGGGCATTGACGAACTGGAAGTGTATGAGCGCAACAGCAATAATCCTGAGACCTACAGGGCGCGGAAGACCATTACATTTTTAAGTGAATATACCGATGAGCGGTACAGGGAGTATTCGGCCATCATAGAGGCTGGTTTAGCCCAATGTACTCCTCAGTGCAATGTGCAGCCACCACTGAATACATCGGATGCGGATATTTACATAAGAGATGCAACGGGTAACGTTCTTGCAGTTTATCACTATGACAGAAAAGCCGGTAAACTGCTTTGGTCGGAACAGCATTTGTATGGAAGTTCCCGTTTAGGCATGTATCAGCCGGAAAAAATTGTAACTTCGGTAAGCACCGATAGCAAACAGCGTGAAGTGGGCTATTGGGGTAAGCAGATCTTTGAATTACTGAGCAGTTAATAGTGTTCACACTATGACTGCTGCGAAGTAATCACCGAGGCCAATGCCTATAATAGATATTACCGAGGTAACTATCCAATCACCTTGGTAACGTATTAGCCACCATTACCGATAAAAAGCTGCAGGTAAGCACCAACAACAGCAGTACCAGCTACTTTGAAGCGGAAGTACAATCTGTGCAGGATTATTATGCATTCGGTATGCAAATGCCGGGTAGAAAATCGAGTGGTGGGTATCGGTATGGGTTTAATGGCAAGGAGAATGATAATGAAGTAAAAGGGGAGGGCAATCAGCAGGATTATGGGATGCGGATTTATGATGGCAGGATTGGGAAGTTTTTGAGTGTGGATCCGGTGACTTCTGATTATCCCGAATTGACTCCCTATCAGTTTGCAAGTAATAGACCAATTGACGGAATAGATTTTGATGGTTTAGAGTACATGAAAGCTGGAACAAGTATTTATGGGTTGCATTTATTTAAGCACGATGAAGTATATGTAAAAGAAGACCTATGGATAAAAAATGTTCAAATTCATGCAAAAGTAGAGAATCATGAAAAAGCTTTTAAAATTACAAATCAAGATAAACTTGTAGATCCAGATTCGCCTAAGGAACTTGCACCATATGTTAATTTTAAAGGAAAAACTCCATCACAAAAACGAAAAGAATTATTCAGAGCAAATAAGGAATTAAAACAAAATATGAGGGAGTCATCAGGCGATATAGCTGGTGGAACAATCGATTTTTTAAAATTTGGGATAAATCTTTATTGGAACAATAAAGATGTAAATGAAATAAATGCTGCAGCTGAAAGTATTAGTGCACTTTCAAAATCAGACCAACTTGTAAAAAATGCTTCATTAAATCCTACATTTCCATTAAAATTAAATAATGATCAGGTTAAGACTGATTTGGTCAATTTCATAGTTGATGCTACTATGCCTGATGCTTCAAGCGCATATAGAAATATTATTTCTACTTGGGGTCGTTTGATTTATAATATAATACTCCCCAAATTTCAGACCAGAGGGTAAGTTAATTTTTTTAATTAATTTAAAACTCAATTATGAAAAAACAAACCCGTCGCAAATTCACTGCTGCCTTCAAGGCTAAAGTAGCTTTA